>DDRH01000051.1:105894-106959 GCA_002343075.1 Phycisphaerales bacterium UBA2421 | reverse complement strand
AGACCACGCCGATGCTCGCCGACGGCGAGCCGATGAAGCTGAAGTTAAACTGAGGCTGCTCGCCCGCTACGGTGCCGATGAAGCTCAGGCTGTCGATAATCGATTGATTATTCGCCTGCCCGATGATCTCAAAAACGCCACCTTGCTCTTGCAGCCGGGCGAATACTGCCGGGCTGAACCCGAAGCGATTGTCGGCAGGCGTCAGCGCGCTGTCGCTCCCGCGGGGGTTGATCACCCCGCCAGCGAGCGCTGTTTGCGCAGCGTCTTCCTTGTCCGAACTGACTTTCACCTTGTTGCCATTGCGCGCTCCGACGCTTACCTGTTTCCGCGCGTCGCGAAAGAACGCCCGGCCGGTCAGGCTTTGCGCCTCGGGAACAAACGGCGGCTGATCGAACAACATCACCTTCGTGCCGCGAATCGCCAGCACACTTGACGGGCTGCGCACTCTCGCATCGTGCTCCCGCCCGGCCGCTTCGATGTCATAACGCGTGCGGCCATACTTCATGCCGATATCGGTGTTGTATTTTCCGTCGGCAAAATTGCTCTTAAGAAGCTGCACTGTACCAAGCCGATCGAGGGTGATCGTCTGGTCCGGCGGGATGACAAACCGCACCGCCGACTTGTGGCTCGTGCGCACTTCGTCGCCTTCATTAAGCTTCATGCCCACTTCGGCGCGCAACCACTGTTCAGTACCGAGGATACGAACCCCCGCATTGCCCTCCACCCCAGTAATGGTTGCGCTGATCGGCCCCTCGTCCGGCGCATCAACCACTTCCGGCCCCGGCGCGTCGGCCTGCGTGGCAGGCTGATACGCGGCGGCTAGTTGAGCAGACCCTCCAATCGTAACGGCCAACGCCGCAATCGAAATCAAGCCGTGATGCTTAAGGGCTGACAGTCCCATGACACCTCAGTGTACCGCGCAGTCACCGCAACGCGACAACAAACAGGCGAAAATCAACAGCTGTGACAGATTTCAGCGGATCACCCGACAATATTCTCGACATTGGTGATGATGTCGTCGTCGGTGGCGGGGTTGTCTGCGGTGTCGATGCCGCTGCCGCCGTT
>DDRH01000051.1:97613-105697 GCA_002343075.1 Phycisphaerales bacterium UBA2421 | reverse complement strand
TGTCGCGGTTGAAGAAGCGGTCGTTGCCGGATGCGCCGTCCATGGTGTCGGCCCCGCTCAGGCCGCGCAGGGTGTCGTTGCCGCTTCCGCCGAAGAGTTGGTCACTGTTGCCTCCTCCGACGAGGCTATCGTCTCCGCCGACGCCGAAAAGGGTGTCTCCTCCCGCATTTCCGAGGATCGTGTTGCGCAGGCCCGATCCGGTGATGTGATCGCCGGCGCTGCCGCCGAAGATGTTGTCGGTGTCGAAGGTGACGTTGTCGTTTTCGCCCGCTTCGCCGTCATTGGCAATGTCGTCAATCGTGATGACCAGTGCCGTGGTGCGGGCGGAATAGTCTGCGGTGTCGATTCCGCTGCCGCCGTTGAGCACGTCAGCCCCCGGCGATGCCAGTAGAAGGTCGTTTCCGCCGTCTCCCAGTTGCGTGTCGTTCCCTGCTCCTCCGTCGATGGTATCGTTGCCGCCGGCGCCATTGATGAGATCCTGCCCGACACTTCCCATTAACACATTGGCGCGGGCCGAACCGGTGAGCGTGTCATTGCCGCTGCCACCGATCAGGTTCTCCACATCGGTGCCAATGTTGTCATCTTCACCGTTCCCGAAAGGCGCGCCATCGTTGGCGACGCCGTCAAGGCTGAGACGCACGGCATTACCTCTGCGAGAGTAGTCGGCGGTGTCGATTCCCGCGCCGCCGATGAAGACGTCGGCGTCGGTCTCATCCTCGCCGCCGTTGAGCGTGTCGTTGCCGTCGCCGCCGTCGAGCACATCATTTCCGCCGAAGCCGTCATTGAGGAGATCGCCTTCGAGCGAATCGTCGCCGCCCATGCCCATGAGCGTGTCGTCTCCTCCGCCGCCGTTGAGGGTCTGGTTGGTGTCGTTGCCGATCAGGAGGTCATTTCCGAATGAACCAACGATGATGTTGACGTCCTGGATGACGTTATCGCCTTCACCCGCCGGGCCATCGTTGGCGATGTTGTCGAGTGTGACCGTCACACCGTCACTGCCGTTGGCAAAATCTTCGTAG
The DNA here is from genome assembly GCA_002343075.1 of Phycisphaerales bacterium UBA2421. Classification (GTDB taxonomy): domain Bacteria; phylum Planctomycetota; class Phycisphaerae; order Tepidisphaerales; family Tepidisphaeraceae; genus UBA2421. The sequence continues at coordinate 104,678 of DDRH01000051.1, read as the reverse complement.
GTGACAACGTCAATCTGCGCGTCGCCACTGAGTCGATCCGCCCCGCGGAGGCCGAACTGGTTGCCGTTACGGTCGTCGTCACCGTCGCCCTGCAGGGTGTCTCTTCCGTCGCCACCGGACAAATCATCGTCGTCGCTGCCGCCGACGAGCATGTCATTCCCCGCACCACCAATGAGGGAGTCATTGCCCAGCCCCCCGGCGAGCTTTTCGCCGCCGGGACCGCCGATAAGCGTGTCGTTGCCGGCGTCGCCATATACTTCGAGCGCAAGCGTGATGGGCGTGAGAATCTCCACCCGATCATTGCCTCCGCCGGCGCGAATGACGAGACCAAAGAGTTGCTCGTTTCCACTTTGCGCCTCGGCCAATGCTTCAAGCTCGCCGCGCGTGACCTGCACCGCGAGACCGTTGAACGTGAAGTTGTAGACGCCGCCATCCTGCGCGAGCGTGATGACGTCATTGCCCGGGGTGCCATCAAATACCGCATAAAATCCGGCGAGATTCTGCGCCGAGATCACGCTGCTCTGCGTCTCGACATTGGTGAGCACGTCATTGTCAAAATTAGAGGGCTCGGCGCGATCGTTTCCTTCGCCTCCGTCGATGGTATCGACTGATCCGTCGATGTTGGTGATGTAGTCGTCTCCGGCATCGCCGAAGATGCTGTCGGCCCCGCCGTTGCCATTGAGGTAGTCGACACCTTCGCCGCCGCGCAGGGTGTCGGAACCATCTTCAGATGAGTCGGCGTCGTTGTCATCGCCATAAAGCGCGTCTCCGCCGCCTCCACCGGTGATGCTGTCGTTGCCGTCATCGCCATAGAGCGTATCACTGCCTGCCGAAGTGTTGTTGTCGCCGCTGATGACGTCGTTGCCGCTACCGCCGCGAATCAGGTCGTTTCCAGCCGCTCCCTCCAGGGTGTCGCGGCCCTTGAAACCGAGAATGGTATCATTGCCATCCCCGCCGGAGATGACGTCGTTGTTGGCTCCGCCGCGAAGGAAATCGTTCCCCTTGCCGCCGAGAAGTGTGGTCTTGGCGTTCACGGAAGTATCAATGTTGATGACGTCATTCCCGCTGCCAACATCGACGGTGATCAGGTCGACATCAGCAAAACTCTTGCTTCGATTGGGTAGAAGCGTCCCGCCGTTGTTATAGGTGACGGTGTTAGGCCCGGTGTTGCTGATGCGGAGCAACCCGCCGACGATTGCGAATGTCAGGACATCATTGGCGGTGGTGCCCACCATGTTAATGGCCGCCAGAAGCTTCCGCTGTTCCAACTGTTCGATCATGGTCAAAAGGATAGTCGATCCCGTATGGAAATTCTTTCGCAAAATCAGGGAAATCGGATGCTAAACAGAAAAAATGCAGAAGTCTGGCGGCGATAGCGATGGGGGGCGATACTGTGTCAAGGGAATGCCTAACTTTGAGGCGGCGCGCAGAACCGCCGGCGCGGGCGACGGGCATCGCTTCGCGCAGGCGGAGTTGCGACGAGTGATTAGCTGTTCGGCCAAGTTGTGATCGTAGCGAGCAGCATCGCCTCAATGAGGCGACCGGTGGCGATCGCCCCAAGGACCAGAACGGTCACTGTCACCACGGCAAGAGCCCGGGCAAGTGATGTGCGCTGACGCTTGTGCTCAGCGGCACGGGCCCGTTCTGCCATCGCAAGCGCACTGATGCAACCGGCACGCACGCCGTAGACTTCTGCCGTGCGTCCATTCAGGAGATAAATACTGTCTGAATCGCCGATCTGAGTTTCAACGACCTCTCGGTAGGCTTGGACGGCTCTTTCGCCAAAGGCTGTGGCAAGCGTTGGCACCTGCAGAGCATCGGCTGAACCTTCCTCGTCCTTTTGAACGGCGTCAAAGTCCAACGCCTTAGGCTCAGCAGACGCCAGGCTTTGAAGTTCGTTGTAGAGCGCTAAAAACGCTTCAAATGTCTTTGGATCGCTTGGCAAGTGCTTCGCCTGGAGGACATTGCCGTCCCCGTCGAACCAGTTGAGTGCGGCGTTCCGAGCCACTGCCGGGCCATCGGCTGCGCGGTCGCTTGCATCTTCAGGTGCCAGCGACCACTCGTTCGAGAACCGTTCAGGCGATGGATTCATCGGCGGGCAGCCTGCCGCCGGGTCGTGCCACGGCCCTTCCCCCGTAAGCTCACCCTGCATACTTCCAAGCCGGGGTCGCTTGGGCGTTGCCGCATTCAGAAGTGCGGGCGGTACCGGCGGCGTGTCCATCTCGCGCTCTGGCATGTGTGAACCCCCGCAAAGGGCGTCCCCGGTGATACCCGTAGACTGATTCGACGCTGCTGAATCGAACGGTTGCAACATGACCGTTGCTCCTGTGGTGATGAGGATTTGGTTAAGCAGCCTTTCACGGCTCCTTGCCAAGCGGCCTCGTCCGCCCGACAACCATTCCCCGTAATCTGGCATCGGGTCACGTCAAAAATCCTTTGAAATCATGTCCATGCATTTGTTGCCCTGCCACCCCGCCCAAACCTGCGGCATACCTGTTGGCAAACTTTTCCCCGTCTTCCAGCAAACATATTGCCGAAGCGCTGGGTAGAATATTGCTGGTGTCAAGCTACGACTCCACGCAGGCGTACGATTTGTTTACTCGACTTCAGGGACTACCAGACGAGGATCGAGCATGTGAGCTTGCGCGCGTCTCTAGTCCGATCGCGGACCACGCGCGGGCCCTGCTCGCAGCGTACGATGCGACGGCCACCTCAGTGCCCGCGCTCAAAAATGTCGCCGTGGAGGTTGCAACCTCCATCGGGATTCAGAAGGGAGACCAGATTGGGGGTTACGTCATTGAAAAAGAGATTGGTGAAGGAACCACAGGCATCGTTTACCAAGCCCGCCAGGAGGCGCCGATTAGGCGTACCGTAGCGATCAAGGTCATCAAACCCGGGCTCAACACAAGGCAGGTCCTGAGCAGGTTCGAGACGGAGCGTCAGGCGATGGCGCAAATGACCTCTGAGCACATCGCGAAAATTTTTGATGCCGGCGCGACCCCGGCCGGGCTAGCGTACTTTGTCATGGAGCTCGTCGAGGGCAAACCGCTTACCGAGCACGCCGACGAGCACCGCATGTCCCTGCGTTCGCGGCTTGAGTTATTCATGGAAGTTTGCGACGCCATCACGCATGCGCATCAGAAAGCGGTGATACATCGCGATCTCAAGTCGGGCAATGTCATGGCAAGTTACGATGCCAGCAAGGGCGCACACATCGTCAAAGTCATCGACTTTGGCATGGCAAAGTCGATTTCCGGAGGGCAAAGAATTAATCCAAGCCAGTCGCTAACTAACTGGGGAGGCAGCCTCGGGACGCCTGCCACGATGAGTCCTGAGCAGTTCAAGGGCGAACCTGTAGATACGTTGACTGATGTCTATTCGCTCGGTGCGACGCTCTTTCAACTGCTCGTTGGACACTATCCCTTTCCCGAAACGGTCGATGAATACCAGTACCGAGCGTCTGTGATCGATTCGGATCCTCCTTCTGCAAGCAGACGGTATGCCGAGCTTTCCGGTGACGCGCAAGGGGTCATCTCTGAGGCGCGCGGCATGACGCCCGAAGCGATGCGCAAAGCCCTACGAGGCGATCTCAACTCGGTTATCGCCAAAGCCATCAAACGGCAGAAAGACCAGCGATATCAATCGGCGAAAGAGCTTCGCGACGACATCCAACATTATCTGGATGGCAAGCCGGTCAGTGCGAAGCCCGATTCGACTGGCTATCGATTAAAAAAATTTGCGGAACGGCATCAGGGAACACTGATCGCTGCATGCGCTGTTGGGGTAATGATCACATCCCTTCTGGCTGTGTGGGCATACACGAGCAGCCGCTATCAACGTAGAATTGAAGCCGCCCTTTCTGAAGCAGTGAAGCAAAAAAATGAGGCAGAAATCAAGCGAGGGCAGGCCGACGCAACACTCAAGTTTGTCACCGATGATCTTCTCTCCAATCTCACACCCGATACCATCGAAAACTGGTACATTCGAGACAAGGTCGTGAAGCAATTGATTGATATCGCTGCCGATCGAGTCGGACGGCGATTCGGTCATCAACCGCTCGTCGAGGCATCTATCCAGCATTTACTCGGTTCTGCATATCTAAGTGTTGGGGAGTACGCATCAGCACTGCAGCAGTTTGATCGCGCCTGGCACACAAGGAAGGCGAAGTTAAGTGAAACGGACCCGGACATCCTGCTCTCTAAAAAAGGCATCGCCGCATCGCTCCATGGCCTTGGCCGACATGAAGAAGCATTGGCTTTGGCGAAGCACTGCTTTGAAGAGTTGTCCAGAGTCATCTTCGAGGATGAAGGAGAGTCGATTGACGTGATGGCCGTTTATGCCATTGCGCTCTTGGCCAATGCGAAGTTTGCCGAGTCGATCGCGATGCAGAAGCAGGTCGTTGAGCGGCGGGCGAAAATGCATGGCGAAGACTCCCCGCAGGCGGTGCAAGCTGAACTTCGGCTCGTATCGATGCTTGGTGAAGTGGGAGATGTTTCGGCTGTGGCTTTGCAGAAGCGTGCAATTGAGCGCTCTGAACGTCTTTTTGGTACCGAGCATCGAGTTACGATGGCTGCCAGAGCAGAACTTGCAGCTATGCTACTGATGGTGACGGGCAACGAGGAAGAGGCTGAACGCCTACTGCGGCAGAGACTAGAGTTTGCCACGCAGCAGTCAGGCGCAGGTAGTCCTGCCGAATTCATCGCCAAGAATAATCTGGCGCACGCCTTGATCCGTCGCGGGAAGGCCGAGGAGGCAGAGAGAATCCTTGCCGATGCTTTGCATCAGGTTGCTGAGGAGGAGAGGTTTGCCGAAGCGAGTTTCAGGTTTTATCTGATGGCTAACCTCGGTAAGGCGCGGGCAAGTCTCGGCAAACTAGAGGAAGCGGAGCGCCTTCAAGGACAGGCCATCGAGAGACTGACAGAGGTGGAGGCGAAAGGAGGAATCAGAGTTGCGCAGTCACTTAGCCGGGCCCAACTGCTGGAGGAGTATGCAGAGACCCTCCTCAAGTTAGGGGATTATCAGAAGGCCGAGGAATTCTCTCGCAAAGCATTTGCGATCCAGCGACAGTTGCTTTCTCCGAATCAGCCTGCGTTGTACACGATGATGGACAATCATGCCGGGCTCTTGTTCCGGGTTGGTTCTTCGGCTGATTCGATACGGCTCAGCCTTGAGGCGATCGAAGGTTTCAAGCGGACGCTTGGCCCGAGTCATATCGATACCCTCATTGCAACGGCGAACTATCTGGAGCGGTTGCTCGCTGGTAAGCATTACTCGGAAGCTGGCGTTACGTCACTTGCGCAAGAGGCGCTTGCGCTTGCGACAGCGCCTGGTGGTCTTGGCCGAGATCACCCGCTGACTAAGATGCTCGTGGCGCAATGCGCAGCCTTCCTGTATCATTCTGGGGAGTCCACTGCGGCGCACGCGTTGCTAAAACAGTATGGCTACCTTAACGGGATTGCCGCAGCGCCGGGGGCCATCCCCGAGTCGCCGTCACGCTTATTCGAGACGAGCCCGTCAACGCAGCCGGCCAGAGGCGTCTATCTCCAGACGACGGGGGATTCGGAGGTCGGTTGGGGCGAAACGGGGCCATCAAGCCCCCCGGCAACGACGCAGCCGCTGCCGTAGTACCCGCAGGTGCGGAACGAGCAATTGACCGGCTCCAGCGGGTGATCTAGCAGCGCCGTTTCGCTACTTGGCCATCTGTACTTGGAACCAAGCGAGCGCCGTCTTGTAGCGTCGCACGACAGTTGCGTCGCTCATCCCGAGACGTTCAGCGACCTCTTTGACACTCTGATCACCGAAGCATCGAAGGGTTAGAACTTCGGCGGATTCGGGATCGATCGCTTTATATTTTTCAAGCAGTTCGCCAACCTCAAGAGCTAGGGTCTCAGTATCCTTCGCAGCGCGCGTATCATGGTTCGAATCAAGGCTGACGCCTCGCTGTCCGGCACCGCGCTTCCCCGTGCCGCGTCGACGTGCATGGTCCTTTATCAAGCCTGCGACGATTGTAGACGCGAGTGCGAGGAAGTGACCTTCATCGTTTACACCCTTCTGCTTATCGATCATCAGAGCAATGGCTTCGTGAACAAACTCGCTTGTTTCTTGGGTGATCGGGAGCTTGCCGAAAGTATTCCACTTCTGCATGTGAGCACTGCGCCGAAGATTCTCGTAGGCATTGTAAGTAAACTCAATGATTGCCTTGGGATCACCTGCGCCGGCATTTCGAAGAGCTACGAAGAGTTGAGGCGCAGCTGCTCCGTCGCTCGGTGTTTTGCACATGTCTTAGGTTAGGGGGCTCAGTCGGTGCGGGTCAAGTTTGTGAATCTCTGTGTGCTCTGCAACTCCGCGGTCGCGGTTCACACCGACATCTTCGCAATAATGGAAGATCTAAAGTCTCAGCACCGGCGGTGTTGCATGGGTAGCCTACTGCACCACCTCCGCCACGATCGAATCCAGCCCGTCTACCTCCGCGGTATCAACGCCTGCGCCGCCGGTGACAACGTCGGCGAAGCTGTCGCGGTTGAAGATGCGGTCGTTCCCGCCGGCTCCGTCGAGGCTGTCGTTTCCTCGGCCGCCGATGAGTGTGTCGTTGCCGGTTTCGCCGAAGAGGGTGTCGTTGCCGTTTTCGCCGCTCAGTGAGTCGTTGCCGGCGCCGCCGCGGAGCATATCGTTGCCGCCGCCGCCGGTGATGGTGTCATTGCCGCCGTAGCCTCGCAGTTCGTTGGCAAACTCGTTGCCCGCGATCACATCATCGCCCGCGCCGCCGAGCAGGCCTTCGATGTCGCTGGCGATCAGGTCAAACTCGGTGTTGATATTGCCATGAATCGGCAGGTCGTCGGGGGCGAGCAGGACGGTGTTGGTTCGACGGGTGTAATCGACGAAATCGTAGCCATCGCCGCCGCGGAGGGTGTCGGAGTCGCTGAGTTCTTCGCCGCCGGAAAGGGTGTCGTTGCCGCTGCCGCCTTCGAGGCTGTCGTTGCCGCCGGCAAAATCGCTGGTAATGTCGTCGCCGATGAGCAGATCATTGCCGCCCAGCCCGCGGAGGGTGTCGTTGCCGCCGAGGCC
>DDRH01000051.1:18483-97505 GCA_002343075.1 Phycisphaerales bacterium UBA2421 | reverse complement strand
AGGGTGTCGTTGCCGCCGAGGCCGATGAGCGTCTGTCCCGCACCGCTTCCGCTGATTTCATCGTTATTGCGTGTGCCGACAACGACTTCGATGTCGGTGCGGATGTCGTCATTTTCGTTGATAAACCCGTCATTGGCGAGGTTATCGAGCGTCACAATCACGCCGCCGGGAAGATTGCGATTTTCATAGGTTCCGACATCGATTCCCGTCCCGCCGGTGAGCGTATCGGCGCCGAGGTTTCCGAATGCCGAACCGATGCGGTTATCAATATAATCGCCCTCAAGCGTGTCATTGCCCTTGCCGCCGGAGAGGAAGTCGCTGCCGCTGCCGCCCGTGATTGAGTCATTGCCGGCATTGCCGAGCAGGGTATCGTTGCCATCGCCGCCGTAGAGCAGTTCGTTGCCCGGCCCACCCTCGATGGTGTCGTTACCATTGTCGCCGAAGATTTCCAGGCGAAGTGTTGTCGCCGTGAGCACGGTCACCCGATCGTTGCCGTTGCCGAGGCGCACCACCAGGCCGTTGAGGTTGTCGGTGTTATTCTGAAATCCACTGAACCGCTGTAACTCGTCCTGTGTGACGACGATGTTCAAACCATTGAGGACGAACGTGTAGAATTCGCCACTTTGCGAGATCGTTAGCACATCGTTACCGGTGGTGCCGTCGAACACGGCATAGAAGCCATTGAGGTTCTGGGCATTGATGATGGACTGATCCTGCTCGACATTCGTAATCACATCGTCATCACCGCCGGAGATTTGGGAGCGGTCGGTGCCGGATCCGCCGTCGATGGTGTCGGTTTGCCCGTCGAGAGCGCTGATAAAGTCGTCGCCGCCGTCGCCGAAGATGGAATCGTTGCCGCCGTTTCCGACGATGTAGTCGTTTCCGGCACCGCCTCGCAGGGTGTCGTTGCCGTCTTCGGAAGTATCGGCGTCGTTGTCATCGCCGTAGATGGCATCTCCACCGCCGCCGCCGATGATGCTGTCGTTGCCGTCGTCGCCGAAGAGGGTGTCGGCGCCGGGGGTATTGTCGTCGGGGTCGCCGGTGATGACGTCATTGCTGCTGCCCCCGCGGATGAGGTCGTCTCCCGCGCCTCCCGCGAGGGTGTCTTTGCCTCGGCCGCCGAAGAGTTGGTCGTTGCCATCGCCCCCGCCGAGCGAGTCGTTTCCTCCACCGCCGCGCAGGGTGTCGTTTCCCTTACCGCCGGCGACGGTTGTGCGAATGGTGACCGAAGCGTCGATGGTCACATTGTCATTTCCCGCGCCTACATCGACTGCGAGCGTTGTGATGCCACTATAGCTCTTGCTCTTGTTTGGCGCGATGGTCGATGTTCCGTTTACCGTCACCGCCGCCGGCCCGACATTGCTGATGCGCATCAGCCCGCCGACCATCGCGATCACGATTGCGTCGTTTTGCGCTGTTCCGCCAAGAGCGATCGAACTGAGCAGCCGGCGCGGTTCGAGCAGCTCAATCGCCCGCTGTGGGCGCAGTTGAGGCGATGATTTGAACGAATCGTACTTTTGCATACTTGTAGTGCGAAAATGGGGCATCGTGGGTGACAGAATAATCTAAAGCATGGCCGTTTGTCCTTTGTCGAGGTCCAATTCGCGAAGCTGATTGCCCGCCGGCCAAGCCCCGAGCCTGCATGGCGCAACGAAAAATCCCGGCTGGATGAGATTGTCAACCAGCCGGGAACTCTCCACGAAATCCACTCTTAAGTGATCGATCTTGTCGATCCCACTCCACCGATCTGGCTCGGAGGAGTGTCATCCGACGTGTTCGACGGCGCTTCACATCCGGCGGCGCCTTGCGACTGCGAAGCCGCCGAGGCCCAGAAGCGCGAGGCTCGCGGGTTCTGGGACGACGGAAACCGAGACATCATCGATAAACAAGACCGAGACACTGCCGGGATCGCCTCCGGTGACGGCTGCGAACTGTAAGGTAACACCGCCGCTCACATTGGCACCCGCGGGAACGACGAAATTGAAGGTCTGATATGCCCCGGTAAGTGCGAGCGGCCCGCCGCCGAGTATTCCGGCCGCCGACGTACCCCCTCCGGCAATCTCGGAGAAAAACTCAGCAAACGCCACGCCGCCCGCCGCCGACGAGCCCTTCGCGGCGAACGAGATGGTGACCGGTTCGCCGGGGTTGACAACACCCACGCCGACATTGGCCTGCTTGATCACCGCACCCGACGCGGGCGCGTTGTTAAACAATTCGGCGGCAAAGGAGCCTGAATTGGCGTCACCGGTGACATTAAACGTGGAGGTGCCGGATGGGAATGAAGTCCATCCGCTGGTGTCACCGGCTTCAAACCCGCCGTTGGTGGTAAGCTCGATCATCGCCGACGCGTTGCCAGCCATGACCGCCAGACTGAGACCTGCCGCCAGGAAAGTAGTACGACGCATGTGAAACATCCCCTCGCCATGGGCTTCCGCCCGACCAAAATCTTGCGCTTCCCGCGGGTGACGATCGTCACACCAGAAACGAGGAGCACAGAAATGTAGATAAAGACATGCAAAACTGATTCAAACTGCCAGGGCCGCAATGCGAAGCCCTCGAGATTCGAACCGGCGGGAGGCGACTAGCAGTACTCTTTGTCGATCTTTCCCGCATCTTTCGCCCAGTAGCGTATCGTTCCGTCTGTATCGGGTTGCTCGCTATGCGTACACGAGTCATTGACTGCACAAACTTTTTACATATGCAGATATCGCCATCCGTCGGTACGAAAGCCCTGCAGAAGATCGACCACTACCCGAACGGCCACCTGGCAATTCATTCGAGAATCGTCCTGAAGCGAATGCCGCAGGTGCGGCAGAGGCGGTACTGTTCGAGCAGGCCATTGTGGTTGGCGCGCTTTCCTGTCTTGGCCGTGTGGTCGGTCGACCCACACGCGGGGCATCGCAGCGCCGCGACGACGACTTTCCACAGCCTGCCATCGACGGCGGGGGGAATGTTGATCTGAGCATCCATGCCCGAGCCCTGTTCGTCGCCGTCTTCGGTCTTGGCACAGCGGTACTCGGGAACCTGATTCATTCTCACGGCTCGCTCCTCTCTGGTCCGACCCCGCGTCGAAGTCCTGCTTCTGGCTCACCTGTCACGACAGAAACAAAATGAGAAACAGTTGCACAACCGTCACATCGCCGGCCCTTGTCATGCGGCCTGCGGGAGTCTGAATCTGCTCCGGTGCTCGGTAGCCTTTTGCACCTGGCGCGCCCGTCCGGGCGGGCAGCGGTCGAAGCTCGATAATTACCTTATAAAAAGGCTCAATTTCAATTCGAGTGCCCGCGTATCATTCTTGCGCATTCCGCTGCGACCCGCTTCAAACTCCGAAGATCGACTCAGTCGGACAAAATCGTAGGACTGCAGGCGGGAGGCCGCAATCCGCTAATGCGTAAAAGATTTTTCGGATTGCGACAATCGGAAAGGGCGGGCTGCACGGGCGGTGACTTTGCGCGGCAGGCCGACGGAGAGGGGGTTAACGAATGATGCTGAGTTGAAGAATCGTCTCGACGCTGATGAATGTGTCGTTGCTTCCGAACAGCGTGGCGAGATCCGAATCGGCGGTGTCGGTGCCGGTGCCGCCGTTGACGGTGTCGGCAAAACCGTCACGGTTGAAGAAACGATCGTTCCCCGGGCCTCCGTTTAGGCTGTCGCTGCCGGTGCCGCCGCTGATGGTGTCGTTGCCGCTGCCGCCGAGGAGTGTGTCGTTCCCGGCGCCGCCAATGATCGAGTCATCGCCATCACCGCCGCTGATGGAGTCATTGCCGCCGGCTCCTTCGAGGGTGTTGTTTGCGGCGCTGCCGAGGATGGTGTCATTTCCCCCTCCGCCGATGATGCGTTCGACGTCGATGCCGATATTGTCGGACTCCTGGGCGAAGCCGGATGGCACCCCGTCATTGGCGATACCATCGAGTGACAGGGAAAGTGGTCCCGTTCCGCCTCTTTGTCCGTAGTCTGCGGTGTCGTTACCGGTGCCGCCGATGAGCGTGTCGGCATCGTCGTCGCCGAGCGCTACGAGGGTGTCGTTGCCGCTTCCTCCGTCAAGAACGTCATTGGACCCGGAGAAGCTGGAAAAGCCGTCGATGAGTACGTCATCCCCGCCGAGACCGCGCAGGGTGTCATTGCCCAGCTTTCCGTCGAGCGTGTTGTTGGCGGCTGAGCCGGTTAGGCTGTCGTCACCGTTGGAGCCAAAGACATTCTCGACGTCGGATCGGACATTGTCAGTCTCACCCGGCACACCGTCGTTGGCGAGGTTGTCGAGGGTGATGTTGACGCCTGCGGTACTGCCGGAGTAGTCGGCGAGGTCGATGCCCGCGCCCCCGATGAAAACGTCATTGCCGCTTTCGCCATCGGGGCCTCCGCCGATGGCATTAAAGCTGTCGCCGATGAGCGTGTCATTGCCCGCGGCACCGTTGAGGGTATCGTTGTCGCTCCCACCGATGATCCTGTCGTTGCCAGCCCCTCCGTTAATGGTGTCGTTGCCTCGACCGCCAAAAAATGTCTCGCTTGCATCGCTGCCGAGCAGGGTGTCGTTCCCGTCGCCACCGATGATGCTCAGCGTGAAAGTCTTGCCGTCGGCGGCGAGGGGCACGCCCGGGCCGATGGTGATCATGTCGTTGCCATTGCCGCCGAGAATGGCGATGCCGAATACCGTGGCAAGGCCGCCACCCACATGGGCTGCAAGCGCCTGCAGGGTTGCCGAAAGGGTGAAGCCGTTGATGGTCGCTGTGATCGTTGACACGCCATCCCCGCCGACGGTGATGACGTCATCGCCGTTGCCGCCGGAGATGGCGATGAAGTCTCCGGAGAGATTTTGCGTGCCAAAGACAGCGCCAAAAGTCTCGATGTTTGAACTCGCGGCATCAAAGCCGCTGGAGCGGTCATTTCCAGGCCCGCCGTCGAGCGTGTCGGGTGAGTCGTCCTGGGAATCGAGAATATCATCGCCCGGCCCGCCGAGCATCAGGTCGCTGCCACCCTCGCCACGGAGGTAGTCATTGCCGTTTCCGCCGTTGAGGGTGTCATTACCGTGCAGCGCGAGATCGGGGGTTCCGTCGTCGCCGTACAGCACATCGCCATCGTCGCCGCCGTCGATATTGTCATCGCCGAGGCCGCCGAAGATGGTGTCGGAGCCAGTTCCTCCGCCGATGGTATCGCGGCCGAGCGTGCCATTGATGCTATCGTTGCCGCTGCCGCCCATGAGCAGGTCGTTTCCATTGCCGCCGAAGATCGTATCGTTGCCTGCCTGCCCTTCGATAGTATCGGCGCCGCTCTTCCCGCCGGGGTCGCCGCTGATGAGGTCGTTTCCGGCGCCTGCGTTAATCGAGTCATCGCCAGCCCCCCCGGAAAGGGTGTCATTCGCGCCGCCGCCGGTGAGCGTGTCATTACCGTTGGCGCCGGTGATGTTGAGCGGGATGAGGACGGAGTCATCGCAAAGCAGTTGATCGCGCCCGCCGGCGAGGTCGCCATCGATCCGGGTGACGCCGGAGAAGTTTCTGCTGGTAAGCGGGGCGATGGCCACGCCGTCGACCAGCAAGTCGTTTACAGGGCTGCGATTGCGGATGTTAATGAACGTTCCATCGAGCGAGATGGTGAGCCGATCCCCGCCGATCGTTCCTTGAATGGCGATGGTCGAGAGCAGGCGACGTTGTTCGAGGCGATCAATCATTGGTTTTACTGAGCTGCCGATTCAAACTAGTCTGAGAAGCGGACGTTCATCACACTATTGCGCCACTTTGTCAGGGAAAAGCGCACTTTCACGGGATTTTAGCAGATACGATCAAGTTCGGCCGCCGGCAGGGTACAGATGCAGCGATTCTAGCGATGAAATCAGGCGTTTTGGCAAGAATTGCGCTGTAAATCTGTGTCGAATCAGCCACACATGGTCCCGCGGCCCGCCGCCGCAGGCTCGCGCGGCAGTGCGGTAAGCCCGAGAAAAGGGGGATTTAGAAGCGGTTGCGCGGTATTTTGAGTCCTTCTAGATAGCGATTAACCAGCACCCGAATCGCGACGATGAACGCTGAGGCGCAATACCCCTACCGCGCCGATGCATGGACAACGCGCGCGACAAACTCGGAAAGCTGGCTGTGGTCAAGCGCACAGTCGGCCCGACGCTGCGCACCGTCCGTCGTGGGTTGGGGATGCAGGGGCGGATTTTCATCTGCTTTATCGCACTGATGCTGCTCACCCTCGGTGCAACGGTCTATACGTTTGTCAATCAGACTGGCAACCAGCTCAATGACCTGATTGGCGAGCACGCGCGCCAGCTTTCTTGCACGCTGGCGCTTGCCAACGAGCGATCGGTGCGCAATCAGTCGTCGCAGGATCTGTCGCGAATTGCCAGCGAACTCATCAAGAGCCGTAACGTGCTCTATGTCGCATTCTTTGACGCCGAAGGCAACCAGATCGCCATCGCCAGCCGCGACGCCGATCTGGAGCAGGAAGATGTCCGACGAGTCCGCGGCGCTTCATCCCTGCTGATGCAGCTTCATCACAATTATTCGCCGGTCTTCGGCGAGTATCTGGAAACAACCGCACCGGTGCTATCCACGGCATCGGGGAATTCGAAGCTTGTCGGCTACGTCTCGGTCGGGGTCTCCCGCGATGGTGAAGCGGCGCGGCTTAACTCCATCATCCACGTTGTTGTTCTCATCTCCGCTCTCGCCCTTACGCTGGCAATGCTGGTTGGTGCGCTTCTGGTGCATCGTATCTTCATGCCAATCCGGCAGCTCGTCGTCGCGGCGCAGAAGATCGTCACCGGCGATCTCAATACCCGGGTCGATATCGAGCGCGGCGATGCAATTGGCGAACTGGCGCGGGCGTTTAACGAGATGGTGCACTGGGTGAAACAGCAGCAGCGAGACCTGAATGCAGCCAACCAGCAACTCACCACTGCCAACCACGAACTGGAAGCAAAGGTGCAGCAGCGGACGGCCCAACTGGAGGCGGCCAATGTCCTTCTGAGCAACGAGATTTCGGAGAAGGAAGAGTTTCTTCGTGCGGTATCCCACGATCTCGGTGCCCCGCTGCGAAACATCGATGGCATGGCTACCATGCTGTTGCTCAAACATCGATCGGCGCTTGACGCGGATGTAGTGCATCGATTGGAGCGCATCCGTTCCAATGTTGAGATTGAAACCAGCCTGATTTCAGAGTTACTGGAACTCTCCCGCATAAAAACACGCCGACAGAAGACGGAGCTGGTGGACTTGTCTGCTTTGATCGAGCAATTGCGGGATGTCTTTGAAGACGATCTGCGCAGTCACAATATCCGGCTGCATGTAGACGGGCAGTTACCGACCGTGGAGGGTGAGCGGTTGCGGTTTCGACAGATTTTTCAGAACTTGATCGACAACGCCATAAAATACATGGGGGAAGAGTCGGTGGGGAAGCCGCGGGCGATCCGTATCGGCTGCCGGGCTGTAGACGGGCACGCCGAGTTCTACGTTGCAGACACCGGCATAGGCATTCGGGAAGAAGACCTGGCCAAAGTGTTCCTCGTTTTCCGTAGAGGATCCAATGCGCCCGGCGGGTCTGTCGGCAAGGGGGTTGGCCTGGCGAGCGTTAAAAGCATCGTCCAGACCTACGGTGGGCGAATCTGGGTTGAGAGCATCCTGGGCGAGGGGAGCAGCTTTAAGTTTACGATCGACGCACAATATGTTCACAGCAAGCCTTCGCCGGCGATCGTGCGCGCGGCGTGACGAAATGTGAGGCAGGTATGACGCAAGAAAAGAACTCCACAAAACCCTGGCTTGAGCGATGCCAGGATGGGCCGATTCCCATTCTGCTCGTCGACGACGATCCCGACTGCCGCATGCTTATGCGCGATGCGATCGAGGAGTGTAAGGTGGCCAACACCATCTATGAAGTGAGCAACGGTCAGGAAGCGCTCGATTTCGTCTATCGGCGCGGGCGGTTTGCCGCGGCGCCTCGGCCGGGACTCATCTTCATGGATGTTGAGATGCCGCTCGTCGACGGGCTGAAGGCGCTCCGGCAGATCAAGAGCGATGCGGAACTGGCAGAGATTCCGGTCGTAATGATGACTGGTGTGTCCGGCGAAGCAGAAATGAGGCAGGCCGCCGCCGCCGGGGCAAACAGTTACACCCTCAAGCACGCCAATGCTGAGCAGTTTCTACAGACGGTACTGGCGAGCACGAGTTACTGGCTCGAAATCCACCAGTATCCGCAACATCACTGGCCAGCGAGCATCTGCAGGCGCTGAATCACGCGAAAAAAGTTTGGACGACGCGTAAACGAATTGTAAATCTTGAGACGGCTGAACGGCATGAAGGAAGCCGGGGTTGGCAAAATGACAAAAAACACACACGGGGAACATCTTCGATTGCTGGTTGTCGAAGACGATGCCGATCAGCGCGATCTGATCTGCGAAACGCTCGAAGCACACTTTGGCCGAGGGACGACGGTCGGCGTCGAGTCTCGCGGGGCGGCACTATCGACCGACCTGGATTCATTCGATCTCATCCTATCCGATTACAATCTTCCCGACGGAAGCGGGATGGACCTGCTGGCCGACGTGAAGAGCCGATGCGGAACCCCGGTTATCCTGGTTACCGGCGAGAACGTGGGCCGCACGGCGGTCGAGGCGATTCGTAACGGCGCCAATGACTATGTGGTGAAATTTGGCGATTACCTCTTCACGATTCCGCTCGTGGTTGAAAAGAACCTGATGGTGGCGCGCATCAGGAGCGAGAACGAGGCGCTTCATCAGGAATTGATCGAGAAAAACCAGCAGCTCGAGCAGATGGCTGCGACCGACCCGCTGACTGGGTTGTATAACCGTCGGCACTTCGGGCGCGTCTTGGATCAGTTGTTCTCCGAATCGGAACGATATTCCTCCGATCTGGCATGCATCATGATCGACATGGACGGGTTCAAGCAGCTAAACGACTCGTTCGGCCACCAACTGGGCGATCAGGTGCTGCAGGTGGCCGGGCGGACCATCTCGAACAACATGCGCCGGGCCGATATAGCCGCGCGTTACGGCGGGGATGAGTTTGTGTTGCTCTTGCCGCAGGCGTCAACCGACGAAGCCACCCGCGCCGCGGAGCGAATCCGGGCGGAGTTTAAGGCGTCCACCGCATCGATTCTGAAGCGAGCAAGTGGCGTAAGCATGTCGATCGGAATTGCCTCGGTCGCCGTTACGCAGCCGCGCAGCGCCGACGCCCTCGTGGCCGCTGCCGACGCCGCGCTCTATCAGGCAAAATCGGCGGGGCGCGACCGGGTGAATCTGATGGGTCATAGCCCGCAGCAACCGCTCCGGCTGCCGGCTTGACGCACCATTGCACCACGATTGCGCTATGACCGCGAAACGGCTTCGCCGGCCATCCCGCTCGCCGCCTGCCGCGAGAGTACCTGCGGGTCGAAGCTGATACGTCCACGCTGTTTTTGAATCGCGCCGGAGTCGGCGAGCCGCTGAATCATCGCATTCACGGTCTCCCGCGCGATGCCCACCGCATCGGCAACATCCTGCTGGGTGATTCGCAGCGTAACCCGGCCAGTGCCCTCGTCATCCGCGGCACCGCCGCATCGGGCGAGGCGCAGAAGCGCCAGCGCGACTTGCGCGGTGCAATCGTGCGCGTGCATCTGGGTGATTTCGTTGGATAACTCCACGTTTTGCTCGGCAAGATGCCGAATCAGCTCGCGCGCCAAAGAGGGATTGCTTGCAACGCGCTCGAACACCGTCTTTGCAGCGATAATCGCCACAGTCGTAGGCTCCGCCGCGACGACGCGGGTGTTGCCTCGGACGCCTGCGATTGATTCCACGCCGACCCAGTGGCCCGCCCCGACTACATGTGCCAGCCGGGCACGCGGACTGCCTTCGGCAGTTTCGTAGACGCGCACCGACCCGACTTTCACGACAATCAGGTGGCCATCGCCTGCCGCTGACTCCCACACGGTTTCGCCGGGCTTTACCTGTCGAAACTCAGGCTCCTGCTCCGCCCCCGCAACGGCGGCCAGAAGGTCCAAGTCGCGACAGCCGCACTTTTCTGAATCAAGCTTCGTCATTAACAACACTCCACAGATAAAAAGACCAATTGGGGCCGGAATCTCGCGATTCATACCGAGTGACGCGTCTACCATCTTTGATTGTGCAGTTTGTCACACTCAACCAAACTCTGACACGTCTTGTGGTGGCCAAAAACGGGGCGGTGTAGAATCTATCTGTTGTAATACGAACAGACAACCCCCTAGGTTCTGCAGTCAACAAAAAAAGTTTCGCCAGCTTAACGACCCGTCAGCGGGGCCCTCTGCCAAACTCTCGACATCGGCGGGGTGTGGTTCGGCCTATCCACCGCCGTCTCGACGGTTCGGTTGCAGGAATCGATTCGCCTGCGGGCTAGTTCTTCACCTGCTGGGTGAGGATACGCGCGATCGCCTCGCAGATTTCCGTTCGGTGGACGCCATTCAGAGCCAGAGCAAGCTGCGTCTCCATGAGGCCATATGGAATGCCCGTATCGTACCGCTGGCCTTGCGTGACCACGCACCAATACTTGTCCGTCTGCTGCCGGAGGTGCTCCTGCGCCGCCGTTAACTGAATCTCTCCCTTTTCTCGCAGGTCGTTCTTGATCAGATATTCCAGCGAACTGAAAATGCCGGGGCCGAAAACGTGCATGCCAAAATGCGCAAGATAGTTTCCCGCCGGAAGACCAGGGGTGACCAGCTTTTCTCTCGCAGTATCGATCGAGGGCTTTTCGATAATATGCTCAGCTTTGTAGACCCCTTTACCGGCGTCGATCGGGTGTCCTTTAATTGTGCCAAAGAGGTGAAGCAAGCGTTCAAGCGTTGGTTGTACGCCGGTCACACTATCAAGCATGTATTGTTCATAGACCTTGATGAGCTGCCGTGCGCAACGGTCTTTTACGTCGCTGATGTAGATGTGGTCGCCCAGCAGGAGCAGAAACGGCTCATCGCCGACAAATTTCTTTGCTTGATACACCGCGTGCCCGAAGCCCTCGGGTGAATGCTGTTCGGCAAAGTGAAGCCGTTCACCAAACGCCGCGAGCTTTTCACTTTCAAGGATCGCCCAATCTTTACCGCGAAAGGCCTTTACCATGCTGTCATCAAGCCGGCGGAAGTAATCGCGGTAATATGGCTCTTCCCCCGGCTGGGTAATGATGCAGATTTCTTCAATCCCTGAGTCGATTGCCTCTTCCCCAATGATCTGCACTACGGGCTTGGTCAGCCCATCGCGGTCGACGAGCGGGAACATCTCCTTCTGCACCGCCGCCGATGCCGGGTACATCCGTGTACCGCGACCCGCCGCGGTAATGACTGCTTTGCGAACTTTGGCCATATCGATTGTCCTTTGTAGACGACTCGAGCGCGAGTGTAGAGCGAAGCAAACAGCGTGGCAACGCGAGCCTGCCCGCAATGTCGGTTCGGCACATGAATTTCCCCAAATTTTCGTCCGCCATTTCGCATTTGCCCCTTCCTGACTATAGTTCCGCCCCGTGCGTTTCTTGATTCATGGCAATCTCGCCCCGGCAGTTCATGCAGCGGTCACGCGGCATGGGCATGTGGCGGCCACGCTCGACATGGCCGAACTGCCCCCGGACATCGCGCCGGAAGACCTTTTGAAAGAGCTGCATCGAAAGCAGCTTGACCTGATCACCAACGATGATGCCGTGATTCACGCTGCGCTGAAGGGCGACGGCGCTTTTGAGCGGTGCATTGCCCACCTGCAGCTAACCGGCGGCGAGGTGGAGCAGGATGACGCGATCGACCGGCTGTTCGAGCGGTATCCGCGGATGTCGAATCGAAGGCTTTACACCGTCACCGAAACGCGCGTGAAGGTCCGGCAACTGCCCGGCGGGAGATGATCCCGCCTGCAAGATCAGCTTACTTTTGAGACGATTCTGTTCTGTGGAGAAAATATGTCCTTGCTTGTCACGGGTTCAATCGGGATCGACACAATTCAGGCACCGGCGGGAGTTCGGCCCGACGTGATCGGCGGCTCGGCGGTCTATTTCGCCTTCGCTGCCAGCTACTTCACGCCGGTTCGGCTGGTTGGTGTGGTGGGGGAGGATTGTCCTTCCGAACTGCTTAATGTCTTTCATGGCCGCCCCATCGACACTGCCGGGCTGGAGGTTCGCAAGGGAAGCAAGACGTTTCGCTGGCACGGAAAATATCACGAAGATGTAAACTTTCGCGACACAGTGAAGGTGGATCTCGGCGTGCTGGGCGAGCGCGGGCCGAAGGTGCCGGCGCAGTTTGTTGATAGTCAGTATGTGTTTCTTGCCAACTCGCATCCGACTCTGCAGAAGGAACTTCTGCTTTCTCTGAGTGCGCCGCAACTGGCAGTGGCCGATACGATGGACCTCTGGATCGACACCACGAAATCGGAATTGCTCGATCTACTTAAGCATGTGCAGGGCCTGGTGCTGAACTACGAAGAGAGCAAGCAATTGACCGGCAAAACCAATCTCGTGGCCGCGGCGCGGGATGTGCTGAAGCTTGGGCCGAAGTTTTGTGTGATCAAGAAGGGCGAGCACGGCGCGATGCTATGCACCGGCGATGACATTTTCGTCATGCCCGCCTTCCCGGCCGAGCTTGTGGTCGATCCGACCGGCGCGGGCGACAGTTTCGCTGGAGGGATGATGGGCTACCTCGCCACCCAGCAGAATTTCACCGCCGCCACGCTCAAGCGCGCGATTGCGCTGGGCACGGTCGCCGCGAGCTTCACCATCGAAGATTTCAGCCTCGCCGGCCTCGCCGCGGCGACGAAGCAGAAAATCGATCAGCGGCTGGCCGAGCTTCAGTCGGCGATGAGTTTCTGACCCGCGCCGCCGGAGCCGGGGCGATCAGGTTCTCTCCACGGGGTTATCGGACTCCGCGGCCGAGTTGAAACCATGATCTCCGTCCAGATCAACGCAAATCGATCTGGTGTGCCGATGTATGGGTGAACGAATTCACTCTCGAAAGGCATCGGATGAACATCAAGCGGTTGGGCATGGCGAGTCTCCTGGCGATTGCAGTGGTGGGGTGCAACAACAGCGGCCAAAGGCAGGTCTCTCGATCGCAGCCGCCGGTGCTTGCACAGGATAACTTCGAGCTGGCGAAAGAACCGGCGATCAACGCCGAGACGCGCTTCGCCGCCGGGCAGTTGGCCGAGTCGCGCGGGGATTTCCGCCGGGCGAGCCTGCAATACGTTCAGGCACTCAAGCTCGACCCCAATCATCTGAAAGCGATGAACCGTCTGGCGGTCGTCTACGCCATGACCCGGCAATACGATCAATCCATTGAAATAGCCCGGCGGTACGTCAATGCCACCAACCGCTCGGCAGATGCGTGGAACAATCTCGCCCAGTGCTACGAATTCGCCAATCGCAATGATGAAGCCGAGGATGCATATAAATCGGGCATCGCCGCAAACGGCACGAATGTTCCCTGCCGGGTGAATTACGGCCTGTGGCTCGCCCGCAAAGACCGCGTGGACGAAGCCCGCGCGCAGATGTCGGCTGTGCTCAAGCCCGCCGAGGTGCATTACAACATCGCCAGCGTGCTGGAAATGCAGGGCAACAAGCCCGCGGCGAAGGTTGAGTTTGCCAAGGCTCTGGAAGCCGATCCCACCTTCAGCGATGCCAAGAAGCGCCTCGCGGCGATCGAGTAACAACAATTGACTGCTCAGTCTAGCGTTTTGAGCACTATGATTAGATGAATCGTCGGGTAGGTAAATCGTAGGCGCGAGCAGGTCACCGCGACGGCTGCGTGGAAGGTGCCCGGGTGGACTCAAGCTGCCCGCGAAGCGCATCCGACCTTGCCAGGATCGCATCGACATCGATCGCCGTGTCGGCAGCGGGCTGAAGCGTGTATTGGTAGGTTCGCTTGTCGTCCAGCAGAAAAAGCTCAGCAACGAGGTCAAACGGGGGCCACTGCCACCAGGGTGCGATGGTCTTCTGTCGGGCGCGAAGCGTCTCGCTGCCTTCTTTTCGAATCACCACGTCGTAGGTTCCGTACCAGGTGAAGTCGCGGGTCATCGGTGTGCGACCGGCTTCTTCGCCGTTGAGATAAACCAGCGCCCCCGACGGCTCAGAAGTGATCGTCATTTCCCTGCGCACGCATCCAGCCAACGCAGCCAGCGAAGCGCCAAGCGAAACGAAAATAAGAAATCGGGCGTGGGACATCCGTTCTGCCATTGAGATGTATATCATCGTCTGAACGATGTAAAGTAGCCGCTGCATTCTCGCCATGCCGATCTTCATTCTCACGATCATTGCGGTCATGTTTCTGGCGGATGCCTGGTGGTGGTGGCGCGCCGATCGGTTGCTGCGGCCGCTGCGCTATCAGCGGGTGTTGCGCGGCCTGTTGGCGGTGTTCATGGTCGGGTGCATCGGCGGGCTGGGGACGGTCATCGCATCGAGGCTAGTCTTGCCCGCGGGGGCATCGATGGGGCCGGTGGCGCTGGCGGGGCTGTTCATCTGGCATTTCATCGTTCTCCCTGCTGTGGCGATTCCTTCGCTGTTGCTTTGGATTGCCGGGAAGGCGGTTTGGCTCATCGGCCGTCTGCGAAGCGAGCCGGCGCCGCCGGTCGGCCCGCAGCCAGCGGCAGCGGTTGTCGAGCCAACCCTGACCCGCCGACAGTTGCTCGGTGCCGCCATCTCCGCCGCACCGCCGCTCATCACCGCCATCGGCACCACTCGTGCGATGGGTCAACTCGACGAGTTTCGCACTCGGAGAATCGTTGTCCCGGTACCCAATCTACCGACCGACCTTGATGGCATGACAATCGTGCAGGTGAGCGATGTGCACGTCGGCCACTTCACTCGCGGCAAGACGCTTGGCCGGATCGTGGATGCGGTGAACAACCTCCGCCCCGATCTGATCATGCACACCGGCGATCTGATCAATCATGCCCTCTCCGATCTGCCCGCTGCGCTCGACATGACCCGTCGGCTGGAGGGGCGATTTGGCCAGTTTTTATGCGAAGGCAACCACGATCTGATCGAAAGCCGGGCAGGCTTCGAGCAAAGCGTTACCGCCGCGGGCCTTCCGCTGCTACTCAACACCACCGTGGAAGCGCGCGTGCGTGGTGTGCCTGTTCAGGTGCTCGGGCTGCGCTGGGGCTGGCCGGCAACCATTCAACGCTTCAGCGAGCGCCGAAGCCCAGACGAGGCGATCGTCGCAAGCATGGGCAGCCTGATCGCCCAGCGAAATGCCGATGCGTTCGGAATCCTGCTCGCCCACCACCCGCATGCGTTTGATATCGCCGCGAATGCAGGAATTCCGCTTACGCTCTCCGGCCACACGCACGGCGGGCAACTTCACCTTTCGCCGGGGCTTGGGTTTGGGCCGGTGATGTATCGATACTGGTCGGGTCTTTACCAGCGGGGCGACGCATCGCTCGTGGTCAGCAATGGCGTGGGCAACTGGTTTCCGCTGCGAATCAACGCCCCGGCAGAGATTGTTCATATCACGCTTCGACGAAGCTGACCGCCGCCCGGCAATCACTGGCATCTTCGGGTTTCGAGATGGTGCGCGTTGCGGTACGCTCCGCAACTGTGTCGGTTTTCATGGAACACTCGGGCGTGACGGTCAAATCGCTTGGCCACCACGATCTGCCCGGCTCGATGCTGCGCGCCAGTTTCCGCCGCAGGGGGCCTGCTCAGTTTTACTTCAGCCCCGCATCCGCGCTCGTGATGTCGCTGCTCACCGCCGGGCTTTTTCCGACGGGGTTGCTGCTGGTGCGGGTGTGGATGTACGCCACGCCGCATCGCTTCCGGGCGCGCGAGTTGATGACCTGGCTCGCCGACGGTGACCGGGCCATCAGCCCGATGTGGCGTGCGATGCTTGCCCGGGTGCGGCCGACCGCGCCCCTAGCCGCGGCCGGCGGCCTGTGGCTTATCGCCTTGGGGGGTGCGGCAGTTCTGGTAGTGCAGGGGTTGCACTGGCTCGCCGGAGGCCCGCCGCTGCCGGCCGATGCGCGACGATCAGTGGGCCTTCTGGTTGCCGGGGCCGGCTCGGCGTTGGCATCGCTGGCACTGCTGCTATCGACGCTGCAATTGCGACTGCACCTGTGGCGGCTGATGGCGCGGCTGCCGGTACTTGAACTCGACTGCCGAAAAGATCCGGCCCGCTTTGATCTGCCTCGCTGGGTGGTCTGGCCGGTGGCTGGCGCCCCGGTCGTACTCGCGCTGACCGCTGGAGGTTGGCTATGGCCCGCGATGTGGCTGATGAGTTCGGTGGTCGCCACGCTTGCCGCCGAAGTGCAACGCGGATACATCATCGTCGCCGACCGAAGACTGCGGGTTGCCGTGGCGCGGGCGATCGGTGGAATCATGTATGGTCGAGAAATGCGCCGATGAGCACGATGTATGGCATTCTCGCCGCGGCAGGCTGGATTTGGGCCGCGTTGTTTTTCGTCATTCTCGCGTGGCGAGGGCTGCGCGAAAGGCGGCATCGAAGGAGCGGTGGATTTGAAGTCGCAAGCCGACATGACCCCAAACCCTGACCACGAGGCGGCAGCGCCCGTGCCAGTTGCATCGCATCGCCGGGCTGAGAGCAAGCTCATGGGGCATGTCGAGCGGTTGCTGGATAACCCCAAGCTGCGCATCGACACTGCCGAGGGCACCCGACCCGCGTCGAACTACCGCCGTTCGATTTCGATGTCCGATCGCGCCGCCGAGGTGCGGAAGATCGTGTCGCAGTTTGCCCGGGAAGACTCCACCGGCCTGGGCAGTCTCCCGCAGGGTGCAGTGATGGATGTCGCCTTCAGCCGCGCAAAAATGGTGGTCTTCAGTTCGGTGGTTGCCCGGCTGCGAGTGGTTTGCGTCTCGCCGATCAAGCAACTGGTGCGCGGCGAGGCAGTGAAGCCGATGACGGTTGCCGAGGTCAATCGCATCCTGGAAGAAAACAAACCCGACAGCGGGCCGCTGACGCTCATCCTGCTCTCAACGGGTGGGTTTTCGGTCGAGAGTCACGATCTTGCCGAGCGCGTTGCCAGCCGCACATTGATCCTCATCGAACCGAACTCCGCCGGCGGCTACAGCATCTGGGGCCCCGCCGAGACGAAGGCGCTCAATGACCTGCTCGATCCTGAAGGCGAGGCCGAGAAGCGAACCCGGGTGCGCGATCGTGTGAAGCAGTTGGATCAAGCGCTGGCCACCACGGGTATTGGTGCGGATGCTGTCGTGCAATCGACGATGTTGCCGCTTGCAATTGTCGAAGATGAGTTGAAGGCTCTCGCGCGCACCAACAAAGGGCTGACAGCCAAGCGGCTGGATGGCCGGATCGTGCTCTACCGTGAGGGAGCCAATCCGACCGGCACGACCACGGGCAACGCCAATCCGCTGGCAGCGCGAATCAAGTCAGTCTTTTCGGGCAAAGCCACCGCCGAGAAGAAGCACGCATTTTTCGCCGAGAGAAAGGCCGCCATCGTCGCCCAGCGGGATGGCGTTGATGACGAGATGCAGCTTCTCGAAAAGAAGGACGGCTATCTGCGAGACCAGTTCCGCGAAGCCACCAGCGACCCGGCCCGCCGCCGGGCCGTGGCACAGTTGTTTTTCGTGAGGAAGCAACTGGAGCGCCGGCAGGGGCTGATTCGCGTGCTCAATGCGCAAATCGACGCCCTGGACGACTATGTTGCCACCCTCGACCGATTGCAGCGGGGGGAGTCGCTCGTTGATGTCGATGCCGAACAGGTCGCCATCGATGCGACGAGGTTTGAAGAGGCTGTCGCCAAAATGCGCGGCGAGATCGAGCTGTCAGAAGCAACCCCGCCGGGCGCGGGGACGACCCTCTCCACCGATGAGCAGCGGTTGTACGACGACCTGGCGGGTTAAGCGCCCCTCAACAGCCACTCTTATCCATCCGCGGGGCGGCTGGTTGATTGGACCCAAGCTGCCGGGCAAATAGCGTGAAGACCATGCCGAAGCACATTTGTGCCAACTGGGGGTCATATCGATGCCCCTCGTCTCGCATAAATGCGTGTTGGGCATTGAACTCATGCCAGGTAAAGTTGATCTCGGCTGCGGCGAGCGCGTCGTAAATGACCCGCCGGCCGTCGGTGGGTATGTGTGGATCTTGCCGGCCGAAGATCATCAGCAGCTCGCCTTTGATTTCCTTCAGCCGATCGAGAGTGTCGTCGTTCATTCCCTTTCCGAGTGACCGTTTGTGAATGTCCGTGGCATAAAAGCACGCCGCCGCCGAGACATCCGGCTGCATGGCACACCGCGCTGCCAGATGCCCCCCAATGCAGATCCCCATCGTACCGAGCCGGCCTGTGCATTGCGCGTGCGTCGCGAGATAGTCGAGGGCGGCCCGCGCGTCGGAGTCGTAGGAGGCGACCGGCTTATCAATCTTGCACTGGTTTCCGAGCGCAGCGGCGTCGTAGCCTATGACGGTGCCGGGCGCTGCGACCAATTCATGAAAAATCTCTGGCACTGCCACGAGATAGCCGTTGCCGGCGAGCGTGGCGGCGATTCTTCGCACCGGCTGTGTCACTTGAAAAATTTCGCTGAACAGCACGACTCCCGGATATCGCCCTTCGTTGCCCGGGCGAAACGTGTAAGTGCGCATATGCCCGGAGGGGGTCTGGAGATCGGCCGGTGGATCTTCGATGATCGTCATAATGCCAAGCTTAGCCGCAACTCGCGTGCGTTTGGATAGGTGCGGCGATTCAGTCGCGCGTGCCGATGGCGCTTGCGGTGGCGTGGGTTTCGATATGGCTGATGCTGACCAGCCACCGGTTGATGTTCATCTCCGCCGCCAGCTTGGCGCATTCGCCGGTGAGCGTGACGCCCGGCTGGCCGGTGGGGGCGTTAAGAATCTCCATGTCTGTCCAGGCAATTCCCTTGCGCCAGCCCGTGCCCAGCGCCTTGAGAATGGCCTCCTTCGCTGCAAATCGCCCGCAGAGGTGTTCGTAGTAACGCTTCGGACGCGCGGCGCAATACGCCTGCTCGCCGGGCGTGAAGCAGCGGTCGAGAAAGTGTTGTCCGTGCGTCTCGACCAGCTTCTTCACGCGGCCGATTTCAACGATGTCAATTCCGTGGCCGACGATCATGGCAGGATTGTCGGAAGTTGGGTGAAGATTGTCGAATGGACTCAATGCTCCTGAGTCGTCGGCAGCCGCGGCTTGGGGGCGTCGGGTCGGGTCAACTCGGCATCGTCAAACATTTCGCGAATGGGCTTGCCTTCCACGCGCTTCGGCGGGGTGATGTTTAAGAAATAGCATGCCGTTGAGAAGGTATCGTAGGTCTGCACCTCGTGGTTGGCACCGAAACGGGTCAGGTCGTAGTTTGCCCGCACGCCGGGACCCACCGCTATCCAGGGAATGTACCGGCTGCGGGCGTCTTCCGTGCCGTGGGTTCGCCCGGCCCCGCCGTGGTCGGCCGAGATGATGATGAGCGTTGATCCCGTTCTTTGCGCCGGCTCGATGGAGTCGATAATCCGCCCGACGGCGGCATCGGCCGCCTCAACCGCATTCAATTGCTCGTCAGTTCCCCAACCAATGGCGTGGCCCACATTATCTGTTGTCGGAAAGTGAACAAAAAACACGTCCGGCCTGTTTCGCGAGTAGAGTTCGATGGCCCGTTCGGCGACGGTCGAATCGTCTGAAGATGAATCAGGCGAAACCCAACTCCAGTCCAGCGATTCCGGCGGGGTGAGCGATACAAGCTTGCTCTTGCCAGTGACAAGCGCTGTGCTGTAGCCGGCGCGTTTGGCCAACTGGAAGAGTGTCGGATAACTCGAAAAAACGGGCTTGGCAAGCGGGAGATCGCTGTTCCACTGAATTCCGTGCGCGTTGGGGTTGACGCCGGTGACCATGCTCACATGCGACGGCAGGGTGATCGACTGCGGCGTGGTTTTGGCCCACATGCTGAAGCTGCCACGGTTCATCAGCTTGCGCAGGTTGGGCGTGTTGGCGCGAAGCATGATGTCTGGCCGCAGCCCGTCGATGCTGATGATCAGAACATGCCGGCGATCGATGGCTTGCTGGCTGGAATCAGCCGGTGCCGAAGATGGCTGCCCTCTGACCGGCAGGGCCAGATACAGTACGATGATTGCCACAACGAGACGGAAGGGGGCCATGGCAGGGTTGTAGCCGGGCGGCAAGTCGTGGGCAACTTGACGCCTTGAGGAAACGCTTCGATACTGCGCGCCACTTTATCTCATGGAGTAATGCGTGCGCAAAAAGTGCTTAATGTTAGGGTGCATCTCGGCGGCGGTCTTTTCGGTGTCGGGGTGCGCGTCCTCATCGACAGAAGGCGCGCCGGCGCGCCAACCCCCACCCGCAGAGGTTGCCCCCGCCGCCGCGCACGATTCCAAGCCGGCACTGGCCAACCCCGGGGCGCCCGTGGCGAGGGTGGGCGCGGCAACCATCACCCGCGAACAGCTCTTGCAGCCGCTGATCGAAGCCCACGGCCTTCAGTTGCTTCTGAGCCTCGTGCAACTCGAAATGGTCCGGCAGGAAGCGAAGATTGCGAAGATCGTGGTCTCGCCGTCGGATGTTGAGGCGGAAACAGCGCGCACGCTCGACCGCATGTTTCGCGATCAGAATGCCGAGAAGGACGACTATCCCGGCTTGCTCGCTCAGTTTCTCGAACGTCGAAACATGAGCCTGCTGGAGTGGAACCTGCTGATGGAGACCAACGCGACGCTTCGCAAGGTGTGCGAGCCGAAGGCCGCGGGTGCGATTCAAGATGAACAGTTGAACACGGCATTCATGCAGCTCTATGGCGAGAAGGTGCATGTGCGGCATATCGCGGTTGCCAACCTGCAGGAAATCGGCGAAGCCAAGCGCCGCCTCGACGCCGGCGAGAGCTTTGAGACGGTGGCGCGGGCGCTAAGCCGCAATTCCCTGACCGCGGCGCTGGGTGGGGAGGTGCGGCCATTTACGCTCAATTCGCAATATCCCGCATCGTTCAAGGATGCAGCGTTTGCCTTGAAGAACAAGGGAGACGTGTCCAACCCTGTGCAGGCCGATAATCAGTATCACCTGATTCAACTGATCGAGCGCATCCCGCCGAAGGTGATTAAGTTTGAGGAAGTGAAGGCGAGCATCCGCGAAGACCTTGAAGAGGGGCTGATTCAACAGCTATCGCAGGACCTTCGCGCACAATTGAGCGATCGCGCCTCGAAGTCGCTGGTGATCATGGAGCCGACATTGCGACAGCAGTACATCGAGGAGCAGAAACGCCGCGAAGCGCAGGTGCGCGGCAGAGACGAAGTAAGGAAAGAACTCGAACGCGAGCGCGAAAAGTCGGCAACTCAGCAGGCGATTCCCGACCTGCCCGCGTCGCAGCCGAAGTAGGAGACACGGCTAACCCGCTCCGCTGTCGTTGTACTCGCCGTGCTATCGCCGTCAGTTTCTCTGTCCATCATGCTCCCATCTCCCTTCATTATCGAGCCGAGTAACCGCATCGCGCGTCTCCCGCCGTACTTGTTCGGGCGCATCAACAAGATGAAGTATGAGAAGCGCGTGGCGGGGGTGGATATCATCGATCTGGGAATGGGCAACCCCACCGACCCCACTCCCGACGCAGTAGTCGCCAAACTCGCCGAGGCCGCCCGCGATCCACGTAACCACCGTTACAGCATTTCAAACGGCATCGCCGGGCTGCGCAAAGAAGTGGCCAAACGGTACCGCGACAAGTTCGGCGTGACTCTCGACCCCGAGACCGAAGTTATCGTAACCATTGGTAGCAAAGAGGGTTTCAGCCATCTTTGCCTGGCGCTGCTGGGCCCGGGCGATACGGCGATTGTGCCCGATCCGGCCTTTCCCGCACACCTCTACGCGCCGGCGATGGCTGGTGCCAACGTTTTGCGCGTCCCGCTGGGTAATGATGACCGGTTTTTGAGCAACATTGAACAGACTATCGCCGGGCTATACCCCAAGCCAAAGCTGGCGATATTCAATTACCCCCACAACCCGACCGGAATGACCATCGACCCGGCATTCTGGACCAAAGCCATCGATCTCTGCCGCAGGCACGGCGTGATGGTTCTCTCGGATTACGCATACGGCGAAATCAACTTCGACGGCTACAAAGCTCCAAGCTTTCTCGCCGCCGAGGGAGCAAAGGAGATAGGCGTCGAGTTCACGACCATGAGCAAGAGCTTTAACATGGCCGGCTGGCGCGTCGGGTTTTGCTGCGGCAACAAGGAAATGGTGAAGGCGCTGGCGACGATCAAGGGCTATTACGATTATGGCCACTTCGCGCCCGTCTGGATTGCCAGCGTCATCGCCCTCCGTCAGGCCGGGAAGACACCCGACCTGCAAAGCGAGATTTATCAGAAGCGCCGCGAGGTTGTCTGCCGCGGACTTGACCGGCTCGGCTGGATTTACGACCGCCCGCGCGCCGGCATGTTCGTCTGGGCAAAAATCGCCGACGCTCACCTCGCCAGCGCCGGCGGGGGGACGATCGAGTTTTGTCTGAAAATGATGGACGATGCCAAAGTCGCCCTGGCACCCGGCAGGGCGTTCGGCGAGCAGGGCGAAACCTGGGTGCGCGTTGCCCTGGTCGAAAACGAACAGCGGCTTGAACAGGCGATGCGCAACCTGCAACGTGCGCTTTTGCCCCGGAAAGCCGCGCGGAAAAAGTAGATTGCCGGCTCGGACCGTCAATGAGCGATTGTGACCGACACCGAAACCAACTTCCCCCCGCTGCGCCCGTTGGCGGCGCATGCGCGCATCGAGGCCGATCTGTTTTGCGATCAGTGCGGCTACAACCTCCACAGTCAGCGCGTCGAACGTGACGCGCGCCTGGGCATTCTCATCGTACGCTGCCCCGAGTGTGGCCGTTTTCAGCCGGCGGGCGTGGCGAGCAACGCGCAGCGGGTCTGGCTGACTCGATTTTCCTCCATTCTCATTCTGCTGTGGTGCCTGTTTCTCGCCGGCCTGATTTTCTTTTCAGGAATGGGGCTGGCCGGGTTGCAAGTGGGCTATGTTGAAAGCCTGACCCGCGGCGATTACATCAGCCCCGAGGGCGTCAATGCCTACCGGCAGTGGGACCCGCAGCAGCAGGCAACCATCTGGGTGTCGGCCGACACGGGTAAGCCCGTGGTTGGACCGACGCCGCGCTGGCAGCGCGTCTGGCGGCCGACGAGTGACGTGTTTCGCGATCGACTTGAAGTCGCCGTTGTACTTTTCTTCATGAATCTTGCCCCCACCGTCTTCGGCGGGCTGCTGGCGACGCTTCTCTGGCACGTGCCCCGGCGGCGGTTTTGGCTCGCACTGATGATTCCACTGCTGGCGGGGCTTATCGTCGGGCTGATTTTCCAGATTGACGAAGCCTCTCGCGGTGATGAATCCGCCAATATGTCGATCTGTTTTATCGTCATCGCATGCGCGGCAGTTTCTCAGATGGGCTTCATGCTGCTCGGCGGATTCATCGGCCGGCCCGTCGCCCGCTTCATCGCGACCCTGTTTGTCCCGCCGAAGGCCCGCCAGGCAATTGGTTTCCTCTGGACGATCGACGGCAAAGCCCTGCCGCCGGTGGAAAAAGTAAGCCCGTGAAGATTGACCTTCTCCCGCGGCGGGCGAACAATCATTTGCTTTGGGGCATGGTCTGCCGGACGACGGTTTCGACGCCGTTCGGGGGATTGCCTGCCGGCATCGCTGGGAGACGTCTCGCCACATGAGCGGAATCATCGAGCTTTTCATTCGCAGGCCCGTCTTTGCCAGCATGATCATTCTTGCCATGGTCGTTGTCGGCGCGGCGGCGTTCCTGGCGCTGGGGGTTGATAGGCTTCCGAGTGTGGATCTGCCGTCGGTCACGGTCCGCACGTCGCTGCCGGGTGCCAGTCCTGAAGAAGTTGAAAGCGAAGTGTCGGAGCGCATCGAAGAAGTCGTCAACACGGTCGATGGCATCGAGGAGCTTCGCAGCATCAGCAGTTCGGGTAATTCGTTCGTGATCGCCACATTCCGGCTCGATCGCGACATCGAAACCGCTGCGCAGGACGTGCGCGACAAGATCGCCACCGTGGCGCGCCGCCTGCCCGACGAGGCCGACCCGCCGACCGTCGGGAAGTTTGATAATGACAGTTCGCCGGTGATTACGTTTGCGCTATCCGGCGATCTTTCTGTGCGGGAACTGACCGAACTCGCCGACAAAACCGTCAAGCCGATGCTGGAACGGAGCAAAGGCGTCGGCGAGGTGCGGATCACCGGCGGGGCGGATCGAACCATCAACATCGATGTCGATGCCGACCGGCTGGCCGCCTATGGCATCGCCATCACCGCCGTGCGCGATGCAGTTGTGAGACAGAATGCCGAAGTGCCCGGGGGCAACCTTACCGGCGGGGGTGTCGAACAGAATCTGCGGACGCTCGGACGAATTGAAAAACCGGCGGATTTTGCGCAGATCGTCATCGCCGAACCAAACGGCGCGCCGGTTCGCGTGGGCGATGTGGCCACCGTCACCGACGGCACCGCAGAACGGCGCTCGGCCGCTCGGTTGAACGGCAACCCGTCAGTCTCAGTGGAAGTCTTGCGGCAGAGCGGGGCCAATACCATCGAGGTAATCGAATCGGTAAAGGTCAATGCGGCGCGCGTCCTGCCCGCGCTGCCTCCGGGCGTGCAATTTCAGGTGATTCGCGATCAGAGTCGTTATATCTACACCGCGCTTCACGAAATCAACACGCATCTGGTCATCGGCTCGATCCTCGCGTCACTCGTCGTGTTCGCCTTCACGCGCAGCTGGCGCAGCACGCTTATCTCGGGCCTGGCGATTCCCACTTCGGTCATCAGCACTTTTGCCGTGATGTGGGTGATGGGCTTCACGCTCAACAGCGTAACGATGCTGGCGCTGGTGCTGATGGTGGGCATTGTCATCGACGACGCAATCGTGGTCCTGGAGAATATCTTTCGGTTTCTGGAAGAAAAAAACCTGTCGCCCATGCAGGCGGCGCTGGAGGGGACCAAGGAGATTGCGATGGCGGTGGTGGCTACCACGCTCAGCCTCGCGATCATCTTTGTCCCTGTCAGCTTTATGAGCTCGGTCAGTGGCCGGTTTTTGTATCAGTTCGGCATCACGGCGGCGGTGGCTGTGATGGTGAGCATGGTCGTGAGCTTTGTGCTCACGCCCACCCTCTCGGCACGCGTGCTCGGCGGGGAGCTTAAACGCCACCGCGGTGAGCATGCCAAGTCCAGCCGGGGCGGGTTTTACCGATACATCGATGCTACTTACGTCGCCATGCTGCGAACGACCATGCGATTTCGTATCCCGGCGGCGATCGTCGCGGTCGGAATCATCGCCACCGCCTGGCCGCTGTTTAAGCTCGTCCCGCAGGGATTTCTGCCGCAGGGGGCCGACGAAGCAGAATTTGAGATTCGCGTCACCGGCCCGGAGAGCGCCAGCTATGCGGCGATGGATGTCGTCATGCAGCAGGTGGAGGCCGACCTGCGCGCCGTCCCTGAAGTGCGCACCGTACTCGCTACCGTCGGCGGGGGGTTTATCGGCGGGGTCAATCAGGGTGAAGCGTATGTGCGCATCGCTCCGCACGAAGAGCGCGTCTGGAGCGTCAGCCGGTTCATCAAAGGCGTCTTCGCCGGCGACCCGAAGGCGGCCTGGCGCGGTAACTACTCGCAGACCGATGTGATGCAAAAACTGCGCCGCGAGTTTCGAAAGTATCGAGACGTGACCATCAGCGTCCGAAACTACCCCAGCTTCAACCTCGGCGGGGGCAATTTCGACATCGATTTCTCGGTCTCAGGCCCGGAACTCAATGAGCTGGCTCGATACTCCCGCGAACTCGCCGATAGGGCCATAAACATCGGCGGGCTGATTAATGTTGACACCACGCTGAAGTTTACCAAGCCCGAGTTGCGCGTGACCATCGATCGAGAGCGGGCATTTGATCTCGGCGTGAGCACGCGCGATATCGGCACGGCCCTGCGCCTCATGGTCGGCGGCGATCTGGAGATCAGTCGGTACCGCGACCCGGCGATGAATGAAAATTATGACGTCCGCCTTCGCCTCGCCGAGCAGTATCGCAACGAAACCGACAAAATCCCCGGTCTTCTGCTCACGGGCGACCCCGGGCGCGTTGTCGAGTTGCGAAATCTCGCCACACTCGAACCAGTGCTCAGCGCCGCCAGAATCGACCGGACCGACCGCAGCCGCGACGCGCGCGTCCGGGGCACCATCGCGCCCGGCTACGCGCTGGCGGAGCGCACACAGTCGCTGCTCGCCGAAGCCGAAGCAATGAACATGCCCCCGGCGTACACTGTGACCGTGCGCGGGGCCGGGCGGGAGTTTGAACGAACCTATCGCGAGTTCATTATCGCCCTGATTCTGTCGGTCGTCTTTATGTACATGATCCTTGCCAGCCAGTATGAGCACCTGGTTCATCCGATTACCATCCTGCTCTCGCTGCCGGTGGCGATTCCGTTTGCGCTGCTTTCGCTGTGGCTGGCCGGCGAGCAGCTCAACCTTTACTCGGCCCTGGGAATACTTGTGCTCTTCGGCGTGGTGAAAAAGAACGCGATTTTGCAGGTGGACCATGTCAACCAGCTTCGTGAGCGGGGAATGAATCGATATGACGCCATCATTCAGGGCAACCGCGACCGCCTGCGGCCGATCTTGATGACCACCTTCGCCCTGGTGGCGGGCATGCTGCCGCTTTGGCTTGGAACCGGGCCGGGTGCCGAAGAACGGCGCGCGGTGGCGGTCTGCGTCATCGGCGGGCAAAGTCTGGCGCTGGTAGTGACGCTATTAATAACGCCTGTGGCGTATTCACTGCTTGACGACGCCGGTCAACTCGTGCGGCGGCGCAGGACAGCTTCGCTCCCCGACGCGGGGGTCGATCAGGCTGTGTTGTCAAAGTAGCATTTGTCTCCCGCCTGGTGCCGGGCAGCCCGCGCGAATCTGCGATTCTGGGCTGGCTGGTCGTCTTTTGCCGAATGGGGAGGATGCGCGACATCTGTGTGGGACTTGTGGCACCGCTTTCTCACCGTTTGTTCAGCCCGGATTGTTCGCCCGGATGTTTTACCGCAGAGGCGCGGAGAACACAGAGAAAGACCTGATTATTTGTTGAATATAGCGAATTGCCACGATTTCTATCGAAACACATGCGTCCAGCCAACGACGCGGCGCGCGAATTTCTCATGGCAAAACCTTCTCATTCTCCGCGACCTCAGCGCCTCGGCGGTGCGCCTGTTCAACACGCCGCGGCAGGCTCGACCAGAAGTTTCTCAAAATTTCTCTGTTGACGCCATGCCCCTGCGTTCGATATGTTTCATGCACAAGTGTTCATCGCCAACAGCTATTTCGGCTTTAGCTTTTACGGGTTTTGGTACCCGAGCGGAGATGCTGCGGCCTGAGCTTGATGCCTAGTTGTGCAAACTAACAAGCCCCGGGACGCGGTTCCCGGGGTTTTCTTTTTCTATGAATCGGGCTCGGCCATGGATGTAGAAATCAGAATGCCAAAATCAGAAATCCGAATCGACTCCGAATAACGAAGTCTCAAATTCGTCATTCGTCATTGATTCGAGTTTCTGGTTTCGTCATTCAGGCATCAGGTTTGAGCGCAGTTGAGGTGTTTCATGCTTAGCTGTTGGCGACCATTTACCACCCGCGGAGGTGCGCTGTGATTGTTGTGATGAAAAACGGGTCAAGCTCGGTGCAGATCGAGCATGTTGTGAAACTGGTGAGAGAAATGGGATTGAAAGAGCATGTCATCGTGGGTGCCGAGCGGACTGTCGTCGCCTGCATCGGAAATGATCGCCTGAAAGATCGCGGCGCGCTGGAAACGTGCGACGGCGTGGACAAAGTCGTGCCGATTCTCGCGCCCTACAAAATGGCCAGCAGAGAAGTAAAAAAGGAACGGTCGATCATCCCGCTGATGAACAGCCGGGCCGGCGCAGTCGATCCGACCATTGGAGGCAGGAAGATCGGTGTGATCGCAGGGCCGTGCAGTGTGGAGAGCAAGGCGCAGATCATTGAGATCGCCCACCTGATGAAGGAAGCCGGTGCCGTCGGCCTGCGCGGCGGGGCGTTCAAGCCGCGCACCAGTCCCTACGCATTTCAAGGCCTGGCCGAGGAAGGCCTGAAACACCTCGCCGAGGCGCGCGAGCAGACCGGGCTGGCGATTGTCACCGAGGTGATGAGCATCGATCAGGTGCAGGTCTGTTGCGACTATGCCGACGTCTTGCAGATCGGCGCGCGCAACATGCAAAACTTCAATTTACTGAACAAAGTGGGCGAAACGCGCAAGCCCGTGCTGCTCAAGCGCGGCATGAGCGCCACGCTCGAAGAGTTTCTGCTCGCTGCTGAATACATTATCGCGCGGGGCAACCCGAATGTGATCTTGTGTGAGCGGGGCATTCGCACGTTTGAAGACTATGTGCGCAACACACTTCCGCTGGCGATCGTGCCTGAACTGCATCGGGTGAGCCACCTGCCGGTCGTTGTTGATCCAAGTCATGGCACGGGCAAGAGTTATCTGGTCGAGAGCATGTGTAAAGCCAGCGTGGCGGCGGGCGCCGACGGGCTGATCGTGGAAACCCATGCCGACCCGGAACACGCGATGACCGATGGCGCGCAATCGCTCACCCCGCAGCAATTCGCAGAGATGATGACCGGCATCCGGCGCATCGCGCTTGCGGTAGACCGGGAAGCGTAGCCGCCGACCGCGCGCTGCGCCACGGCGATACCGGCGGCGCAGCGCGCCGGGCGCGCATAATCGCAAACTCCTTCCGTGATTCAGTCTCAGAACGCAGCAATTCTGCTTTGCGCTGCGCAATCGGTGCGCGCGGCGCGCAACACCGGTGGATGGTGAGAGCGCGCTCATTGAAAAGCGAATACGACCAGGGACCAGAGTAGGAGTACGCTCGCATCACAGTGCAGCGGCGGTGCAGTTGCCCTGATGGCGTATGAAGGCGCTTTGGCAGACGCAACCCGCTTCCTTCTCCGGGTCTTCCACGGCGCGGCGGCGGACAATTCTGGGTCTGCCTGGACACGCCCCGTGCCCGCAAATGCCCGAAAATGCCCGATTTTGCGAAAATGTATCGGGCCGATTTTTTGGGCGCAAGTGCATTGATGATAGTGGTTTACGCGCCAGACGATTGCGGAACGAGATCGGGCATCGAGCCAGCACGTCGGGTGAGGGGCAACGGGCAGTCGGCGATGCCCGGGCGGGCGATTCGCAAGTCGCATTCTTTACACGATTTTTACCTCGCGCTATCGCCGCTCCGGCGCTGTTCTTAATGCAGATGCCGGAAAACCCTGCCCGTCGCGGCTGGTGACGTCGGCTTGTGTGGTCAGGGCAATCGGGATCGCCACACAGTTCGGTCGGCTGCGTTACAGCCCGTCGGGACGGGTCCCGTCGGCAGAAAGACAACTTTGATTGGAGCAGGTTATGCGCAGGACGCGCCTCGCAAGAAGTGGTGGATCAGGGTTTACACTGGTGGAATTACTGGTTGTTATCGGGATTATTGCAGTGTTAATCGGAATCCTGCTTCCGACGCTCGGTAAGGCGCGGGAGCAGGCAAATATCACCAAGTGCTCGTCCAACCTGCGAGCGATTGGACAAGGATTCGCGATCTATCTTGCAGAGAGTCGAGGCGTCTATCCGGCGGCATATGTTTACAACGTGGGCTCCGGTGCCCCCGCGGCGCGACGTGGAGGAACCGCGGTCAATCGAACGCTCGGGTACACGCACTGGTCGTGGTACATTTTCAACACCAAGCGTTCCAACAGCACCGGTGATGCGAATCCGGTTCAGGAGGCGGCCTTTACATGTCCTTCGCTGGAGGATGGCGGCCTGCCACCGACGAATCCCAGGCAGGATGATCTGCTCCCCGGGCAGAATCGCGACCCCAGCACAGCGGCAAGTGTTGTAGACAATCAGGTGCGCCGTCTGGCGTACACAGTGAACGAGGCGATCCTGCCTCGAAACAAGTTCTCTCCCGATGTCGAGGGCCATAAGGGTGGGGCAAACGCTCAATACGTGAAGGCATCGCGGATCCGAAAATCGTCCGATGTCATTCTGGCGACTGAGTTTACTCAGAACTATCGCGTGGTGTCCGACGGTGCCGCAGACGGCATTGTCAAGAGCCATCGGCCCGTGCATGGGTTTATCAACAGTGCCGACAGCTACGACTTCAGCGACGCCGTGAACATCAACCCGAACATCGCACCGTTCCGGCTGGCCGAAGCGCCGCCGTTCCCACCGATACCAACCGATGCACGGCTTTACTGGGTGGGTCGCAATCACGGGCGCGCCAAAGCCGGCGCCTCGGCCAAGCAATATCCAAAGACCAACTTCCTTTTCTGCGACGGGCATGTCGAGACCAAGCTGATCGAAGAGACGCTCGGCAGTCCCACGTGGCAATGGGGTGAGCGAGTCTACTCGGTCGAGGGCGAGCCGACGATCAAGGACGTGCCACCGCGCTAACCCACTGGCGCATGATCATCGTCATGCAAAGCAAGCGCTTCGGTCGTACTGCCGAAACAATCGCAGTTCAAGATAAACATCTGCTGCTTGGGTCTGGATAAGTTTGGCTCGGCAATTGCCGGCACCCCACGCGGCGTAGCAATAGTTCCCTCTATCTCAGGAGCAGGATCATGGAGAAAGTGTCTACTCAGCGGCGAAAACTCGCACTGGCCTCAGCAGTCGTTGCAACTCTGGCAACGGCAGCGGTGAACGCCGGTGTCACCAACGACGGCGGCAGCCCGTTTGCCGACCCCCGCACCTACAAGATCTCAGCATCCGGCGCGACCGCGCTCGGAGCACTCACCCGCGGGGCGACGACGAATTCGCAGAACTTCCCCACGGGCGAAAACAACTCGCTTTGGCGGCTTGGTACCGATCAGCTTCGTATCGGGCGCACTCTATACACGGCGAACGTCGGCGCGCAGCAGTTGCTTTCCTGGCGCACCACGCCGACCGCCGGCGCCAATCTCGCGCTGCTGACCGCCGACAGAATCGAATATCAGTATCATGAGGTCGGCTCGATCAACGGCATTCTTGAGACGGCCAAGGGCGGGGGGTTGTTCCTTCCATCGGGCTTTGGCAACGAACTCGATGCAGATACGCCCAGCCAATCGGCACCGCTCTGGCGTCAAGGCTGGTCGCAGATTAACGCAAACACCTACATCATCGACGGCGGTGGAACGCAGAGTGGGTCCAACCCCGGTGGTTGGACGGCCGCTTCTCAGGGCAAGCCGCGCATTGGTTACACCGATGTCCGCTCGTTCCAGGCATTCGCGGCCGACGATCTTGCAGGCACTCCATCCCCTGACCGTCGCCCGCGCGATCTTGTGGGCACCGGACAGAACGAGAATGCGCAGTACGGCGTCGGCCGGCGGGCCTACAATGTGGCGACCGGGACCTTCGGAACCAACTTTCAGGCACTCGCCAATCGAAGCGTCATTGCCGGCGAGACCGGCGGCGATCCCGGGACGAGCTTCCTCCGAAATGAAACACTGGCAATTGTTCCCTTTGCCATCGCTGCCAACCCGGGTACCGGTCTGAGCGGCATCACGGAAGACGACGGTCGCTGGCTTCAAGGCGCGGGCCGTCTGAAGAATGGTGCCAACTTCAACAGCACCACCCGCGAGATTGGGTCTGGCACGCGCAATCAGGGCGCCAACAACCTCAATCTCGACGCGTCTTTCGCCGGCGGAGAGCGCGACCGCCGGTCGATGGCTGCCGGAAATGTCAACGATGTCGATGTCAACGGCCAGCCGGCGGTCATTCGTCCGGGCGATGAGATGAACCCGAACAAGGATCTCTTCGGCGTGGATGCTTCGCTGGCGGCATCGCAGCAGCCGAAGGAACATCGCATCGGGCCGTTCATGCGGTTCAGCGACAAGAGTTCCGGCGGTTCGGGCGTTCGTCCGACCGTTGTGAATAACCGCATGGCGCTGGGCATCCTGAGCGTCGGCGACGTAGGCGACCGCGGGCTGCAGAATCTGGATGGTTCCATTCCTGCCAACTCGCGGACCGACCCCATGAGGGTTCTTAAGATCAAATGGGAAAAGGAAGCCGGCGAATCCGACACAGCCGGCGACGACGGATTCGTTCAGCCGACAGCATTCAATGTCACCAACGGCCGATACCAGATGTGGTCGGCGGCTCAGGCAGTCACCGTCATCGGCATCGACACCAACGGAGACGGCAAGGCCGACCGTCGCGGCACCGTCTCGGAAGACGCCAGCAACCCCAACAAGCTCGTCTGGGGCGATGTGGATGATCAGACCCAGGCACCCGACGGATCGGCACTCACGACGCCCGTCGGCACAGCCGGCGTGGGGGTTCACCGCAAATTTCTGAACAACATTCGTCAATCGGTAAGCAACTTCCCCTCTACCTCGGTCACCCCGGCAGACGGGGTGATTGCCGCCGGGTTTATTCCAGAGCAGGTGATGAAAGTAGAGAAAGATTTCGACGGCGGCAAGCAGACCTGGAGCAACTCGCCCGCCGGATTTGATCAATCTCTCTATGATCTTCTTGTCGTCAACAATCCACCAGCCGGCTCGGCCAATCTGAAGAGCCGGCTGAACTGGATCGACCCCTCGATCGATCCGATCAACAGTGGCACGCTCGGTTTTGTCGGTGACACCAATAACGCGTCGTTGGGATACCGAATCTTCGCCGCCGATGTTTCCAACAGTTCTACCGCGCCGACCAAGCTGATCGACCTGACGCCGCGAAACGTCCTTGCCGGTGATATGGACGGCAACGGTGTGCGCGATCTGGACGACGTGGAAGAACTCGCTCAGGCCTACGCGGCCAGCGAAGCTCAGGGAAACATCGTTGGTAACGCCGCTGTGGCCAATCTGGCCCTGGGCCTTAGCAGTGACGATCTGATCGTGTTGACCGACTTCAACGGCTCGGGCAACATCGATCCGGCCAGCACCAATGCGGCTCCGGTCTATCGTGCCGTCGATCGCAATGACGTCATCTTCTTTCTGAAGGGCGCAACCGTAGACACCGTCAACGCCAACCCCGACACCGGCTATGCCGGTTCGAGCGACGCTCAGGTTCGCCGTGAAGATGGTGTCCGTCTGGGCAAGCTCAAGAAGAACGAAGCCATCGACCGCTTCAATGCGGCATTCCTGACCGCGGGCGGCAATGCGGCGCTGGCGATTCAGAAGGCCGACGTGGACAACAACGGCGTTGTTGATCGTATCGACGCGCGTCGCATTAATGACTTGGTCGGAACAGCACCGTACAGCCTCTCGCTGGCTGATGTGCTGACACAGTATGACATCGATCCGATCTATGCCGAACTGACCGATGATAACTTCATCGGGCACGTTGATCCGGACGGCGCCGGGCCGCTCAAGAGCGATTTCCAGATTGCGCGTGGCGAGGTCGGGGCGTTGCTCCTCGACGGCGATGCCGACTTCAGCGGTGGGGTGAACCTTGATGACTTCACCGTGCTCGCGTCCAACTTCGGCAACCCGGCCCAGCGGTGGTCGGATGCCGACTTCAACTTTGACGGCAACATCACGCTCGACGACTTCACGGCGCTGGCGGCCAACTTCGGCCTGACAGCGCCGGGCGATGTCGCCCGGGGCGCGGCAGTGCCGGAACCGGCCGTCGCCGGCCTGCTTGCCGTCGCCTCGACGGGCCTGCTGGGCCGTCGTCGGAAGTAGGACTGCTCTGTTTTCTTCAGATCGCCAGGCCGCGAGCGCAACCGCGCTCGCGGCCTTGGCGCGTTCTGACGCTAAGGCGCAAGAAATTCACAAATGTGAACAAATATGGTGCGAATCAGAACCCCGTGCGCTTGAACTGCTTTTCGAGGTCGCGAAGCGAGAGGCGGAGCGTGGTGGGCCGGCCGTGAGGGCAGTTGCTCGAACGGTCCACCAGTTCGCGGCGGGCGAGCAGCGCGGAGATCTCGTCGGGAGAAAGTGGGTCGCCAGCCTTCACCGCGGCCTTGCAGGACATCATGTCGAGCACCTCGTGAAGAAGTTGCTCTTCAGTGAGGTCGAGCAATTCCTGCTCACCCTTTTCGAGCAGTTCGCGAATGAACTCGCCGGGGTCGAGCCTGTGAAGAAAGGAGGGAAACCCCTGAACCGCCACGCTGCCAGGCCCCCACACCGAGGCCTCAATGCCGAGCTTGCCGAGCAGCGGCTGAATCTGTTCGAGCAACTCGCACTGCCTGCTGCTGGCGGACAGAGTAATGGGAATAAGCAGCCGCTGGCTTTCAAGCGGGCCGCGCGCAATGCGGGTGAGCAGCTCTTCAAAAATGACGCGCTCGTGCAAAGCGTGCTGATCGATGATGACCAAGCCATCATCGGTCTGAGCGATGAGATAGCTGTTGTGAAGCTGAAGCGCCTTCCCGCCGCTAGACATCGTGGGTAAATGCGCGAATGGGGATGCCGGCTGCGGCTCAACTGGAAACGCGTCTCCTAGGGGCGCGTCGGCGGGGGACTGGATTGGAGTGGTTTGCGACAGCGGGGCGGCGAATGGCGCAGCTTCACGCTCGGCGACGTGGGCATCCGTTAGTTCCCCGGACGCGGCCGGGGTAGATAATGAAAACGCCGCAGTCGGTGCTGGGGGCTGTCGCATCACGACGGGCGACAGGCCAGCCGGCATCGGCAAGAGCGGCTGGCTGACAGCGGGGGCGGGCGCGCGAAAAAAGTCGGCGAGCCGTTGCTGCATGGTATTGCGTTGCGTGTCGTCGGCTTGCGGTCGGGCGTTGGGAATGGCGCGTGGTGTGAGGTCGCTGCCGAGTAGCCGCTCGCGGACGGTGCTCATCACCAGGCCGTGAATGCGTCCGCTGTCTTTGAATCGCACCTCTGCCTTGGTGGGATGGACGTTCACATCCACATCCTGCGGCGGAATGGTGACGAGCAGAATCGCGGCAGGGTGACGTCCCGGCTCGGTCAGCCCGCGATAGCTTTCGCGCAGCGCGTGTTGGATGAACTTGTCGCGAATTGGCCGATTATTGAGGAAAAAATGCTGATACTTTGCCGTGGGCCTCGCGAGTTCTGGAAGACCGATCACTCCGCGCAGCCGAATCTCCGCATCGCCGCTGTCGATGGGCAGTCGCTGTTCGTGGAAGTCGGAGGGCCATGCGGCCAGCCATCGTCGTTCGGGCGTCGTGGCAGGTAGATCGAGGGATAGACGACCATTATGAAACAGCTTGAACGCGATCTCGCACATCGGCAGCGCGGTCCGAAGCAACTGTTCGGAAATGTATCCGTATTCGGTCTGCGTGCCTTTCAAAAACTTTCGCCGCGCCGGGACGTTAAAGAAAAGATTGCGAATCTCGATCGTCGTTCCGACATTACCCGCCGCGGCCTGCGGCGCGGAGATAGTCGAGCCGCGATTGAGCACTTCCCAGGCAATGGCGTTGGGTTCGTGGGTGCGCGAGAAAATACGCGCGTGGCTGACCGAGCCGATGCTCGCCAGCGCTTCACCGCGGAAGCCCATGGTGCCGATTCGAAAGAGATCTTCGTCGCACGCGAGCTTGCTCGTGGCATGCGAAGCAAAAGCAAGCAGCAGCTCACCCGGCGGAATGCCGCAGCCGTTGTCGATGACGCGGATCAGCTCGCGCCCGCCGTCTTCCACCTCGACGGTTATCTCAGTCGCGCCCGCATCGACGGCGTTCTCGATCAACTCTTTCACCACACTCGCTGGCCGCTCAATCACCTCGCCAGCGGCGATGCGATTGATCAGCGCGGGGGGAAGTTGTTGGATTGGGTTACGAACCACGGCGTGATTGTAGGCGACAACGCTCGTCGAGCGAATTCAGTTGGCGAGAGTCGATTACATTTCCATCAGGTATCCCGCGCGATAGGCCACGATGAGCTGCTTCAACTGGGCGATCTGCCCGCGGAAGGCAACGCCTTTGTCGGTCTCGCCCAGCGTTCGGGGCTTCTTGTTTTTCCGAATTCCGACGATCTTCGGCACGATGTCGGCACCGCCTTTGATGAACTGCTCCACCGAATCGAAATGGTGAAGTTCGGCGATGTCGATCCCACCCGGCTCGATGATAAGGGTGTATCCACGGTCGCCGTAGGCTTCGCTGAATGCACCGTCGATGGTCACAGCATTCCCGCCGTCTTTCAGGGGCTTTTCGCCTTTATCAACCTTCACGGGTACATGTCCGTTGACGAGCAACACGTTATCACCCATTCCAAAATCGGCGCAGATTCGTTTAACGAATTCGGCGTCATGAATCAGCTTGAAGTAGGCGTTTTTGTGCTCCTCGTGCGTCTGTTTGTCGGCGACAAATGCGGTCTCGAATGTCGTCATCTTGTCCTTGCCAAACAGCGGCGAACGCGGGCCGGCCCAGAGATACCAAAGCCAGTCGAGATCGCTCGCCGAGGCGTCCTGTCCGGCGCGAAAGCTCCTCCGGATGATCTCGTCGAAGGCATCCATCATCGCGCGCCCCGAAACTTCCCTGCCATCGATCGACAGCGGGAGGGGATTGCCTGTTTTGTCGACCGCGACGCACGCGTGGAAAATCAGGACCTCGTCGCGCTTCTTCCACATCGCACCATGCTGCGCTACCCACCGCATGTGCTGCCAGAGCCGGGTGCTGCCGAGAAACAGCGACTGAAGCTCGGCCATGCACCGTTGTTCGGCTTTGTTCAACTGATAGGGGTTCTTCGGGTCGAGCGTGGGAAAGTGCTTGTCGAGCAGTTCGTGCGATTTACCGCCAATCTCAACTGTCCCCGCGGGCAGGTTGATCTTGTGCAGGAGGTTGCGATCGTCGATTCCCCACTCGGGGTGCCGGTTGATGAGCTGGCCCTCGGTCTTGAATTGCAGCACCGCCATGGCCTTCTGCATGCGAGCGAGCAGCAGGGGGTCGTATGCATGTTCGACCTTTACCTTAAATCGCTCCGCCGGGTCGTCCTTATACATGTCGCGCGCCAGCCGTTCGAGTGGTTCGAGGCTGATCCCATATCCGGCTTCGAGTTGAGCAATTCGGGCATACCGAATGCTGAACCGGAGAACGGTCGCGATCATCGCGTCGTGGCCAAGGCTTGCGCCCATCCAGACAAGATCGTGATTGCCCCAGAGCAACGTGGTGTGCGGCTGCTGCATAAGAAAATCAATCACGCGGTCAATCCGGGGGCCGCGGTCGCCAAGATCGCCGGCGACAATCAGTTCACCCACGGCAAGATTGCGAATGAGCCGCGAGAACGCGCGAATGATCGGCAGATCACGATCAAACTCCGACCGCGCTTCCACCATTGCGTCAACATAACCAATGCCACGGTTGATCATCGACTCGCTGACGAGCGCTTCGAGCAGTTCATGGTATTCCGTCGGCAGCAGCCGCATCACATGCTTGCGGCGAAACGTCTTGGCAAACTCTCGTACGATCTGAAACTGCAGCCGAAGCGTCTTGCTCACCCATTTCACGCGATCTTGCACGGTTTTCCATTCCGTACGCAGCCGGCGCATCGTCTCGGCGGGGTAGTAGACGATACAGAGCAACTCATGGCGTTCGGCCT
Organism: Phycisphaerales bacterium UBA2421; assembly: GCA_002343075.1. Taxonomy (GTDB): domain Bacteria; phylum Planctomycetota; class Phycisphaerae; order Tepidisphaerales; family Tepidisphaeraceae; genus UBA2421. Next base: position 60,129 of record DDRH01000051.1, on the reverse strand, counting down.
CCGCGAGTTTGCTGGCAAAAAGCTTGTCTACCATGGGCCGGAGGCTCCCACTGGCATTGTTGACGACGTGCCTCAGCTTGGCATTCTCGCCGTGGACGTCGGATATGACATGGATCGTCTGGGCCAGCAGTCGTTGCATGGCGGTCAGCACGGATATCTCGGCCATCGCCAGGTCGGACGTGGGAAACATCGCCGCGAGGGGTCGTAAAGCCGCGATTTGTGCTTCTGTAAACGTTGAAGACATGCCCGGGTGGTTCCTTTCCCTCGAAGATGCTATCTTAACCGGCTTTCGCTTCAACACGAGATAACCCTGGAATTGACTGCGACATCAGACATGACCCGCAAGTTGTACTTAGAAACGTTCGGCTGCCAGATGAACGTGCTCGACAGCGAGCTGGTGATGAGCCAGCTTCGCGCGCAGGGCTACGAAGCAGTCGCCGACCGCGCCGCCGCCGATGTGGTGATCTTTAATACCTGCAGTGTTCGCGAACACGCCGAGCAGAAAGTGTGGAGCCGGCTGGGTGAGTTGCGCGAGGCCAAGGCCGATCGGCCAGACATGGTGATTGGCGTCATCGGATGCATGGCCGAGCGGGAGGGCGAGTCGATCTTCACGCGGTTTCCGCATATCGATATCCTGTGCGGCCCGGGCGAGCTCGATCAGTTGCCACGCATGGTGCACAACGCATGCACCACGAGCGTCGCGCCCAGCGAAGGCGGTGCAGGGTCAGCCACGGTCGGCAGCCCGCGGCAGGTGGCGCTCATGGGTTCAACTACGCGGCGCAGCAGCACCTATGAGACGGCGAAGGAGGACAATCTTGAGTCTCTCGACCTCGCGCGCACCGTCTCACCAAGCGACAACATGCGGCAGGCGTATGTGCGCATCACCCGGGGTTGCAACAAGTTTTGCACCTACTGCGTTGTCCCCTTCACGCGCGGCCCGGAAGTGCACCGCCCGCCGGGCAATATCGTTGAAGAAGTGAAGATGCTTGTTGGTGCCGGCGCACTGGAAGTGACGCTTCTCGGGCAGACGATCAACCACTACATTTTCGACCACGGCGGCGGGCGGAAGACGACTTTTGCGGATCTTCTTTACCTCATTCACGAAAGCGTGCCTGATCTTCCCCGACTGCGTTTTGTCACGAGCTTTCCGCGAGATTTCACTGATCTTGCGCTTCAGGCGATGCGCGACTGCCCGCGGATCTGCCGCTACCTGCATGTTCCCGCGCAAAGCGGCAGCGATCGGATCTTAAAGGCGATGAACCGCGGCTACACCGCCGAGCAATACACTGATTTTGTTGATCGGGCGCGTGCGATGATGCCTGACATCAGCCTTGCCAGCGATTTTATTGTCGGCTTCCCCACCGAGACCGACGACGATTTCGCCTCCACCATGGAACTGGTGCGTCATTGTCGCTTCAAGAACAGCTTCATCTTCAAGTATTCCCCCCGACCGGGAACAGTGGCGATCGACCGTTTTGAAGACGATGTGCCCGATGCCGTCAAGCGGTCGCGCAACAATCAGCTTCTTGCGTTGCAGGGCGAGGTGTGTGCGTCGAACAACCGGCTGATGATCGGAAAGACAGTCGAGGTGATGGTGGAAGGCGAGAGCAAGCTCGTGAGCAAGCGCGCGTATCCCCCCGCCAAGGTGACGCTCGGGTGGGAGGCGCGGCAGGGTCTCCCCGCCGGGGAGGCGGTTTCTCTGACACAGCTCATCGGTCGCACGCGCGGCGATCAGGTCGTCTGTTTCGACGGCGAGCGTTCACTCAAAGGAGAGCTGCTTAATGTGGAGATCGTCGACGCGCGCAACCTCACACTCTTTGGCAGGCGAGTGCCGATGCACGTGGCGAAGGTCTGATTATGCGTCTGATTAGGCGATGGTCTGATCAATCATCTGATCAATCGCGCGGTTGATCATTCACGTCGCTTGAATCCGTAAGTTCCCGCGACGGGCCGGATGCCGTAATCGATGTCATACGGCCGCAGATAACCGCCGCCGGCATAGGGTGAGCCATAGTAGGGATAGGAATCATTGCGATGCAGAAACCTCGCATACTTCCATGCCTGTTTCCGGGTGAAGCGGGCGCTTTGCTCGTATGCGGCCGCCGCGGAGTGGAAGGCCTGCGCCTTTTCCTGGTCGAGACGAAGCTGAAGGAGCCTTGGATCGTCCTTCAGCTTGTTCTCAAACTCTTTCTGGAGCGAAGCGCGCTTGGCCGCTGCGAGTTGCAACCTCGCGCGCGCTTCGACCACGGTGGGATCACCCGCCATCGCTTCGGCGCGCAGCGCTGAGGCGCGTCTGGCATAACCAAGCCGGGCGAGCGCCAGATCAAACTGCGACGACGCAACATATTTGCCGGCGAGCAGACTGGGGTCTTCATAGGCGCGATCATCAATCCGCGTGCGCAAGTCGGCTGCCAGGGCGACGTTCGTCGCATACTGCGGATCGTCCATCAGCCGTGCCGACACCGACGCCGTTGCCTGCTGCAAATTCTGCCAGGCCTCATCTTCCGCGACTTTGGCTTCCTGAAATGCATCAGAGCGCTCGTACTGCCGCTTGTACCGATCGACCTGCTCATTGATTCGGTCGCCGGCGTAGATCATCTCCCAACGCGCCAGGATCGTGCGCGCCCGGGCATACATAAACTCGCGCACCTCAGCCGCGGGCCAGTCGAGAGGTGCCTGGCCGAAGTATTCGCGCGCATCGCGCGTAAACGGGCTGTAACCATAAGGGCTGGCAAACTCGAAGGGCACGAAACCCGCCTCCGCCGGCGCGCCGCGCGCGTCGGTCGGTGCCGCCTGCGCCGGTTCCGCGCGCACGGTTACAGCGGCGCAGGTCGCGGCGCAGAAGCTCGCCAGCAGTAAAGATTTCATATTCATTTCCGCATGCTCCCTTTCATGGTCCGGCCGCAGCAGTTCATCACCACAGCCCACCTTATCTTAGACCCAACTCCCACCGCCGTCGTTAGTGAAGAACCGAAATCAATCGTCAGAAAGACGCATCGACCGTCCCACCTCCCTCACCCGGCCCGGCTGGCTCGTCCAGCTACCGCGCACCCAGACACTCCCAGAATCGCATAACTGCATTGCCCAATTAAACTTACGTTATCGCCCGCGAGATCTTCCCGCCGCCGAACTCTGGGGTAGAATCCATTGCAATGTCGGCCCAGAAGATTCTTCCGTCCATCCCCCGGTCGAGCCGGTCGGTTCACCGTGCGGCGATGCCGTATGAGCCGGTGTGCGCCGTCTTTCGCCGTTACCTGCATGGGCAGAAGCTGAAGTTCACCCCCGAACGCGCCGTCATCCTCGATTCGGTCCTCCGTCGTGAGGGGCTTTTTGAGCCGGAACAGATCATCAGCGCGCTGCAACAATCCGGCCACCGCGCCAGCCGGGCGACGCTCTATCGCACGCTCGCGCATCTGCAGGATGCCGGCATCCTCCGGCAGGTCTTCTTTGATAACAAGCAGGCGTACTATGAAGTGATCACCGCCGGGCGGCAGAATGATTATCTCATCTGCGTCGAAACCGGGCGCGTTGTGGAGTTTAACAGCGAGAAGCTGCGGGCCTTGCGCGACGAAGTCTGCAAGGCACACGGTTTTGAACCGCTGTCGCATCAGTTTCACATTTTCGGCGTGAGCGGCGAAGCCGGCAAAAAGCGCCCAAAGTAAAATTCCTTATGTCCCGGCTCACTTTTTGATTGTCGGGTGACTTACATTCAGATAAACAACTGTTGCTTCGCGCGGCGGGCAAGTCGCGCGTCGCGGATGATGTGATGACAATTCGGGGCAAACTTGGGCTGGAAAGAGGATTCGATGCGAATGGGCCTTTTGCAATATCTGGTGCAATCTCTCGTGCAATGTCTGGGGCAATGTCTGGGGCAATGTGTTGTGCAGCGGTTGGGTCGATCGACAGTCCTCACGGCGGTATTGGGGCTGCTCATAGCACTGCCTGTGAGTGAGGCGAGTGCTTCCTGGGCGGCGGAACTCACCGCTCGGCAGCAGCAGGTGCTTGCCGACGCCGCCAACTATCAGACCAAGTTTGAAGCCGGCATGAAGCTGGCCCTCGACACCGCCGGCCCCGGCGAAGGCGTGCCCGCCGGTTCCAGGGGCAAGCTCGCCATGTCGCGGCTGCAAAGCGCCATGCAGCCTGTGCCCACGCTCGAATCGCGCTTTGCAGAGCTTCCCGGTGACGATCCCGCTGTGAAAGAGCTGCGCGCCCGCTTCGATGCGACGCTGGCCGATGCCAAGGCGCTCGAAGCGCGTCTGACCGGGCAATCCCAGCCCGACGCCCCCGCAAAACAGGAAGCGCCCGCACAGCAACCCGGTAAACCCGCCAAGCCCGCCGCCGCCGCAGGTGCCGGCGGGGCCAAGCTTGATTACCGGCAGGAAGATGTCCTCAAGGGCGCGAAGTTCAACCTCAATCAAGTCGACGGCTACGCCAACGCGCTCGATCAGCTCGTCGAGCAAGCCAACACCACCGCCGACAAGAATGCACTCGACCATCGCAAGATCAACAGCGGCGTTTCCACCATCGCAGAAGCCCAGCGCAAACTCGGCTTTGCCAATGACGCCCTCGCCAAGCTCCCCGCCGATGGGCGTGGCGTCGCCGAAGCGGCTGAGCAATACAACTCCCTCGTCGCGCGCATCAATGCCGCCGACGCGGCGCTCGGCCCGGTTCACGCGCAGCTGCAAAAGCTCATCGACGTCAACAGCTACCCCGATTTCGCCGCCGACCGCGAGCGCCTTGCGGGCCTGGCGCAGATGTTTAACGGCGATCTCATTCAATCCAACCGCCCGGCGGCAGTCGAGATCGTCAACACCGCCGACGCCGCCCGCGGCGAGCGCAATCGCATCATGGAAAAGTACGCCGACTTCCTCAAGCAGGATACCGAACCGGGCAGGCAAATCGCCGGCTCGGCCGTCAATTTTGATTCGCGCTATCAGGCGTTCGCCCAGCAGGTTGGCCAGTGGCTTCAATCAGCGCCCGCGATGATCGACGGCGACATCAAGCAGGTGAATGACATGGCCGCCACCGCCGTTGCCGAGCAGAAGCCCGCCTTTTTCAACGGCGGCATTCCGCAGCAACTCGGCTATGTTGAGGAGAAGGTAAATCTCTACAACGCAGTCGATCCTGCCGCCGCCAGGCCGTACATGGAAAAGCTCGCCGCGCTCCGTGCCGACCTGAAAAACCAGCAGGCGCAACTAAGCGAAGGCATCATCACCGCCAACACGCTTCCCCCCGACCGCTACACCGGCAGCGACCGCGCCGCGATGGAAGCGATGGCCATCGAGCGATGGAAGTCGGTGCAGCCCGATGCGCAAGTGCTCAAGGTCTGCTTTCACAGCGACCAGTGGAACCGCGAAACCAAGTGGGAAGCGAGCAACACCGCCTGGTACAAGATCGACCGCTCGAAGATTCAGGCGCAGCTCATCATCAAGCACGACGACCGCCTGGCCGTCATGCGCCCCGTGAATCTCTGGATCGATCATGTCAACAACGACAAACGCACCGCCACCAACTTTGACGACATCACCGACGAACTGCAGCCAAACCGGTTTCTGCTGCTCGACAAGGTAAAATGACCGGGCAGGGCACGCGCTGATGAAAAAGACATCTGAAGATCGCCGGTTAAACGAAAGCCGCCGCACGCAGGAAAATGCGGGCGGCGGTTGATGTAAGTGGAGCGACGGGGAATCGAACCCAAAAGAACGGCGATTTTGAGCTAAAAACGCGGTCGAAAACATAATTAAAGGCAGCATTAAAGGCGGTTCGTGGACGGCGAATCGGGTAGATCGTATCACGACGCGATTGTGATCCAAGACATCAACGTCTTCTCTTTCGATCTGACTAGCCGCGATCTCTCGGCCCTGACGGACGGCCATCAAATGCTCCTGGCCACGCCCGCCGACAGCCTGCCGCTCGCGGCGAGCGTCGAAGTTCTGGCCGACATCGTTCGTCGCTGCGACGATCAGCCGTTCGCCTTCCGCATCCCAGACGACGCAAGGCTTCTTTCGGTCTGGCAGCAAGCGGGCACGGCGGCAATCGTCACAACGTACTGGCGGCACAAACTCGCGCATGTCGATCTGGTTGTCGCTGCAGGCGGATCAGACCTTCAACGAGATGCTCAAGCAGTCCCCCTCACGGGGGAAGAGCTTGACCTGATCCGTCAGCGACAGTGCCCGCTGCTCGTTCGATGCCGCGTTCGGCGGCGCGTCCCGTCTATCGCAGAAGTCATGGGCATGATCGCGTACCTGCCTGCGCAGCTGGACGCTGCCACGGCTGCGAACTGACCATTCGAGTGCGCGGTTGGCACTCTTCATGACGTGTCCCGCGCGATCCAGACGCCGCCAACACGATTTGCATCACGCAATCCTGCCGTGCTCATCTAGCTTTCGCTCGATGCGATCCAGTTGACGACGGATTGCGGACAGTTCTTCGGTGATCGCGGCCAGCGGAGGCAACACCAGCTTCCGCACCGCTCGCTTCACGTTTATCGCAGTCGCAATCGTGATGTGTTTCTGGATTCGCTGAGCATCCGTATGTTCCTCGAAAGTGATCGCATCTGTCGGGTATTCGAGGAACACTCCGTCTTCATCAATCTTTGGCTCACGCCCCAGCGTTCGCTTTGACGGCTTTCTTGTCTCCAAGACAGAAGTGACCGTGCCGTCTCGAAGTGCAAACACCTTGTAGTAGGTCTTGTGATCGCGCTTGCTCATGCAGAGATCATCCGCGTGACCTTCTCCCGCACCAAGTCATTCCTTGTCGGTAGACCTCTTCCGCAGCAGCAGCTTTGAGACGACGAACGCCACGTCGTTTTCGTATCCGCGTTCGGATGCGGTCGCGAGCCGAGTTCTGATCCAGTTGTCGTCGAACAGCCGCCAGCCCATCGCATCAAAGTGTTTGCTAAGCGCGGCGCGATCTGTGCAGCTTGCGGTCTTGCCGATTGCCATGCAGAGCGTGACCTTCGGGTTCTTCGCGCAAGCACCTGTCTCGACAAGCTGGGTTGCCAACCGTTTCAAGACAACGCCTCGCAGCGTTGGGTCAGTGAACATCTTGTACCGCTTTGGCGGGTCGAACTGCCCATCCTGAAAGACGACCCCACGAGAGTCGAGAAACGATTTGCACTCGACGGCAAGTATCTCGTTCGTCGAGCCTTGGTAGGCGACAAGATCGATCTCCCAGCGCGGTGAGCTTGACCTGCCTATCTCGCGCTTCTCGGCTTTCGAGATTTCCACCTTTAGGCTCGGAATCGTCCAGTACCCGTTGTGCCGCAAAAGCATGGACATCAGCGATTCGAATGCATCCACGACTCCTCCTTCAAGCTCATCTGCTATCGCTTCCGTTCACCGACCATCGAAGAAGGAGGCGGCACGCCAGCGGCAGAAGAAGCCCAGTGTACCGATACACGTCAACTTCTGGGGGACACCATGCGCAATGAGAGAGACGAGCAGGCAGAGATCGAGGCCGCGATGGAGCGGCTGAAGGGATTTATCAAAAAGGCCGTCAACTACCACGACCCAGAGCGGATGCGGAGGGTCAAAGAGGGACGGGAGCATGGGCCGCACGGAGGCTGGGCGGAACTGGCTCGGGCATTCCGAGTCCGATGAGCGACACTCCAACGCGGACGATTCAGAGCGACTACAAACTCTTCGCGGTTTGAGTAGTACCCGAAGAACGGCAAGGCCGCGTCAACGTCGTCGAGTTGTTTTTTTGTTAGCTGCTGCTTTGGCATCCAGCACTATCGACGCCTGGACGTGCGAGGGAACACTTACGACTTGGCCTTTTTCGGTGGATGGCTTACCTCGTGCATGACAGCTTCGAGAAAGTCTTGCACTGATGCCACCCAAGTCTCGACCGTCTTTTTTGAGATGTGTTTTTGCTTCCCGAAGTGTTCTGCCATGTCCTCGCGGTCGGAGCGGTGAACTATCTCATGCCGACGCTTCATCATCGGTTCAATCGCATGTATCAGCCTTCCCGCAGTTTCAGCGTCAAGTGGTATTAGCTTGCAGGCATTCTCCAAGTCGGCGCGATTGTTGTAGCTCGTCCTGTCTAAATGCGATTTGACTCGCGCTTTGACGTACCTTTCCACACCTCCGACAACTTTGTCGCGTATCTGCGCAAGCGTAAACTTCGGGATTGGACTGCCACCAACTTCCACGGCGCACGGTATCTGGGCAAGGACGTTTGCGTCAGCATGTGGCAGCAGTTCACGCGATACTGAACGCATCACGTCTTCAACGGTCGCATGAAGCAAGACGACAGCCGCTCGGAGGATGTCTTTTCGAAGATTGTCACTCAATCCTTTGTCATCTGATGCTTGGACGAGATTTCGCACTCGCAGCAGATTGAATTTGCGCCTTGTGTCCAGCGTGTACTGCCACGGCGTCGAGACTATTGCCGCCTTCTTTCCCATGACTCTCTCCTTCAGTTCCTCGCTTCGTATTTCACTGCCTTCGCCAACACCGCCGCGAAGTTCTCCGCATCTGCCTTCGCCAGCCAACTAACACGACCCCACGCGCAAGCGACGAGTCAAAGTGGGCCGCGAACGCGTGCCACGCGGAGGCTGGTCGGAACTGGCGCGTCAAATGCGCTACTTTTGAGTCTTCTCAGCGGCGTGCTGTCGGTCATACGCCTGTCGGACGACGTAAAGCACGTCGTCCAATTCGGTCGCGTCCTGCAAGCGGACTTGAACATTGCCGTTGCCCCATTGGCCTTTGCCCGTGACATCGACGCATAGCCCCTTGGGATCGTGGATGTCCTTGAAATCCATGTTGACGGCAAGCCGCAACTTTCGCTTCCTCGGCACAACATCTACGACGTTCGTCGTGCTCTTGAAGGCGACATAGAGCTTGAGAATGTGTTCCTTCATGTCAGGTCCGAATGCCATCACGCGTTCTCGGAACAGAATGAACAGGTCGAGCATGTCGCCCTTGAGCTTCGGATGGTCAGCAAGCGTGTAGACGTGATCATCCGACTCGTCTTTCGCGCTCTTACGGTATTGGTCTAGCACCTCTGAAGGGAGTAACGGAATCTTCCACACCTGCGCAGCCAGCTTGGCCAGCCGTTCACCTCGCTTGACGATCTCCTGCTCCGTCCACTCGGCCAGTACTCCTAGCCCCTCATTCAAGCGGATGGGACTCTCCTTGAAGCCGCCTTTCATGTCTCGCTTCTCAGCGAACGGTCTGTCGCTGTACTCGGAGTTGTACCCAGTCAGCGTGAGGTTCCCGAGAGTGTGCAGGTGGCGGGCGTGCACTTCCTTCCAGTTTTCGCCGAGGGCAGCTTTCCACGCAGCAGGCAATTCCTCGTTCTGCGGCAAGATGTGCTCAACCGTGTATTCCTCGACGACGACACGCTCCTTGCGACCGACATTTTCGAGCCTGCGAAGCAGGTAGTTCCGATTGCGAAAGCTGTACACGTCCTTGACGGCCAATTCTCGGGTGAACTCGTCATCGCTTGGAAATCGTCGGTAGGAGTCTTTGGCCAGCATCGCCGCCGTGAAGCTCTCGACATACTTCGACTTGTTGATCGCTTTCGCGAGCGTCGCAAAGGTCTTGTTCAAGGAGTTCGTTGGGATGCCGCAAATGGCTCGGCGAAACACGTAGCTCTCAATCGTGCGGAGGATTTGGAGTAGCTCGTCGGTGGTGAGCAGTCCCTTCGCGTGGTCATCGTACACCTCCAGCAGGAACGGATAGGCGACATCAACACGAAGCGTGTTGATGTCCGCAATCGCCTGACGAAGCTCCTTGTCTGCTTCCCGCTCCAACGCTATTCGGACGAAGTGTTTTGAATAGCGGTGAATGTCTGCCACTGTCGCGAGTATCGCGTCATCGCCACTCCCCTGAGTTTTCGCATACGTCTTGAACTCACCGTACACCTCGCGAATGTTCGGGATGCGACCAACCTTGAGCGTCAGGTAGTCGCGCATGAATCGATCAAACTGCGCCGCGTACTCCGCTTGGCCGAAACTCTGCTCCATCGGGAACCAATGATCCGAGTACAACGCTTCCTGCTGCTTGTGCTCAAGTCCCATCAAGACGTAATTGCGGATCAGATCAGCCTGGCTGAGTTCCAAGCCCGTCGAGTTCAGGCTTTCGAAGATGAGTTGCGGATTGTCATGCTCGCGATCCAGTGAGATGTCCACGATCACCAGCTTTCCGACTCCCTTGTACAAGGTGTTCAGATCGAGCTTCGACGCAGCAATCTTCCCCTTGAAGAACTCAAAGTTTTCAGTGACTCGCTTCGACGGCTTTTCTGGAGCCTCCTTGCCATCGACGATCCGCATCAACGTCGGGCGATCAGATTGGGTAAGGAGCAGCTTGTAGCGGAGATCGCCATCCTCTTCGGCATTGGCGAGGAAGTAGTTCGTCAGCTTTTTCTGTGTTATTTCGGACTGTTCACCTTCTTTTTGGAGCGACTGACCGAGCGCGGTCAAGATCAGCGACACCGTGGTGAGGCGTTGCTGCCCGTCGATGACCAGCAGTTGGGGGACCGAAGCGATTTGGTAAAGCCCCTTCTGGATGTAGACGACCGAGCCGATGAAATGGCCAGAGACGCTGCTGTCTGTTGCGGCGCGCTCAATGTCACGCCAAAGCTGTTCGCACTGCGTCAACGTCCAGCTATAGGTGCGCTGGTAGATCGGAATGATGAACTGCTTTGGTCCTTTGAGGAAATCGAGCAGCTTTGTTTCCGTGGCTTTCATTGACCGATCTCCTAGTTGCCAATCTCGTTGAGCCGCGTGTTCGTGTGGACAACGCGCGACGATTTGCAGGCTTCGCATTCCCCGAAGAACCGAAGCTGGTCTTTTCGAATCCGCTCGCGCTTCTTGCACGTCGGGCACGCAGTCTGAATCGGCGTGTTCTTTGCACAATCGATGCAGACGAAGTAGTACCCGAACTTGCCGTGTTGAGCGTGGAGCTTGCCGCTACCGCAATGACGGCAGGTGAACGTCAGCGCAGTCGTAGGAGGCGGCGCGATCTTTGACGGAAGCGGTGGCGGCGTCGTCCGCGCCTGTCGCTGACTCGGCGTGTACCAGACGACTCGATCCGCTGGGCCGAGAGCGGTCGCCGTCCTGGCGATCTCGTCGAGCAGCGTCGGCTTCTCGCGGACCATGCCTGTGATGGTCAGAGACAGCTTCGCGCGGGTCGCTCCGACGTAAAAGCTCGCGCGACCCTTGGTGTCCGTTGCGAGGTCGTCCACGCCAAGAAGAAAGACGACGGGCGCGTCGTAGCCTTTGGCACTGGCGATGGTGCTGACTGTTAGCGTCCCGTCCTCGATCAACGGCCTCGACTTGCTGTCGAGATCATCGCTGCGGACCTGACGAACAAGATGGCCCTTTCCGACCGCGCTCTCCAACGCGGGGATCAGATCATCCTTGTAGGCGTAGTGAGTCTTGTACAGCACCAAGATGTCGCTTGGCACGACTCTTTGCTCTTGAACGAGCCGACGAATCTCGTCGGCAACGCCTTGAACTTCGGCGCGCCGAGACGGATAGCAACGGACGAACGGCAATGGCCCCTTGCGCGGAGCGAATCGCACGTCGAAGCGACCGTCCGCTTCCTCGATCAGGCCGCGTTGACGCAGGCTCGCCACGTCGGCGAACTTGCGGGTCGTCACCCGCTCGCCCTCAGGCGCGTACGCGCCGACGAGAACGTTGAACGCGAGCGAGAGCGTCTCGGTGGTGTTCCGAAGGCATTGATCGAGGAACACCGTTCGACCGCCCAAGATGTTGACACCGAGCTTCTCCCAGACAGGCTGCGTGACGCCGTAGATGTTCTGCGCGTTGTCGTAGAAGACGATGAACGTCTGTTGGCCCTTGTCGTCCTTACGGGCCAATCGCAGCAAGAGCGAAATCTCTTCGGGAAGGATGTCCTGCGCCTCGTCCAAGTAAACGGCATCGAAGCTCAGCGCATCTCGTGACTTCTCATCAAGCGCATCGAACTTCTGGATGAGCAGCTTGGCCCTTTCCTCCTTCTCCTTGAAGGTCAGACCCGTTGCCAGTCGTTGGTCACGGTTTTCGAGCGTCTTCACAAGCCGCTCAAAGTGCATGACAGTCAGCATCTCATCGGATGGCTTGTCCCATGTCAGCCGTCCGTACCGATCATCGATGCGCTGCCGCAGGTAATGGACGAGGGTGCGATTGAAGCAGGCGACCAGCACCCGCTTCTTGCTCGCCTGGGCGTTGAACAGATCGCCTGTTTCCGTGGCGAACCGTGCGACCGTCTGGGCCGCGCTCAGGGCCAGCAGGATCGACTTGCCGCTACCCGCAACGCCACGGAACAGGCGATGCTGGCCCCGCATGTCCGCTCGGCCATGCTCGCGTTGCTGCTCGGTTGGACTCTTCAGGCCGAGTTCGAGTTCCTGAATCTGAACTCCCAGAAGATCGGGACTCGCGTTCTCGACGTAAACCGTGCGTGGACTGTGGAGGAAGCTCTTGCCGTCGAGAACCATGCGGACGGCATCGTTCGCGCGCTTGGAGAGTTTGGACTTCCGCTTCGCGTCACGCTGCTTTGCTTCCGAAAAGCCGAGTACCTGAGCGCGGAACTCGACAGGCGACAGGCACGCATCGGAGAACAGCGTCTCCATCGGCCAATGGACGCCGAACTTCTTCTCGAACTCCGCTCGTGACAGCCTCGGCAACGCCGCCGTATGCAGAAACAACGCCTCGCCCAAATTGCATCGCTTCGCCGCCAGATCACGCAGGCGGAACGATACCTTCTCTGACTGATGGAACGGGTCTTCACGCTTGAAACGCCCATCCCGCATGAGAGAGAGCGTTGTTCCCTCGACGGAATGAATGTCAGAAAGGCCTAAGCCCTTGTTCTCGACGACGAGCACGCCGACATCGGGGTGGAGGAGGATCAGATCGGGTCGAGGGACGTTGCCTAGACCCGTCCGCTGCTCGATGTAGAAGCTGGCGCGTTGGTCCTCGCCGAACGCCTTGATTGCGGTGATGACTAGCAACGCGTGCTGGCGATGCTCGATCTTCTCCCAGCCGATGACGGTACTCGTCCGCGCCGCAGCAGCGAGAGCGGGCTTCCAGTCGTCGGAGGTTGTACTTGTCGGCTTCATTGGCTCTCAAGAAAGCGAACGCGATTCGGCGATTGCGCCGTGTAAAGTCCCGCCCGCGTGCCTTCGCGGTTTCGGCAATAGGCGCGATACCCCAGCCCGATGACCAGACGGCGTAGCTCGGACTCGGTGAATACGTCGATGGCATCCTGCCGCTTGTTGCCGCTATTCGATACGAAGAACGCCGCGTAGGATTGGCCGCGCGGTCGCTTGCGATAGGGAATGACTTCTTCCCCGTCTTCAAGAACGATCACGAACGATTGGCACAGCGTCTCATCCGAATCGGGTTGCTCACTGAGCCGCCACCCTTGGCGGTTCGACTTCATCGCCCATTCCAGCAGTTCAATGTGCTTGCCGCGAAGCAGGCCGACGTGCGTCATCGCCTCTTCGTATAGGTCGCGCTGGCTGCGCCGACGCTCGGCAAGCTCGGCCAGTCGCCGCTGGGCGTTCAAACGCGCCGCCTGGTCGCCATACCGCCTCGACGCTCGCCACTGCGAGCGCAGTTGCTCATCCGTCCGACGAAGCTCGGCGGTCATCGTCTGATCGACTCGATCCCACGTCGCATCCACGTCGTCGGCGGAAAGGCAATCGGCAGCGACCTTGCGGTAGACCGCTCTGACGCGAGGACTATCCGCAGCGTTTGCTTCGGGGGCAACGTCCAAGACGCTGATGAAGGAGTCCTGGGTCACGCTCATTCTGCCTTCACCTCGTACGTTGCTGCCAGCCCTGCGAGGGACTTCGAGTCGTCCACCTTGTCGTGCGGCACCAGCAGGTACTTCCACGGCTTTCCGCCGCCATGCGTGGTCGCGTTGGCGCACCAGATGGCGGCAGCACGGGCTTTCGCCTTCACTTCATCGCTCTGCATCTCATCCACTGATTTCGTTTCGCAGACGAACTTGCCTGTCTCCGTCTCGACCACGAAATCGGGTTCGTAGCTGTCGTTCTTCGAGTAGTCGATCTTCAGCGCATCGCGCGGCGGCTTGCACCATTTTTGGACCGACGAGTCCCTCTCCAAGATCGACGCGAACCTCCGCTCGGTATCCGAGTCGAACTTCTGGACCTGATAGAGACACTTCTTGAAGCCGCCGAAAAGCATCGCGCGGATGTTCTTCTTCTGGTCCACGGGCGTTCGGAAGTCGCGGATGTCTTCATCCGCGCTGGTGCAGTTCACGGGACGCATGGTCGTGAACCCTTTGCTGACGTGAACCTCGTACGCCGTTGCCTTCTCGACGTAGTGCTTTTCCATCTGGCCGTAGATCGTCTGGACCAGAAGCCGCTGATGGACCAGCAGCACGTTCAGCACGTCGTCTGGGTCGGACATGTAGCTCTTGAGCTTCGCGACCGCCTGTCCAGCGAGCTTGTAGAGCAACTCGGCATGCTCGTCGTAGTTGATGTCGGGAAAGTCGATCAGCCCACGAACGATGTAATCTTCCAGCTTCTCTTCGACGGCAATGGAAGCACCGCTTTCGAGCGTGTGCCGTTGGCCGTCGCCGAGATTCTGGATGAGGACTCGCTGCTTGATCGGGCGGAGGTTGATGCTCGATACGTCGAGGTCGAAGTCCTTGAAGCCGCTCGTCACCTCGCCAGTCGGCACAACGACGATGCGTGGGATGTCGATGGACATGTCGATGTGGAGGTCCACCGTCTTGGCGACGACCTTTGCGAGATCGACGTTCTCCTTGAACTGCTCGAACTCGGCCTGCGATCCGCCTTGCGCCGCCATCGCAGCCTTCACCTGCTCGACGATCTTCGCCTGGACTTCAGGCTTCTTTAGATCAGCCGATGTCGGCAGCTTCTCGAACTGCTTGAGTACCTGATACGTCAGCTGCGCCGCCTTTTGCTCCTCGGGCTTGGCGAACAGCGTCGGCTGCTTCTTGTCCGTGCCTGCGACATCGACACCAACAGACGCGATGCCAAGCTGCTGCGCGATGTTGGACTCGATGACCACGACTTTCGACTTGATGTCGGGGATGTCGCGCCCGATGACGATCCCTTTGCGGATGATCGAGTTCGGGTCGTTGGCGTGGTCGATGATCTCCTGAAACTTGTCGTGCGAGATGATGGTCAGGCGATCAACGGCTGCGACACCCGTCCGCTTGCCGTACGGCAAGCGCAGACCGCGCCCGATGGACTGTTCAACCAGCGTTCGCGAGTTGGCCGTGCGTAGAGGGACAATCGTGTACAGGTTCGTCACGTCCCAGCCTTCTTTGAGCATGTTGACGTGGACGACGATCTCGACGGGGTTGTTCGGGTCTTCCACCGTGAGCAACTGCTGCACGATGTCGTCCTTCTCCTCGCCCTTGGTCTGCGAGTGGACGGTGATGACCTTGCCCTTGTACTGGCCGTTGAAGAACGCTTCGTCCTCCATCAGCTTGACCAGCGCGTTCGCATGATCGGTGTCCTTGGCGACGACGAGCATGAACGGCTTCACGCGACGAGCCGAGAAATCGCGAGCGTACACGTCAAGCTGAACCTTGACCTCCTCATGGACACGCACGCCATCTTCCAGCTTCAGACGTTCCAGTCCCTCTTCGTCGTAGGCGTTCTTGTCGAAGTTCTCGCGGGTGGCGACGGCTGGCTCTTTGACGAAGCCGTCCTTGAGTGCCTCGGCGAGCGGATAGGAGTAAACGACGTTCTTGAACGGGATGACGCCTTTGCCGCTCTCCACCTGCGGTGTAGCGGTGAGTTCCAGACCGAGAATCGGCTTCAGTTCGTTGATCGCTTTGACACCCGCCGAGGCTCGGTATCGGTGTGATTCGTCCATCAATAGAACGAGATCGGTCAGTTTGGAAAGGTATTCGAAGTAGCTCTCGCCGATGTACTCGTGCAGGCGTTTGATGCGGGGCTGTTTGTCGCCGCGTACTTCCGAGTTGATCTTGCTGATGTTGAAGATGTTGATGTGGATCGGCCCTGCGCCGCCCGCATCGAAGAGTCTGCCTTGACGGACGGGCACGCCGACATCGCCACGAACGCCGCGCCCGTCTTCGTACGTGTCGCCCGTGATGATTTCAGGCGGGTTCAGCGCGAAGTCGCTGATGCCCGCGAAAACGTACTTCGGCGTGTTCGGCGTGAAGTCCGCTATCAGCTTGTTGTAGATCGTCAGGTTTGGGGCGAGCACGAAAAAATGCTTGATCCCTTCGGCCTTGTAGAGGTAGCTGATAAACGCGCCCATCAGCCGTGTCTTGCCGACACCCGTCGCCAGCGCGAAGCAGAGCGATGGGAAGTCACGCTCAAACTCTTCCACCTGCGGGTACTTCGCCTTCAGCGAGGCGAGCGACGTTGCCACGTCCGCTCCCTTTTCCAGACCGATCAGGTCGCATGCCTCGGACAGGATTTCCAGCGACTCGCGCTGCGGCTGGCGCAGGCTCAATCGATTCGCAACCATGCTGACGACAGCTTGATTCACTTCGCACCCCCGTTCCCATTCTCATCCGATCCGCCGAACAGGCTCGGCTCGGTCACTCTGGCTTTGCGTTGCTTCCGTTGTTCCCCTGGCGGAAGCGTGGGCGGCGGTGGCGAGTCGTCATCGACGGGCACGGCCTTTGGCAGCGCGGCGATCTGGAGGCTGTAGTCGTCCTTGCCCCATTCGCATCGCGACATGACGGTCTTCGGAATCTTCTTCAGCGTCAGGTTGGTGAATTCGGTCGTTCCCGAGCGGAACGCGCCGCAGCAGATCAGCAGTGACCGATCCTCGCCGACCTCATCGCTCAACTTGGCGAGCATCTCGCGGGTGAGCGTCTGCGTCGTGACATAGATGAAGTCACGCTCGGTCGAGTTGCCATGCTGCCAGTAGACCTCGCTGCTCGGGGCGTAGGTGAAGCCTTCGAGTTTGCACATCGCCTCGGCCAGCATGGCCGCGTTGAATTGCTTGCTGACGACCCATTGGCCGAACTTGTCCTTCTCCAGCAGCGACGGCGCGAGTCGGTAGTAGCGGAAGCCGCCGCCTCCTTGCCACCCAGCCGTTCGTGTAATGCCGCCCGCGTCAGTTCCATCCACAACTTTGCGAAGTCGAGGAAGGATCGCGGTCTGGCAGTGTTCACCAAGCTCAACTTGAATCCACCTACGGCCCATCTTGTGTGCCACTGCACCAGTCGTTCCTGACCCTGCGAATGAATCAAGAACCCAATCGCCTGGATTCGTGGCAATTTCCAAGACACGTCCAACCAAGCTCTCTGGTTTCGGCGTATCAAATACGAGCTTTCCCCCGAAGAGATCGATCAAATCCTTCTTGGCATCGTCGTTCGTACCTACGTCGGATGCTGTCCAGATCGTTTCAGGAGTAAGTCCCTTGCCCTCGGCATCTCGCAGGAACTTCTTGATGCGAGGAACGTTCTTGCCGTCCTTTCCAAACCAGATGTTTCCTTTGGCGATCTCTTCTTCCATTCGGCCCTTAGTGTAGAGCCAGCAGCGTCCTTCGGGCGGTTCCAACAAAGTGCCACTCGGCGTAAGCAGTTTATAAAACTGACTGGGAGTTGCGTGCCCAGCCATCGCGTTCGCAGAAACAGATTGCCATGGACCACGCGGGTCATTGTCGGGATTCTTATAACGTTGGCGCACTTCATCGTTGAACGGAAGTAGATTGCGCGTTTGTTCAAATGCCGCCCGATCTTTGGCTACAACAATCAGGTAATCGTGGTTGAACGAGAATACCCGCCGATTCTCTCTCGACGTGCGCTTCTCCCAGATGACCGTTGTCACAAAGTTCGCACGCCCAAATACTTCATCCAAGAGCACTCGAAGGTACGCGCCTTCGTTGTCGTCGATGCTGATCCAAAGCGATCCATCAACGCTCAGGAGCCGCCGAAGGAGTTCGATGCGATCTCGCATAAGCGAGAGCCACAGGGAATGCTCTACGCCATCGTCGTATTGCTCAAACGCGGACCCCGTGTTGTACGGCGGATCGATGTAGATGCACTTGACCTTGCCCGTGAACTCCTGCTCAAGAGCCTTCAAGGCCAACAGGTTGTCGCCGAAGATGAGGCGGTTATCGAAGAGGTCGCGGTCGCTGACGCGCTGCGCAGCGTGATAAGACTTCGACGGGTCTTCGAGCAGAATGCGCGGCTCCAGCCGAGGGCGGTTCTCCTTGCCTATCCACGTCAATTCGAGCTTCGTCTTTCCTGCCATCGTCTTTTCCTTCTAAGCCTGAATGGCGGCACTAACCGCTTTCAGCCACGTTCGCACTTCGCCATTCGGATCAATCGCCGTCAACATCGCAGGCGTCATCTTGTCGGCATACTCGCTGTTGAGTCGTCTCTTTGCGTTTGACTCTTTTTTCTTCTGCTTATCCTTGTCCAGTGCCATCCATGTGCCCGCGCCCTCCGCATGCTCATGGATCGCTTGGGCAAGAAGACTCGGGACATCATCGAAATCCTTGCCGCTACCTGAGTAGTTGGCGAAGTCGGCGACTAGCAAGCGGTGATCGAGATAGTTCTCTAATTCGCGTCGGCTCGTGACAAACACCGTCGTATTCGCCTGCGCGGCGAACTGCTTGGCCGCAGCGTCGTACTTTGGAGGCGAGGGAGGCGCGACATCGCGATCCATCAAGTAGAACTCCTTGACGTTCAACTGCTGCAATCGAGACACCCACAAGTCCAATGAGCTTCCTCCGAGCGGGACAAATACAAGTTTCCCGTCCAGTTCCGCCTGACGCAGATCAAGAATGTCGGCCTCTGTTTTGGAAAGAGTTGAAGATAGTCGATGCAGGCACTCGATGTCGTGGCGACCTTCAACGCCGAAGAAGGCCTTGACCTTATGGTCGGGCAACACTCCGATGGAGGTCGTGATGTCTCGTAGCACAGCATCGTTGTCGCAGGCCTTCACAACGGGCTTGCCAACGTCCTTTGTGACGAAGCGAAGGGACGACTGCGGGAAGCGACGAGCCAAGACAGGTGTATGCGTAGTCAGGATGACTTGGCAGTCGGGCTTCTCGGCCAAAGACTCGAATGCCGCACACAGCATGCGCTGGTTGTGCGGATGTTGGCTCGTTTCAGGTTCCTCGACGGCGTAAATGACGCCCGTGTTATTCGTGAGCGCATCCCGTTCCGCCTGAGCGCGAAAGAAGCTCAAGAGGACGAGCCTGCGAGTGCCACTGCCTCGTTTGTTGATCGAGATCGCATCATCGCCAGTGAGACTTACGCTGAACAAGCTGTCCCAGTTCTTGTTTGTGACTCGCGGCGTCAGTTGGCTGGCCAACTGAGGATCAAGCTCGCGAATTTTATCCACGGTCCTATCGGCGATTTCTTTGACTTGCTGCTCGACGATCTTGATCACATCCGCCAACGCCTCCTGCTGCGTGCGGATTGCATCTTTGATTGCGAGCTTCATCGGGTCTTGTGCTTCCGCATCCTGATCGGTGCTCGGGCGATCTGCTTTGAAGAGCGCAAACGTTGGCAACGAAGTCTTCAACTGCTCCCAAATCTTGCCGCCCGTCTCGGACTTCAACTCCAGTTCTTTCTGCTGAATCTTCAAGTCAGCGCATGTTGCCCAGATGGCGCGACGAAGTTGCGTATTGACCTTTTGATCGACCGAGGACAAGTCGGCAGCAACATCCTTCGCTCGCTTCTTGAGGTCAGCGTTCTTTAGATCGAGCAAATCGCTCATTTGATCTGCTGAGGGGTGAAGGGCCACGACGTAGACACCCTTTGCCTTGGCTTTCTTCGCATCACGCTGGCATTCGAACACTTTCACGATTTCAAGTCGCCCGTTCTCGTTGAGGAGATGTTCGTCCTTCAAGCTCGTCGGGAACGTCGCGTCGATAACCAGGTTGGACGGGCATTGATCGAAGACGCACGTAATCTTCATTTGCCCACCATCGCCGCAATGCACGCACAAGTCATCGGGCTCTGGGACATCGTCTGCGAAGAAGTGCTGCAAGGCGTCAAGAAAGGAGGACTTGCCTGCATCGTTCCGCCCAATCAGAACGGTCAGATCAGAAACATCGAGTGTGGCTTCGCCGTGGTAGCAGCGGAAATTGGTTAGTTTTACTTGAACCAGTCTCATACATAATCCCCGTTCATGTGGTTGCTTTGGCCCCTGAGTCTTCGAGCAGCTTTGGCTCAAGGCCGTCGATCTCTTGAAGCGTCTTTCCAGCGATACCCTGTAGCTCGCCGTACATCCCGACAGTTGCCTCCATCACGCGGGTGATCTGCTCTTCACGCTTCGCCCATTGCTTGAGCGTCGTCTTCTTCTCCTTCGTGAGGTCGTCGGCCATGTTCGAGAAGGCTTCGACGATTGCCTGAACACGAAGGCGGAACTTCGAACCCGTGAGGTACTGATAGATCATCTCCATCTTGGTCTGCTGACCCTCGGTCGCTTGGCGGGCGCAGTTGACCTCGATAAGCATCTGGCGAAGCGACATGGCTACAGGGACGAGCGTTCGAGGGTGCGTGATCCACACACCGTCGATCTGACCGAACGTCTCGACACCCTTTGGAAGCACCGTCGTGACAATGACGGCGATCTCGGCCTTGGCCGCGCGCTGATCCTCACGCAGCTTGGACAGCCAACCGTCCTGCCAGTTCTTCGTGCGTTTGCTCTCCCAGAGAATCGTTCCGCATACACTGCCAGCGGGTGTGATGACTTTCTGCACGAGATCGCCGCCATGCTCGCCTTTCGGAACAGGCGCGACCGAATCGTGCGGAAACTTCGCGCTGAGAATCGATTCGAGTTGGAGTTCGAGAACCTCGCCCTGTAGCTGCTGGGAGCCTTGCTCGGCTTTCCGCTTCAGTTCCTCGATCTGCTTTTGCATGCCGAGAATCGTTTGCTCTTTCTCCATCACCCGAAGCTGCAACTCATCTCCTGCCTCTTTCTTTCCCTGCTCCCGAGCGGTGGTCAGGCTTTCCTGGACGCGCTTCTCGATGGTCAGTTCCATCTCACGCTTGGCATCGTCAAGCTCTCGCTGCTTACGGATAAGTTCCGCTTGGGCCTTCTGGGCTTCGGCGAGCTTCTCGTCACGCTGTTTCAGGACCACTTGAAGCTCGGACAGTTCCTTCACCTTCTGCTCGATGTCTTGCGAAAAGAGCATCTTGGCCTTGCGAGCTTCGTCTACGGCAATCTTCTCCTTCTCTGCCTTCACCTGCTCGGTCACTTGCTCTTGGACCGACTGCTGCGCCTTCTCCAAGGTCAGTTCCAAGTCGCGCTTTGCGTCATCGAGTTCGCGCTGTTTGCGAAGGAGGTCCGCTTGCGCCTTCTGAGCTTCGGCGAGCTTCTCGTCTCGCTGTTTGAGGACCACCTGAAGGTCGGTCAATTCCTTGGCTCGTTGTTCAAGCTCGTTGCCGAGTTCGAGCTTTGCCTTCTTCGATTCATCAGCGGCAATCTTCGCGCGTTCGAGTTTCAGCTTTTCGGCGATCTGGTGATCGACCGACTCCCTTTCCTTTGCCAGCATCGCTTCGCGTTCTCGAAGAGCCTGTTCCTTCTTCGTGAACTCCGCGTTCTGCGCCGTGAGTCGGCTCTCGAACTCTCGCTTCGTTGATGCAATCAGGGGCGCAGCGAGCGACTCGGTGAGCTTGATCTCGTTCTGGCACTTCGGGCACGTAATTGTCGGCTCTGTCACATCAGCCTCCTTCACCTGAATGTCATCTCATGCAACGGTCCACTTCGCGGAGAACACCACTTGCGACTCATGCTTCGTCTGAAGCTGTTTCTCGATGTCGCCGATGAGTCCGTTGCGCCGCTCATCAACCTTGTCCTGCTCGACGTAAAGCTCGGCACGTTTCTTCTTACGGCTCGATTCCAGTTCCTTGATCTGTCGCTGAGCTTCGAGCTTCTCGGCAAGCGTTGCCGCCAACGCGCCAGCCTTGCGGGCATCTCGGATGGCAACGTCAATCTCTTTGATCTCGCGTTCGAGGCCGACCTTGAGGTCATCCGACCAACGGTCGAGCTTCTCGACCTCTTCGTCGAAGAAGGTCGCGTTGCGTTGGCTGACTTCGCCCAAGCGAGCTTGGAGCAACTGCTCTCGAACGAACGACAGATCAGGCACGGTCATCGCCGTCGATCCGTCGAGCCGCGCTGGCAGCAGAAGCATCTTGCGGAGCGTTTCTTCATCGAGCGGCTCGCCGTGATCGGTCTGGGCCGCAAGGAGTAGGAACTCCTCAGTATCGAGCGACGTGACCGTCAGCTTGGACAGTTCGAGCCAACCCGACTTGCCGACGAGCGGCTTGACGAGGCTGACGACTTGGCCGTGGGCGGTGTAGTCGAAGACGATCTGTTGCGGATCGAGGGAACGGCCAAGGGCTGCATCGATCAGACGGACGGCCAACGGATGATCCTGGCGGTAGAACGTATCGCCCAGCCGCTCGGCAACTTTCCAGTCGAGGTGGTAGTGGCCAGCAGGCGCATCCGCGCCGCGATACTCGAAGCGCGGCTGGTTGGAGTCGAAGGTCGCGTTTCCGTCGAGTTCGATGCGAGTGAGGGCCAGCAGCCAACGCTCGCGGTCGTTCAGGCTTTCAAGCGTCTTGTCCTTGTTGATACGAAGACGCTCGGCCACGTCCTGATCGAAGTTCTCAAGCAACGCCTGGCGTGTCACCGCCATCTGCTTTGTGATCTGGTCGTCGAGTTCCGCTTGCAGGCGGTCAAAGGCAGTCTTGATCTCGGCTTCATTGCGACAGGTCTGGTACACGTCCGCGATGCGGCGTTCAATGTCTACGCCCGACTCGATGGCCCCAAGCACTTCATCGCTCGCGCCGAAGACGCCGTTGAACAGGTTGAACTTCTCACTGAGCAACTGGAAGACTCGCTGGTCGGCGTGGTTGCGGGTGTTGATGAAGTTCAACACGACGACATCGTGTTTCTGGCCGTAGCGATGGCACCGACCGATCCGCTGTTCGATGCGCTGCGGGTTCCACGGCAGGTCGTAGTTGACGACGAGCGAGCAGAACTGGAGGTTCACACCTTCTGCCGCCGCTTCAGTTGCGATCAGCACCGTCGCCCGCTCGCGGAACTCCTCGACGATGGCAGCTTTCATGTCCACGGCCTTCGAGCCAGTGATGATCTCGCCGCCTTTATGACGCTCAATCCATGCCTGATAGATCGCCGCCGAGTTCGGGTCGTTGTTCGACCCGTTTATCATCGCGAGTTGGCCGTCGTAGCCGTTGCGCGACAGCAGTTCGAAGAGATACGCCTGCGTTCGCCTGGACTCGGTGAAGATGACGGCCTTGCGAGCCGCGCCAAGGCCCAAAGCCTTCTCCAGAGCCATGGCGAGGGCTGGGAGCAGCTTCTCCCCCTTGGCGTTGATCTTGATGCTGTCAGCGAGCGCACCGAAGCGATGTAGCTCGGCAAGTTCGTCCTTGAGCAGCTTGGGATCGATCCGTCCATCGTCATCGTCATCGTCATCGGCGTCGTCGCCTCCGACTTCGGTTTTGTCCGTGGACTCTGCGTCTTCATCGGAGTCGGCAATTTCCTCTTCAAGCTCGTCGATGCCTTCGATGTCTTCGTCGTTGAAGACCTGAAGCTGGTCGCCAAGCCGTTCGAGTCTGCGAGTGACGCCGTTGATCGTGCCTGCGACGGCGAAGGTCGAGGACGCCAAGAGTTTTCGAAAAACGAGCGTGATCAGATGTCGCTGGCTGGCGGGCAGCGCAATGAGCGTCTCGCGCTGAAGGAATGCCGAGATGCTGTCGTAGAGCGTCTGCTCTTCATCGCTCGGGCTGAAGTCCTGGGTAATCGGAACGCGCTTAGTGAACGGGATGTACTCGACCACCTGCTTGCGGAGCGTACGAGAAACAATCGGTTTGAGACGCTCTCGAAGAACGCGGTTGCGCTCGCCGTCATCGGCGATCTTGAGGAACTGATCTCGGAACGAAGCCGCATCGCCGAAGACATGATCGTCGATGAGGCTGACGATACCGTAAAGCTCCATCAGCGAGTTCTGAAGCGGCGTAGCCGTCAGGAACAGCTTGGGCGCGGGGCCGATGGCGTCACCGATCCGACGAGCGGTCTTTGCGTCGGCCTTGTACACGTTTCGGAGACGGTGCGCCTCGTCGATAACGGCAGTGTCCCAACTGATCTGCTTGATCTCATCGGCATGGCCCGCAGCGAACTGGTACGAGCAGATGATGAGCGAGTCAGTACGGTCGAAGGGGTTGAGTCTGCCGTTCTTTTTCTCGGCGAGGTATGCCTTAGCATCCAGCACTGCTGTGGGCAGGTAGAACTTCTCGCGGAGTTCCTGCTGCCATTGCTTGCGGAGGATGGCGGGCACAATGAGAAGAATGTGGCGACGGCGTTCGGCCCATCGTTGCGCCAGCACGATGCCTGCTTCGATGGTCTTACCGAGGCCGACTTCATCCGCGAGGATCGCGCCGCGCGACAGAGGCGACCGCAGCGCGAACAAAGCCGCTTCAACTTGGTGGGGATTCAGATCGACGCGCGAGTTGGCGATGGAGCGAGAGAGATTTTCAACGCTCCCAGATGACCCCTTGAGGGTCAGAAGATGCGCCCAGTATTTGGCGTGAAATGGCGTCATCGTTCGTTCGCATCATGAGTGCAACCAGCTATTCCGCTTCGCGCACAAGCAGCGAGACGGGTTCGTTGATCCGATTGAACTCACGCTGACTTGACGCTCGTCCCCTCGGAAGTGCTAACGTCTGCGAATAGCGGACATTACGGCTTGAAAGAATACCCGAAGCTGCCGTCTAAATCCATCATCCGTACGCCACTGACGACATGCTGTCAGTGGACGTTGCGCTCCCGAAAGGGAAACGGGCAGCGTGCCCCATCCAGAAAGGGAACCCCCACAAGGGTTTGGAGTGCCAACTCACCTGAATGGGGGTGGGCAAGGTCAGCCCGCCGATTGATCGTCCGTCGTCTTCTGCCGCGCCAGTCCGCCGTCGATCAGCGCGTTGACGGCATCGACTTTCGGCACCGCGATGTCGAAGCGGAGGACGACTCGACCTCCGTCGTTCAAGCCCATGAGTAGCGACCTCGCGCCTTCCGCTTCGCGGCGGATCATCTGCTCGGTGTCTTTCAACTGGTCGGCAACGGCGAATCCGATTCGCTTCAACGCTTCGGCGGGCGTCAGCACGATGTCGCGGTCGAGCGTGGGGCCGAGCAACAGGTGGTAGCTTGGGTCGGAGGCATGCAGCCCGTCGTCGGATGCCGAGAGGTCGGCTTCGAGGATGTCGTTCTCGTTCGTGATGCTGACGATGACGTAGTTCATGCTGCGGCGGAATCCTAGCGCGCCTGTGAACGGCGACGACGGCGGGCACGCTCGCACCCATCCCAAAAGAGAAAAGCTGTGTCGCGGGATACATAAGGTATCCCCAAATGACAACGGCTCAAAAGGTCAGATGGGGGTAGGGTTGGGGTGTGCCCCTTGAAACATTTTTTCGCGCCACGAAATCGTCGGCCCCATCGGCTGCGTACCGAATAGGGCCGACGCGATCTGTGACCTCCGCTCAAATCATCTCCCATGATCCATCAGCGCGCTGGTACTCGATGTCGGTCGCGCCCGCGTTCGGCTTTCCGAAATCATCGAGCGGTCGGAACTCCGCTTCGTCGCCGTCGTCGTCTGTGATGACCATGATCCCCTCGTAGTACACCTCGCCGTCGCCGTCCTTCATGCGGAATGTGCGGCCCTGCGGATGCGCGATGATCTCGGCGGCTGTGAGCTTCGCGTTACGCGGGCCGACCATGCCTACCGCGTTGGCGTTCGACGGCTGGCGCGCATCTGGGTCAGCGATGAAGTCTTTCGTGATTGTCCAAGGCATCTGATTCTCCTTTGCTGACCGATGCCCACCGTACCCTGTGAACTCGACGGCGCGAGGAGGCGGCACCCATCCCAAAACTCACTCGGCCCCCATACGGCTCATCAGTAGTCGTCGGGCGTCAAGATGCAGGTGCTCGACCGATCCGCTTCTGTGATGACCCAGAGCTTCGTCTGGCCGTCCTTCAGCAGGTATGCAGAGAACACCCGTTCGCCATGCGCAACAGCGTCGTCGTTCGCCTTCCAATCCTCCTTGCAGACCGTGCCGTAGTCGCCTGTGACGTTGCGCGTCAGAAGCTCATGCGCCGAGTCGCCAGTCCTGGCGAGTGCCGCCAGCGCGGCGGGCGTAGCGACAATGCGACCGAGCGGAAACTTCGGACCCGATGATGTGTTGTTGGTAGCGATCATGCGGTACGGGAAGCCGCCGCGCTTGTGAAGTCCCAACGCTTCGAAGACCCATCCCAAAACCACGGCCCGCTGGGCTGAATCTCACAGGCTCCTCGCTCGCGCCTTCGACGGTCCTAACAAGGAGCGTCTGAAATGGGTCTGGTTTCCTCTCTGAATCGGCATCGGAAAATTGGTTCCGAATTTGAAGGGTTCCTCATCATCACGTCGGGAACAGATGCGCGATCAGCGCAAGAGTCTCTCGCACATGCTTTCTCACAAAATGGACTTTCGGCAGTCGCAAGAGGCTATTCGCACGAGCCGTTGCCGCCTGGCGTCAAGGTCGCCGTCGAATACGACTCGTCAATCGTCCCCGAGCAACGGTATCGAGGCATTCGGTACGCAGCTATTGAGCTAAAGACTGCGAAGCTGGATGGCGTCGATGAGTGGGAAGCGGTCGTCCCACTGATGCTCGACATCGCAAAGTATTTTGGACTTCGTTGCAACGTCTCTTGCGGGCACCACTTGACCCTCTCGTTCGACGAGGTGCACGACGACCCGCGCAACGTCCGCAGCCTTTGGAACCTCTATCACAGGCATCAGGACACGATCTTCCATCTTGTCAGCGAGAGTCGGAGATCAAACTCGTACTGCCGTTATCTTCCCAACGAGGCGAAGTTCCTTCACGGCGCGACTTCGAAGCGCGAACTGCGCAGCCGCCTCACAAGGTTCGACCGATACAACTGGCTGAACCTCACGAATCTGCTGAGCGATTCGCCCAGGATTGAACTTCGTTCGCATCAGGCCACTCTTGATGCCACCAAGGCTCGCGCTTGGTTGCACCTCCACCTAGCCGCTTTCGATCACGCTTGCCGAAGAAGCTGTCAAGCAGCACCGTCGATGCTGCCTGCGGATCGAAAGTCGTTCGATGCACTGATGGTTTGCATCGGAATGAAGAGCAATTCTCGCGTCTACGCACAAGTCGATCCGCATCTTCGCGCGTCGGCCAAGCAACTGCTGAAGACGTACAAGAAATTCAATCCGCAGTTCTTCACAGGCCGCAGCAAGTCCTCTTCACCGTCAACAGACCGCGAACTCGTCGCGGTCGGAGAGGAATGAACATGTGCGCCATCACTGGAATTGTCGGCAACGTACGCGAAGGAGACTGGCATGAGACTCACGGCTTGCTCACAGAACTGCTGGTGCAGTCACTTGAAAGGGGCCGTGATGCATGCGGCTTTGTTGGCATCACGTCGCCGCTCGACGCGCCGCATCGGCATCGCGTCATCACGGACAAGTCGCCGCTCGCGGCGGATGAGTTCACAGCGACGAACCCGTTCTGGAAGACGTTGCGGCGCATGCGATGCTGCTCCGTCATCGGACACGTCCGATGGACCACAAGCGGACCCGCCTCCGACAACCGCAACAACCATCCGTTCATCGGAAAGACGAACTCGGTCGCATTTTCGCTCGTTCACAACGGCATCGTCCATGACCCTGAGGAGGCGGCGGATCGGCTGGGCATCAAACTCACAACCGACTGCGATTCGGAAGTCATCGAGAAGACCATTTCGGTGACGGGCGACATGGCGCGGGGCATGCGTCGATGCTTGGTCGAACTCAAAGGGTCGATGGCCCTCGCCGCCGTCGAGCATCGGACGGGCACGGTCTGGCTTGCCCGCGACATTCACAGACCGCTGTGGATTGCTCGTCTACGCGACGGACGGCGAACGGTGTTCGCGTCAACGCCGCAGATCATCGAACGGGCCGTTGAGACGCGACCGGGCCGATTCGGTGATTGGGTCACAGACCTCTTCCCCCTCGCCCCTGGGCATGTCTACTGCCTGACGCCTGAAGGTCGGCTCTTCGCCGCCTACTCGACGGCGGCGCGGTTCGATGAAGGCGACTCGGGGTAAGCCTCTCACTTGAGGAGGCTAGAGTGAGGAGGTAAGTGTGAGGACGTCACAACCGCAACCGACGTACGGTTTTCCGAGAAACCCAACGTCAAATGCACCTTCCGCCAAACCTCCAGCCCCGTCACAAGGACTGCGCGCCGAACGAGCGCAAGGGAACGCCGCGATGATCGCGGCGTTTTCTGTTTGAGCGCACTTTGGGATGGGTGTCCGCACACTGCTCGCACTGTCAGGAGGGACAGCGTTCCTCCGCCATTCACGCTCGCGTTTGGTGTCTGACCATGCGCCAAAGGCCGACTTCACAGTCTTCGGGCTGACGCACAGGTGTCACCGACAAACGGCCTGAATACTGGCAAATCTATTCCTGGCGGGATCGGGACTTACGCGCTGAAGGCAGAGCGAGCAACGGGTACTCCCGTTTTCAGGTCGTCGCAGCTTCTTCGCAGGTGGGTGTCAGGGTCGCACTTGTGTTCGCAAATCGCGTCTGGTGACGCGAAAACGCGGCTTTCGTTCGATCTACGGCGTTCCGCTGCCGAGCGGCACTCAGCATTCTCAGGTTCGCGCAGAGAGTTCACAGGCTGAACGAGTCGGTCATCGGTCTTGGAACAAGGAGCAAACCAATGGCCGTCGAAGTCGCCTACGCCGTCAACGTCCGCTTGCCCAATGGGCAGTACGTCACCCTCACGATTGCCGCGATCTCCGATACCGCCGCCGCGAGTGCCGCCGTCGCCATGACAGGCGGAACGGTCGGCTACATCAAGCGTCTCGGCTGATCCGAGTTCACTTGACTCCAGATCACAAACGGTTCCCGTGCCTCCGCTTTCAGAAAGGCAGAAGATGAGTACCGCATCGAACATGAACGCCGCGCCGCAGACGATTGACCATTTCGTCGGCGCGCAGCAGATAAAGGATCGCGTTCGCGTTGCACTTGAGGCGACTTGGAACCAGTCCAACGGATGTGTCTTTCCGCATACTCTCGCGCTCGGCGCGGGCGGTCTTGGGAAGACGGAAATCAGCCGCATCATCGCCAAGGAGACTGGCGTTGTTTTGGTGGAGACGCTTGGCCAATCGCTGCGCGCGACCGCCGACCTGAACGCCGCGATTCTCCAAGCTGAAGGTGGATGTCTGCTGATCGACGAATGTCACAGCCTATCCCCCGACATTCAGGTGTCGCTGCTCAAGGTCTTGCAGGAAGGCCTGATCTTTCTGCCTGGCCGAAGCGGTGGGCGCGTTCAGACGATCTCGCTCAAGCCGTTCTGCCTGATCGCCTGTACAACGGATGAATGGGCCTTGGCACGGCCTTTGGTGGATCGCTTCCGCCTGATCCTGCGATTCGAGCATTACTCCGTCGAGGACATGACGACGTTGATCTCGCGGCGGGCACGGTCGGCGAGCGTCGTCCTTGAAGACGGCGTTGCCGAGATGATCGCCGCACGAAGTCGAGGCACGCCGCGTATCGGCATCCGTCTGCTCGACGCCTGTATCCGAACGATGCAAGCCGAGGCGACGGGCACGGTATCCGCCGCGACGTTCACGCGAACCTGCGAGCTTGAGCAACTCGACCCGCTCGGCCTCGACATCATCGAGCAGCGGTATCTGACCCTTCTGCGCGAGTCACAGAGTTCGGTGCGCCTGAACGTCCTCGCGTCGTCGCTCGGCCTGCCACGACAAACGATTGAGCGGTCCATCGAGCCGACGCTCATCCGCCTCGGCCTGATCGAGAAAGATGACGCGGGTCGCGTCCTCACAGAGCGCGGATGGCAGCATCTTGGCGGAAGACAGCATCAACAAGCGGCGGCGTTGCCGTCGCAGGGAGTTTGACCATGCCAGCACAACCGACAGTATCGCCGACGAAGGCGTTCGTCTCGCTGAGTGAACTCGCGGAAGACGTTCTCGGGTTGAGCCGCGCCCGCGTTTACGAACTGATCGAACGCGGCGCGCTGCCGATGCCGATCTACGACATTCGCACCCGCAGACCGATGTTCAACGCTGAGTTGATCCATCAGGCGCGAACGGTGAGACAGACAGGGGTTGGGGTTGATGGCTCTTGCGTATTGTTTTACAGGCGCGAGCGTACGCAGAGCAGTCCAGAAACCTCAACGCCTGCTCGGGCACGGCGGCGAGCGCAAACGCCTCAGGCGAATCGCTACGCAGAACTGGTGGGCAGTCTCCAAGGGCTGGGCATCACTCAAGCCGACGAGCGGTCGGTCGCCGAAGCGGTGGCGGTCAACTTCCCGAACGGACTCGACGGACAGCAGGAATCGGACGTGATTCGCGTCATCTTCCGCCACTTTCGGCGTCAAGGTTCTGCCTAATTGTGCGGCCATTCCATCGGAGTGTGGGCCGATACCGTTCGCTTGTGGCTCACAAACCGATGACTTGCCGCTTCGTCGTTGATGACAAATCGGGTCGATTGAAAGTGAAAGTATTGATGTACTCGGGCCAAAGGGTTTATCCATGGAAAACGCGATCACCATCGTCGAAGCGACCGAGCCAACCTTTCGGGCGGGAGCCGACAACGACCAACGGCTCATCGAGCTTTGGCTTCATGGTCGCCCTGACACGACCCAGTTGAGCTACCGAGGAACCGCCGACCGATTCCTTGCCTGTGTGCCGAAGTCCCTGCATCAGGTGACCCTTAGCGATCTCCAAGCCTTTGCCGACTCGCTGGACGTCGCTGGGTTGCAGCCAGGCACGCGGCGGAAGGTTCTGGCGGGCGTCAAGAGTCTGTTCTCCTTCGGCCACCGAATCGGGTATCTCCCATTCGACACGGCAGAGCCGCTCCGTCTGCCGCCCCTGCGAGATACGCTTGCTGAACGGGTAATTGATGAGTCGGCTCTTCTCCGCATGATCGATCTGGAGCCGAGCGTTCGGAATGCGGCTATGCTTGCGCTGATGTACGCGGCTGGCCTTCGCGCATCTGAACTCGTCACGCTTCGCTGGCGCGACTGCCAGCCGAGAACGAACGGGCACGGTCAAATCACCGTCCTAGGCAAAGGATCGAAGACGCGAACGATTCTGATCCCCGCGAGCGTGTTCACGCGCGTCATGCTCCTGCGGGACGGCGCGGTGGATGACGCCTACGTCTTTGCGAGCCGCAAGGCGGGCGGGCCGATGAACACGAGCCACCTGCTGAGGATCACGAAGCGGGCTGCTCGTCGGGCTGGGATCGCTCGAAGCGTCCGCAACCACGATCTGCGTCACAGCCATTGCACCCACTCCCTTGAGCGCGGCGCGCCGATCCACCTCGTCCAGCAGACGGTCGGGCATGCGAGCATCAGCACTACTGGCCGATACCTACATGCGCGACCGAATGACTCTTCAAGTCGCTACTTACCGATCTGATCGGTGTCACGAGTCTCATCGTCAGCAAAGAGAACTTCGTACAGCCGAAAGACGTTGACGAGCATCTCGATGCAGTCGTCATCGGTGAGCGGTTCCGCGTAATACGTCTGAAACATTGCTCGCGTCTCTTCGACGAGTTCAGGTGTAATCCCATCTGGCAGCAAGCGGATTTGTTGTTCGGTCATGCCTTTACTGTCTCGCGCACTGCTGAGACCCGATAGAGGCACGGAACTCAGTTACAGGCCGCTTGGGCGTTCACGGCAACATGCGAAGAACACGAACAGTCAGCTACGCGGTGATCGCCAACTGCCTACAACGAACGGTCGCACTGTCGGACGGAACGCGATACGTTCACACCTGCGAACGGCAGGTCTACGAGGCGGTCGCCTACGCGATGGAAGACAACCAGCCGCACACGGGGCAGGAGCTTTCCAGAACGCTCAATGAGCCGTTCACGCAGGTGGATGTCGCCTTTCAGTTTCTCAAAGATCGGGGGATCATTGAGACTCGCCACAAGCGCAAGAGCTACGCCGCCAGCGGCTGCGTCTACGAGGACGCGATGGTGGAGTTTTTCGCGCTGGCGGAGAGAGACGCTTCCTTATGCACGATCAACGACTGCCCAGCTTCTACCAAATGCAGGTCGATGCGCTGATCGAACTTGGCGCGGATGAATGGCACTCGCTCAAAGCGGTGAAAGCCTGCATGAAGCGGCGCATCGCGCAGATGGCCAGCGCGAGAGCCTCTGCGTCGGCCAAATCACCGCGACCACATTTGCCCGAGCGAGCCGAGGGAGAAGCGGGATGACATCGCCAAAGCGGCGGTACGAGAAGTACGACGACATCATCTGGAACGTCGAGCGTCCAGCATGGGAACGACGGCGATTGCCGATTGGACGACGCGGCGCGTTGGTGACGCCGCGCCGCTTTCACCTGTCTGACAAGCGTCTCGCTGAACTCCGCAAGGCGCGTCGGCGGCACAAGCGATTCCCCAACCCGCACAAGAAGGGCTTCTACTTCTATCTCGTCGAAGCCCTGGTCGAACTGGGCGTCAACAAGAGCCGTCCGCTGGAAGCCGTCATCGAGCGTGTTCGGCAGTTGATGTCCGATGCGTCCACCGTCAGGTCGCGGAATAGCTCGACCGCATGGGATCGCTGGGTCACAGATACGCCTCGCTTCGAGAAGCTGGAGAATGACTGGCGAGCGCGCTTCGAGATGAACTTCTGCACTCTGCAACGCCTCGGGGGCTTTACGCCGTACGGGCGCAAGCTGCTGGAGGTCGGCCAGAAGATCATGAAGACGAAGGGCGCAGTGATCGACATCCTCCGAGCGGACGACGGTGGGAAGCTGTTGCGCCTGAACACAAACAGCAATCGCCCTAGGAACGACTTCAAGATTCGCGGGCACGGTTCGGCATCGGAGAGAGAAGCACATCGGCGAGCACGAAGAATGCCACGTCGCCGAGCCGAACTTGTGAGGCTCGGCTACCCATTGCCTATGGGCTTCGCTGGCCCCCGCACAAGCCACGGCCAAGGGCCGATTTTTGAAATGACTAACGCGCGCACCTTCGGTGTTGCG
The DNA here is from genome assembly GCA_002343075.1 of Phycisphaerales bacterium UBA2421. Taxonomy (GTDB): domain Bacteria; phylum Planctomycetota; class Phycisphaerae; order Tepidisphaerales; family Tepidisphaeraceae; genus UBA2421. Next base: position 27,160 of record DDRH01000051.1, on the reverse strand, counting down.
GGCGATTTACAGTTCGCCGTCTGTCGAGGGTGAGCAGTCAAGCGGGCACGCGAAAAGGCTTTGATGGGATCGCGTACCGTGTTCCCTCGGACAACCCATTGGGAGCGTTAGTCTCCCGTTTTCTGTTCTTGGGCTGGTGTGCCCTCATCCACCTTCGGGGTGGCCCCGTTTTGCCCGCCTGTTCGACGAGCGTTCTTGAACTTGTGAAGCAACTGATTGGCGACATGGAAGCGGAGCAGCGAGAGGTTCTCGCGCTTGTATCCGAGCTTCGCCAACTCGTCCTTTTGCCAATCCGTCGCTACGGCATCTCTGCCCTTGAATCGCTCGATGAACTTCCCACGTCGGTCCTTGAACCGATGGTTATCAAGGCGAAGTTGGCAGACCCGTGGCTTCTTCATGGCGCAAAAAGAAACCGCCGAACAACTTTGCGAAGTGTTCGGCGGTCGGATGCTTCGTGCCTACGCAGGCACAGGCGGATTCGTTTTGTTGATCGTCTGAAAGCATCCAACCGCCGCTTCGCTCGGCGTCTCTGAATCTATTTCGGAATCCGCCGTTCCGAGTCCTTCTTGAAACACGCGACACGCGGAAGATTTTCTGTCAGTCGGCGTGGAAGTCAGCGGGCACGGGCGGGTTTTACGCCCCGCGCGAAAAAGAACTCGACGGCCTGTTGTGGAAAGACCGTCGAGTCGCGCCTGAGAGGAACGGGACACCGTTCTCTGGATTGTTTGCTTACCTGCTGTCTCCCAAGACGCCGAGACGACCGTTTCCACGCGGCCTGATCTCCTATTCATCGGAATAGGCGCGACTCCTTCCTCGGTTCGTCACGGAACTTGGCGCGACTGACGGGCATCGTTTGGCGTTTCGTCTTCCATGCCCTTGAGAGCAAAACGGTACTGATAAGGAAACAGCGGCGTATTTGTTTCTCTCCTTTCTAGCTCAGGTGTATCCAACTCGTATGTTCTCGGAATGTCAGAACCCCAGTAGTGTTGAGCAAGCAGCGTCTCCATTACAACTCGCAGTTGTTCGTTATCCAGCCGCAACATCTCGCGCAAGTGCGCCGCACCTGTCCACAAACGCGAACGCTTGTGGATGAGGCCATAAACCGCACGCATTAGGACTTTTCGTTCGGCAAACTGAGTTTCGTTCGTTTCCAAGTATTTTTGCATCTTCGTCATTTCAGTTCCTCGACATTTGTGCTCCGCAGCGGGCAACATCCCGTCGTCTGGCGGAGAGCATTGGACGTGATGGGGCAGTCGCTTTCGGTGGCTTTGCGGTGGCATTTCCTCGGACAGATTCGCTTAGGCTTCAGTTGCCCACGATATCACGATCCGTTGCCATCATCAGAGCTTGTCCCTGCGGCGGGAGATCGTGGGGTCTTGACCCCGACAAACATGGTGACGCGGCGCGTTCCTCCGAGAGTCAAGTCTCTAATCCACGGTCGCTGCACGACTGCTGGTTCGTTAGAGAATCGGATAACAAGAGGCTTGGTTGCCCCCACTGATTCAAGTTGCACATAGCCGAAATCGGCAGCAGTAGTTGCGATCTTCGTCAGGTACTCTGTAGACATCTCGGTCAAAGGCCATCCCGCGTCAGCGGAATCACCGCCTCTCGCAATGACTGGGACACTCGCTGACACGCTGCTTTCGCTCACGGCTGTAAGGGTCGCAGTCTCAGGAACATTCAAGGCGATCTTGGTCCAGTGATGACGATTCTGTTTGCGACCCGCTTTTGCGTCTTGGGCCATTTTCGCGATGGCTCGTCGGAAAGTGATCGACTCGACAACCAGCTTTGTCGTCGCCTCTCGGTCGATGAACTTCTTCGGATCGGGGTAGGGTTTTAACAAATGACGCTGGACACATAGCGCAACCCTCCCGACGCTGATGAGCGTTGACTCGCCGTTGTCACGAAAATCGACATGCTGTTCGCCACAACTTGCAGCTAGTTTCAGGAAGCGATGCATTGTTTCATGTGCTGATAGGTGGATGGGCACAAGAAGCGGCGAGGGTACTACAGCCTCTCGCATGCCCCGTCGCTCGATCATCTGAAACACTCCTCCATCGCCCCCAAGCGAAGTGGATTCGTCAGAATTGAACGACAGCATCCAGTTCTGAAGCTCCGCACGGAACTGCTCCCGCGTGACCAACCTTGCAACGGAGAACAGGTCTTGCAGGTCGGCTGTCCTGATGCGACACGCCGAGTCGATAGATGGCTGCTGCGGAAAGGTCTGGCCGACGCTCACTTTCGCTAACAGACTGTGTTGGTTGCCCGCTGAGACAACCATCTTGTCTGATCCAACCTCAACTTGGAGGGTTACCCAGGAGCATCCTTCAGCAAGAGATCGTATGGCGTGTATGTCGCTGGTGGGCACGGCCAGTGGAGTTGTCGAAGGGACTGCTCGCCCATGAATCGGCACCGCAGCAAACACAGTGTTCGATGCGCACGCCCTGATAACTTGCAGTGCTCTATCCCTTACCAAAAGGGTGACGGTCTTTCCGTCATCTCCGTCAGCGTAGCGACCTGCTTCCGCAACGGTCAAAACAGCAGATAGCGCGTCGATAAATGCGGACGCTGATACGAGTGCCTTCATTTTGCACCCCCTTCGCTGCCCGCGCTGGCCAACGCTTCATCGATCCGCGTTCTTCCCGCTTTGTGCGCATCGTCCGACACTGCGACGGCCAGAACGGACCGTTCAAGTCGCCGAGCGGCTAAGTAACCCGATTCGTCATTCGCAAATGGCTGCACAACAAGCGTGTGTGGTCGAGCGAACAAGCCAAGCACCGCTTGAAGCGCAAACGCACGACCATTGAAGGCAGGCTCAACCAGAATGTCGGACTCGGGAATTTTCCCCTGCGGCGACGTGCTGCTAAATTGAGTTGCACGCAGAACACTGAGGTGTCGCGTACCGAGAAGTCCTTGTCGTGAACGGGAAGAGTCGATCAGCAGCGGGCGTTCGACCGTCAAGTTGTGGGAACTCAGTTGAGTGCGCATCCCAACTTCATGACCGAAGGACGTAATGCACACAACGGAGCCTGAAGGGTCCAGCGACGGGAGAAGCACCTTCAGCAGTCGGTCAAGCTCATCAGTCCCGAGGTCAACTTCATCAAGTAGCAGTACTTCAATTGTCCGCTCCGACAAGCGGTCGCGGACAACGTTGACGGCCTCACCCGTCTGCCAGTCTTCAAGAATGGGCAACGCCGCAAGCTGTTCAGCTTCAGCAGCCTTCTTGGAGTCGGCGAGCATTGTCTCGATGCGCTTCGCTTCCGCAGCAATCGTCGTTTTCCTCGCCATTATCTGCGCGATTACCGATTCGCCCTTGTGATTGTGTTCCTTCTCGTGTTTGGCGATTGCGGCCAGATTCTTCAGCGACCGTTCGGACACGCCGCGAATGGCTGCGACCTCTTTCCGTGCATCCTTCTTTTCGACAACCTTGTCGTCACCCTGTACCGACAAGCTGCTCTGCATCGCTGCGGCATTCTTCGAGAGTGCGGCCTTGGTCGCACGTTCAGCCTTGTACTGCTTGGAGAGATGTTGAGTCAGCTTCCACGCGATTACGGCAAGCTGATCCTTGGTCCACTGCGGCATCAACAGGGTTTGCTGTAATGCGTATCCACGAGGATCGGCTTCACTTCGGATCAGGCAGGTCAGGGACGGCAGTTTGGCCTGTTGGGCAACCCGCAATTCCTGGAAGCCGAAGATCACCGTCTGCTGGTCGGGAAGCACGACGACCTGGCGTGGGCCAACTGAACCAGTCGTCTTTGCATTTGCGACCATCTGCTCGAACTGATCGACAGTAACGTTCGGAATTTCTCGAGCGACTACGTGTTCCTTCAGTGCGGACACTGGAATGATTGCGTGAAGCTCTCCGCTTTGTTCGGCATTGCTTGAAGGCGAGTGCGCTGCGTAGGGCGCAGCGAGTTGATCGACCGTTTCTCGAAGCTCGGACTCGACATGTGCTCTTTGTTTTGTCCTGCGTTGAGCGTGACCGACATCTTGAGCATCTGATACCTGTAAAGCCGATTCCATTTGGGTACTCCCAGAAGACGATCAACCATCTCGCCATGGCGCACATGCCTTTGGCCGTGGTTGACGCGGGGAGTAAATCGAGTGTTGGCGTTGTTGTCGGTGGCGTCTCGGTGGCACTCGGCGAGCCACCACAACACCACCGAGAATGGAAAGAGCTTCCTGTTCAATCCACAATGCCTGCGCGCGGAAGTGCTATGCGTTATCGATGCAACTGAATCGATCAGGAATCTCGCGTCGGGTCGTCTATGGAGAGTTGTCGAGCAAGGGTGCGACCGTTCTCTGACAACCAATAGCCACCGCCGCGAACCTCGCTCGCGTGTGCGTAACCAGCCTTTACGAGGTTGGCGAGTGGTAACTTATGACTGTTGTAGTCCGAGAAACCACCGAATGCTCTCTCCACGATGTCCTCTGCTCGGATCGGTTCTTCAACCGTCCCACCGCCAAGTTCATAAAGTGCCTGGAGAAGTTCGCGCCACCGTTTGCCGCGAAGTAGCGGACGGAGCGGTTCGCGGACGTTGACTGGAATTGGCAGGGACGCTGCTCCGATCAACTTCATGCAATCAGTATCGGCCTCGGTCAGCAGCGAGCGGCTGGGGTACTGCTTCGGGTAAGCATGGAATGGCTTGTAGACGAGCGACTCGGCTAATCGGTCTAGGCCGTCAACTTTGACGTTCATCGTAGTTGCAGCAGCCCGAAGTCCGCCTACAGTCTCGGCAAAACAATCAGCCATGCGGACCAGCCGCCGCTCGTAGCCGTCTCGCTTCGATTCCCAATCCTTACGGATCGTTTCCTCTTGTTCAGACTGCGTTTCTCGTTCAAGCGTTTCCATCGCGTCGAAGTTGACTTCGAACCAGCCGAGGAAGAAGTGATAGTCTTCTACAAGGTCGGGCACGCTGTCTTCAGGCTGTGATCCATCGCCATCCATTGCATGAGTTTACTCGATGTCTTTCGGAAGGCACGGGATGGAACCTATGAGCCTCTTCGAGGTGCCCGCAGCATGTGTCCGTCATGACTGCATCGCGCGAACAGGATCGGCCAAACCCGCTTGAACAGGTTGATCGAGAACGTCGCTGCACCGCGTTCTCCTTTTCCCCTGGCGTGCGCGAACTCGTGCAGGAAGGTGACGACCGACAGCTTGCCTCGAAGCACGATGGTGTTCATCGCGGGGATGAAGCAGCTTGTTCCGCTACATGAGGCGTGGTCGTTCCCAAAGACCAAGCGCGGCGGCGGGTTCAGACTGTATGCAGCACAGAGTTCGGCATGCAACGCCTTGAACTTCGCATGCTGCTCGTCAAGCGTGCCTCGCCAAGGGTGGGTGGCTTTGAACCGCGTAAGGGCAGCGAGCACGGCGGGCTTGAAGGTCAGCGAGTCGTCGATGACTTCGGCGACGGTTTCAGGGTATGGGTCGTTTGACATGACGGACGCGGCGCGATCCAGCCTGTGAACACCTTGCGTGGATCAGACAGCGATCTGCTGCTCGGCCCACCTGAGAGCTTCCTCCTCAGTCCATGTAAGGCTCTCGACGCCCGCGCCAGCGATCCAGCGCGTCTGGCTGCGGGCGCGGGTGCTGCAACGGGCGTAGATTTGCCAACCGCGACATTCGGAGTGATTCCATCGAGCGAGCAGATGCGTTTCAGAAATGAAGACGACTTCGGCTCCTTGGAAGCCAGTCGGATGGATGGACGGTTTGATCCAGTTCATGCGGTTGGCATTCGGTCGGGGTCTGTGACTTTGAGCCGCCGACCGACGGCGACTGGTGCGGACTACTCGAAGTAGTGCGCGTGGACAGCATCGCAAGCGGGTTTGACCATTTTCGGCTGTCGCGCCACGTACGAATCCGACAAACCGCTTCCGCGATGGCCGACCAGCAGGCGAGTCAACTGTTCCGAGACATTCGCTGCAACGGCAGCGGTATAGGCACCGTCTCGCAGTTGCGATCCCGTGACGTGCGCGCATTCCGCATCTGCGGCCAAGTTGTTGAACCGCATCTGCGCGCCAGAGATGCCGAGAGGAACCCCTGCGTAGTTGTAGAAGATGAAGTCGCCCTTGCGCTTCACACTCTTGAGTGCGTCCAGCGTCTCATCCCAAAGCACCGCCACCCGAATGATTTTTCCCGTCTTCTTCCGATTCGTCACGATGGTGCCATCTGCCTTGATCTCGTCCCATCGAAGCCGAATGGCCTCGCGGATGTACATGGCACAGTTCAGCATCAGCAAGACGAGAACGAGGTCGTCGCCCGTCGCCTTTTTCAGAAGAGACTTCCATTCGGCAACGGAAATCGGCTTCGGGTCGATGCTAACCGTCGTCTGAGAGGGCTTGAGAATCGAGAGGTAGTCCAGAACCTTTGAAGTCGCTTCGATTGCCATCGCGCGATTCTTGATGAACCGCAAGATCGTTCGGATGCCTGTGAAAAGGTGCTGCTGCTGCTTTCCGCTAATCGGCCCTTCTTCGCCACCTCGAGGGGTGACAATTCGGTCATAAACGTCGTCCTGGTACTCGACGACAAGCTGCGGAGTGATTTCATCGATTGAGCCGATACCTGTCGTTGCGATGAAGTCTTGCCACGCCGTTAGCGTCTTTCGACGTTGTGCGGGCGAACACTTGGCATGCGTCATCCAAGTCGATTTGATCACGTCGAGCGTCGGCAGCTTCTCCGCTGGTTTGACCTTCTGGAAGTACCCGATCTCCTCGATTCCAGTTTGCTCAGCGACCCATTTGCGCCGTGTACGGATTTGCTCGGCGACGTAGTGCCAGAATTTCTTCCATGCCTCGTCTGTTGGGCCGACAAGGACAAACCCGCGTGAGAGAGCCGTGGCCGCGTTGCGATCAACGATCTCTACGGCGGGGGTCTGAAGCCATTCGATCTCTTCTGCCGAGAGTCCAGTACCTTCAAACTGCTTCTCGCCCATCAGCTTGCGGAAATGCGCAACAGCTTTGCGCTCGTCTGGCTCCGTGAACATCTTGCCAGTCGAAACGACCACCCAGCGACCATCGTTCTTCCGCTTGCGAAGCCCGTTGATGTACGTGCCGTCGCTGAGACGGTGCGGCTTCTCTTTACGACCACGCTTCTTTGTTGCTGATCCCATGCCCAGAAGTGGGATGGAGGATGAAGGAAATGTCAAGGAATTAAGGGCGAAATTAAAGGCTAACCCTTAATTCCGCCCTAATTCTCAAGTGGAGCGACGGGGAATCGAACCCCGATTTGCTGAATGCGATTCAGCCGTCATCCCGTTAGACCATCGCCCCGGGAAAATTGACTTTAGTCCGGCATTTTAGGGGGCGGGGCGGGCGCGTCAAGTTTGGGAATATTGCGGGGGAGGGCGCGGGCGTTGTGAATCTGTTGGGGTGCGGTTGACCGACGCATCGAACCGTGCCTACGCTTGGGCACGGGACAGGGATATGGGAGTGGAGACACCCCCATGTTAAACGGAGCAGGCCAGGCGAATCTCGAACAACTTTCAGAACTCTTTAAGCTGCTGTCGGATAAGACGCGGCTGCACATTCTCATGTTGCTTGCCAACGGCGAGCGCAATGTGGGCAGCATGTGTGATGAGTTGGCGTTGCCGCAGCCGACGGTGAGCCATCACCTTGGCCTGCTGCGCATGAGCAACATCATCACAAGCCGGCGGAGTGGCAAGCAGGTCTATTATGCGCTGAACCAAAGGCTTGAGATGCCAACGCAGGGCACGGTGGAGGTGGGCGTGGATAGCTATGTTGTGAAGATCAGCGATAGAGCGCACGAGCCGGCTGCGGTCTGAGGCGCGCGGGTTTGGGCGGCGGGGTTAAACGCCGGCGGGTCGGCTTGCGGGGTGTGAGTCGGCCTGTCAGCGGTCAAACTTGTTGCCGGTGAGATGGAGAAACACGTCCTGCATGGTCGGCTGGCTGAGTGATATTCGCTTCAGCCCCGGCCCGGCGAGGGCGATGAGCTGGCGGAGGAGCTGTTCGGGGTCGGACGATTCGATGCGCAGCTCGTCGTCGATGATGACCGGCGCGGCGGTGAGCGAGGCGCGGCAAGTCGAATCGACCGCGGTGGCAAGCTGCGGCAGGTTGTCGGCGGTGAGGGTGATGATCTGCCCGCCGATGCGCTGTCGCAGGGCTGCGGGGGCATCGACCGCGACGCACTTTCCGGCATCGAAGATCGCCACGCGCGTACACGCCTCGGCTTCTTCCATAAGATGGGTGGTGAGGAGAATCGTGGTGCCCTGATCGCGGAGCGATTGAAGCACATTCCAGAATTCGATACGTGCAGCGGGGTCGAGGCCGGTGCTGGGTTCGTCGAGAATGAGCAGCGTGGGGTTGTGGAGCAGGGCTTTGGCAAGCTCGATGCGCCGGCGCTGCCCCCCGCTGAGACGATCGCTGCGCCGGCGGGCATGTTCGATCATTCCCACGGCGGTCAGGTTCTGATCGATGCGGGTGCGCAGGTCGGTCCCGCGCAGGCCGTAGAGGTGGCCCTGGTGCAGCAGATTTTCGAAACCGGTGAGGGTTTTATCGAGCGCGGGTGCCTGGAAGACCACGCCAAGCTGGCTGCGAATGTTGGTTAAATTGGCGACTGACAGCGGCGTGCCGAAGTAGGCTACGTCTCCCTGCTGCGGGGGGATGAGCGTGGAGAGAATGCGGAACAGGGTCGATTTGCCGCTGCCGTTGGGGCCGAGGA
>DDRH01000051.1:12480-18355 GCA_002343075.1 Phycisphaerales bacterium UBA2421 | reverse complement strand
ACCATGCCCGCCGTAGCAGTGGCGCAGCGACCGAACGACGATAGCGGGGGAAGAAGGCATGACCAATCGCGGCTAACTGGGTGGTTTATACTCAAAATCAACGTCGATGGTGCCATCGTCGCCCACGGCGATCGACCGCCGCAATTCGCCGTAGATTTCGTGCCACGCGACCAGCATATACTGCCCCGCCGGGACGTTGTTCAACTCGAACGAACCATCCTCACGCGTCGCAGCGAAAAAGGGGTTATCAAAGACGCCGATGTAGGCGCTCATCCACGGGTGAACGTCGCAGCGGACATGAAAAATCTCGGGTGCGGTGAAGCGCACGGTCTTTTCATGGCCGGCACGGAGCAGGCCGAAGTTATTGCTGGCGTTGCGGCCGGGTGTGTAGTGCGTGTTGTGAAACGCCGGGTCGCTGGATTTAACCTTCAACCCCTGCCCGACGACAACGCCGACGACGTGGGGCACATATCTGCAGTCGACCTGATCGAGCACCGCATCGGGCAGAGGACCGCCGTCGACCTGCGGGCCGTTGTCGATGTAGACGAAGACATTCATCAGGCCCCGGTCGGCCGAGACGACGACCGTTTCATCCAGGATCGTCTTGGGCGCACCATCATGGCAAGGCTCATTCTTGAGCACCTTTCGCTCGGGGGCGGTTCCCAGAAACTTGACGGTGCCCCGAACCGCGGTCTTCCCTTTGACCGATTCTGGAGAGACTCGCGCCACGCCGTCGATGGTCGTTGAGTTGTCACAGCCGCCAATTGCCAGAAGGCTCGCGGCACAAACGGCGAAGGCGACGGCGGTGATGGCCAGTGAGTTGCGCGGGTAGAAGTTCATCCGATTCGATCGATCATCATCGCGGCAAGAAGCAGGGGGAGATAGATGATTGAGGCAAAGAAGAGCTTGCGAGCATCAGAGCGCTGTCGGCTGCGGTAAAACTTCACGCCGTACCAAAGAAACCCCAGCCCCAGTACAACGGCGGTTGCGACGTAGATCATGCCGCTGACCTGCGCCGGAAGGGCCAGAAGCGAAACCGGGATGAGCGCCATTGTATAGAGCAGGGCCATCCGGCAAGTGGCGGCGAGGTCGGTATCGATGACGGGAAGCATCTTAAACCCGCCAAGGCGATAGTCATCGCGGTAGAGGGCGGCGATGGCGAGAAAGTGGGGCATTTGCCACAGGAACAACACGCCAAAGAGCACCCAGGCCCCCGGCGAAATGGCATTATCAACTGCCGTGAAGCCCATCATGGGAGGAATGGCTCCGGGAACAGCGCCGATGATGGTGTTGAGGGTGGTGACCCGCTTCATGGGGGTGTAAATCAGCAGATATGAAAGGTGTGTAAACAGCCCCAGCCCTGCGGTGAGGGGATTGACGAATGCCAGCAGGTGCAACACGCCCGCCGCACCGAGCACGATGCCGAAAACCAGCGCCGCGGTCGGGCCGACGCGCCCTGCGGGCAGGGGACGGTTGCGCGTGCGGGGCATGAGCGCATCGTAGCGGCGCTCCATCCACTGGTTCATCACCGCCGCCGACGCCGCAGTGAGCAGCGTGCCGAAAAGCGTGTTGAACAGCAGCAGCCATGAAGTCACGACGTGCGCCGACGCGAGATAGAACCCCACGAGCGTTGTCACCAGAATGAGGAAGTTCATTCGGGGCTTGGTCAGCTCGTAGTAGTCAACAACCTGCTGTGCGAATGCGCGTCGTTCGATCGGGAGGCTCGCCAGCGCGGCTTCGGAAGTTTCCCGGAAAATCGTGGTTTCGGTGATCGCCTTCATCGTGTTGGTCTCTGCGAAAGCTACTCTGTCCTGGCTCGTCGGTCCTCTGCTGGGCAAGAATGTCGTCGATTCACGCGTTGGCCGCAACTTTCCGCAGCGGCGGGGCATGAACGGCCTGAAGCGCATGTCCCGACCGCGCCCGCGAGGTCACGGCGGCCAGTCGCATCGCCCGGGCAGACAGCACCGCAAGTGTGAGCAGCAACAATGCCCCAAACGCCACATGGGCCGATGCCACTTCCGCGGGTTTTCGGTAGTACACCGTCAGCGCGCCGAGCGAAAACTGGATGACGAGCAACCCGCCGACAAACATCAGCGGCCATCGAAGCTTGCGATCGCGAGTCAGTCGCCAGCCGACGACGAGCAATCCGATTAACGCTATCGAGACCACAATCGCCCCGATTCGGTGCCCAAAATGCAGCCAGACCTGGTTTAACGTCACCGGCGGTTCGTGTAAGACCCACGCGCGGTGCTGATTCACGGTGGCCAGGCCCGCCGCGTCGGTCGGGGGGAGAAGTTTTCCATATGCCAGTGGAAGATCGGGAATCGCCAGCCCCGCGCCATGATGCCGCATGGTGGCACCGATAATCAGTTGCACAAACACGATCACCCAGCAGACCGCCGACAGGCGGCCAATGCGGCGGGCGTTGACACCGACCCCGCCGGCCTCGGTCGGCTGATGTTTCTGCTCATCCGCGGCATAATTGTTGGGGGACTCCACCCACCAGCGGCTGCTCGCGACCGTAATGAATGCTGTCAGACAGAAAAATGCCTGCGCAAAGCACCCGTGAATAATCGCGAGCGTCAAATTCACTTCCGTAACCCGTAGCCCCCCGAGCAACCCTTGAACGCTCACAGCGACCAGCGCAACCACGGTAAGTCGGCGCAGCCACCGGCGCGACTCCCGCCGACGGGCCACCCATGCTGCCAGAAACAGAAGGCCCAGCGAAGCAGACCCGGCGAATCCATGCTGCAGCGATTTTGCCGCCTCGTGCGAGACCCGTCCGGCAGATTCCAGAATCCAGACACCGCCGCCCCACACAATTGCGATCAGCAACGCGCTGGCTGCGCTGTAGCCGAGGACTTGTCGCGTCCGACTGTTTCGCGACGGCCCGTATGCCTGGAACACGAGCATCACCGCGAGAAAACCAACCAGCGTCCCCTTGAGCCGGTGTGTATGCTCATAAAAGATCCCGCCGACCCATTGGCTTACGGGAAACAGAAACATGTTGTAGCCATAACTGTTGGGCCAGTCCGGCACACTCATGCCCGCGCCATACGTCGTCACCAGCCCGCCAAGAAAGATTAAGGGAAAGGTCGCCACGGTCAGAATCAGGGCGACCGTGTGCAGCGGGCGGTGGTAAGATGCGTCGGACGGCGTCATGCGGTCTTGCTCCGATGATCGGAGGTGCCGCAGATCATAGTGTGATCGCCACACACCTTCGAGTGCGTGCGACGGTTTGACGCAGCGGCAGTGTGTGAATTGGAATCGTTGCGGCTAAAATACCCCAGATGCGTCTATTTCTTGCCATCCAACTTCCCGACGCCGCGATCGAGCACCTTCGGCGGGTGCAGGCGCATTGCCGGTCGTTTGCGCCTGATGCGGCCTATCCGCGCGATGTCAATCTTCATCTGACCGTGCGATTTCTTGGCGAAACACCTGAAGAGAAGCTTGAAAAACTGAAGGAAATGCTCCGCAAGACGATCTCCGGCGGGTCGATCCGGCTCGCGGCGTCGCGACTGGTTACGTTCCCGGAACGAGCGCCGGCGCGCGTGCTGGCTGCGGGCGTTGGCGGGCCAAACTCAGAGCAACTGGCACTCTTTTACGCATCAATCGAGCGGGCCGTGCGCGGGCTGGGCTTTCCGGCCGAGCAGAAGAAGTTCACGCCCCATGTCACCCTGGCGCGGCTCGATCGCCCGCTGCCGCTGCCAGCGATCAATCAGATCGAGCGCGCGACCCTGAAAAGCTGGCCCGGGCCGATATTCGAAGTGCGCCGCGTCTACCTGATGCAATCCGAGCCGTCGGCCGGCGGCTCGAAGTATCGCACGGTCGCCGATTTCGATCTCTTCGGGGAATGATGCCGGTTAGAAATGTTCGGTAAAATTTTGGATTAAAGTCCTTGACATCTCCGAACCGAACACTACTATAACAAAATAACAAAAGCCGAACAGGGACGCGGGTGACTTGGCGTCGAGTTTGGCCGCGGGAAAATGGGCGATTAGGCCTTGCTTTGCACGACTTTGCTGAGTGATCGGTGAGGCAGTGCCGAGCCGCTTAAGCCGCCTGACGAGCGCATTGTGCGTTCACCCGCAACCGCAAGTCACAACCGAACGACTCCAATGCAGCAGCGATGGCGAGACCGTCGCCGTGAGACCGTCGTCGAGACACAGGCGTCAATAGTGTTTTGCAGTTCGTGTCTGCAGTTTGTCATCGATCGACGCCCCAAGCGCGCTCGACCGCTGAGCGATTGCAGGCCGCTGGCACGTTTCTGGGCAGCAATGCCCGAGGATGCCCGAAAATGCCCGATTTCTTGAAATAGGTATTTTCCGTTATCCCTTCGTTCTCCCGCAGTGTCTCGCAGCAGCGCAGCATTGATCGTCGTCATTCGCCGGCTGACCAACATACCCGGCGGAAAGGTGTATTGTCATGGCTTTCAAAGCCTCCACTGCCGTACTTGACGCGCCGCCGTCAAAACCTTCTGCTTCCTCGGTCGTTAGCAAAGAGCTTAAACCCACGGGAGCTACCATGCCCGCGCCGAAGGAATCAGCAAACAAGCCGGGTGCTTCTGCCCCCGACCTCAAGACAGACCCAAAAGCAAAGTCGGCACCCGCAGCCGCTCCAAAGCCCGATCCGGCGCGCGAAAGTGCCCTGCAGCGCGCGGTGCAACAGATTGAAAAGCAGTTTGGCAAGGGTGCCGTCATGAAGCTTGACGGCGAGAATGTGAAGCCGATCGACGGCATTCCCACCGGCTCGCTTTCACTCGATATCGCCCTCGGCGGGGCAGGGATTCCCCGCGGGCGCGTCATCGAGGTCTTTGGCCCGGAAAGCTCAGGCAAAACGACGCTCACGCTTCATGTCATCGCCAGTGCTCAGAAGATGGGCGGCGTCGCTGCTTTTATCGATGCCGAACACGCTCTTGACCCAAGCTGGGCCAAACGCATCGGTGTTGATTTGCAGAATCTCATGGTCAGCCAGCCGGATACCGGCGAACAGGCCCTGGAAATTTGTGAGCTGCTCGTGCGTTCAAACGCCGTCGATTTGATCGTCATCGACTCGGTCGCGGCGCTGATTCCTCGGGCTGAAATCGAAGGCGAAATGGGTGACAGCCACATGGGCTTGCAAGCCCGGCTGATGAGCCAGGCACTGCGCAAACTGACCGGGGCCATTGCCAAGAGCAAGAGCACCGTCATTTTCATTAACCAGATTCGCGAGAAGATCGGTGTGATGTTTGGAAACCCCGAGACCACCACAGGCGGGCGGGCGTTGAAGTTTTACTCCTCGATTCGCATCGACGTCCGGCGGACACAAACGATCAAGGACGGCGATGTGTCGGTCGGCAGCCGCACTCGTGCCCGCGTGGTGAAAAATAAAATCGCACCGCCGTTCCGGGATGCTGAGTTCGACATCATGTTTGATCGCGGAATCAGCTACGAAGGCGATTTGATTGATCTTGCCGTGCTCGCCAATGTGGTCGATAAAAGCGGCGCATGGTTTAACTACAAATCAACCCGGCTCGGACAGGGCCGTGAGAACGCCAAGAATTTCCTGTTTGAAAATAAGGACCTTGCAGCCGAGATTCGTGCCGAGGTGCTTCGGAGCAAGGGACTGGTCGACAAGAAAAAGGAGTTGGATTCTCCGCTGGCGCCTGAAGAAGCTGAATGAAATCGGTAGGGCAATCCTGTACTATCTCCCGCCCGGCGTGGTCAGCTTTTCTGGCCACGCCTGGGCATGATGGGAAAACAGATGCTTACGAGTTCACAAATTCGCCAACAGTTTCTCGATTTCTTCTGCCAGAAGCACGGCCATCGTTTTGTTTCCAGCAGTCCGGTGGTGCCACACGACGACCCGACTCTGCTGTTTACCAACGCCGGCATGA
>DDRH01000051.1:10496-12269 GCA_002343075.1 Phycisphaerales bacterium UBA2421 | reverse complement strand
GCCGGTGGCAAGCACAACGACCTCGACGACGTTGGCCGCAGTCGGCGGCACCACACTTTTTTTGAGATGCTTGGCAATTGGTCTTTCGGCGATTACTTCAAGGCCGAAGCCATCGCCATGGCCTGGGAACTGCTCACAAAGGTGTGGAAACTCGACCCTACCCGGTTGCATGTAAGCTGCTTCGAGGGTGATGAGAAGAACGGCGTCCCCCGCGACACCGAGGCCGCGGATCTTTGGAAGCAGATTGCCGGCTTACCCGACGCGCACATTCACTATTTTGGGAAGGACAACTTCTGGGAAATGGGCGAAACCGGGCCGTGTGGACCGTGCACGGAAATCTACATTGACCGCACTCCCGACAAGTCCGGCGGAAAGGACGTAAATGGAGACGACCCGCGCGTCATGGAGATCTGGAATCTCGTCTTCATTCAATACAACCGCAATGCCGACCGCAGCCTGACCCCGCTTCCTGCAAAGCACGTTGATACGGGCATGGGTTTCGAGCGCATCAGCCAGGTGCTGCAGGATGTGGACAGCAACTATGCCATCGATCTGTGGAACCCGTTCTTTGCCAGGCTCACGGAGTTGAGTGGGCAGAAGTACACGGGAACGTTTCCGAAAACCAACAGCCCCGACCCCGCCGCCGAGGCCGCCGATCCGCAACTGCGCACGGATATCGCGTTTCGCGTGATTGCCGATCACATTCGCTGTCTGACTTTTGCGATGACGGACGGCGCCGTCCCCTCCAACGAAGGCCGCGGGTACGTGCTGCGGCGCATCCTCCGCCGCGCTGTCCGGTTTGGTCGGCAGCAACTCGAGTTGAAGCAGCCATTTTTGCATCAGATGGTCAATGTCGTTGTTGATTCAATGGGCGGAGCGTTTCCGGAATTGAAGGCCCATCAGCAGCGAATCGCGGGGCTGGTGCTCGACGAAGAAGTGAGCTTTGGTCGAACGCTCGACAGAGGTATTCAGCTCTTTCATGACGCGGCGCAACTCGCAATCGTCCGAAACAGTAAGGCCATCGCCGCCACCGATGCGTTCAGGCTGCACGACACCTTTGGCTTTCCCATCGATCTGACAGAACAGATGGCCATCGAGCGCGGCATGACCGTGGACATCGCAGGCTATGAGTCGCTGATGGAAGAAGCCCGCGTGAAGGCTCGCGCCGGTGGCAAGGCTGGCGACTCCCCCGTGTACACACTTGCGCCGGCGATTATCGCCGAGTTGCAGCGGCAGGGCGTTTCGCAGACGGATGATTCATCGAAATTTAAGGCTGATTCGGTCAGTGCGACGGTGCGCGCGATCTGGAACGGTTCAAACCTCGCTGACTCAATCGACACCGGCGGCGATCACGAAGTGGCCGTCATTCTCGATCGCACCAACTTCTATTCGGAAATGGGCGGACAAGTCGGCGATCGTGGGCAGTTGGCTTCAACCAACTCCAACTTCCGTGTCGAGGCCACCCGCGCTGTCGGCGGCTATGTGCTGCACATCGGCAAAGTCGGCATCGGTCGCCTGAGCGCCGGCGATGTGGTGACTGCCGTGCTATCCGAAGATCGCGCTTCCACCCAGAAGAACCATACGGCGACCCACCTCGCCAACTGGGCGCTGCGCGAAATCCTTGGCGAGGGTGTTCAACAAAAAGGTTCGCTGGTTGACGCTGAGAAATTACGGTTTGATTTTCTTCATAATGCGTCGCTGAAAGACGATGAGGTGGCAAAAGTTGAGTCGCTGGTGACACACGCCATCGCGAAAGATGATGCCGTCTATGCC
>DDRH01000051.1:926-10372 GCA_002343075.1 Phycisphaerales bacterium UBA2421 | reverse complement strand
AGATGATGCCGTCTATGCCGAAGAAGCCCCGCAGGAGTCGGCGGTGAAGATCAACGGTCTGCGCGCCGTCTTTGGCGAGAAGTATCCGCCGCTGGTTCGGGTGGTGTCGATCGGTGCGCCCGTTGGCGATCTGCTTGCACAGCCCGATCTTGCTGCATGGCGTAAGCACGCCATCGAGTTTTGCGGCGGAACGCACGTCGCGCGAACCGGGGCGATCGGCCGGTTTGTCATCACCGCTGAAGAGTCGGTGAGCAAGGGCGTGCGGAGAATCGTCGCGCTCACCGGCAATGCTGCCCTGGCCGCCGCACAGCAGTCGCGTCTGATGGATGAGGCAATCGCCGCCGCGCAGTCGCTGAAGGAATCGGAGTTGCCTGGCGCCATCAATGCTCTGCAGAAGAAGTCAGGAGCCGACGATGTCCCATTGCTCGCCAGGCGGCGCGCACAGTTGAGCATCGCCGGTTTGCAGGACAAGCTAAAGAAGTGGGAGAAAGCACAGCAAGCGTCCGGCGGATCGATTGATATTGCTGGAATCGCAACACAATTGCTGGCAAGCGCGCAGGACCTCGCCGGTGGAAAGTTGGTGGTTGCTGAAGTAGCTGATGCCAGCGCAGACCAGCTTCGTGGCGTGCTCGACTCGATTCGCAAGCGCCAGCCGAGCGTGGCGGCGCTGGTTGCGGCGAGCGACGGGGCCAAGCTCAGCTTTGTCACCGCCGTGACGGATGAACTCATTGCCAGAGGATTGAGGGCCGGCGACTGGGTGAAAGAAGCTGCGAAAGTGGCCGGCGGCGGCGGGGGCGGGTCGCCGCAGATGGGACAGGCCGGCGGCAAAGACCCCTCCAGGCTCGCCGACGCACTCGCAGCGGGAAGGCAGTACGCAGTCACGCTGCTGCAAGGTCAAAGTATGTAGGCATTCGATGTCGGCCAGGCGGATGAGAGGGCATTCAGTCATGCGCGAAGTCATCATGCTTCTTACGGCCGAGGCGCGTTTTTCAACTGCTCGAACTTGATCTGATACTTTCGATAGAGCATTTTCTGTTTGTCAGATAGATCAATCTTTCGGCCTTGAATGAAAGCCGCTTCCACCTGCGTCGGCACCTCGAAGATATCCCCGCTGGCGATAAACAGGGTCGCATCTTTTCCGACCGTGAGCGACCCAACGCGATCGGCCACGCCGTAAAGTTCTGCCACGCCGAGCGTGATTGCAGCGAGTGCATCGCCGGGCGGCAGCCCAAACGTCGCGGCAGTGGCGGCATTGTAAGGGAGGTTGCGATAGTTTCCGTTGAAGCGATCCATCGATCCGATCACAAACTTCACACCCGCCTCGCTCAACCGCCTGGGCAGCGTGAACGCGTCGTCATAGCCGTCACCGCGACGCTGCGGCAGGCGATGCGTACCAGCGATGATCACCGGCACGTTGTGCTTCTTCAGGAGTTCGGCGCACAGTGTCGCGTCATACCCGCCGTCGATAATCAACCGGACCTTCTGCCGCTGGGCAAACGCCACCGCCGCCTGAATCTGCATCACGTCGTTGGCGTTTACCACCAGCGGGATCTCGCCGCTGAGCATGGGCAGCATCGCGTGCCACCTGCTATCGTGGGGAGTAGCGCTGGCGTTCGATTCGCGCGCCCGCTTGTATGCACGTGCGTTGTCGAAAGTCTTGTTGATCTGTTCCAACTGCTCATCGCGCCGGCGGTTCTGTTCTGCGTCAGGTTCGGCTGGGCCAAATCTTCGGGTCTGCGGGCGCATGGCAGGCCAGTTCATATGAATCGCCGCGGGCGCTTTGACCGTCAGATCTTCATAGGTCCAGCCGTCGAGTTGAATGACAGCGCTACTCCCGCTGATCACCCCTCCGGTCGGGGCGACGACCGTCAGCAGCACGCCGTTAGATCGCGCGACGGGAATGTGTTCGCTATCGGGGTTGATGGCCGTTTCGGCGCGAACATTGGGATTGATCGACCCCGTCTCCGCGGTGTCAACACTCTGCCGGACGGCGCTGATCTCCACCAGACCCAGGTCGCTCACAGGGTCGAATAGTCCCGGGTAAACGCGCTTTCCCTTCGCATCGATCAGCTCCGCGTCGGCAGGCGGCTGCACGTTTCTGCCGAGGGCGACAATCCTTCCTTTATCAAAGATAATTGTCCCGCCGGGGATAGGGGGCGCGTCGACCGGGAAAATGTCGGCTCCAACGATTGCAATCGGCCGCGCCTGCGGGGGCGCTGGAATCTGGTCGGACGCGCGCAAAGCCGTCGAGAGCGAAAGCACCGCCGCGACGCCAAAGGTGATTACAGTTTTCATTTCACAGTTCCTTCATTGGCTTGCCTGAAACGCGCTTCTTCAACCGCGAACATTCATCAGCCTCACCGCACGGCGATTAGCGATTCACCGCTTGCCCGTGCGTGCAGTACTCATCGTAACGCGGCCAAAGGTCGCGCTCTCTCGGTGGGGTGTCTCCCTCGGCGGCAATCGGGTCGCCGCTCAGCAGCACCTTTTGAATCAGCTTCTGTCGCATTTGGCTGTCGCTCTCGCGGCGTTTGGCGTCTTCCTGTCGGTCGAAGTATTTGCGACCGTCAATCCACGTCTGTTCGCACAGTGCATACATGCTCATCGGCGGCGCATTCCAGATCGCCAGATCGGCGTCTTTCCCCACTTCAATCGAACCCACGCGCGCGTAAATCCTCAGCTGTCTCGCAGGGTTGATCGTTACAAATTTAATCGCTTCTGCCGGTGGGACGTTTCCGTACTTCGTCGCCTTCGCTGCTTCGGTGTTGAGCCTGCGCGCCATCTCAGCATCATCACTGTTGAAGCTGACGTTAATCCCCTGGTCATACATCAGCGCACCATTATGCGGGATGGCGTCCCACACTTCGAGTTTGTAGGCCCACCAGTCACTAAAGCTGCTGGCCATCGCGCCATGCTTCGCGATGGCATCGGCCACTTTGTAACCTTCGAGAATGTGCTGCAACGTGGCGATCTTCACGCCAAACTCATCGCAGATTCGGATCAGCGCCAGGATCTCATCTTGACGATAGCTGTGGCAATGTATGAGCCTCTTGCCTTCCAGAATCTCTGCAATGGCTTCGAGTTCCAGGTCGGGGTGGACGGGCAGTGATGCATCTGGGTCGGCTGCGTGGCGCTTCTGCGCGGCGCGGTAATCGCGCGCAGCATGAAAGGCATCGCGGATGAGCTGTTCGACACCCATTCGCGTACGGGGATACTCGCCACCATCAGCAGGCACACTATCGCTGTTTGCGCCGCGGGGGTTTTCTCCCAGCGCGAACTTGATCCCCTGCGGGGCGTCCTTGAACTTCATCTGGTCGGGGGTGGCACCCCAGCGCAGCTTGATCACCTGGTTCTGCCCGCCGATGGCATTGGCCGAGCCGTGGAGAATATTGGCCGCGGTGATGCCGCTGGCCAACTGTCGGTAGATATTGATGTCATCGGGATCAACAAAGTCGCCGATGCGCACCTCGGCGGTGATGGGCTGTCCCCCTTCGTTGACCCCGCCGTCGGTGGCCATGTGACTGTGGCAATCAATGATTCCCGGCGCGAGATACTTTCCAGTGCAATCGACCACCTCTGCACCTTGTGGAATTGAGAGCGACTTGCCGATTGCCGCAATCACACCGGCCTCGACGCGCACATCGGTTGTCTCGATCGTGCCGCTCTCGGCGGCAGTCCAGACCGTTGCATTCCTGAACATGACGATCTTCGGCTGTTCCGGCACCGAATCGCGGCCATATTCGCCGAGCGGATAGTTCACTGCAAAGCTTGCCTCCACTGGTTTCGTCGTGGGCTTCGTAGCCGACGCATCGTCGCTCGGCTGCGTCGCAACATCCTTCGATTGTCGCTCTGCGGTCATGCGTGAGATAAGTCCGGTCGATTCGATCAGTTGACCCTCGAAGGTCTCGCCGGCGATATCAAATGTGCCGCTGATCTGCGCGATCCCGCCCTGCCCAATCGATTCACCTGCGAGATTGAAACTGATGCGCGTCTCGTCGATGGCAAACTGCTTCACCGCTGCATCGCGGCCCGCGCCGCGCGAGGGCCGCGCGGCCTGGGTCGTCGCTGGGGTGGCGGTCGTTGTCGGGCGCGCTGCTTCGGTTGTTGAGTCCGCGGGTTCGTCGGATGTTTCGGGGCGGGCGCGATCCTTCCGAATCAGTTCGCCCTTCATGCGTCCAGGCTCGCCACTAATGGAAAGCTTGAAGGAGATCGAGCGATCATCGTTGGTGAAGGCCCACTGTCCGCGCGGGTCGGTCTCCACCCTTGGGGCGATTGTAAACTCGATGCCGTCAACCCAGGTCTGTAAGATCCTGGTCTTGTCGTCGAAAAGGTCGCCGGTGGTGATGATGAAGCAGGCGCGCTTTCCCGGTGCGATCGTGCCAAGCGAATCGGTGACGCCGAACAAAGTCGCCGGCACCGTCGTGACAGCCGCCAGTGCCGCCGACCGGTCAAGCCCGCGGGCTGTTGCCTTGCGGAGGTTCTTCAGAAACTCATTCTTGTCGCGCAGGCCCTGCGTTGAGAGCGCGAGGGGGACCCCCGCGCGCGAAAGCCGCGCCGGATTCTCCGGGGCGATGTCCCAGTCCATCAGCTCGGTCAACGAGACATTCACTGCGTGTTCCGGCGAGCTTACATTGGGCGGGCGCGGGAAGTTGAGCGGGATGATGATCGGCAGCTTTGTCGCGGCGATTTCATCAACTCGGCGATATTCCTGACCGCTGCCGCGAATGATGGCCGGCAACGTAAACTCCTCTGCAATCTGCGCGGCGCGAAGGGCGTAAAGCTCGTCGTTGGCGTCGATGATAAACGGTACGCCGTCCTTCAATTGTGCCGAGAGTGCGTCGAGTGCGTCACTGCGCTGCGGCGGGGGAAGTGTGCGGTTGGATTCGTGTGCTGCCCAAGCCGCGGCATACCATTTGGCGTCGAGCAGGGTCTGCCGGACGAGTGTGAACGCCCCCATCGGCGAAGATGGAAAGCGCGGCCCCTCGCCATCGGCCCGCGGGCCAAATCCGCGGCGTGCGGGTGTGAGCGCGAGGTGCTGAGCCACCAATGGTTTGATGATAACGCGCGATGCATCTTCGTCGGAGGTGCTCACGAGCGTGCTCGTCCCCTTCACAAGCCCGCTGGCAGGCACAATGAGACGCGCCACAAAGCCTTGGCCGCGGAGCGATTTGTTCAGCGCGGCGTCTGGACGATAGGCACGGTCGGCACGCGCGCCGGCGAGCACTTCGCGCGTCCAGTGGGCCGCGCCGCCGTCGGGTGTTGCCACGGCGGGGGCGGCGGTGGCCGACGCTGCAGGGCTGCCACGGCCCGCGCCGGCGGGGGCAGGTTCGGAATATGCATCAATCAGGCCGGGGTAAATCGTCTTCCCCGCGAGGTCGGTCAACCGTGCCTCTGGCGGCGCCGCCAGGTCGCCACCCACCGCGATGATCACGCCGTCGCGTACAAGCAGTGTCGCATTTTCAATCGTCTGCGTCGGTGAAACAACCACTCGAGCATTCACAAACGCATGAAATCGAGGAGTGTTCTCCCGCAGGCCCCTCGGCGGGGCGGTGGTTGTGGGGTCGGCGAGTGCGAGCGAGCAGAACAACAGCGAGACTATGAATCGACGCATGCGAGTCCTATCCTTGATTGTCGAAACAGATTGTATCAGGCAGAATCATAACGCGGCGACCGACAGAACTCACGAACGACGCAAAATGTGCAACATCGCCGGGACACCCGCCGGCGCGAATGATTCCGCGGTCACTCACCTATGCTTGTGAGTCTGAGTTGGAAGATTGAAAGCGAAGGCAAACATGAATCTCGTCGCCATGCGCATGTTGATGGGCGATACTGCGAAGTATCTCGGCATTATCTTCGGGTTGACGATCGCTTCATTTCTCATCACGCAGCAGGGTGCGATCTTCTGCGGCTTGATGAGCCGCACCTTTGGCGCGCTGACGGATCTTGCGCAGCCAGACCTGTGGGTGATGGATCCCAAGGTGCAGTTCATAGACGATATCAAGCCGCTGCAGGATACCGCGCTCTACCGCGTTCGCGGGATTGAGGGCGTCGAGTGGGCGGTGCCGCTTTACAAGGGTTTGCTGAAGGCGAGGCTTGATAACGGCAGCTTTCAAACGTGCAACGTACTCGGTCTGGACGACGCCACGCTTATCGGCGGCCCGCCGGAGATGGTGGAGGGGCAGCTTGCCGATTTGCGACGGGCCGAGTCGGTGATTGTTGACGAGTATGGTGCGAAAGGAAAACTCGCCCAGCAATTGCCCGATGGCCGGACCATCCCGCTCGGCGTGGGCGACACCCTGGAGCTGAATGACCGTCGCGCCGTGGTAGTGGGCATTTGCAAAGTGAGCCGGACGTTTCAAAGCCAGCCGGTGGTGTACACCACATACTCCCGCGCCGTCGGCTTCGCCCCGCGGGAGCGCAAACTGCTCAGTTTCATCCTGGTGAAGGCGCGCGACGGGTTGACGCCGCAAGCGGTGTCGCAACGGATTATGGATCTGACTGCCGTGCAGAAAGGAACAAAGTTTACGCCCACCCTGCTCGCCATCCCGCGTGATGATTTTAAGTGGATGACGGTCGTCTACTTCATGCGATACACCGGCATTCCCATCAACTTTGGCATCGCGGTGGCGCTCGGTTTCTTTGTCGGACTGGCGATCGCCGCGCAGACGTTTTATCAATTTACGCTCGAAAACATCAAGCACTTTGGCGCGCTCAAAGCGATGGGTGCGGGCAGTGGCTTGCTGCTGCGAATGATCATGCTGCAGGCGGTGATCGTGGGGGCGATTGGGTATGGACTCGGTGTCGGGCTTGCCGCATTCATGGGATATCGGGTGGGGGCTTCCACCGAATTGGCGTTCTTCTTGCCCTGGCAATTGCTCGTGATTACGGGGCTGGCGACGATCGCAATCGTCACGCTGTCGGCGGCGCTGAGCTTGCTGAAGGTGGTTCGGCTTGAGCCGGCGATCGTCTTTAAGGGCTGATCAATAATAGACTTATGCCGATTCTGCTGATCTATGTTGACTTTCTGAACATCGTTCACAATTATTCGTATGTTCAGGAAGAGGCCGAAGAATGGGTGCCAGAGAGCGCCGCGAGCGCGAAAGATCAGAATTGCGGGAGAAGATCATGGACGCCGCGCGCGCCATGTTCTCGGCCGAAGGCTACGACGCCGTCTCCATGCGCCGAATCGCAGAGCAGATCGAATATTCCGCCGCGGCGATCTACGCTTATTTCCCTGACAAAGAGTCTCTGTTTCGGGAAATCTGCCGCACCGATTTCGGCACGCTGCTCGACGCATTCAAAGAGTTGGCGCAGGTGAACGATCCGCTGGTTCGGATTTATCTCACGGGTCACGGTTATATCTCGTTCGGCATGCATCATCCGAGTCATTACCGAATGATGTTCATGCGCGAATGCCCTCCCATACCGCCCGAAGCGCAAGACCTCGCCAAGATGGACGACCCCAACGAAGACGGCTACGCGTTTGTGCGCGCCGCCGTCATTGACGCGCTCGATGCCGGCTTGCTCAGAGCCGAGTTTGTCGATCCGGAACTGGTCACACAAACCATCTGGGCAACGGTTCACGGCGTGACGTCAATTGAGATCACTTTCAGGAATGATCCGTGGCTCGACCTGAGGCCGTTGGAGCATCGGCGAACGATGGCACTGGATTTGGTGATGTCCGGAATATTGCGCGATCCCTCACAACTTACTCGAGTCAAGCAGCAAGCCCTTGAGGTCATTGCCGCTGATCGAAGTAAAGGTGAAGCATGAACCTGGTCGCGCTCAAGATGCTCGTCGGCGACAAGATGAAGTATCTGTCGCTGGTCGCCGGCCTGGCGTTCGCTGCGTTGCTTGTGACGCAGCAGGCATCGATCTTTACCGGCTTTGCCAAGCAGACGGGCGCGTGGATTCGCGATACCGCCGTCGCCGACTTGTGGGTGATGGATGAACAAGTGGAGTTTACCGAAGACATCAAGCCGATGCTCGATACAACGCTGTCGCGTGTACGCGGTGTGGATGGGGTGCAGTGGGCCGTGCCGATGTTCAAGAGCTTTATCGGCGTGACACTCCCCGACGGCACGCGGCGCAATGTCCGGCTGATCGGCCTCGACGACGCCACCCTCACCGGCGGCCCACCGGAGATGGTGACGGGCAGGCTGGAAGACCTCAAGCAGGCCAACGCCGTCATCATGGATGCCAATGCCACCGTGCAACTGCGATTCAAGCAAACGCCCGGCGACCGCAGCCTGCAGGTCGGCGATCGGCTCAGCATTAACGATAACGACGCATTGGTCGTCGGCAGTTATCGTGCCACCAAGGAGTTTTTCTGGGAACCGGTGCTCTACACGACTTACAGCCGTGCCCTGTTCTGGTCGCCGAATGAACGGCGCAAGCTGCAGTATGTGCTGGTGAGAGTGAAGCCCGAAGCCGATCTGGCGCGGGTGGCGCAGTTAATCAGCCAGATTCCCGGTCTCAAGGCCATGACCAACGAGCAATTCGAAAAGCAGACGATGGATTGGATCCTGCGCGAAACGGGAATACTTGCCAACTTCGGCATCACCATCGTGCTCGGTTTTGTGATCGGCGTGCTGGCAAGCGGACAGACCTTGTACCAGTTCATGGTCGAAAACCTGCGGCACTTCGGCGCGATCAAGGCGATGGGTGCAAGCAACTTCACCATTGTGCGAATGGTGCTCATGCAGACGCTTCTGGTCGGATTGATCGGTTACGGAATCGGAATCGGCGTGGCATGTGTGAGTGGGATTCTTCTGACCGGCGGCGGGCTGGCGTTTCACATGACCTGGCACATTCCCGTGCTCGGCGGGGTGGCCATCTTGTTCTGCTGTGGAGTCGCTTCGCTGGTGAGCCTGATTCGAGTCATCAAACTCGAGCCGGCGGTTGTGTTCAAAGGATAGATGTATGTTGAGAGTGACCGAACAACCAGAATCTGCACCGCCAACCGCCCGTACTGCGGTCGAGTGTCGCAATCTGGTCAAGATCTACGGCGGACAGAACGGCGCCGGTAACGGCAACGCCGTCAAAGCGCTCCGCGGTGTTGATTTGACGGTGAGCACAGGCGAGTTGCTCATGCTCGTCGGCCCGAGTGGGTGCGGAAAGACGACGCTCATCAGTGTGATCGCAGGCATTCTCGATCATGAAGAAGGCGAGTGCGTTGTGTTCGGCCATGACTTTATGCAAATGCGTGGAGGCGAGCGCACCAGGTGGCGCGGGCAGAACATTGGCTTTGTCTTTCAGGCGTTTAATCTCCTTCCCACGCTCACCGCTGTAGAAAACGCCGCGGTGCCGTTGCTCATCAACGGAATGCCTCGAAAACAGGCCCTGGAACGTGCGGAGGAGGCGCTGCGGCGAGTCAACCTCGTCGATCGAATGAGGTCGCTGCCAAAACAGCTTTCCGGCGGGCAGCAGCAGCGGGTGGCGAT
>DDRH01000051.1:0-756 GCA_002343075.1 Phycisphaerales bacterium UBA2421 | reverse complement strand
GACGAGCCCACCAGCGCCCTCGACCACGACACGGGCCACCGCGTGATGGAGTTAATGAAAGAAGTGGCCGTCGGACCGGATCGCGCACTGATCATTGTGACCCACGACCAGCGCATTTTTGAGTTTGCCGACCGTATTGCGCGCATGGATGACGGGAAAATCGTCAGCATTAGTAACAGCGCCGAGACGGCACAGAGCGCCGCGCCCTAGTTTCGCCGACGGCACAGGAGATTGTGATGTTTACAAAGTATGTCTTACCGATTGTTGCGCTGGCGGGGCTGGTGTTTGCGATCCTTTTCGTGCGCGCCGGCAACACGCCCGTGCCCGCCAGCCAGCCTGTGGCCCAGCCCGCTGCAGCACCTTTCGACGCGTACATCGCCGGAGCAGGCATTGTTGAGGCGCGGAGTGAGAATATCTCAGTTGGCGCGACAGTCCCGGGCGCGGTCCTCGATGTTTTTGTGAAAGTCGGTGACAGCGTGAAGACCGGCGATCCGCTGTTTAAGATCGACGATCGCGACCTGCAAGCCGACCTGCTGCGGGCGCAGGCGAGCGTAGTCTCAGCCGAAGCACAGCTTGCAGTGAGCGATGCAAGCCTGGCTGATCTGCAGAACCAGTTTGAGCGATATGACACGATCAAACAGGCTGACCCTCGCGCCGTCAGTAAGGACGAGTATGACAAGCGCCGGTTTGCCGTTGCCACGGGTGAAGCCAGCGTGCAGCAGGCCAGGGCGCAAGTGGCCGCCGCCGCGGCGGGGG
>DDRH01000061.1 GCA_002343075.1 Phycisphaerales bacterium UBA2421 | reverse complement strand
GATCAGGTTTTGGGGAGCAGGTCAGTTGCTTGTTGCTCCCGAATATCTGGCCGCCGACTTGCCCTCCCCCTGCTCCCGCCCGGAGTACCAGGAGGGGGAGATGGAACATTGTTCCGCGCGGAACAATGGACGGCGTTGCCGGGTATTGGTTGCTTGCGCTCGGGGGGTTGCCGACCGGTGCTTACGCTGGCCGCCTTGCGGAGCGTTGCGGGTCGCGGGTTCTCAGCGTTGCAACGCTTGGCCGGGGCACCTACGATTTTTCGTGTTGCGAAACGCGCAGATCAACAACGAGCTGAGGCAACTTGCGTGGGCTGATCTGCTGCACGCTTCGTCGCGATTGATTGGGTTGATGGACTCTGAGCTGACCGCACGTGGGCTGCTCTCGATGACATGGTACGACGTCTTGTTGCAACTGAAGCGCGCCCCGGACGGTCGGCTGCGGCTCTCGGAGCTTTCCCGGCGTGTGGTGCTTAGCCGGAGTGGTTTGACTCGACTGCTGGACCGGGTGGAGTCCGCAGGATTGCTGCGTCGAGAGACCGTACCGCAAGACCGGCGCGGCGCGTATGCGGTGCTGTTGCCGGCCGGCGATGCGGCGCTGCGAGAGACCTGGGAAGTATATGAGGGATTGATCCTCGAACACTTCGGTAGCAAGCTGAGCGATGCCGAGGCGCACACGCTTCACACCGTGCTATCGAGGCTGCGCGGTGCAGAGATGATCGAGAGCGCACCGATGTCGATCAGGATTGGCGATCGGCCAGCCACCCGGCGACCTTCCGAAACGCGCTAGATCGAAATCTGGACGGTGGAGCCGATGTGCCTGATGTAGATGTCGGTGCTTTCGGGTGTGAGGAGCCAGAGCCATCGGGCGGGGTGCTGGGTGATGGGTGGTTCGCCGGCGCCGTCGGTGAGGACTGCGACGAGGTCGGGGTAGCGGGGAAGAAGTTGCGCGTGCGTTTCGATGCACCTGAAATCGGTTCCCCCGCCGCCGCGCGGGGCGGGTTTGGCGGCATTGATGTCGAACGGGTAGGCAGAGACGTCGAAGCTGATGGCGGTGATCTCGACTCGTCGCCGTGGGATGGTTCGCGTCACGCCGACGAGTCGATTCAGCAGATCGCGATCGACACTGCCCGAGCAATCGACGGCAAGCAGCAGGTTGATCTTTGCCGGCTCGTCGTGGGGTTGCTCGGAAGGGAGGATGACAGATGGATAGAGCGCCATCATCCTGCGGGCGGGGGTCCATCGGTCGTGAGAGAATTCGCGCGTCGCCGACATCACCCGGTTGGCGAATAGGGTATCCCACGGGACGTTGCCCTCGCGGCACGCCTGCACCTGCCGATGCTCGCCGGATTCGTGGCTCGACCAGCGATGCAGACGATGGCCGTCAAGCATGGCATCAAGCCGTCGGGCAAGTAGCTCACTGTCCCAGCCGGTTGCGCCGGGTAGCGTGCCGGAATCGGGATCAAGATCGACATGAAACGGGCGGAGCGACTCCATAAGCCTGCGGATGGCCCTTCTGGCACCGGGATGACGGATGATACGGTCGTAGATCGCCTCCGCCGAGAGGTGAGTCACCGGGCCTGCATAGGCAAGATGCGGTTCAAACTTGGCAAGGGTCGCGGCGCCGTCGATCAGCCGTCGGAAGCTCTCGGTCTGGACGTTGGCGAACGCCGGCTGCTCGAGGAGCAAGGCGTTGATAACAAGATCGCAGGCGAGGTTCCAAATCGCCGGGTTGCGTTTTCCCCGCCGCTGGGCGTGCCGAAACGCGATGTGAAAGGCTTCGTGGAGGGTAACGAAAGCGATCTCGTCCGCACCGAGCTGGTCGAAGAACTGCCGATTGTATTGGAAGATAATGTGCCCGCCGGGGCGGGTGAGCACGCTCGATGTGGGGCATTGCGAGTCTCGGGAGGTAAATGCCGGCCGGCCAAGGAAGTAGACTTGCCTGGCAAGCGAGGTGCCGACGTCGCAATCGTCAACGCTTCGGTAGAGCCGGTCAATGCGCTCGGCATCGCCGACAAGCGGATGATAAGTAAAGCCCGTCGCGAGCATGATTACGCCACCTTCCGCACCATCTCAAGCGCCCTTGGGCGTAGCGCTGCCGGTTCGCCGATGAGCGAAAATTCAGTTACCGCCGATCGAACTTCAAAGTTTTCGAGCAGCGAAGCCTGCATGTCGTCTGGCATAGCGAGCAGGACCGGCACGATTTTCCCCGCCAGCGCCGGCCACGCCCAGACCCGGTCCGCAACAGCCATCGCCACATCAAGCGAGTTTTTGATTGCATTGATCAACTCCGATTGTCTTTGAACCATGGATTGCTCGGTGAGAACAAACGGCAGCGGCTGTGCCCCCTTGAGTCGCTTCCTGAGCGACGACAGCGGCACCTTGATCCCCGCTGGGATGCCCGAATCGAGCGGGATTTTCGCCGCGTGAAGCAGCGCCAGTTTCTCCAGTCGCCTCGGGGAAATCTGCTTGCGCAGTTCCGGGGTGAGGTCGCTCTTCCACCAGTCAACCATCGCCGCGGATATTGCCGCGTCGATGCCGGCGCGCAGGGTGTAATATTTCGGATCGGGATCGGCACGCACGTCGAGATGAATATCAAATCGATCGATCATCGCGTGGTCCAGCGCATTCATATGCGCACTACCATCACTTGGGTTGATCGCCGCCACGACACACTTCAGGTTGCGCATGCGCGTGCCGTTGATGCTGCGAAACTGCACCAGTTCCATCACCGCGTTCTGCAGCTTTGGGTGGCTTCGGTTCAACTCATCGAAGAACATCACCTCGGCCAGTTCGATGTCGGCCGGGCGGACGAAATCGAGCCTGTGCTCGGCACCAAACTCGGTCTCGGCGACGGTCGGAACCGGAATGCCAACGAAATCGGCCCACGGGTCGAGCGTCGGCGCGCTGAAATACTTCATGCGCAGGTCCAGTTCCCCCACCGCGTCGCGGATGATCTGCGTCTTGCCCACGCCGGGCTCGCCGGTCAGCAAAACATTCATTTCCCGCCGAATCCCCGCAATTACGATCGAGATAATGTCATTCGTACTTTTCATAAGCGTCAAACTCTTCAAAAAAAACCGCGCGCCGGCCTATTCAGCCGACGCGCAGGGAAAGGTGCCCCGCCCCAGATTCCTTCATTGCCTTCACCGCCACGAGCAATGCCCGGCTCAAGATCCAATGCGACGCGCCCACGCTCAACACCTTGCAAATTGCGCTGCTCCAGCGCGATTGTTTACCGCGCGCAAACTTTTCTGAGATTTTAGATGAAGTTGATCGAAGACTTGGTATCTTCTTCGATTCGCGCACCTGACGGATCAGGGTTTTCGGCTTGCCATGGACGGGCTGTTTGCATTCCATTGCAACCCTTTTTGCGTGCATTTCACCGCTCGCCTTTTTACTCGGCATGCGGCGGCGATGCGTCGCACATTTGAACGTCGATCTCTCGGAAGCGAGTTGCATGAATGGACCTTTTCGCGAGTGCGTTGCTTCATACATCAGCCGGCTCAGCGTCGGCATGGAATGAAGCTCGACGAACGCACTCTATCGTGAAGCTCACCTCATGCGGGCGAAAGTTATCGTAGCTTTCAAGTCGGGAGTTGAATCATGGGTAAGAGTCATCGGGTAAAGATTGATAGCAACTATCTGTTTCAAGGCTTCGTCTCCACGAAAGAGAGTCGGGCCAAGCTGGCGGACGATACGGGGATGTCTATTCGAACAGTCGAGAATATCCTGAACTACAATGGCGCGCCGAATCGCGGTTTCTACAGCGACGGCATCACGCAAATCTGTCGTGCGCTCAATAAAGATCCGGAAAAGGCCATTCTCGGCCGGCTTCCCCGTCGTAAGCCCAACCCCGGCGAACGGCGGGAACTGAATGACGACGCTTCGGCAGCCGTCGCCGGGTTCAACGCGCGCGCCACGCTTCCGCAGCCGCGCCCTATTCCCTGCACAGTTCGTGCCGACGCGTCGCCGCACGACGCCTGCGAGCCAGCCGAACTGATTCACCTCGCGCCCGGCGAAGCCATCGAGTTCCTCCTCGCCGATCCTGGGCACACATGGACCCACGACCGCACCGCCGCCATGGATGACATCCTGGGCCGAATCTCGTTCGTGCATCCGGCGTCGATCGAGCGCGAGTTTCTGAGCAAAACAGAAATTGAAAGAGCCTGCGACGCGCTGGATACCTACTTCGTGAAGTCCGTTCGTCATTGGCTGGAACGTTTCGGCATGGCCGGGCTGCGGAAGATCGCCCAGACCTCCATTCCCGCAGCCGCGATGACTGAGCGCGCCGGACCGATTCTGCAGAGTGCCGGTCTGCGCGTCCCACCAGATTGGGCTTTGCTGCAAAAGTACGTTGCCGATCTGAAAGCAAAGATCACGCGCACACGCAAGCCAATTGCCATCAATCTGAAATCGGAGGTGCACGCCGTCGCCGGCAAAGAGTTCTGGCGGTGGTCGCTCGAGCGATCGAAAGCCAATTTGAATGGATCGGCCAAGGGCTCCGCTACCGCCGATATCGAACACCGCTACGGCCCCGCCGGCGCATCCACCGAACCCGCCGGCGAAGGCTACCCACTACCAGCCGCGCCGGTCGGATCGTGCATCCTTTTCGCCGGTACGCTCACCAGCGAGGGGCGGCTGAATGTGATCAAGACTGTCGCTTTCGCGTCGCCGGGCGATCGATTTACCAACACAACCGCCGGGCCGCTCAGTTGTCGGCTCGGGTGCAATGACCCCTACCCCGGCGACAATGCCGGCGAGTTGAAGCTGGGCGTGGCCATCCACGCCCCGCCCGCCGAGCCGACAAGCTAACCAAATCACCCACGGCGCGCGAACCACCCGTCAGAACCGCCCGTCAGACCTCCCAGTGCGATCTGATGCGTGACCTCCGCCGCTGCGGGATAACTTGACATCCCGCAACGCACCGGAAATACTCACCGGACTGCGGTCTACCGCGCCGCAGCCTTAGCTCAATTGGATAGAGCATCGGTCTACGGAACCGAAGGTTTCAGGTTCGAGCCCTGAAGGCTGCGTTGTTAAGTGCTTGACAGACCCTAAGTTAAGCGCCCCCCGTCGCGCCCGATTCTCCTCCGCCATCCCGGACTTGTTCTTTCGTTCCGAACGACGGCAATAACCGCGAAACCGGTGCGGCCAACCCAGATCCCTCAACGCAGCGGCGGAGACATTGCGGAGGCCGCTAGATCCGGACGTTGACGATCGTCGATAACTTTACGCGCGAGAGCCTGACGGCGGAGGTGGAGCGAAGGTTCAACGGGTTCGCGTTGACGGCGAGCCTCATCCCGGATCGCGCGGCAGAGTGGTTGTCCAAAGTCGATCCGGGTAGAAGATGGCCCCGGGTTCACTAGCCGTGCGCAGGACCGGTGGGCGAAACTGAACCAGGTGCTTCTCGACTTCACCAGGCTTGCAAAGCCCACGGACAATGCGTGCATCGAGAACTTCAACGGGAAGCTTCGATCGGAGTGTCTAAACCAGCACTGGTTCACGAACTTGTCGGATGCGAAGAGGAAGAGCGCGCAGTGGCGGGAAGACTGCAACGAGGCACGGCCTCACGGGTCGCTGGGTTATCAGGCCCCCCCAGCGAGTTTGCCAAGAAGGGCCAGAAATCGAAATGAAACTCGCTACCCACACCGCCGCAGGCGAGCGGAGGCAATGGTCCATTATTTCCGGCTAGCACCTGATTCCCGAGACTTTTCACAGAAAACAACATTCTGAACGAGTGGCATCCGCAGTCATCAAACACTTCACCATTCACCAAATGATTCATCACATTGAAATCTACGTCAGCGACCTCGATCGCGCCATCCGCTTCTGGTCCCCCTTGATGGAGATGCTCAACTGCACCGCCGAGCGATGGTCGAAGGGGATCAACTACTTCGGAGCCGACGATGAGCCGTATCTCTGCCTCGTGCAGGCGGCTGAAGCGCATCGTGGCGCGGGTTATCATCGGAAACGGATCGGGCTGAACCACATTGCTTTTCGGGCGCGATCGCGCGAGCACGTCGACCGTATACGGGGTTGGGCAAAGGATGCTGGTCACACGCTGCTTTACGACGATCGCTATCCGTTTGCGACTGCGCCGGGATACTACGCCTTGTTTTTTGAAGACCCTGATCGCATCAAGATCGAAATCGTCGCGCCGGGCGAACCGTGACGCACCGCTGCCTGCGGCGGACTAACGCTTGGCGCGCCATTGGGAGGCAGGAATCACGCAGCGAAATCCTACGTGCCCGCTGCCCGTGTCGGGTGGCAAGCCTCTCCTGGCGCTGGGGCGGTAACTTTCACAATAACTGACATGACACAGAAACGACCCGCCCTTTACCACGCGCTCCGGCGATTGCACCACGGCCCGCGTAGGATTAAACGTCTCAGTCGGGCCAGCGGGGTCGATGGCGACGCCCTGTTTTGCCAACTGCGCGTGCGCGTCGGCGTGATAGAAGTCGCTGCACCAGTTCCAAACATTGCCGGCCATGTCATAAAGCCCGTAGCCGTTGGGCGGAAACGACTTAGCCGGGGCGAGTCCCTTGAATCCATCCTCGCCCGTATCGTTTACCGGAAAACGACCCTGATAGGTGTTCGCCAGGTGTCTGCCGTTCGGCGTAAACTCATCGCCCCACGCGAAGCGCATCCGGTGCAGCCCCCCTCGCGCGGCAAACTCCCATTCGGCTTCGGTGGGGAGGCGTTTGCCGGCCCACTTGGCATAGGCGCAAGCATCGTCCCACGACACCTGAATCACCGGATGGTCATCGCGGCCCTCGATTGTGCTCTGTGGGCCCTGGGGGTGACGCCAGTTGGCGCCGATCGTCCATGTCCACCAGCCTGACATATCGCGCAGATCAACCGCGTGCGCCGGCGGGGTGAACACCAGCGAGCCAGGCTTGAGCAACTCGTCGGCCGGCTTGGGCGTGCCCGGCGCAACCTGCTTTTTCAGCTCCTCCCAATCCACAGGCTTCTCGGCGGTGGTGACATAGCCGGTCGCCTCGACAAACTTACGAAACTCTGCATTGGTAACGGGCGCTTCGTCCATCCAGAACGCCTCGACCCGCACGCGATGCGCCGGTCGTTCGTTGGGCATCGCATTGGCATCGTCCGTTCCCATCACAAACTCCCCCGCGGCGATCAGCTTCATGCCCGCGGGCGAATCTTCGTCCGCCGAAGTGGACGCAGGAGCGTCTCCGTCGGGCGCGCTGCCCTGCGGGCCATCTCCTGCGCGCACCGCCGCCGTCATCGCCGCGAGAGTGACCGCTACAAGAAAATGGCTGAGTCGCTGCATCGGTCGTCTCATACGGTCGAAGATCATAACCCCTGCGCCCCTTCTCAGCGACGCAGTTATTTTAGAAGAGTGTCGGCTGCATCACTCTTCCGGGCACGCGAAAGTGCGATGTCGAAAGCGTCGGCCCGCGACGAGCCAGCCCGTGCCGCTCGCGTGCGCCGTGAAACAGTGCCCCAAGCTGCTCGGCAAAGACCCCACTTCCCCGAAAGCGGCTGTGAAAGCGCGCGTCGTTGAGCTTACCCCCCTTCATCGATTGTATGCGGTGCAGAATCTTCTCCTTTCGCTCAGGATAATGG
>DDRH01000016.1 GCA_002343075.1 Phycisphaerales bacterium UBA2421 | reverse complement strand
TGGCTACGAAATCGAGTACGACGAAGGCGATGGAGAGAGCGAGCCGATCTTCATGGCCCGCCGCTGGTTCGAGCAGCACCGCTACCGTCACGACCGCCTGCTCGCCGTCAAGGTGTCCGGCCGGAGCATGGAGCCCAGCCTCTACGACGGAGACCTCGTCATCGTCAACCTCGACGATACGCGCCTCCAGGATGGCCAGGTCTTTGCCGCCAACTACGACGGCGAACTGGTGATCAAGAGGCTGAAGCGGGAGGTGGGCTCCTGGTTTCTCGCCTCAGACAGCCTGGNNCCGCCGCTGGTTCGAGCAGCACCGTTACCGCCACGACCGCCTGCTCGCCGTGAAGGTGTCCGGCCGGAGCATGGAGCCCAGCCTCTACGACGGAGACCTCGTCATCGTCAACCTAGACGATACGCGCCTCCAGGATGGCCAGGTCTTTGCCGCCAACTACGACGGCGAACTGGTGATCAAGAGGCTGAAGCGGGAGGTGGGCTCCTGGTTTCTCGCCTCAGACAGCCTGGACAAGGTCCGCTTCCCGGACAAGCGGTGCTCAGACGGTTGCGGCCTGATCGGGAGGGTCGTTTACAAGCAGAGCGAGCACATCTGAGGTGCTACGTCGGCGCCGCGCATCCTTCCTGGCCAGACCCTGTCCCCATGATCGACGGCGACGCCACCATCTGCGGCGTGGTGATCTTCAAAGGGGAGAAGGTGTAGGGGCGGCTCGACGCCACGTAAAGAGAGGCTTGGCGTCGCGCCGCGCGGCGGGGCAAACAAGACGAACCCCGGCTTGACCGCGACTGATCAACGCTTGCCAGTGCTGCTCTCGACGAATGCCTGTCCTGGATCGATCCTCTGCTACAATCTTGATGGACGGAAAGCGGCATGCGTTCTGGTCCCTCAGACAAGGGGCGAACAACGGCCGCTGCTTACTCGAGAGAACGCACAATGGCTAGTCCGCCCACCTTCTATGAGTTTTTCGCGGGAGCCGGGATGGCGCGCGCGGGGTTGGGCTCGAAATGGCGCTGCATCTTCTCCAACGACTTCGACGCCAAGAAAAGCATCACCTACCGGAAGAACTGGAAGCGGCCAGATGTCTTGAAAGTGGCCGATGTCGGCACGCTCACCGCGGCGGACATGCCTGGCGTAGCCGACCTTGTATGGGCCTCCTTTCCATGCCAAGACCTTTCTTTGGCGGGAGCAGGCGCGGGCCTCCAGGGTAATCGCTCCGGCACGTTCTGGCCATTTTGGCGTCTCATGCAAGGCCTGATAGAAGAGAACCGCGCTCCGAAAGTGATCGTTCTCGAGAACGTCTGCGGCACGCTGACTTCGCATGGAGGCAAGGACTTCGCCGCGATCTGCTCAACCTTCGCTGCAGCGAACTACTACTTCGGCGCCATGATCGTCGACGCGGTGCGTTTCGTTCCACAGTCACGACCGCGCCTGTTCGTGATCGGGGTCCGGGACGAACTAGCGCTTACTGGCCCTACTCTCACGGCGCTGAACGCGACCGCATTGTGGCATCCGCGCGCCCTACTCAACGCTTACGAAAAGCTCTCGCTGACGCTCAGGGAAAGGTGGCTGTGGTGGAACCCTGCGGAGCCGCCTCCACGAGTTGGCTCCTTTGCGGATTTGATCGAAGACGATCCGGTTGGCGTCAGATGGCACACGGACGGCGAAACAACGAAGCTCCTGAACATGATGAGCGACATCAACCGCGAGAAGGTTGAGGAGGCCAAGTCGCTCGGGCGGCGGATGGTAGGCGCGGTCTATAAGCGCACTCGGCGCGATGAAGTCGGTCGAAAAGTGCAGCGGGCGGAGATTCGTTTCGACGGCCTCGCTGGGTGTTTGCGCACGCCCGCTGGCGGTTCAAGTCGCCAAGTCGTTTTGATCGTTGAGGGTGAATCAGTGCGATCGCGCTTGATCGCTCCGCGCGAAACAGCGCGCCTCATGGGCTTGCCGGACGACTACGAACTGCCGACGAATTACAACGAGGCTTACCACTTGACTGGCGACGGCGTCGTTGTTCCCGTCGTGCGCCACCTCGCGCGGCACATCTTCGAGCCGCTGCTAACTACTCAGATTGCACGTTCGAGGGTCGCTGCATGAGCGTGATTCCCTGCCAGCAAAACGCAGCGCTGCAAGTCAAGATTCGTGAGTTCGCGGACATCCTAAAAGCCCAAGCCCATGAGCTTGGCGCGCACGGGCTCGATGAGCGAGAGTTCTATAACAGCGGCGTGTTCCGCGGAGCTATCGAACGGATTCGCGGCCAGTTCTCAGCGACCATGCGCGACAAACGCGAATTCGTCCAGCACGTACTGAATCACATGCAGGACGGACAGTTCATCAAGGAATGGGACTCTGCTGGTAGCGAGAACCGTCATGACTATACGGTGATCATGCCAAGCGGCCGAACTGCGGTTATTGAGCTGAAGGGCTGCCTTGACGGCAATAACACCAACATATTCGAGCGCCCCCCGAATGCGCGAGAGTTCATCATTTGGAGCGTCTGCACAAACGCCGGCGCGGACCCGCAACACAACGCATGGTCGGGACTTCACACGCGTTTGAGCGCCGAAATCATTGCGCGGGAGCAACGCGTCGACGGAGTTCTGATCTGGGACATGGTGTGCGGAACCGTTGGCCGCCCGTGCCCGAAGCTGACCGGCGAGAATGATCCTCGCGTCACCTCGCTGAGCCGCTACCGCTTGCCGCCGCCATGCGTTTACCTGTTCCCTGCAACGATCCCGTCGCCGCGCAACAATCCAAACCCGCCACCCCAGCAGTTGCATGATGTCGAGTTACTGCGAGCCTTCGCCGAGTGCTTCCATGCCAACGCCAACGACGTTAATGCGGTGAGATTCGCGGTCGCACATGACGGAGCGGAAACCGTTCGCTCCACAACAATAACCAGAAACGGGATCGTGCAGCGGCAGTCCGGGAACACCGCAATCCGGCGAGCGTGATCGAAGACGCCGCATTCCGTCGGCGCACGATGCAAGCGGTGCGCAGTAAAGACACCGAGCCAGAATTGGCCGTTCGTCACCTCGCGCGGGAGCTTGGCTACCGCTATCTTTTGCACCGCAAGGATCTCCCCGGAAAGCCCGATTTGGCTTTCATTGGCAGGCGCAAGGCGGTGTTCGTGCATGGATGCTTCTGGCATGGACACACCTGCGCGCGCGGTGCGCGTGAGCCAAAGAATAATCACACCTACTGGGTGAACAAGATCGCCCGCAACAAAGCGCGGGATCATGCGCACTTAGAGACACTCGCAGCTTGCGGCTGGCAAGCGCTCGTAATCTGGGAGTGCGAATTGAAGAATCTAGACACGGTGCGGGAACGGCTCGCTGCTTTTCTGGAAAGCGGCCACGGATAGCCGGCGGATGTTCAAGAGGCCATCCTAGACCACGCGCCGACCCATTTGGTTCGGTCCCACCGGCGAGATGATCGCTGAAGACGCAGCCGGCGGCTACTCCTACCGCCCAGGCACGGCTTAGCGTTCACCTTCGCGGATTCCGCTGTGCTCACTCCCGCCCCGCGCGGGATTTTTTTCGCCTTTGTCCTGGCGACCCCAGCACGACCCCCCCCGATATCCCGCACGTCCTACCCCGCCATCCGCTCACAGCCGCGCGCACGAGGAGAACGGGCACTAGCGCCGGCACGCATCGGCTCGGACAGAAACTTAGGCCGTCCTATTGACAACAAGCTTAGGCCGCCCTAATATTCTCCCAACGGTTCGCGAGTGCATCA
>DDRH01000035.1:17127-37535 GCA_002343075.1 Phycisphaerales bacterium UBA2421 | reverse complement strand
TCGGGCACGATCGGGTCCAGGCGGTAGTACGCAAACCCACTGCCGTCGTTGAATCGCGCCTCGGCTAAAATCTGTCCGGCGTTGTTGATGCGATAGGCGTTAATGAGTTGTACGCCCGCTGGCAGGTCTGTCACCATCGGATTGAGGTCGAGCGGCGTGCGGCTGCCGTTGAGCCAGATCAAGGCCACTTCAAAATCGCCGTTGGGCCCGTCGGCGGCGGCGCCGACGATGGTGTTGTCGTTGTTGATCGCATACGCCCAGGTTTCGTCATAAATGTCGAACAGGCCCAGGTCGTGAATCTCCTGCGTGCCGGTGTCGAGGTCGATGCGCGCCACATAACCGCGCTGCAAGGCGCGCGTCGGCTCATACACGCCGGTAAACCAGCCGGAGTCGTTGATTTCATAGCCGCGTGTTGCCGGAAAGTTGGGAAAGTTGAACCGTTGTGCAGTGCCGTTGCGACCGATAAACCCGCCGTAGTAAACGGGGTCGTTTATGTCCAATGTGATTCCCACATAAACGCCGTCCGACCGAATGTCCGCGGCCACGCTGTCCACTTGGCTCAAGCCGGTTATACGTGTAGCAACGCCGTTGTTCCAAAGTGTCGCAACGATACGCGTGATTCCGATGCCTTCAACCGTGTCAAAAGTTTGACCGAAAATGATTGAGTGATTCGAAGTGACAGCAATGCCACCGCTTCCGAAATCAGACAATTGCGTCAATTCATCCATATCCCAGACTACGGGAACATTCGGGTACTGACCGATTCTTCCAAAGTTGCCAACCGGTTGCCCGCCGGGTGTAAATCCGCGAATGTCGGCACTAGCGTATGGCCCGTCTATCGGAAGCGCGCGTGGCACCCCATCTAGACCCCATATTGTCGCGAGGTTGGACGGAAACGAGGTCGAGCTACGTCTTGTGTAGCCGCCGACTGTTCCGTCCTCAGCCAACGCTTCCGGGAAAAAAAATTCCAAGGGTTCTAACTCTTGAATCCGCGTTGCCTTAAAGCTGGAACCGGAGGCGATGCCCGAAGTAAATAAGAGAAAGTACGTAAAAAAAGATTGACGCAGGTAAGAAGCTCTGCGCAAAGTGGAGAATATGGGAAAGGAAGGCATTGTTTAGAATCCCGTGAAGCCTCTCGTACAACAGGAGACGCAGATGCGTATTTGTAGCGTCAGTGGTTGGTCGGGCAAGACAATTCTTGGCTTTTTCGCGATCGGAGTGGCAGGCATCCATCTGCCGATTGCCGTTGGGCAGACGACGAATTGGGGCGGTGCCAACGGGGATGTGTGGACACGCAACGGGAGTTGGACCAATAACGCGCCAAATGCTGGCAGTATCGCAGTGATTTCTGGTGGCTCCGGCAGCTCGATCGAACTCCGCGAACCGGACAGTCCCGGCACCAACTCCGTCGGCACGATTATCATCACCAATCCGACATACAGTCAGTTAATCGGGGGCTTCCTCGACACCGACGCAACGATTGCTTTCGGCAGCACGAGTGCGATCGGGGTCAACTTCAGTTCGGACAGCAGTTTCACCATCGGAAACGATCTGTTCCTCGGCCTCGGCAAAGTCACTGTGTCCGTTCCTGGCGCATTGGCTGTCAATGTCGAAGACGGTCAGGAACTCCAGTTTCTATCGCAGATTGTCGGCAGCGGTTCAATGTCAATTCAGCGGACCGGTACGCTGAATGACGATGCAACCATTCGATTTGGAGACCTCGGCAAAGGCTTGGCAGTTGACGACAGCACCTTTTCCGGAGGCGTTGTTCTCAACAGCGGTATTCTGTCAATCGAACAAAATTCGATTGCTTCAGGAGGCAGCATTGTTAGCGGCCCGTTGGGAACAGGCACCCTTACCGTCAACGGTGGGTCAATCCGCGTAGCGGAAGAGTTTAGCAGCGATTTGATCCTTCATAACTACGTTTCGCTGAACTCCAACGTGACCGTATCGGGAGGTAGCGCGTGGAGCCTTCAAGGCACCCTCAACTTCGGCTCCAACCGAGAACTGAGACAACTCAACAGTAACGGGTTGGTGTTCACCGACACGCAATTCGCCGGCAGCGGCACGGTGATGCTGACCGATTCCGCCGCCACCGCCAATATCAGCACCGGCCTGACGCGCACGATGCCGGCATTCATCAGCAGCGGCGACGGCACTTCAACCACTGCAGGCTTCTTCAACAAAAACGGTGCGGGTACGTTCGCCGCCAGGCATATTCGCACCGATGAATTGACTGTAAATGCTGGAGTCGCAGTAATTTCCGCCAGCAGCGGCGGTGCGGGCACGCTCGACATCGTCGGCAACAACGCCGGCATCAGCCGGACGGGGTTGCTTACGATCGATTCATCGGCAGCGATTGACTTGAAGAACAACGACCTGGTCATCGACTACAGCGGCACCAGCCCGCTCGGATCGATCAACAACGGCGGAACGTTGAACCCCACCGGACACGTCGCAGAGATTGTCTCCGGATTCAACAGCGGCAGTTGGAACGGCAACGGAATCCGCACGTCCAGTGCGTCGTCGAACCAATACGCGCTGGGTTACGCCGAAGCATCCGACGTGCTCGCCTTCAGCGGCGGCACCGCGATGTTCGGCAATCAGGTTGTTGATAACACGACAGCCCTGATCGCATTCACATACACAGGCGACGCCGATCTTGACGGCGATGTCGATCTGGATGATTTCTCGCGGTTCGACGCGACCGGTGTCGGCAATCCCGGCGACTGGTCCGACGGCGATTTCAATTACACCGGGATGCTCACGCTTGACGACTTCTCGCTGTTGTCCGCCAACTTCGGAGCGTCGCCCGACCTGCGCCGTGGCGGCGATACATTGCAGGATCTCTATGTGGCCCTGCTCGATTCGCCCGACATTTACTGGGGTGCAAAGTTTCGCCCGGACATCTGGTGGCGGTTTGAAGAGTTCGAGTCCATGAACCTCGGCCCCATCCCCGACATGCCCGCGGGCTTCCGCGCCAGCATTCCTGAGCCGACACTCGCGGCAGGGGTGTTGCTCGGCTGGGTGGCGTGCAGGCGACACGCACGCCTGCAACCACGCCCCGGCGGTCAGGCCACTTTGCGCTGACTGTGGTGCGCTTGTTTGATCTCATACAGCCGGCGGTCGGCTTCTCGCAGGAGGGCGGTCGCGATGGGGCTGGGCAGTTCGCTTATGCTGCACACTCCGACGCTTAGCCCGGGGCGCGGCTTGCTTTTCAGGGTTCTGGCCATCTGTCCCACAAGGTTGGTGAGCTGCTCGGCGAGCTTGCGCGCGGGAGCGGGGCCGCAGCCGGGCAGGACGACGACGAATTCATCCCCGCCGCAGCGAAAACCGACGTCGGCGGCGCGGCTCAGGCTCGATCGGATGATCTGCCCGATGTTCTTCAGCGCCTCATCCCCGGCGGCGTGGCCGAGTTGGTCGTTAAGCTGTTTGAAGTGGTCGACGTCGATCATCAACAGCGACAGATCCTCGGTCCTCGCCCGCGCATGATCGATCAACCTCGGCAGCAGATCGTCCAGTGCCCGGCGGTTAAGCAGGCCGGTGAGTCCGTCGCGAATGGCCTGCTGTCGAAGGCCGCCGATGACGCGCTCGAGCGCGTCGGTGCGGTTCTGCACCTTCACGGCGGTGTCGCGCTCCTGCTGGGCGAGTTTCTGATGCAGCGCGCGGCTCTGACGAAACGCCGCAGCGACGGCCTGCGCGATCCGCGTGCATCCGCCGCCTACTTCGTTGAGCGATTCGATTGGCATGCGCGCGGCCGATATCTCGGTCATCAGGTGGAGCAGTTTTCGGCGCGGTCGATACCAGCGAAATTCCTGCCAGGCAAACCCGCCCAGCAGCAGCGCCGTCATGCCCAGAGGAAGGATGAGATTGAGCGCGCGGGCGTTGTCTGCCGGATCGTTGCGCGCCAGAATCGCCCCGGTGAACCGCCAGACAGCGACGGCGGCACCGACGATCGACGTGTTGATCACCACGCGTCGGATGAACCCCCGCCAATTGCGCGGCGGCGGCGGGGGCTGATGTTGTGCCGGATCGAACACGACTTTAGTGATTATCGAACCCTACCAGGCCAGACTTAATCACCTTCCATCCGGCCGCCCTTGCACACTCATCAACCCTATGGCCCGAATGGCCGATACGATCGGTATGTCTTCCGCAAACTTTGATCTTGTCGTGATCGGTTCAGGCCCCGCCGGGCAAAAGGCTGCATTATCGGGCGCGAAGCTTGGAAAGCGCGTCGCGCTCATCGATCGCAGGGAGATGATCGGCGGCGTGTGTATTCACACCGGCACGATTCCATCAAAGGCAATCCGCGAAGCCGTGCTGCATCTCACGGCGTTCAATGAACGCTCGATGTACGGCGACAGCTATGCGGTGAAACACGACATTACGATGTCGGATTTGTTGTATCGCTGTAATCACACCATTCGCAATGAATGCGATGTGGTACACAACCAGATGCGCCGCAACGGCGTGACGCTTTTTTACGGTCGAGCGAAGTTTGTCAGCGAGCGCCGCGTGCGAATCATGCGCCATGACCGCGGCGTGGAAGACACGCTCGAACTGGAATCCGACCGGTTTCTCATTGCCGTCGGCACCGAGCCGGCAAGGCCGGCCAGCGTGCCTTTTACTCCGGGAAAGATCATTGATTCCAACGAACTGCTGACGCTCCGCGAACTGCCGCGGAGCATGATTATCGTCGGTGGGGGCGTGATCGGCACGGAGTATGCGAGCATGCTTTCTGCGGTGGGCGTGAAGGTGACGCTCATCGAATCGCGCCCGCGGCTGATGGAGTTTCTCGATGAAGAGATCAGCGAGCTATTGCAGCTTCGTCTGCGCGAGATGGGTGTCCGGCTGAAGCTCGGCGAAAGTGTCGCAAAAATCGATCTGGATGACGGCGTTGTGGAAGTGACGACAAAATCCGGCAAGGTCATCAGTGCCGACACGTTGCTCTATTCCATCGGCCGGCAGGGCGCGACCGCCGGACTGGGCCTGGAAGCCACCGGCCTCACCGCAGACGAGCGTGGCCGGCTGAAGGTGAATGAGTGCTATCAGACTGCGGCATCGCACATCTATGCTGCCGGCGATGTGATCGGCTTTCCGGCGCTGGCCGCGACGAGCATGGAGCAGGGTCGGCTTGCGGCGGCGCACATGTTTCACCTGCTCAGCGAACCGCCGCAAACGCTGTTTCCCTATGGCATTTATACTATCCCCGAGATCAGCATGGTGGGCGCGAGCGAGCAAAGCCTCACGGCGCAGGGCGTGCCCTATGAGTGCGGCATCGCGCGCTATCGCGAAATCGCCCGCGGGCATCTCATCAGCGACCCGAACGGCATGCTCAAACTGATTTTCCACCAGGAAAGCCGCCGGCTGCTGGGCGTCCACGCGCTGGGCACCGGCGCGACCGAGCTAATCCACATCGGCCAAACCTGCATGGCCGCCGGCCTGCCGATCGACTACTTCGTGGAAACAGTGTTCAACTACCCGACGCTGGCCGAGTGCTATAAAGTCGCGGCGCAAGACGGCATCAACCGCGTGCGCCCGCCGAAGAGCATGACGCTTGAACATCACGTCGAGCAGCACCCCGAAGAACCCGTCCCGGTCAGCGGCCTGCTGGACGACGCAGTGAAAAGCCAGGCGGCGTAGGCAGGTTGCTGGGGCGGACATTCCTGCCGCGGTCGAACCTGCACCCCATCCCAGGGGTTTCCGTCGGAAGCGAGTAGATTTACGTTAACTTTTTGCTTAACATCTGGGGGATTACTGATAACGTTTCATCGTTCCGATCGCGGAGTTTGCGGAGTTTCTGGTTTCTCAGGAGACATTGCAACGAACCGTCTACCGTCTACCGTCTCTCCTTCGCCGTTTTAGTCTGATCGTAGTGGCAGCTGTCTTGCCAGGGTTTGCAGTTTACTTTACGTCGTACGCCAATCCACCGGGGGACTATGGAAACTGCTGTCTCTATGAGTTGGCGAGCTACGGACCCCTGCACGCATGTCCCACCCAACCGCCCCGATTTGTGGTACTCACAAATGTAGAGTACGAGGAAGACTGCCCTCCGCAAATCAGCGTGACGGGAGATTGCAATGCGCTCTATTTCCTCGTGGACCATGGTTCGTGCTCTTCATTTGGCGTTGGGAACTGAGTAGGTTCGCGAGTCGGAATAGCGGCGCTTGGTTTGCGACGATCATGGATCGTCGCGCTGAGAGGAGTCACGTCATGTTCACCTTCCATCGACTTGTGAGGGGCATTGCATTAGTCCTTACGTTGGCTTGGGCTGTTCAGGCGCTTGAACCTGCTCACGCAGCGCCGCAGGGTTCG
The DNA here is from genome assembly GCA_002343075.1 of Phycisphaerales bacterium UBA2421. Lineage (GTDB taxonomy): Bacteria > Planctomycetota > Phycisphaerae > Tepidisphaerales > Tepidisphaeraceae > UBA2421. The sequence continues at coordinate 31,217 of DDRH01000035.1, read as the reverse complement.
GCTTTTGAGATCGGCCCGCTGATCGGCGTTCCGAGTAACGATGCACGCTCCTTAGACTTGCTGGGCGATTTGATTCAGAGAAGTGGCGGCAGCCTACAACACAAATATTCGGCGGACGAGCTGACCGCGCTGGCGAGTCGAGTTGGCGAGGGCTTTGTTCCGGGCAGCCTGCTCGATGCGGCATACGAAATCTATCCATTGAGCAAGACGATCGCCGTTTCGCAAAAGTTTTCGCGACCCTTTGTTCGGCGTCAGCTGTACGACCAGATTCTGGCGCTGGCATCGAAAGAGCAGGAGTCGGATGCGAGAGGTGCTGCAATCTTACTGAGAGCATACCTTGTCCTCGTCTCAGATGACTTTTCTGCGGTACCCTCTGCGGATCTGGTGAAGTTGATTCGAGATAAGAAGTCGCTGAAGTTGATCGGGGTGGATGAACATTCGACCAAAGCGCTGGCGACTGCGGCCGATGAATTGGAAAGCGCCGCTCAGTCGATGTTTGCGTTCGTCATGCTTTCCGCACCGATGCTGGACGGAATGATTCAAACCGAAGGGGCAATTGATCCGTCATTGCGAACGAAACTGCTAACAGAATTGCGTGAAGCGTCGGCCAGATCGCAAATCGATCTGCGCGCGCAACGCACTTACGCTACGACGCTTTGGACGTTTTACCGTCTTGCCTCCTCGCGAAGGGATATACCCTCGTGTAAAGCTGTAGAGGCGGAGGTGGAACACCTTGCGGCAGCCGCGACCAATGCTCACGCCTCGCGCTGGTTTCGCGAGGTGCTGACAACGCCGGGCGGCGCACCAAAGAATTCGGGCACCAAGATTGTCAAGGGTCCAAACGATCTGAAGCCAGTGTCCCCGTGAGGCGTCCAACCGATGCTTCCGAATCGCATCAATTGGTGGCAGCGAAAGGGCTTTGCGCAAAGCGCCGTCTTCATCGTTGCTGGCTTGCTGTTTGTTTGGGCGGGCTGCTCCAAACTCATGGGGTACGATGAGATTGTCTCTTCGACAGACACATTGCTTTCGTCTTGGGTCTCAGGCTCCAAGACGAGGCTGCTCTCAGTAGCCGCGGTCGAAGTGACGCTGGCAATGCTGCTGCTCACCGGCATCCAGCGCAACCTGAGCGGAATTCTCGCAATCTTGATTTTGTCTGCGTTTACCGGGCTGCTGCTGGCTGAAGCTCGCAAGCCGTCGCCCAAGGAGTGCGGATGTTTTGGAAGAGATTTCAATGCCAAGCTGACGACTCCCGGCAATCTCTATCGTTCGGCAACTCGTAACGTCGCCCTGATCGCAGTGTTGGCTGCGGTACTCGGGAGCGCCGGGATGCGACCGGTGACGAGGCGCACGATTATCCCTCTGCAGAAGTTCGGCCGTTCAGAAGCGGACGAGGCCGGTCGCATGGATTCAGCATGACTGAACTCACAGTGGCCATCGGCTTGATCATCGTATTGTTGGCTATCCTCTTCCCAACGGTTGCGCGAGTTCGGGAATCGGCGCGCCAGACGGCCTGCGCGTCAAATCTCCGGCAGCTCGGTGTGGCATTCTCGGGCTATGCGGCTGGCAACCGAGGGTACATTCCAAGAGGCGGCGGATATCGAGGCCTTCGCGGCCCGAACTGGGTTGCGGCGATAGGCCATTGGCTCAAACGGGGCGGGTTGACGGCGTGGAGTGATTTGCCGGAGATTTCTGTGCTTCAATGCCCGGCTCATCCGACTGCAGATATCCCCTCGGCATTTGTCATGAATGCCTTTGCGTTTGAGACGAGCCCAGCCTGGCAAGCCGCTGCGGCTTCAAGGGTTGCTGACGTCCGCAATCCGTCTGATGTGCCGCTTTTGCTGGAAACGCCCGACCTTTTTGGCGTCGCTCACCAGTTTTTTGATGACATTTTCTTCGAGCCAGAGCATGTTGCATTCGCGCCAAAGCACCTTCCGCGCGCCGCCTCGCAGCGCATCTCTGACACGCGGCACCGGGCTCGCTTTGCCAATGTCCTTTTCTTTGATGGGCATGTGGCCAGCGTTTCAAAAGACGAACTCACCCTGGAGAGGTTTGACGATCGACCGCCGGGCGGCAGGCGATAGGGCCGCTGCGTTGCTGCGCACTGGGCGAGTAGGTTTGGTTACTACGATTTCTGTTTGTCATGCATTACCTCATCACCTTCCCCCACCTGTTTCGGCCGCATGATGCCGTAAAGCGCTAGGATGGCCGCAAACATGCAGGCGGTGGTCAGCAGGTCGCCGGTGAGGTTGCCTTCTCGGTATGCAGTTGACAGCCGGCCGGCGATCAGGCCGACGCAGACGAGCACGCCCAGCCCGGGGATGATCGTCGGCACCTCGAACCGCCCGCGTGCCTCGCCGGGGCGGCGTTGCAGCACGATCAGCGCACCATTGATCACCGCGAAGCAGTTTAGAAGCAGAAGCGATGTCGATGACGCCAGTTGCTTCACGTTGCCCGTCACCGCCAGCGTCAGCACGATCAGCCCTAGCACAAAAATCGCAACGTGCGGCGTGCGGCGATTGGGGTGCACCTTGCCTAAGAATGCCGGGAGCAATCGCTGCCGGCTCATGCCGTAGACGAGCCGGCTGCCCATGATGTAGTTAATCAGCCCTGTGTTGGTGACGGCGAAGAGGGTGATGAACGTAAACACCCACGGGCTGAGCCACGGCGCCGTCACACGCGTTATCTGCGTGAAGGGTGCGCCGTTGGCGGTTGTATTGGCCAATTGCGCAAAAGGAACAACCGACACCGCAGTGACGGCGATGGCGATGTATAGCAGTGTGACGATGCCGATCGCGATGATCATTCCCCAGGGCATGGTGCGCTCGGGATTCTTCACCTCCTCAGCCATGTTGAGCATGTCTTCAAAGCCGATGAACGCAAAAAATGTCAGCACGGCGCCGCTGAGCATGAGGGTTGTGCTCAGCGGGACGCCCGGCGGGGTTTGCAGGTAATCGACCGTTCCCCAGAAGCGCGCGCCCAGCGCAATGACAAAGAGCAACCCGCCGACCTCCACGGCGGCGCAGATGGCATTCAGCCAGATCGATTCGCGAATGCCCCAGAAGTTAACGAATGTCAGCAGGCCGAGAAAAACGAAGATGATCGCAAGCCGTCCGGCCCATGTCTGCAAAGGCGGGATGATGGCCTGCAGGTTTTCGGTAAAGACATTGGTGGTCGCCGCCATGCTCGTCAGACCGCTGGCACACACGGCGAGTCCGACGACATAGGAGATCAGCGGCATGCCAAATGCCCGCTGCGTCACATACGCCGCGCCCGCGGCGCGCGGGTAGCGCGATGAGATGGAGGCATAAGAAAGCCCGGTCAGCACCGCGGCGCACATGGCGAGTGCAAACGCGAGCCAGACGGCATTGCCCATCAACCCGGCGGCCGTGCCAATCGTTCCATAAATCCCCGCGCCGACCATATCGCCCACGCCAAAGATAATCAGCGCCACAAGGCCCATATGCCGAGTCAGCGCAGGAACCGAAGGCGTGCCGGCGGGGAGGGGTGAGGGAGTAGACATCAATTTCTTTTACAGCATTCGTGCTCTTCCGGACGCAAAAATCGTGCGCAATCGCCATAAAGTGGACGCCAGGTCGGCACGGTCAAAAAAATTCCCGCCGAAACCACACTGTTTCGGCGGGACGGGGGGATATAGGGCTTGGTTGTTGTTGCCTGTCGCGATCGGCCTTTGCGCTTTGCGCGCGGGCATGATACCGGCAACAAGCAACCGTTAAGCAGAGGTCAACGCAGGATCGATTTCGCCTTCCCGCTTGAGAACCTTGTCTTCCATCAGGTTTCGAATCTTAATCAGCGCCTTGTTTTGGATCTGGCGCACGCGTTCCTTGGTCACGCCGATGATCTTGCCGACTTCTTCCAGCGTCATCGGGCTTTCTTCCTCCTGCATCCAGTTGAACCGGCGGCGGAGGACGGTTTGCTCGATTGTGCTGAGGTCGGCGAGGTTGCGATCGATGATCTGCTTCAGTTCATCGGTCAGATCCTGCTCGACGACGTCGCGGCGCTTGTCGGCCCAGTCGCTCTTTTCCAGTTCAGGATCAAACTCGACTGGAAAGTGTTGACGGTGTCGGCTGTGTTTCTGCGCGGCCCGGCTGAAGGCCTTTAAAATGGCCCGGCAGGCGTATGTGCTGAACTTAAACCCGCGGTCGACATTGAACTTTTCTACGGCGCGGAGCAAGGCCATGTTGCCTTCGCTGACGATCTCCGCGAAATCGATATCGCCGAGTCGGGTTCGCTTGGCCATTGCCAGCACCAGCGCGAGATTGGTCCGCGTGAGGTACTCGCGGAAATGCTCGTACTTCCGGTGCCAGTCGATGAACTCCTGCGCGAGTTTCTTCGTCAGGCCGTCGCGCTTGATGATGCGCTGAAGCTGCTTCAACCGCATTTTTGCGTAGTTATAGCGGTAGAACGTCAGCCTCTCTTCGGCAGCGGTCATGAGCTGCGGCTGGCCGGTGGAGGCGTCGAGGCCGTCGTCGCGTGTGGGTTGATACCACGCAACCAAAGGCAGCGCCGGCACCTCTTCGTTAAATAGCTCATGTTCGACGTGCTTACGCCGAAAAATGGGGCTATCCATGAATGCATAGTTCTCATCCAAGACCGCGGCCACCTGCTCACGAAGCGCTCGTGGCACGGGTGAAACGCGGCTCGCCTTGATTCCGAGGGTCTTTGCGGACATCGGCACTCCTGGTTGCGGTTCTCAGCGAAGGAAACTCACCGGCCGCGGGGCATCTTACAGCACCGCTGCCGGTCATAACGATTATACGTTTTCCCGAATTTTCTGTTCGGTGTCTAACTTGTTATCTCGCAGGCATTTACGAGATAGTTCTAATTGGCATCCGGCCGTCTCGCTCGGTGGACACTTATTCACCGACCTCTATCTAACCCGCATTGCCACCGGTGTGGCTCGGCGGGTTGGTAGAATCCGGTTGGTAGAATCCAATGCAAACGCCGGGCCGGGTATCGGGTATCCTCTGAAAGTCATGCGCGAGCTTTACTTTGGTGGCAGTTTTAATCCGATTCATAACGGCCATTTAGCCACCGCCAGTGCGGTTGCAGCCGCAGGGGGGTTCGACGGGGTGGTGCTTGTCCCGGCTTTCGTCTCGCCTCACAAAACCTCCTTTTCCGACTCCACTTCACCCGCCGACCGGCTCGCCATGTGCGAGATCGCTGCCAAATCGGCAGCCGCACTCGGAAGGTTCCGTGTTGACGACATCGAATTCCATCTTCCTAAGCCCAGCTACACGCTTGAGACCGTCCGCGCGCTTAAAGCGCGGGGTGTTCGCTCAGTCTCTTGGCTTATAGGTGCCGACCAGGTGGCCAGTTTTCCACGCTGGCACGCTGCGCAAGCTCTTTTGCGCGAGGCAACGATTGTTGTGATGGCCCGGCCGGGGTACGCGCTGGACTTCGATGCACTTCCGGCCCCATTTTATAGACTGCGAGACAATGTGATTGTTGTCGCGCAGGTGGATGTCAGTTCGACCGAAATCCGTCGGCGGGCGCGGCTGGGGCTTTCGATCGCGGAATTCGTGCCTGAGGGGGTTGCGGAGTACATTTATTCCCACCGGCTGTACGGGTCCGGAGGATCGGCTGCGGAATAATCGGCATGTTCGGCAAGCCGCACATTATCGGATGCGCGATTGATTGTGTTGTTGCGTCAGTTGCGTGAAAGGAGAGTAGATTGGTGGCGTCTCTGCACCAGTCTTAGGTCCGGGAGCGGTAGCCCGGCGCGTTTGTAAATCATGTCTAATCAGCAACTTAAGAATTCTCGTGCGACAGGCGATATTCGTCGCGACCCGTTTCGTGCCGGCGCGTTTCGCCCCATCGAATCGCTGGAGCCACGTCGTCTGTTTGCTGCCGGGTGCGTCGATCCATCGTTTGGCGGAGGGGCGATGGTGGCCGTTGGGTTTGCGGCCGGGTCGAGTGTCATGAATGACCTGCTCGTCTACCCCGATGGCGCGCTGCTCGCCGGGGGGTATGCCGTGCCGCTGGTCGCCGATCAGCCCGCCGGTCCGCCGCAACTGGCTTTGGCACGATATGATTTCCAAGGCCGGCTCGACCCGACTTTCGGCATCGGGGGGCAGGTGTTTTCCACCCCGCGCGGACTGAAAAACGCGCTCGATATGGCGATGTTCGACGACGGGTCATTTGTCGTTATCGGTTCAAGCGTCAGCGGGTATAGCACGCGCGCCAACCTCCTCGTGAAGTTTACGCCCGGCGGGAAGGTGGATGTCGGCTTCGGATCGAGCGGCAGGGTCGGACTGCCGGTTTCAGCGTCGGCGGTGAAGGTCGGCGCTGGAAACATGATTTATGTCGCCGGCCAGCAGGAACGCGATGGCGCGCTGGCAAGCTATCTTCCCGATGGCCGCATCAATCCAGATTTTGGCACCGGCGGCATCTTTTCCACCGCGACTGTTTTCGATCCCGACATCGACGCGACGTTTTACTTCGACAGCATGGCCATTGATGCCGATGGCGGAATCTACGTCGCTGGTTCGCATCGCGATACGCCCGTCACTGCGGGCGAAGCCGAACTGGATGTGCGCGCTTTACGCGTGAACTCGGCCGGCGCACACGAGCCGTCATTCGGCGGCGCGGGGGGATTTCTCAGCGTCCGCCGCGATGTGCTCGATGCCAGCCAGACTATCGCCCATGAAGCCGCCGCTGCGGCGCGCACCGCCGCCCCACGAAATGTCGCGGTGGTGACGGGGGTCGCTTACGGCGGGATTGCCATCGGCCATGACGGTCTGCCGCTGATTGTCGGCAGCACCGACGGCGGACAGCAGGCGTTCCTGTCGCGGGTTACACCTTCCGGCGAGATTGACGCCACATTCGGCGAAGACGGCGTGGCCGACTTGCGCGTCCGCCCGGCGCGTTTCCCGGTCGCCAACTCACTGCAGGTGCAGCCGGACGGAAGCGTCGTCTTCGCGGGTGTCACCGAGCGCAGCGGACGCAACGTCTTCAGCGTCGAACGGCTGACCTTCGACGGTGCAACCGACACCACCTACGGCGACCAGGGCGTGATGAGCGTTCCCTACCGAAAGCTCCCCGGCGATGCCCGAACAGCAGCGATCGCACCGGACGGTTCGCTTCTCGTAGGCGGAACCGTAGGCTCCGTCGAGCCTGGCGGGGCCAACGACTCGCGCCGTTTCGCCGTCACTCGGCTCTTTGCCGAAGACGGCCCGGCAGGACAGCTCATCCCCAAGACGCTGCGCACTTCTCAGGCCGGGTTTTTGTTTGATGTCATCTGGCGCGATCAGGAAGGGGTCGAGGCGCTAACCATCGACGGCGGGGATCTTCGGCTTTACGGCAACGACGACGTCGCCCGTCGCGCCAAGCTCACCAGCCGAATAGTCAGCCTCGACGGCAAGCAGGTCATCGCCCGATATCGCCTGCCCGCGATCGATGGAATCGCGTTTACTCGCGCCGATAACGGCACCTATCTGGTCAAGGTGCTCGGCGGCCAGGTATTTGATACCGAAGGCGCCGCCGCCACCAAGAACACACTCGGCACGATCCGAATCCGCATCGCATGAATATGCCCGGCCGGGCCAACACTTCCGCTGAATCGCGCTTTACCCAACCTGGCGGATAGGCCCCGCAGTGCCGTCAGAACCTGCAACTGTTGCCCGCGCGGCTGACGACTGGCACACTTCGCCCACGCCGCTATAATGAAGCAAGCCCCGCGGGTGTAGCTCAATTGGTAGAGCGCCAGCCTTCCAAGCTGGCTGTTGAGGGTTCGAGTCCCTTCGCCCGCTTCGACGCCGAATTCGCAGAGCGTTATCTCCAGCAGTAAGTCACCGGACATCGCTGAGCATTTTTGCTGCCGACGGGTAGACTCCCATGCGCGCAGGCCGTGGCATGAATCGTTGAGGCATTTTCTGCCAGCGACCGGCGAGGGTTCTGCGGTCTACGAGATCGCTGTGTGAGGTGGGGTGAGAAGGGGTGTGATGGGCGACTACTTCGGTTTGCACACAATGAGATACTCACGCGTACACAGGCTGCTTCGCATCATCCTGCTCGTGCAGGGGTCTGACCGACACAGCGCCAAATCGCTGGCCGCGGAGTGTGGCGTAATTGAAGCCGCACGCAACTGCGTCGCGTTGATGCCCAGTGCCGCATTTCCGCGTTCCCAAGAACGCGGCCCGGTTTAAGCGGCGGCGGCGGTGTTGTGCTCGTCTATGCGTTCGTCTGATGGTGAATCAAGTGTCTGCCGCGTGAATCATTTGTGCGGGCGATTGGTTTCAGAGGCTGTGGATGGATCTCCGAACGCTTCGCGCTCGAACGGGTTATCGCGGTACGCGCGCCCGCCGCGGAGGGCGATCCAGGCAGAGCACAAGGCGTATGCGGGGAGGAAGAAAGGTCCCCAGCGTTCGCATTGGCGAACGTGGACGCGCTCGTGGGCGCGGGTGTCATCGAGGGCTTGGCGGGTGCGGGCAATGACGACATGCCCGAGTGTCATTGCGGTTGCTCCCCCGGGGAGGAGGGTGAGGCGGGTGAGGAGCAGCCGGGCGAATCCGCCGTGCGCTTCGATCACGCCGGTGTGGAGGTGCGCGCGTCCGCCGGTGAGGAGGGTGAGCGCGACGACCCCGAGGCCGACCGCCGTCGTGGGAAGACTCCAGATGCGCACGATGATCCGGGACATGGCGTGGTCGAGGTAAAACGAGGTCGTGGCCGCCGGCCGTACCGGCTCACCACTGCATCAACGCCGCCTTCTTAGTGAGCCGCACTGCAATCCTAATCAAGTCGTTTCAGCAGATCATCCACTGCGGCCCTGAGTTGCTGATCGTCGTTGGCGGCTTCAGATTCGGGTGTTTGGGTGACCAGCAGATCGGGCATGGCGCCGTTGAGTTCCATGTTCACACCCGCGGGTGTAAACCAGCCGCGGCCGGGCATGCGGACGGTTGTGCCGTCGATGAGTGAGGCACCGCCGGTGCTGATAACCCCGCCGGCGGTTTGCTGGCCGACGAGCGTGCCGCGTTTGAGCGTCTTAAACGCATGGCTGATGATCTCGGCATTGCTGAAGCTCTTTTCGTTGCAGAGCATGTTGATCGGCAGATCGTAACGAGTGATGAACAAGCGGTCGTTGGGATACGCGCCCTTCACATCATCGCTCACGCCGCGCGGGCGTGTGTAGGCGTGGCGCGGATACATGATGGAGGCCAGCAGCCGGTCGGCAGTCCATCCGCCGCCGTTGTTGCGGACGTCGATGATCAACCCTTTTTTCCCGTCGGCGGCTGCGTAGAGATCGCGCTCAAAGACATCGAGCGAGGATTGATCCATCCCGCGAATGTGAATATATCCGATTTTTCCATCGCTCATCTCCGCCACTTTTGCAGCCCGGCGCGTGCGCCAGGTGTCATAGAAAAGCGCCGACTCGGCCATCGAACTGATCGGCGTGAGCAGCAGGTTGATCTCCTTCGGCTCCCCATCAATCACCCGGCGGACGGTGAGCAGCGATTCCCTGCCGACCTTGCCAAGCAGGGCCTGTTCGAGCGTCTGATTCTCCGCCACCGCGCTGCCATCCACGCTGATGATGATATCGCCGACCAGCAGCTTCATGCTGCCCTTCGCCGCGGGGCCTCGTTCGTAGACGTCGGTGACTTTGTACCCATCCTCGACGCGCTGCCGCTGAATGCCGAGCCGGCCCATGGGCTGTTGCAGATCATTTCGCTCTGCCGGTGAGTTGACTCCCTGATGCGAGCTATTGAACTCGCCGACGAACTTATCGGCCACATGATCAAACTCGCTGGCGGTGACGGCCTTGCCCGCAAGTTCGGCGTAGCGCGCGGTGACCGCAGGGTAGTCCATGCCGTTGAGCTTCGGATCGTAGAAGCCCACGCCCAGCATGCGAGCGGCCTCGAGAAACTTCTGGCGCGACTGTGCCGCGAGATCGATCTCGAATTTGTCGGAGATATCCAGCGGCTCAAGCTCACCGCCGGGCAGTTTCATCAGGGCGGGCCTGCCTGAATCGATCACCAGGATCTTGTCTCCCGTGAGGGTGAAGGCCTGCAGGTTCAGGCTGCCACCGATGCGCTTGGGGTCGCCTTCTTTATCGACGACGTAGGTGGAGCGATTAGCGCCCGGCCCGGGTGCGGGAGTTGCCGCCGCGGGCGCCGACGTGTTTTGGGCGGTGAAGTAAAACTTGTCGCCCGCCGGGGCGAGGAGCAGACTTCCTTCGTTTCCCGGAAGCGTGGTGACGCGCCGGAGGCGCAGGTAGGCGTCGGCCAAATCGAGCGAGGTTTCGGCGTCAGCATCGGCTGTAGCATCACCTGCGGCATTATCCGGCTTGGTTGTGGGTTCGGTTGCGGGCTGCGTGGCGGCCTTTCGTACTTTGACAGGTTCGCGCTTCTTCACCGCGGCGTTGGCTTCTTCATAGTACTTTTCCAGTTCGAGCGTGGTGAAGCTTTCCAGCGATTTGTCGAGGAAGACCATCCACACATCCGACTCGTTATCAACTCGCGAGGAGGTGAACGCCAGCACTTTCCCATCGGCACTGAACCTTGGCGACGATTCGTTATCAGGATGGCGCGAGATATTGACGGCGGGGGTTTCGCCGTCGGTATTGATGATCCATACATCGGCGTTGTTGTTCACGTCTTCGGTGATATACGCGATGCGTTTGCTGTCGCTGCTCCAGTGCCACTCGAGCGAATCGCTCCAGCCGTCAACCAGCAGGCGTTCGGTGCCGGTGGCTAGATCGTGGAGCCACAACTGCCCGGCTCCCCGTTGAAATGCAAGCCATTTGCCACACGGCGACGGCGACGGGTCGCGATTCATCTGCGCGGTCGTTATCAGCGGCTTGATGTCGAAGGAGATGGCGTCGGGCCAGCGGGAATCTTCCTTCTTCTTTTCGGCCTTTGCCTTGTCGGCGGGCGGCGCGTCACTGGTCGCAGCTTCCTTCTGGCGGTCGTTCGGCTCAGATTGCTGGGTGGATGCGCTGGCGAGGTCGGCAGGCACGTCTGCGGTGGCGTCATTCGGCGCGGCACTGTCCCCATGCTCTGATAAATCGGTTGTCGGCTGGGAGGCGGGCTTCTTCTTTGCGGCCTCAGTCACTTGCTTCTTGACGTCGCCGCGTGTGAGCTTGACGGTGGCGGCGTAGATTGACTCAATGCCCGATTCATCGCTGACGAAAAAGAGTGTCTGCCCGTCGGCGCTGAAGGTGACGTCGCGGTGACGTGCGGGCGGTTTGGTCAGTCGCCGCGCCGATGCCTTGGCCTCGGTGCCGCGGATGTATACCTGGCCGTAATTGATCGTAGCGATCGACTTGCCGTCGGGGTTGACCGCGGTTTGCGTGGTTAACCGGTCGGCGGATTTGAGCTGCACACGGTCGGAAGTATCTTCATCAGCGCGAATGTCGATCGCCACCGGGCCTTCAGCGGCGCGATCGAGGTCGAGACGATAAAGCCGATCCCACATCGAAAACACAATCAGCTTTCCGTCGGCGGAGACATCAAAATCATCGACGTCGGCGCTTTCAAACCTGGTAAGCTGCTCGGCCTGCGACTCGTTCTGGGCGAGCGTCATTCGATACAGATTCAGTCCGTTATTGTTGCGATCGGAGAGAAAGACGAATGTCCGATCGTCGAGCCATCGCGCCTTGCCGTCGTTGCCGTTGAAGGTGGTGAGGCGCTTGTACTGCTTGGTGGCGCGCTCAAAGAGCCAAAGCTCGCGCGCGTCGGGCCCGCGGTAGCCGCGGCGGTTCCAATCGGCGCCGCCGCGGGTGAACAGGATTTTGCTGCCGTCGGGGCTGATGGACGCGGTGCTGCCGAACGCATCAAACAGCCGGGTCGGCTCGCCGCCATTCAAGCCGATGGAGTATGGCCGCAGCCCGGGAAACTCGTCTGGCTCGATGCGTGCGTTGAATATGATGACAGGCTCGCCCTTGTCCGACTCAAAGCTCCACAAGCCCACCGGGCGGTCGGTGTGATAAACATGACGTAGGTCGGTTCCGTCTGTGTTCATGCAATAGATGTTCTGATATCCATTTCGAGTGCTGATGAAGGCGATCTGTTTGCCGTCGCGGCTGAAGGCGCTGTTGAGTTCGTCGGCAGGGTGCGCGGTGAGCCGTCGGGCCTCCCCGCCGGCTGTCGGGATGAGCCATAGGTCGCCGCGCCAGCTAAATGCGACGCGCTGGCCATCCGGCGAGACCGCAGGAAACCGCGGGAGCGATACATTGGTCGCCGCGAACGCGCTTGAGGCGCACAATGCCGAAACCGATGCCAGCAGAAGGGATGCGATTCGCTTCATGGATGAAAATTCCTTCACTCAGATGAAATGATCTGTCAAGATAATATGTTCTACCCGGAGGTACCGCAGATTGCCCAGATTTTGAATCCTCGCGACGGCGGGCCGTTCTCCTGGTTCTGTCTTGGGGCCCGGCGCTGTGCCATTTCTGGAAGATCCTCAGAAAGCGCGCTTCTCGATGCGTCCGCCAGACCCGCCAGCGGAGTCGCCTCCATCATCACGTTTGCCGGACAGTTTGGTTGCATTTGCGTCGCGCCCGTAGAATGGTTTTTTGTCGAAGCAGCAGATGAAGAGTGCAGCCCCTTGAGCTTAAACGATACCCCAATCACATTTCGACCCGCCGGTGTGGCCGATGCATCGGCGCTGGTGGCGCTGGCCCTGCGCTGTTCGATTGACACATTTGCCCAATATCACAGCCCGGAGAATTTCCAAAAATACCTCGATTCCACCCACCGAATCGACGTTTTTGAGCAGGAACTGGCCGATTCGAGCGCGGCAATCTGGGTCGCCGCGGCCGCCGCCGGGGAACTCATCGCTTACGCCCGGCTGCGGTGGGTCAGCGTCCCCGATTGCATCGGTGACCCAAGGGCGATCGAAATCGAAAAATTCTACGTCGACCGACCATTTCATGGCCGCGGAGTTGCCTCCGAGATGATGCGGCGATGCATTGATATCGCATTTGCGAAGGGACACCGGACCATTTTTCTCGGCGTATGGGAGCATAATCACCGCGCCATCGCTTTCTACACCCGCAAGTGGGGTTACCAGCGATGCGGCGAACATACGTTTATGGTCGGCGACGACTCAACGATCGATTGGTGGCTGCGGCGTGAGGTCGCCGACGGCTGTGTCTGAGGCGGTGTTCCCAACGACTGACAATCACAGTTCTTGGCGCAGCGCGCCCGCCAGACGGTCAAGCTCTTCAACCGTGTTAAACCACGCCGTGCTGACACGCAGAAACACTTTGCCGGCGCAGACAGTTGTCGGGCACTCGATGCGGTGTCTATCCCAGAGCCGGCGCTGGAGTTGCTGCGCCGGTGAATCGCCAGGTAGTGCGATGAAGCCACCGCCGGCCTGATACTTTTCGGGAAGAACAAATGCTGTCATCGTGCCGACCAGCCTGCGGTCGTGAGGGAGCAGGGGGGAAAGATGGACGCTGGCAAGTCTGTCGCGCAACTCACTGGATAGCTGTTGCACGCGCGCGAAGACCGCTGCGTTGCCGCCGATTTCCTGTCTGAAGTTGACGACTTCTTCAAGCACCATCTGTGGGCTGCGATCGATCGTGCCGTGAAACTCCAGGTCATATTGCCACCGGGTCGATCCGGGAAATGCATCATGCTCGGCTTCGTCGGGCGTATAGCCGTAACCCCAACTGCTCACGATGCTCTTGGCGGCGAGCTTGTGGCGCGGGCCCGCGTGCAGAAATCCAACGCTGGCGGGGGCCATCATCCACTTGTGGCAGTTTGCAGCGTAGAAGTCTGCGTCGATGTCGGTGAGATTGACCTCAACCTGCCCGGGTGCGTGCGCCCCGTCAATGATGGAGATTAATCCACGCTTTTTTGCAAGAGCAACTAGTGCTTTTGCAGGAAAAACCAGCCCGCTCGGGCTGCTCACATGGCTGAACGCGAGCACCTGGGTCGCGGGGGAGATTGCGCCCGCGAATGCATGGACGAGCTGCTCGGGATCTTCGATTTTCGACGGCATTTCGGCGATTTTCACCGACCATCCCCGATGCTTCGCCAATCGGCGAAACAACGTGAGAATCGATCCATACTCGTGGTCGCTGGTGAGAATCTCCGCCCCTGCGGGGAAATCGAGCGCGGCGGCGGCGA
>DDRH01000035.1:15408-16913 GCA_002343075.1 Phycisphaerales bacterium UBA2421 | reverse complement strand
CCCCCCCCTGCCGCTGGCGCAGGGCAGTCACACGATTAAAAACTGCACGCGGGGTGGGGGAACAGGTGCCGGCGTTCAATTGCACCACAGCAGGGTCGAGCAAAACCCTTGATCGGCAGGCAAGCCAGTGTGATTCCTCTGTCACATGTTGAGTCACGCGCGACGATTATTTTCATCCGGCTGCGGGTTGCAAACCGATACAGAAAATTGATGCGCCCACTTTGCGCGCCGGAGAAAGAAAAGGTTGATCCATGAATCGAATTGCCGCCCGCTGGATCGTCGTCAGCCTGCTGATGGTTACCGCAACCGCAGCCCGCGCGCAGGATGCCACCGAACCAGCGGCCAATGAGGCAACCACCTCTGCAGCCACGCAGCCCGTGGGTGCCGCCGACATCATCGAGTTGAGCCAGAAGCGGTTCAGTGCGATGAAAATGGATGACATTTGGAACGTGAATTTCTGGACGGGCTATGTGCAGGATGCCATCGTCTGGTTGATCGGATTCATCCCCCGGTTGCTGGTGGCGGCGTTCTTGCTGTTGTTTTTCTGGGCAGTCTATCGCGGTGTCCGCAAGGTGATCCTTGGCGGAATGAAGGCCGCCGGCGTGGATGATTCCATTCGCGACATGCTGGGCATGTTGCTCAAGTGGTTCATCCTCGGCTTCGCACTCATCATCGCGGGCAACCAGGTAGGGATCCAGATCGCTGCGCTGCTCACGGGCGTTTCAATCATCGGCCTGGCGCTGGGCTTTGCAGCCCAGGAGAGCATCAGCAACTTTATCGCCGGGATCATGATCTTCTGGGACAAGCCGTTCAAAATCGGTGATTGGATCGAGATTGACGACCACCTTGGGCAAGTGGTGCGGGTCACATTTCGGTCCACCCGGCTTCAGGACCTCGATGGCGATATCGTGGTGTTCCCAAACACAGCGATGCTCAACAACAAGCTCATCAACAAGACGACCAACCTCGTCACCCGGTGCAATGTCGATGTCGGAATCGCTTACAAGGAAAGTATCGAGCACGCCCGCGAGGTGATGTTGAAGCTGGTGAACTCCGATCCACGTATCGAAAAGCGGCCGGAGGCGGAGGTCGTTGTGCGGAGCCTTGGGGCCAGCAGCGTCGATTTAACGCTTCACTTCTGGATCAAAGAAGAGCGATATGAAGATGCGATGCAATATGAATACATGGAACGAGTGAAGAAGGCATTGGACGAAGCGGGGATTCAGATTCCGTTTCCGCATCTGCAGGTGTTCATGGAAGACACGCCCGCGGTTGGGGTGTTGGCGGGGCGGAAGTAGCTGTCACGGACGCGCCGGAATGCTGTCTGAATTCGTAGCCGCATGGTAGTCTGCCCCGCGCGTGCCTGCCGAGGTACACGTCGTCTGGGTCAGGAGCTTAGTCATGCGGTTTGTTTCATTGATGGCAATGGTCGGTGCTGGTTTATCAGGGTGTAATCGCGCGCCGCCGACGCCGAGCGCGCCGCCGCCTGCGCCGGTGGTGGTGAC
>DDRH01000035.1:14681-15278 GCA_002343075.1 Phycisphaerales bacterium UBA2421 | reverse complement strand
GCCGCCTGCGCCGGTGGTGGTGACCAATCCGGTAAAGCAGTCAGTGACGGAATACGACGAATTCACTGGCCGCACCGCCGCGAAGGAATCGGTGGAGATTCGCGCGCAAATTTCGGGGTATATCTCCTCGGTCGCGTTTCAAGACGGCGCGCGCGTGGCGAAGGGCGATTTGCTGTTTCAGATTGATGACCGGCCATTCACGGCACAGCTGGCGCGTGCACAGGCTGAGGTGGCGCGTGTGACCGCCGCACTGGAGCGGGCTCGCAACGAGCTTGCCCGCGCCGCCGAGCCATTCAAGACCGGGGCGGTCAGCGCGCAGGAATATGACAATCTGCAGCAGTCGGTGAAGGGCAACGAGGCGCAACTCGCCGCCGCCGAGGCCGATGTACAGTCGGCGGAGCTGAATGTGGGTTATTGCAAGGTGACTGCACCGATCGAGGGCAGGGTAAGTCGCCCGCTGGTGACGGCGGGCAACCTGGTATCGAGCCAGACATCGCTCACGTCGCTCGTCTCCATCACGCCAATGGACGTCTACTTCGAGGCCGACGAACGCACCATGCTATTTTACCAGGCCAAGGCCGCCGCCCAGGACCAGCG
>DDRH01000035.1:14201-14566 GCA_002343075.1 Phycisphaerales bacterium UBA2421 | reverse complement strand
CAAGGCCGCCGCCCAGGACCAGCGGCCCGAGGATGTGAAGGCCCGTAACATCCCCGTATGGATGGCCCGTGCCACGGACAAGGATTTTCCGTTCACCGGAATTCTCGACTTTGTTGACAACACGGTTGACGAGCGGACAGGGACGATCAAGCTGCGGGCAGTGTATGACAATTCTCAGGGCGTGCTGGTGCCCGGGCTTTTCGTGCGAGCGCGCATGCGCCGCGAGGTCAACGACAGCGCGCTGGTCATTCCCGAAAAGGCGCTGGGTAACGATCAGGGAAACCGGTTTGTGTTTGTCGTGGACGCCGAAAACACAGTGCAGTATCGCCCGGTGGAAGCCGGCGGGCTGACTGGGTCGATGCGGG
>DDRH01000035.1:13710-14081 GCA_002343075.1 Phycisphaerales bacterium UBA2421 | reverse complement strand
GATCCGGTCAGGGTTGAGCGAGTCCGATCAGGTGATTGTGGAAGGCCTCCAACGGGCGCGCGCCGGCGCAAAAGTTGCACCGACCCGGCAACCCGCGGCATCGCAGCCGAGTGCAAACTGATCGAACGCGCGTTGCTTCACATCGAAGGCAGATTTCATGTTTTCAAAGATCTTCATCGACCGCCCGATATTTGCTTCGGTCCTGTCGATCATCATCGTCCTCGGCGGCTTGGTAGCGATGCTCGCGCTGCCTGTAGCGCAATACCCGGAGATTGCCCCGCCGACCGTCAATGTCTCATGCGCCTACCCCGGTGCCGCGGCGGACGTTGTGGCCGAGACAGTCGCCTCGCCGATCGAACAACAGGTCAACG
>DDRH01000035.1:12568-13616 GCA_002343075.1 Phycisphaerales bacterium UBA2421 | reverse complement strand
GATCGAACAACAGGTCAACGGCGTCGAACGCATGCTCTATATGTCCAGCCAGAGCAACGCCGACGGCAGCTATTCGCTTGATGTCACTTTCGAGCTTGGCACCAATCTCGATACCGCGCAAGTGCTCGTACAGAACCGCGTGCAGCAGGCGATACCCAGCCTGCCGGATGTGGTGAAAAACACCGGCGTGACTGTCCGCAAAAAGTCGCCCTCCATCATGCTGGTGGTCAACCTCATTTCGCCCGACGAGCGATATGACCAGCTTTATCTGAGCAATTATGCCACGATTCAAATCCGCGATGAGCTTGCACGCATCGCAGGGGTGGGTGATGTCCTCATGCTGGGGCAGCGCGACTATTCCATGCGGGTGTGGCTCGACCCTGAAAAGCTCGCCGCTCGGAGCCTGACGGCGACCGACGTCATTGCGGCGGTGCGCGAGCAGAATGTTCAGGTGGCCGCCGGCAAGCTCGGTGCCCCACCGACGGTGGGGACACCGCAGTTTCAATACACCATGAGCACGCGCGGCCGGCTCCGCGATGCGGATGAATTCGGGGAGATTGTGCTGAAATCGGGAGAGGCCGGCGAAGTCTTGCGGCTGGGGGACGTCGCCCGCATCGAACGTAGCGCGAAAAGTCAGGATCAATCCGTGTGGCTTGACGGCAAGCCTTCCATTGGCCTGGCCGTGTTCCAGATGCCCGGCGGCAATGCGATCAACACCGCTGCGGCGATTCGCGCCAAGATGACCGAACTGAAGGCAAGGTTTCCCGAAGGGCTGGATTACGCCATTGCCTATGACACCACGCCATTTATCAGCGAATCGATCAGGAGCGTCGTTCACACGTTGCTGGAAGCTGTCGTGCTGGTGGTGCTGGTCGTCCTGCTGTTTTTGCAAAGCTGGCGCGCCACGCTCATTCCGCTCATTGCGGTGCCCGTATCAATCATCGGTACGTTTGCGGTGATGGCCGGCTTGGGATTCAGCATTAATAATCTGACATTGTTTGGCATGGTGCTTGCGATCGGCATCGTGGTGGATGATGCGATCGTGGTG
>DDRH01000035.1:10931-12419 GCA_002343075.1 Phycisphaerales bacterium UBA2421 | reverse complement strand
GTGGTGGATGATGCGATCGTGGTGGTGGAGGCGGTCGAGCACAACATCGCCCACGGGCTTTCACCGTACGACGCGACTGTCAGGGCCATGCAACAGGTGGCAGGGCCGGTCGTGGCGATTGGGTTGGTGTTATGTGCCGTGTTTGTGCCTTGCGCGTTTATCACGGGCATCACTGGGCAGTTTTTTCGACAGTTCGCCCTGACCATCGCTGTTTCAACCGCTATATCAGTGTTCAACTCGTTGACCCTCAGCCCCGCGCTGGCGGCGCTGTTGCTCAAACCCAAAGCGGAAACGCGCGACATCCTAACCCGGGTTATCAACGGCCTGCTCGGCTGGTTTTTCCGTCTCTTTAACAAGGCGTTTGATGTCTCAATCGGAGGCTATGCCTGGGCGGTAGGGCGGCTGCTGCGGTTCAGTGTGATTGTGTTGGTGCTCTACGGCGGGCTGCTCTTTTTGACCTACCGCAGCTTTATGACCGCGCCGGTGGGTTTCATTCCCTCGCAGGATAAGGGCTACGCACTGGTCGATGTTCAGTTGCCCAATGCTGCATCAGTCGAGCGGACTTATGAAGTGTTTGAGAAGGTTCGCGAGATAGCCCAGAAAACCCCTGGCGTGAAGCACACGATGGGTGTGGTGGGGCAGTCATTTCTTTTGAATGCCATGGCTTCCAATTCGGCGTCTATCTTTGTCGTTTTCGACGAGTTTGAACATCGGGCGGGAAAGAAGGAGCTGTATGCGGATTCGATCATTCAATCGCTGCGGCAGCAATTTTATATGAAAGTGCCCGAAGCCTCGGCGGTGGCGTTTGGGGCGCCGCCGGTCGATGGGCTGGGCAGCGCAGGTGGTTTTAAGGTCATGGTTCAGGATCGGGGCAGCCTGGGTGTGAACGAGTTGCAGCGGCAGACGCAGAGCCTCGTGGCGAGCGGAAATGAGACGACGGGGCTAACCGGGCTTTTCAGCGGTTTTCGCGCCGATACGCCGCAACTTTTCGTGGACATTGACCGAACCAAGGCGAAATCGCTCGGGGTGCCGCTCAGCGATGTTTTCGCCACGCTGCAGGTGTATCTCGGCGGCTATTATGCAAACGACTTTAACGAGTTCGGGCGTACCTGGCAGGTCAACCTGCAGGCCGACGCGCCATTTCGCATGCAGCCCAGCGACGTGGGTAATCTCAAGGTGCGCAACACCGAGGGGCGAATGGTCCCGCTGGGGGCACTGGGCACGGTGCGGGACATCAACGGCGCGACTTCGATCACGCGTTTCAACATGTATCCCTCCGCGGCGATCAACGGATCGACCTCGCCGGGCGTGAGTAGCGGCGCAGGCATCGGGCTGGTAGAGACACTCGCCGAGCGCGAACTCCCCGGCAGCTTTGGCATCGCCTGGACGGAAATCACGCTTCAACAGATCCTGGCGGGCAATACGGCGATTTTTGTCTTTGCGTTTGCCGTCGTCTTTGTCTTTCTGGTGCTGGCGGCGCAGTACGAA
>DDRH01000035.1:10504-10778 GCA_002343075.1 Phycisphaerales bacterium UBA2421 | reverse complement strand
CTGGCGGCGCAGTACGAAAGCTGGGCGCTTCCGCTGGCGGTCATTTTGGTGGTGCCGATGTGCCTGCTCTGTTCGCTGCTGGGCACAATTGACATCGCGCGCATGGACATGAACATTTTTGTGCAGATCGGGTTTGTAGTGCTCGTCGGCCTGGCGAGCAAGAACGCGATTTTGATTGTCGAGTTTGCCAAAGACCAGCAGGACCGGGAAGGTAAGAATGCCTTTGAAGCGACGATCGAGGCGTGCCGCTTGCGCCTGCGGCCAATCCTGATGA
>DDRH01000035.1:9633-10335 GCA_002343075.1 Phycisphaerales bacterium UBA2421 | reverse complement strand
GCCTGCGGCCAATCCTGATGACCAGTGCCGCGTTTATCCTCGGCGTCGTACCGCTGATGCTGGGTTCGGGGGCCGGAGCGGAGATGCGGCGGACCCTCGGCGTGGCTGTATTCAGCGGGATGCTCGGCGTGACAATCTTCGGCATCTTCCTGACCCCCGTCTTCTACTACGCGATTCGCTACTTCTCGAAGCCAAAAACCAAGGCGGTGCCCGATATTGCCACCGATACCCACGCTGCGTGCCCCCCGGCGGCGTGATCGGCTCTTTTCTTTGCGTTGTTGATCGCTGCGAGGCAAGATGTACGTCATGCGCTCAGTTTATCTCTCCATTTTCCTATGCTTCTCAGGTGTGGCCGCGGTGGCATCGGAGCCGCCGATTTATCAGATGTCGCCTTCGCAATTGGCAGAAATGCTTCCGCAGTGGCAGAAGGATGTGCCGGCGCTGGGCGACCGTGTGGTGGCCATCGCCCGGCGAAATCTGGGCCAGCCATATGAGCTATATCTGCTTGGGGAGGCGCCGTTTGAGACAATCGATGCACAGCCGATTTTTTGCATCGAGAAAAGCGACTGCGTAGTGTTTGTCGAACACACGCTGGCGATGGCTCTCAGCGATCACTTTCCGCAGTTCCTGGCCATGCTGCAGCGAATCCGTTACCGCGATGGGGAGATTGGTGTGCAGACGCGCAACCACTACACCGAAGCC
>DDRH01000035.1:8624-9524 GCA_002343075.1 Phycisphaerales bacterium UBA2421 | reverse complement strand
ACGCGCAACCACTACACCGAAGCCGACTGGAACGTGAACAACCGCTGGCTGCTGCGCGAGATTACCGATGAACTCGACGGCGTGGCACTCAGCACCTTTAGCCAGAAAGTGAATCGCCAGAAGTTTTTTAAGGATCGCTACAAACTTGATACGACGATCGCCGTGCAGCAGATCGTCGAGCCATTCATTCGATACGAAAAAATAGGGGAAGTTCAATCGCAACTGCGCAACGGCGATGTGGTGAACTTTGTAAGCGGGGTGGCCGGCACCGGGGCAGCGTGGGTGGGGCATGTCGGCCTGGTGACAATCGACCCCACCACGGGCGCGGTAAACCTGCTGCATTCGGCCTCGCCAAGCGTGCGCGAGGAGCCGATCGGGGAGTATATCGCCCGCGCCACTAAAGATGCCGAAGCGAAGGATGCTGAAGGCAAGGCCAGGTTTATCGGTTTTAAGTTTCTGCGGCTGACAGACGATCCATGGAGTAACCTGCGCGCCATCGACGGCGAATCAGCACCGAAAGTAACCGTGCCGAGCAACGCGCCGGTAACGTGGGAGCAGTTTGTCGATTCGGTTGGGCGGTAGTCGCTACGGCTCAAAATGCCTCAAACCACTTCGAACCTTGCGGTAAAGTGACGCAATTGCGGGGCCTGGTAAGTGATGCGCAGGCCACGCATCTCCCGGGCATGCTCCGCAACGTGGATCAGGGCCTCACCCAGGTAGTCCACATGGCTTTGTGTGTAAACGCGCCGCGGGAAGGTTAGGCGGACCAGTTCGAGTGCCGCCGGCGCTTCGCCGCCTTTCCCGTCTGGTTTGCCGAACATCACGCTGCCGATTTCCACCGCGCGCACCCCGGCGGTTTCATAGAGCGCGACGCATAGCGCCTGCGCCGGAAATTGCGCC
>DDRH01000035.1:8147-8470 GCA_002343075.1 Phycisphaerales bacterium UBA2421 | reverse complement strand
GCGGCAGCATCGCCTTGGCGTCCAGGTACACCGCGTGCCCGCCGGTGGGTTTGACGATTGGGATTCCCGCGCTGCTGAGTTTGTCGCCCAGATACTCGATCGTACGAATCCGGTAGCGCAGGTAATCTTCCTGCAACACTTCTTCAAGGCCCTGTGCGATCGCTTCCATGTCATAGCCCGCCAGCCCGCCGTAGGTGGGAAATCCTTCGGTGAGGATGAGCAGGTTTTTGCATTCAGCGGCCCAGGCGTCGTTGTTCAGCGCGAGAAACCCGCCGATATTCGCCATTCCGTCTTTCTTTGCGCTCATGGTGCAGCCATCGGCA
>DDRH01000035.1:7552-8021 GCA_002343075.1 Phycisphaerales bacterium UBA2421 | reverse complement strand
TGCAGCCATCGGCATAGCTGAACATTTCACGGGCAATCTCCAGCGGCGATTTGTTCGCGTAACCGTCTTCTCGCTGTTTGATGAACCATGCGTTTTCGGCAAAGCGGCAGGCGTCGAGGAAAAACGGAATCTTGTGCTGCCGGCATACCTGCGACACCGCGCGAATGTTGGCCATGCTCACCGGTTGCCCCCCGCCGGAGTTATTGGTGATGGTGAGCATGACGATTGGAATTCGGTTCACACCGACGCTTTCAATGGTGGTGCGGAGCGCGTCCACATCCATATTGCCCTTGAACGGGTGCATCACCCCCGGCTGGCGCCCCTCGGCGATGACCAGATCGCGAGCCTCGGTCCCTTTGACCTCAATATTGGCGCGCGTCGTATCAAAGTGAGTGTTTGAAGGAACAACATCCCTTTCCTTGCAAACAACCCCAAACAGAATGCGCTCCGCGGCGCGGCCCTGGTGGGT
>DDRH01000035.1:6357-7454 GCA_002343075.1 Phycisphaerales bacterium UBA2421 | reverse complement strand
CTCCGCGGCGCGGCCCTGGTGGGTTGGGATAACGTGCTCGAATGCCGTGATGTTCTGCACTGCCGCCTCCAGGCGATAGTAAGACCGTGCGCCGGCATAACTTTCGTCTCCCTGGAGCATTCCCCCCCATTGTGCCGCCGACATGGCACCGGTGCCGGAGTCGGTCAGCAGATCGATCAGGACATCTTCCGCGCGCAGCAGGAATAGGTTAAAGCCTGCCTCGCGAAGTTTCTGTTTGCGCTCGGCTTCGCCGATGGCGCGGATGGGTTCAACGCTCTTGATGCGAAACGGCTCAATGATCGTCTTGGGTGAAAACGGCATGGGGCGAATGTCCTTTCCGAAAGCCGGGTTGGGCTTGTCGCGGCATCTTACACGCCGAGGTGGCGAGCAAGTAACTCCAGCGACCCCTGCGCGACGGGCGTGAACTCAGAGCGATCTGCCAGCGCCACCATGATTGCAGCAGCGCTCGCGGGGCAATGCCATGCGGCGGTGTGCTCGTTGCCTTGAAGGCCTTGCTCAATCTGCTGCCTCGTCCGGGTTGACCGCGCGTAAAGAATGGCTTCCGGGTGGCGCAGCCGGAGGTCCTCGATTATTCCGATGCAGGCGATCTCGACGATTGTATCTTCAGACAGCCCCAGCTCTTCGTGCAGTTCACGCAGCGCTTCATCAAACAAATCAGGTGGGTGGGCAGCAAGCGGTAGGAAGTGGGCCGGACGACTCGCTAATGTGCCCGACACGGTGTCCTGTGCTGGCCGCACGCTCTTTGACGGCTCTAACGAACCGGAAAAAGGATGCAGCATTCGCGGATAGTACGCCACGTTGTCGCTGCGCCTTCCGAGCATCACAAAACCATCCGCGGTGATGAGCGTCGTCGATACGCCCACGGTATTGGCCATCACCTGACGGCCAATCGTTTCGGCCCACGCCGGGTGGGCCATGTTCGTGCCCACAAAAATGCGGTAGCTGGTTTGTGACAGCTCGATGCGCAGTTGGCCATTGCTCTCACACGAAATTTTCTCCATCCGACACATCGGCCCGTCAAAAATGCGATCGCCAAGCCGTGCCTTCACCGCTCGCCATTCGGCTTCGATCTGCGC
>DDRH01000035.1:5962-6244 GCA_002343075.1 Phycisphaerales bacterium UBA2421 | reverse complement strand
CGCCATTCGGCTTCGATCTGCGCGTCAATCGCAGGTGTTGATCGATACCCCGCCTCGGCCCAGTGGAGCGAAACCTGCCCGCGCATCCAGTGGCCGGTGAGGTGGGTTTCGTACATAGGGGCAGGATAACGTGCGGCGGGGGAAAACGAACCGTTTAGCGCGAAAACAAGGGAAATCGACGACTCGATCCCTCACGCATACGTTCGGGATGGCAAAGCATCTCTTTAACTGCCCTCTGCCCACCGCCCGCTGCCCATCACACATCAAAATACTTCGCCTGCG
>DDRH01000035.1:4524-5857 GCA_002343075.1 Phycisphaerales bacterium UBA2421 | reverse complement strand
ATCAAAATACTTCGCCTGCGGATGGTGCACTACCAGTGCGTCGGTGCTTTGTTCGGGCACGAGCATGTAGTTTTCGCTCAACGTGACGCCAATCTCCTCCGGCCGGAGCAGTTTTGTGATAAATGTTCGATCTTCCAGGTTGGGGCACGCCGGATAACCAAAGCTATACCGGCTCCCTCGATACTTCTGCTGAAAGAGCTTCTGCACCGAAGGATCGTCTTCGCTGCTGAAGCCGAGTTCTTGACGCATGCGTTTGTGCCAGAATTCGGCCAGGCCCTCGGCGCATTCGACACCGAAGCCGTGCAGGTAAAGATATTCCTGATATTCGTGCCTCTCGCGGAGGTGGTTGGCGAGTTCGGTCGCTGCGTCGCCGACGGTGACAAGTTGCACCCCGAGTACGTCAAACTGCCCCGAATCGGTTGAACGGAAGAAATCGGTAATGCATAAACTGCGCCGGCCCTGCTGCCGCGGAAGTTTGAGGCGCGCCTGTTCCCTCGGCGGCTTGTGCGGTTTGATTTCGTTGGTATGCCGCACACCGCAGCCGCACTTGGCGCAGTCGAATTCCTCGGGATGGTAGACGATCAGCTCGTTGCCCAGCGACTGCACCGGAAAATAGCCGTATACCACCTTCGGCTGGATGAAATTCTGCTGCAATGCCTGCTTCTGCAATCGCTCAAACACCGGCCTTGCGGTGTCGTTCATCAGTTTTTCGTATTCCGCATCGGTTAGCTTTCCTTTCTTCAATCCCCACTGCCCGAGAAACAGTGCATTGGTATTGATGAACGGGAAAATGTGTCGCGGGTTGATGTCCGTGACGACACGCCTCCCCCAGAACGGCGGGACGGGGACAGGGTTATCCTTGACGATGGCAGGCACATCGCTCGCACTGGCATCGCGGGGCTTGACCGCTGTTGCTTTCAGGGCCTTTCGCTTCTCGGTGCGCTGTTTCTGCTCGACGACGAGCGTATCGAGCTTGCGGCCGTTGATGGCGTCCATCACATGCAGCCCGTCGAACGCATCTTTGCAATACATCAGGGGCGATTTGTAGAGATTGGCCAGATCTTCTTCCGCGTACTCCCGCGTGAGCGCAGCCCCGCCGAGCAAAACCGGGACGTTCACGCCGCGGGCGTTCAACTCTTCGAGGTTTTCTTTCATCACCGCAACGCTCTTTACCAGCAGGCCGCTCATGCCGATGGCGTCGGCTTGGTGTTTCTCCGTTGCAGCGAGGATGTCGGCGATTGGTTGCTTGATGCCGAGGTTGTAAACCGTGTAGCCGTTGTTGGTTAGGATGATATCGACCAGGTTCTTACCGATGTCGTGTACGTCACCTTTC
>DDRH01000035.1:4188-4372 GCA_002343075.1 Phycisphaerales bacterium UBA2421 | reverse complement strand
GATGTCGTGTACGTCACCTTTCACCGTCGCGAGGACAATTTTACCCTTGCTCTGGCCCTCGACCTTTTCCATAAACGGCTGCAGATAGGCGACGGCGGCCTTCATTGTCTCGGCACTTTGCAGCACAAAAGGCAATTGCATTTGTCCGCTGCCGAACAGATCGCCGACCACCTTCATGCCGTCG
>DDRH01000035.1:3322-4068 GCA_002343075.1 Phycisphaerales bacterium UBA2421 | reverse complement strand
TCGCCGACCACCTTCATGCCGTCGAGCAGATAATTGTTGATGATGTCGAGCGGCGGATGAATCTGCCGGGCTTCTTCCAGGTGTTTTACAAGATCGCGCTTCTCCCCGTCGATGATGTGCTGCTTAAGCGTCTCCTCAAGCGACAAATGTTCATACTTATGCGCCTTTGCGGCCACGGCAGCGGCGGCGCCGTCGTCCGGGAACAAGCTGATGAAGTGCGTAAGCGGATCAAAGCCCTCGGTTCTGCGGTCGTAAATCAGGCCCAGTGCGGCTTCCCATTGTTCCTTGGGAATCCTGTTTTGTGGCAGGAGTTTGCTTGCATGGACGATCGCGCCGGTGAGGCCAGCCTCGCGCAACTCGTGCAAAAACACGCTGTTAAGCACAATTCGCGCCGCAGGCTTCAGCCCGAACGACACATTCGACAACCCAACAACCGTGTGGCACCGCGGGAGGTGCTGGCTGATGAGCCGGGTCCCCTCGATCGTCTCCATCGCATTCTTGCGATCTTCCTCGATGCCCGTGCTGATCGGCAGCACCAGCGGATCGAACAGCAGGTCTTCATCCTGCAGGCCGAACCGGTCGACGGCTAGATCGCGTATCCGCCTGGCAATGCTCAACTTGCGCTCGCGGGTGCGGGCCATCGCGTTCTCTTTGTCTTCATCAATGCATCCCGCCACCACCGCAGCACCATACTTGACCGCCAGCGCGCAGATCTGGCCGAGCTTTTCCTCGCCGTCTTCGAGATT
>DDRH01000035.1:1526-3194 GCA_002343075.1 Phycisphaerales bacterium UBA2421 | reverse complement strand
TTTCCTCGCCGTCTTCGAGATTCATGCTGTTGAGCACGCATCGCCCGCCGGCCAGTTTCAGCCCGGCCTCCATCACCCGCGGGTCGGTGCTGTCGAGCATCAGCGGCGCGGGAAGCGCGTTGACAAATCGGCTGATGACCTCCTTCATATCGCGCACGCCGTCCCTGCCGACGAAATCGACGCAGACATCGAGCATGTGCGAACCATCCGCCATTTCGTCGCGCGCCATCGACACCAGGCCGTCCCAGTCATCCACTTTCAACAGCTCGCGAAACTTCTTGCTGCCATTGGTGTTCGTTCGCTCGGCGATGATGAGATAACTCTGGTCCTGCCGAATGTCTTCCGCGTTGACGAGGGAGGAGATCATACCGAGCGACGGAGCGACAAAGCGATCGAGCGACGAAGGGGAAGAGGCGACCTTCGCTGCTGTAATCCCGCCGTCGCTTCTTCGCTTCTTCGCTTCGCCGCTTGCTTCCGAGACCGCCTCCACCAGCAGCTTCAAATGCTCCGGCATGGTTCCGCAGCACCCGCCGACGATGTTTACGCCGAATTCGCTGACAAACCGCATTAACCCCTTCACAAAGTCCGGCGGGGTCATCGGAAACTGGCTCTTGCCGTCCACCATGATCGGCAGCCCGGCATTCGGCAGGCAACTCACAAGCCGGGGCCAATGATTGCAGATGTAGTGAATGCTCTCGGTGAGTTCGGTCGGGCCGAAGGCACAATTCAGCCCGAGCACATCCACATCCCGAAACGCACTCATCGCTGCCACCAGCGTTTCCGGATCGCTGCCGGTGAGCATGTTTGCGCCGTTATTCAGATCAAAGCTCGCCTGCACCATCAGAGGGACCGTCCGGCCGGCTTCTTTCATTGCGATGCGCGCGGCGTTTGTGGCGTTTTTGATACAGAGCAGGTCTTGCTGCGTTTCGATCAGCAGCACATCGCTGCCGCCGGCGAGCAGGCCGCGCATTTGCTCGAGATAGCTTTCGAGCATTTCATCCCAGGACACATGGCCCAGGCTGATGAGCTTCGTGCCCGGGCCGACGCTGCCGATGACGTAGCGGGGGCGGTCGGGTGTCTCGAATCTGTCGCAGGCGCGCCGCGCGATCTCCGCTGCAATTTTGTTGACCTCGAACGTGCGATCGTGCAGGTCGGCTTCGGCAAGAACGAGTTTCATCCCGCCAAACGTGTTGGTCTCCACGCCGTCGCAACCGACTTCAAGAAACGCCTCGTGGATCTCCTGAATCACCTCCGGGCGGGTCAGGTTGATTACTTCGCTGATGTTTTCATGTCCGAGCCAGTCCCGGGCGAGGTCAAACGTGCGAGTCTGGAGGTTGGCTCCCATCGCGCCGTCGAGCACAACGACACGTTCACGGGCAAGTTCTAAAAATGGTTTGCGCACCGAAATCACGTCCTTTGAGGGAGTTATCGACCAAAAGCAGGGCCTGATCGATCATCCATATATCCGGATATATTAATGAATACGTCCCAGAATTGCAAATTCCGGGCCTTCCGCCGGGGCTGTCTTCAGTACCGGGCATTACCGGTCGATGCGGGGGAGATGAGGGAAGAAATGTACTTTGAAGGGGTCGATCTCTCCCGGCTGGCGCCGGCGGCGTGGGTGGCGATGTTCGTGCTGGCGTTTGTCGCGCACGCGGTCGGCGTTGC
>DDRH01000035.1:0-1399 GCA_002343075.1 Phycisphaerales bacterium UBA2421 | reverse complement strand
TGTCGCGCACGCGGTCGGCGTTGCGGGCTATGGGATGTCGCACGTGCGCATGCAGACCGTGGTGCTGCTCACGATTTTCGCCGGCTTCACTGCCATGACCGGCACAGCCCAGCGGGTCCGCCGTTACCTCGACACCGGCCACCACGGCCGCGCGTGGACAATGGCGGCGGTCATCCTGCTCGTGGCGGTGGTCGTGCTGCGATTCTCGCTGCCGTTTGTGTCCATCTCCCCGGCGTAACCATTCCAGACCCCTATTACGCCAAAGAAGTTCGTCATGTTGATGTAGATTTCGGTAGCGTTCGCGAAGGTTGACGACTTGAATCTCAGGAACTGCGCGCCCGGATCGCCTGCGGTGTTGCTGATTGAAAACTGATACTTTTGCGGCGTTGCGCCAACAAAGGTAATGTTCTCAATCGAACCGGTGTTAGACCCTTTGATAGTTAATAATGTGCCGCCGGGCGGCCCGTCCCAGAAGATGATCGCGCCGGTTAAGCGCTTGCCGTAGTCTTTGACATAAGCTGGACTGCCGCCGACATTGCCGACACCGACGAGCCGAACGCCGTCGCCGTGTGTCAGTACCAAGGTATCGGTAATCCGGTAAGTGCCGGGCGGAAAATAAATGACGTTGTGGTTGTAGCCCAGTTCAAAAATCGGAGTGACCACTGCATCAAGCGCCGCTTGTATGGCTGCAGTGTCGTCGGTAACGCCATCGCCCGTAGCGCCGTAATCGTCTTTCACATTAATCCACATGACCCGCTCCCTTCCCTTAAGGACAAACTGAACCGCTTCGCGGTTCAGCGAACACGCCTGACGAGCCACGCGCTCATCAAAGCAAGAATTGATAGTCCTGTTGGTTCCGGTACTTCACGGATGACTAATGAAGTAATGTTGCCGCGCAGTTGAAAGCCAGTTGAGACGCGGTCGGCTTCAAAGACGGCGACAGTTGCAATGGAGAGATTAAGAGTCGAAGGAAGCGCGTCGCTACCTAGTGTCCCAGGCGGGAATTGCAGTCGTAGAGCATAACCGTAGTCACCCGAAAAATCGGTGCGCCAGGTATCGTTGTTGCTTCCAAGCGCGGTTCGAATGGTGCCGAGCGTAAAGTTGAACGGATTTGCGTTGAAACTCGGCGCATTCCACAACAGAAATGCGTACTGGCCGAGATTGGGTGAGGACGGGAAAGCATCTGAGGCAAACGGATCGAACCGCACGGTGGTCGTAAACGACTCTCCCACCTGATGCGCCTGCGTGCCCGAGACGGACGTAAACACCCCACCAAACTGGAACTCAATCGGCACAGCCGAGCCCGCGCGAGCCTCGCCTACAATGCTCGTCACCACCGCGAACAACCCAACCAATACAACTTTCGCACTCAACGTGGCTCACCTCACAACAAAAAGGA
>DDRH01000012.1 GCA_002343075.1 Phycisphaerales bacterium UBA2421 | reverse complement strand
AGTTTTCGGTCAGGCACTATCTATACTGGCTGGAGCGTTACGACGTGGCCGTTACCTTGCCGCCGACGTACAACCAGTTGGAGCCCGGCGACGTGGTGACGCTGGTCACGCCAGAGGGTAACGTCTCGCTGCGCCTGATCGCCATCCATTACACCAGCGACGGGCGGCTGGAGTGTAGAGCGAAATACGCCAGCGCCGCGATCTACACGCCGACTGCAGTCGGGGCTTCGCCGGCGGTGACTGGGGCAACTACGATTACGCCGGTGGGTGCGTCGGTGTATGTGTGCTGCTCGACGTGCCAATGATCAACAGTGCGCAGTCGGGGCCTTCGTTCCTGGCGGCGATGACCGGCGCCCTGGCGGGGTGGCGCGGTGGGGTGCTGATGCAATCGACCGATGCGGGCAGCACCTGGGCGAGTGTGCAGGATTTCGGGCCACCGGAGTCGGCGCTGGGCACCTGTACCAACAGCATCGGCGTGGTCGAGCACCGGGTCATCGACTGCGCCAGCTTGCTGAACGTCACGCTGGCGCAAGGCGCGCTGTACAGCGTGACGCAGCTGGCGATGCTCGGTGGCACGAACCACTTTGCGTACGGGGCGGATGGGCGCTGGGAGATCGTCGCGGCGCAGACCTGCACGTTGGTGAGCGGCACGAGCTACACGCTGCAGAACCTGCTGCGCGGGCGGTTCGGCACCGAATGGGCGATTGGGACACGCCGTCGGTGATGCGCTGGTCCTGCTCGACACCACTGACGTGGCGGCCATCGCGATGAGTTTCGGGTCGATCGGCCTGTCGTACCTGTACCGCGGCATCACGGTCGATCGCGACATCAGCACCGATACCAACCGGGCGTTTGCCTATCAGAGCGTCAATCTCAGGCCGCTGTCGCCGATCGCCCTGACCGGAAACCGGGACTCTTCGAGCAATGATTGGGCGCTGAGCTGGATTCGCCGCACGCGCGACGGTGGAGAGTGGCGAGACAACGTCGACGCGTCGCTCAGCGAGGCCAGCGAGTCGTACGCGATCGACGTCTACGCCGACGGCAGCTATGCGGCGGTCAAGCGGACGATCACGGTGAGTTCGCCGTCCTGCGTCTATGCCAGCACTGATCAGGTCAGCGACTTCGGCGCCAACCAGGCGACGCTGTATCTCAAGCTCTACCAGATCTCGGCCACCGTTGGCCGGGGATATCCGCTCACCACGTCCATCACGAGGTAGACCGTGGCCAGCAGCACCACGAATCTCGACCTGATCGCGCAATCGCAGTCGTCCAAGGAAGTGACGGCCAACGCGCTGTTCGACGCCGGTAGCCCGGCGATGCTGTTCGGGCGGCGCGCCAGCTTGTGCTCCGGCCTCAACTGGTGCTACTACGGCGGCGTGATGCTGGTTGATGGCGTGCTGACCACGATCAGCAACAACGCGGCGGCGCTGACGCTGAGTGCGTCCACTACGAATTACATCGAGGCGACGCGCGCGGGGGTGGTGTCGAAGAATACCGTGGGATTCACCGGCGGATCGATTCCGCTCTACACCGTCGTCACCGGGGCGTCGTCGGTGACGAGCTACACGGACAACCGGGCCTGGGTGGCGCCGGCCTATCTGCCGAGCAATGGTAGCGTCGCCGTGACGACGGCGGATGTGGATCTGACTGCGCCGGCCAATGCCGACAAGGCGCGATGTTCGTACCTGAAGACGACCGGCGCGTTGACCGGGAATCGAAACGTCATCGTGCCGAACAGTTGGCAAGCCGTCGTGTTCTGTAACAACAGCGGCGCGTTCACCACGACGTTCAAGACGGCAGCGGGAAGCGGCGTCGTGGTGGCGCAGGGGAAGCGGGCTGTGCTAGTCACCGACGGAGTCAACGTCGTTCGCATTACTCCGGATACTTGATCGGGGCAACTGCAGGGTTATTCATTTCGGGAGACGCGGTCATGCAAGAAGCGCAAATCGAGCGAGCCAAGATCGTGCCGCTGCCGCAGGAAGAATTTGAAGCGATCCTGGAGCGGGCGGCCGAGCGCGGGGCTCGCCATGCGCTATCGGAAGTCGGCCTCGACGGCCCGGAGGCGGCGGGGGACATCAGCGAGATGCGCAGTCTGCTTGACGTCTTTGACACAGGTGCGTCTTGTCGCCGTGCGGTGCCCGTGAGCACCGTTATCGTTTCGCCAGGTTTCACCGCGGCGCGGGCGGCCGGCATCCTCAGGGCCGCCGCAAGATCCCAGCGTATGCTACCCGCCAATATCGCTGTGCCACGATTCTGTTCGCGCACACATCCCGTACTTCACCCTTGAAATAGAGGTCGATCTCGAAAGCAGTGCCGGGTAGCGCTATCACCCCCGGCGCATCCCGCCCGATGTACGCGCATCCCGAACCCCTGAGCGGTGGATAGTCATCCCACGTCGAGTAGGTGTCCCTGCGGTGGCCGTAGCGCAGCAGTTGGCCGCCCGGA
The DNA here is from genome assembly GCA_002343075.1 of Phycisphaerales bacterium UBA2421. GTDB lineage: Bacteria > Planctomycetota > Phycisphaerae > Tepidisphaerales > Tepidisphaeraceae > UBA2421. The sequence continues at coordinate 4,378 of DDRH01000012.1, read as the reverse complement.
AGCCGTTGAACCGCATCCTCTCGCCACTTGGTCGGATGCATTCGTCCGCCGACCAGACGATGCTCCTGGAGCCGGCCATTGAGTCTGAACGTGCCGCGGACGTACTGCCGGTACTCGCAACAACGGCACCGGCACCCCCCGTAGTCACCCTCACCACCTTCCGAATCGGCGAAGGTCAGACGCATCTCGAACTTCTGTCCCGCCCACACCATACCGCCCTTGCGCGCACGCATATGATTGCCGATCGGATCAGCCGGCAGTTGAATCAGTTCGGGGCAGCACTTGATCAGCCACCGCCGCTTCGACGGTCCCGGGCGCGGGCCCTTTTTCTTCTCCTGGTCAGGCATCAAACCATCTCCTTGCTTGTTGCGGCGAGAGCGTCTTCCTGCTACTCATCCTCCAGTGGTCCACTGTGCAGATAGCCGTCGGTTTCATCGGGCAGGCTGGATAGAGGAGGAGCGGGGAGCGGACAGCAAGAGGTCAGGGTGATTTCCTTGTGGTAAATGTCCTCGCTGAAATTTCCACCGGTCACGCTCCAGTTGCCATTGGTATAGGTCACCTCGACGCCGGTCAGGCCGTATTGCAGGTCGAAAAGGCAGTCCATCACGCAGCAGCCGTTCTCCTGGCGGATGTGTTTTTCCGCAATGCCATGATTCAGGAAGGTGCCTCTGCTGTTGTCATAGGTCACTTCACCCGCACACGTTCTCAGTTCGGCCCCAGTGCAGATCGCTTCGATCTTGCCGCTGAAGCTGCAGTTTGGTCCGAAGGCGTCGTGGAACTGAATGAAGAACTCGTCAGACCCGCGTTGGCGTGTTTCCTTCGCGAGGACCAGATAAGAACTGGTGAGCGGGTCGACGATCTTGCCGAGCTTGCCCGGTGCGGCCTTGCGTCGCATGAAGGCATGAATGGTCTCGACTTGCCCCATGTATCCGACATCCACGGTTGCGAAAAACACGGCATCGGCGAGCCGTGAAAGAATGCGGCGCGCGAACTCCTCTGCCTGGTCAGCGGACACGGCGATTTTGCGCAAACCCGTAGGTCGCCAATGGGCATCCTGATGCAACACCGTAATGCTGTCCGCGAATTTCACGGCGAGCTCAACCTTTGGCGCTTTCCTCCGGATCTTCGTGACGTCGACCACAACGAACCTAAACCCCTGAACGCCTGTCGCTTCGACAAACTTCCGAAAATGGCGTTCGACTATTCGTTGCGCTCTGGCTGTTCCTCTCGACATAGCTCCTCCTGATGCGGCCGGCGGCAATCTTGCGCCCTGGCGCTCGACCAGCCAGAGCTGCTTGCCGATAACGAATCGCTTCACACGCCGCCGGCCTACCATCGGCCCGCGACCCATCAACGGGCAAACTCCGATGGCAGGAGCGGCGGATGCCCCTGCCCGGGAGCAGCCCCATTGGCGTGCCCGGCACCTGCGTTTGGCGGCGGAGCAAATCCGTAGAAATCTGGCGGCAAAAATGCTGGTCGGCTGCATGGTGATAAGCACCATGGTCAAGCATATCGCCCCTTCACCGCATCAATGGTTCGCTGCGCCAGACTGCACAACGTCGCCAAACTTCTAAGGAAGGTGGCCACCACCAGCATCTGTCGCAGCGGTGCGGAAAACGGCCGCTCCGTGCGCTCGCCGGAACGCCCGGACGTGTGATTGATTGCGGGTACAGTGAATGGTTCCAACGCCCCTGGCCCGCAACAGGCTCGCCGACTACACAGAGCCATCAGCCATCTTCAGAGGCTTTATGCGCCTCGACCGCCCCCCGCTACGTCCTCGGCATCCTCCGTGCAGCCGGCAGGGCACTGCGCTCTCGGCCATCGTCGTGATGCTGATGACGCCCACCGCGCTCGACGCGCGAGTGGGCGGTGGGACTGATCGGCACCGTGGTCACGGGAATCAGTGGAGGCATGGGGTCCTGCAAAAAGGCGCGCACGGCGATGGCTACGAGCGTGAGAGGATCTTCGTCGGCGCCGCCGCGATGGGTCCTGACGAACTTGTCCAGCCCAACGGCAGAATCGACGCAACCTGGTTGTGCTGGATCACCGAAATCTGAACACACGCGATCTGGCTCAACTCCTTAGCCGCAACACCCCTGACAATACCGGCGATCGGCTGTGCAGATCCACGACCAGAGGTGCTTTCGCATGCCCCCCTTAACGCAGGGCGGGGATGGCAGCGCACGAGCACAGAATCGAGGCCTGGTGACGACCAGCGGGATCCGGCTGGTGGGGCACACCTACGCGCCTCGGCTCTGAACGCAGCTGCGGAGCCCGTTGGCCGCGATTGCGGCATACGCCGTACGCCACAGACTGTGCCACCCACCGGCTCGCCAATTTGACTGTCGGACTCTTTTACACCTCCCCAGATGCCCGACTCCCACCAAAGGCCGAGCCTCAAGGGGCTATCGGTACTATCAGTGATGCCCGAGGAGACGTTCAAGATGTCGAAGTATTTTACACTTGGCCCACGATATCGACAGTCACGCGTATCCGATGATTGCTAACCCGATGAATTGAAACCATATATATATCAAAGGCATGTATTTTGCTCCGCTTTCTGACACGGCCAAAGTGACCGGAGCGAGGTCGATTGGTCAGATCCTTCTTGAATCCGAGGGTGGGTGGATCATGGATTCATTGTTTGTTTCGTCGAATAGCTGTATTCGCCGCAGAAGCCTGGTTTTCCTCGGCCGCGGAATGCTCCATAGAGGGGAAGCGTGGCCGGTCCCGGGGTGTTCCCAGCTTTTCCGATCGTCTGTCATTCCGCGCCACCCCCGTCGCGCCAGCGACCGCCGGGACAGAGCTGGTTCCGTCACATGAGCTTCTACGAAAGGCGAGCTGGCGTTTGAGCCGAGTTCCCCGTCGCCGTATGGCGCGAAGCTTTCCGCCAGACGCCAGGCGTATCTCATCACCGTACGAAAACGGAGGTCGCAATGATGATACAACCTGATCGTGGTTCGCGCGCTCTCGCTGGCTTGGTGGCGCAAGTCGCCAAATGGATACACGGCTCCATCGTGCCGATCGCGCTATTAGCGGCATTGGCCGGTTTCACCGCATCACAAGCGTTTGCATGGACCAAATGGGACGACGCCGATAAGTGGTGGACCAAGGGGGGCACGCTCAACGTCTACGTAGAAGACCCGCCAGCCGGTGCGCCTGCGGGCACCAGCGCCGCCGTGGACGAAGCGATCAAGGAATGGAACGATGCCCAAGCCCCCTTCGGTGGTCTCAAACTGGTACGGCAAGATACATCTTCAGACGACAAGAAGAAGGAGGCGAAGAAAACCGCCGACATCCACATTTCCTGGACCGGTGCGACCGACAGCGAAACCAACAAGAAGGACGCAGTCGACAAGACCAGCAATGGGTTCACCAAAGAAACCGTCCGGGTGGGTATTAAGACCACGGGAAACTCGAACGCGATAACGCGACGCCTCAAGCACGAGATCGGACACGCGGAAGGCTTGGACCATGATGCCCGGTCGGCCCTAATGAGGGAAAACGCCTATAGCAAGACCAACGCAGGGCCAACGTTGGCCGACTTGAACAGCGCCGATCCCTTCATCTCGCCGACTGATGACGACAAGGCCGGCAAGAAATCTATGTGGGGAACGACGAAAAAGCTCAGCGAGTCGGAGGACGCCAGCGGCGCCGTCTTCAATGGAACTAACTGGGTCTACGACTACAACGTGCATGCCCTCGATTTACCCGGTCTGACGGACCCGGTGACCGAGTTTTCGATCCAATTGTTGTCCGGAATTGGCCTTGGAGACTTCAGCGTTACCGGCATCCCGACCGGGTGGCATTCCGTCTTCTTTGATGGCAATATCATTCCAGGCGGTGAATTTTCAGATGACGGAGCTGATCCTTCACCCTCCGTCCTGAGTTTCTTGGCCGATCTTCCATCCTTCGGCATCCAGCCGGGCCAGACTTTCAATTTCGAACTTGCGAGCCCATTTGCACCCGGCAATACTCGTGCCTTCACCAATTCCCCAAGCTTTGACTCGGACGAATTCATCATACAAGCGCCTTCTCGTGCACCCGAGCCATCCACTCTCGCGCTCCTTGCGAGCGCGCTCGCCGGTCTAGTGACGACTTGGCGAGTGCGGCAGAGCGCAGTAACAATCTAGGGTCTAGCATCACCCGAAAACCGCAGAGTGTTTTGGTTGGCGTACGTTCTGGCCCGCCAGGAAAGCAGCCCGTAACTGTCTGCACCAAAAACGAACACCCCGCTGAACGCCATGTTCCGCGGGGTTTTTCGTGTAAACCTGTTGACCTCGCCTACCCCACAAATGTCATTTCTGGCCGATTTTGGCGTCTTACGGGCCGTTTCTCTCGAAACCTCGTGACTTCGCGATTTTAGTGCAGAACTTTT
>DDRH01000025.1 GCA_002343075.1 Phycisphaerales bacterium UBA2421 | reverse complement strand
GCAGACGGCAGAGGGCGGTGGGCGGAGGGGGAAGGCGTGGTCGTATGATTTGGCGGATGCGCTCGGGCCGGTGCCGGGGTGGATGATCGAGCTGGCGCAACAGGTGAAGCTGATCCCGCCGGACGCGGAACTGCCGACGGGGGTGATCGTGGGGAGTGCGGTGATTGAACGGGTGGAGGAAATCAATGATGAAGTCGGAATGATGAATGATGAAGGACGGTCTTCCATTCATCGTTCATCATTCATCCTTCCGCGTTTCCGCTGGCATCTGGTGGATGTGCAGCGCGCCAAGCGGCTGCGCAAACCAAAGGGACATCCGCAGCCGGTGTGGTTTACGCCGTTTTAGGTTGGAAGCAGTACCCAGCGGTCGGGCGGCGTTGGAGCGTGCCGTGCTGGTGGAGGAAGCGACCGCGGCGCTTCGGAACGATGCCGAGTTTCAGGCGGCGCTGGAAAACGCCCAAGCCGCCGGGATGGCCGGCGGCCTGGTTGCAGGGCTGGTGCAGAAGTTCGTCGCGCAATGGCTGCGGCGACTGTTGTGACCGCGTGCAGCCATGCGAACCGCCCACGTCGAATCACACTTTGTCATCATGCCGATGCGCGGCATCTTTCGCGGTGGGCTTCTTGCCGACCGGCTGTTCGGGCAGCGTCGTCGTTGGGTCGATGGGTTGGCCGTCGTCGCCGATCAATTCAGGATCGTGCGACGCATCGCGCGGCGGGCCAAAGGCCACTTTGCCATCGGCCACATCAGGCGTCGGTTGCAGGCCCTGGCCGATGCCCACCTCGACCTCGTCAATCGACGTGTTATCGGTTGACTCGGGATCAGTGGGCGCGGCATTGGCGGGCAACTCGGGCGCCGGGTCTTTGCCGCCGGGGCGATTCTCGTTGGCCTGCTGGTGGCCGTCCGGGCGATTGACCGGCGTGGATTTGGCTTTGTCCAAATCACCCATGCCCGATTCGGCATTGGGGTCGGCCCGTTCATACGATTGATGCGGTTGAGGCAGATTGGCTCGTTCTGTTTTGGTCATGGTGGATCCTTTGTGTTGTTACGAAGCAGTATGCGTGGTGGTGCGACAACGCTGCATCGGGGCATCCCCGCGAGGTGGCATGGGCGTCTCGCCCATGTTTTTGCGAACCAGGTTGGATGGATAGAAAGCGGCGCGTGCGCCTACGGGCAGCCGGCGGCAACGCTTCGCAATCAATTGAGACCGATCATTCACATTTTACGAATCTGGCCGGCATCCAGGATGGGCGGCCGCGTGCCGGGAGCGGGCTTGCGGGGCAGGCGGATGGTGAAACGCGTGCCTTCTTCTGCGGTGGAGGTGACGTGAATATGGCCGCCGTGCGATTTGGCCACTTCGCGGGCGATGTACAGGCCCATGCCGATACTGCCCGGGCGATTGGCTTTCGGGTTCACGGCGCTGGAGCCGCGCACGAGCGGGTTGAAGATGTTCGGCAGTTCGCCCGGCGGAATGGGTGTGCCGCCGTTGTGAATGGAGATTGCGACATGCGATTCTTCACCCTTGAGTTGCAGCGAAATCGGAACGTCGACCGCGCCATGCTGCACCGCGTTGCCCAGCAGGTTGGAGATCGCCTGGCGCACGCGGTCGGCATCAAACTGACCGCGCAGGTCGCCGGAGAAGGTGGAGTGAATGTTGCGATCGGGATAGGCCGAGCGATATTCCTCGATCAACCCGCGCGCCAGTTCGGCCAGGTCGACCGGGGCGGGGGTAACGGGCATGCCCGCGCCCAGGCGCGTGCGCGTGTAATCCAGCAGATCGCTGATCATCCGCTCCATCACCAGCACGCTGCGCGCGATGCGCAGGCTGCACTCCACCGTTTCGGTCTGGTTATTCACCAGCCGCGGCAGAACGTAAGCGGACATGGAAATCGCGCTGAGCGGGTTGCGCAGGTCGTGGCTGAGGATGGCGAGGAACATGTCGCGCGCCTGATCGACCCGCCGGGTGTAACTGGCGACGGCTTGCGCCAGCGATTGATCGATCGACTCATTAAAGCGGGTGAGATCTTCGACGTCGGTGTGGCTGATGTCGCGCGTGCTTTCATGCCAAAGCCGAAGCACGCTGGCGCGCAGGGCGCGGTACTCGCTCATGACCTCGAGCATGTCAAACCCGAGGTTCAGCCGGTCGAGCGCGTGCATGTCCGATGCGCCGTCGAGGGCGTCGCTATCCTGGCCTGGTTGCGGCTGGCCTTTGGATTTCTGCGCCCGTTCTTCCGGCGATTGTGCCGACTTCATGTTTCGCGCGGTGGCCTGCAGGATTTGCCCGGCATGGTCGCGCAAGGTGAGCTGGTCGAGCGCCTCGCAGGAATCGATGCTCCGCGCGAACACTTCCCATTCCGCCAGGATCGGTTCGACGTTCGCGAGGATAAAATCAGCCAGACGCATCAGCGACCCCCACCATAGTGATTAACTGACGAAATGTCATCAGGTATTGCCTGATGCCGTTCCGGCTCGGCCCGGTCGCCGCGTCAACGGGGGAGCGTGTTTTTGTATACCCGGCCGTCTTTCATGATCAGGCGAATGTTGCTCGCGGGGTCGGCCAGTAGCTTGATATCGGCGATGGGGTCTCCTTCGACGATGAGCAGGTCGGCCAGCGCGCCCGGTTCGATCACGCCCAGCTTGCCGGGGTAAGGATTGCGCGGCCCGGACAGGGCGAGCAGTTCGGCGTTTTGCGAGGTCGCAAGCCGCAGCGTCTCGGCGGGCGTAAACCATCGAGTCAGCAGGACGATGTTCGCATTTTGAAGCTTCGCGGCGCGGGCATCGAACAGCTTGTCGGTGCCGACCGCGATCTTTACCTTGTGCTTTTTCGCTAGCGCGAAGGCGTTGTCGGTACCGGCAAACATCTCGAGCTGCTTGATGCGGTTGGGGCTCCCCGCGGGCCAGGGGCTCGATCCGTCATCAATGAATGGCTGCAGGCTCCACCAGATGCCTTTTTCAGCCATCAGCTTGACGGTGTCTTCGTCGAGCAACTGGCGCATGGTCGAGCGGGGAACGGGACACTGGTACCACTCAGCCTCCGCAAGCCCGCGCTCGATCGCCCGGCCTGCCTCTTCGCCGGTCAGGCTGTAATCAAGGTGTTTCGGCGGCCGGGTTAGGACAGCGGTGCCGTGATCATGATCTAAGCTCATCGCAGACCCTCACAGCGTTGAAAATGCGTAAACAGTCGTATGCCGGCTCACCTCACCGGGCCGGAGTACGATGTTTCCAAGCTCGGGCCGGTTCACACCATCCGGGAATCCTTCACACTCAAGGCATAACCCTGCAAACGGCCCGTACTTCCGACCCGATTTGCCAACCAGCGTGCCGTCCAGACCGACGCCTGTATAAAACTGCACACAAGTCTCCGTCGAACGTACGGTCATCGCTCTGCCACTCGCAGGGTCCACCAATCGGGCGACATCAACCAGACCGGCGGGCGCGGCCCGGTCGATGAAGTAGAGGTCGCCGTGTCGGCCGCGCAGGTTGGGAATGACGTCGCCGAGGCGTTTTGGCGTGCGAAGGTCGTTGTCCGTGACCGGCTCGCGGCGACCCGTCAGCCCGGACGCCGCATCCGCGGGGGCGTAACTGCCGGCGAACACCTGCAATTGATGCGACTCAACCGAACACGATCCTTCACCAGCCAAGTTAAAATAGGAATGGTGGGTAAGATTGACGGGTGTCGGGCGATCGGTCGTGGCTTCGGTTTCGATCACCAATTCGTTGGCCGCCGTCACTGTGTAAATCACACTCACCCGCAGATTGCCAGGATAGCCTTCCTCGCCATCGGCACTGAGCCGGCTGAGGCGGAGGGACGCGGCGCCGTCGGCGCGATCGAGCGGCTCTGAATTCCAAAGCCGCTTGTCAAAACCACGGTCGCCACCGTGAAGGTGGTTGGGGGGGTCGTTGCACGCCAGCGAATACTCCCGGCCATCCAGCTGAAAACGGCCCTGGCTGATTCGGCCCGCAACTCGGCCAGCGATCGCCCCGAAATACGGGTGCGGAGCGAGGTAGCCGGCGAGATTATTAAATCCCAGGACAACGTCGGCGGCGTCGCCCCGCCGGTCTGGGGCGCGCAGGTGCGTCACAATTCCGCCGAGCGTGATAACACGCGCCGAAAGCCCTGCGGGCCCTTTAAGGTCGAAAGCCTCCACCACGTCGCCGCCGGGGAGGGAGCCGAAAATTTCTGCCTTGATTGGTTCCGCCATCGCCAAGGTCGTAAACGACTGATGATACTGCGGAAGTCGCAGGCATGGCGCATGATTGGGCTTTCATTTTGCGTCATCTATCGTGCAGATTTTGAAACGGGATAAGCCGTCGCACGATTCACACGCCAGGCAAGGCTCGATCATCAGGTGAATTTCTGCGACCCGGCGATTATGTTTGTCACCAACATGACCAAACCAAAATCCACCGTAAAATTGTTACCGCGCAGCAAAGTGAAGATTGAGGATACATGGGACCTAAGCAAGCTGTTTAAGACCGCCGACGATTGGGAACGCACGTTTGGCAAGTGGGAAAGGCAGATTGCAGGTTTTTCGAAGTTTAAGGGCAAACTCGGACAATCCAGCGCGATGCTGGCCTCGTGTCTGAAGTATGACTCGGCTTTTGACCGGCTGGGCGAGCGTCTGGGCGTGTACGCCTTTCTCAAATGTGCTGAAGATCAGGGCGATAGCGTCAGCCAGCGCATGCGCGGCCGGTATCAGCATGTCGCAACCAAGGCAAGCGAAGCATCGTCATTCATTCGGCCCGAGCTAATGGCGATTCCAGAAGCCAGGATCGCGCGATTTCTGAAGCAAAAGGAGTTGGCAGAATGGAAGCTGGTACTCGAACGCGTGCTGCGTTACCGCAAGCACACGCTGAGCAAGCAAGAAGAGCAACTCCTTGCCATGACCGAGCAGATTGCGGAATCGCCTTCACAAATCTTCAGGCAGTTGAATGACGCCGACCTGAAATTCGGCACGATTAAGAATGAGAAGGGGCAGACAATCGAGTTGGGGCACTCGTCGTACAGCGCCCTGCTTCACTCGGGAAATGCGTCGGTGCGGAAGGCCGCGTTTCAACAGTTCTATGCACAGTACGACCTCCACAAAAACTGCACCGCGGCGGCGTATAACGGTTCGGTGCAGAAAGATGCTTTTTATGCGAAGGCCCGGGGGTTTAAGTCGGCGCGCGAATCGGCGCTGTTTGCCGACAATGTGCCGGTAAGCGTTTACGACAACTTGATCGCGAGCGTCCGCAAAAATCTCCCCGCGGTGCATCGATATTATGAACTGCGCCGACGGGCGATGAAGCTGAAGGAGATCCACCAATACGACACTTACGCTCCTATCCTGTCCAAAATTTCAAAGCAGACACCGTGGGATACTGCGGTAAAGACATGCATTGAGGCAATGGCCCCGCTGGGGGATGAATATTGCAGGGTGCTCGCCGAAGGGCTGACGACGGCCCGCTGGTGTGACCGCTACCCAAATGCCGGCAAACAAAGCGGCGCGTTCAGCTACGGGACCTTCGATGGCATGCCGTACATCATGATGAACTACCAGCCAGAGGTGCTCGACCACATGTTTACGCTCGCGCATGAAGCCGGCCACAGCATGCACAGTTGGTACAGCCGGGGAAGCCAGCCGTTTCAGTACAGCCACTATACGATCTTCGTCGCCGAAGTGGCGAGCACGTTTAATGAACAACTGCTACTCGATCACTTATTGAAGCAGACTAAGAACAAGACTGAGCGGGCGTACCTGATAAACCACGCGATTGATGAGATCCGTGGGACAGTTGTCAGGCAGACGATGTTTGCCGAGTTTGAGAAAATTACGCACGACCTTGTCGAAGCGGGTGAGCCGCTTACCGTAGAGACGCTGCGGACACAGTATCGCCGACTTCTGAACGATTATTTTGGGCCGAAGTTTGCGATTGACAGCGAACTCGAGTTGGAATGTCTCCGTATTCCTCACTTTTATCGCGCATTCTACGTCTACAAGTATGCAACGGGTCTCAGCGCCGCAATCGCGTTAAGCGAGCGCGTGCTGCGCGGCGGCGCGGCGGAGCTAAGGCAGTACCTGAGCTTCCTGAAGGGCGGCTGCAGCAAGTGGCCTCTGGACCTACTGCGCGATGCCGGGGTCAACATGCAAAGCCCGCAACCAGTGAACGCGGCAATGAAGCGGTTCTCGCAGCTTGTTGAGGAGTTGGATGACTTGCTGTGAGGGCCTAAATCGCCTGCCGCCAGGCATCGGCGGTCATGCGGAAGAGTTCGGTGGTCGTGCCGTAGTATTTATCCGTCGGCCCGAGAGGTTCCATGCCCAGCCGCTGGGTGACGCGCACGCTCTGCTGGTTGGACGGAAACACGACCGCAAAAATCTCTGCGAGCTTTAACTCGGCAAATCCATACTCCAGCAGTGCCCGGCCAAACTCCGTGGCAAAACCCTTGCCCCATGCATCGCGGCGAAGATGCCAGCCGACTTCAATTTCAGCAGTGAGATTGCCGGCACCATCAGGCAACGGCTTGAGCAGCGCCGTGCCGACTACCCTGGACTCGGCTCTCTCCTCGACGCACCAAAGCCCCTGCCCCGGCGGATACGTTTTGTTCCGCTCGATGCGCTGTCGAAGTACTTCTTTCATTTCAGACATGGACGCGATCTGCTTGGTCGGGGGGAAGTATCGCAGTACCTGCGGATCGGAATACATCGCAAACGCGCCCATGATGTCCCCGCGCGAGCTGATTTTCCAATTGCGGATGATGAGACGTTCGGTTTCGAGCTTCACTGCGGGCGGCTCCTAATTTGCTTGCCAGCCAGCAGGGTATCGCATCGTCGCTGCTCTTTCACCTGACCCAAGGCGTTCGGCATCAAAATCGTCGTTGTCACGCTTTCAGCCACTCTCATCGGCGATGAAACGCACTGGCAGCATGTCAGAATCGCCAACCGTGGAGAAGAGATTGGATTTGCAGCCGTCGGCACGGACATCGGTATCGCATGTCAAAGTGCCCGCGGATCCACGAGCGGAAGTACCATCGCCGTGACATCATCGATCACATCACGCCGGGCCTTTTCGATAAACACGGCGTTGCGCTCGCGAAAGTCGATGCTTCGGACGTGGTCGCACAGCACCACGCCCTGAACAACCGAACCACCGACCGCGACTTCAAAAGGATAACCTTTCACCTTAGAGGTAATCGGACAGCAAAGCGCCAGCCCCGAAGCCCGGCTATAAGACTTCGGGGTTAACACAACAGCGTAGCGAGGGCCGGTCTGTTCCCGCCCTGTCGACGGGCTGAAAGTCATGTGTATCAGATCGCCAAGATCAGGAATGTAAGTCTCGCGCGCCATCACCAGACCTCGCCGCCGACGGGTTTGCCCCAATCGGTCGCGGTGTGCCGGTTTCGCGGCGTGATTTTCTTCACCAACTCGGCAAGATTCGGCTTTTTCCGAATTGGACGGGCGAAGAGCGCGCCGCCGCGTACGTCAAGCTCGAACTCGGTGCCGCTTTCCGCACCCAGCGCCTGCACGGCGGCCTTGGGAAGACGTAACGCCAGGTTGTTACCCCACTTTGCGATCGCAACACGAGCCATTTTGCACCTCTGTATCGTCAAAGACTATACAATGTAGTCGAGACTTCTCAACTCACCCGCACAAACCGCCGGTTGCCCAGCTGCAATACACGCGGGCTGCCAAAAGTGAAATCCTCGTTAAACGCCCCCGCGGGCACTTTTTCTCCGTCCAGCTTGACCGCACCCTCCTTGATTTTTCGAATGCCCTCGCTGTTGCTCGTCACGAAACCTGCGCGGGCAAGAAGCGGAGCAAGCCGATGCGGGCCGGGGCCAACCTTCAACTCCGGCATTTCATCAGGAATCCCCCCGCCGACGATCACCTTCTGAAATTCCTGCTCAGCCGCCGAGGCCGCGTTGCCATCGTACAGCCATGTGATCATCATCTTTGCCAGGTCGATTTTGGCTTGTCGCGGATCGGATGCGATTTGTCGTTCGTAGAGCGTTTCTTCGACCTCGGTCAACAGCTTGTAGTACGAACTGAGCAGCGTATCAGGAACCCGCATGATCTTGCCAAAAATCCCGTCAGCCCCGCTCGGGGGGTCGGTCAGGCCGATGTAATTTTTCTTGCTCTTGCTCATCTTCGCAGAGCCATCTGTGCCGACCAGCAGCGGTGTCACCAGCACGCATTGGCCGTCGCCGCCTTGCTCTTTCTGCAGTTCTCGGCCTACCAAGTTGTTAAACAGTTGGTCGCTGCCGCCCATTTCCAGGTCGGCCTCGATCACCACGCTGTCCCACCCTTGCAGAAGGGGGTAGAACAGCTCGTGAAGGCGAATATCGACCTGCTCGGCGAAGCGACGCGCAAAGTCTTCCCGCTGCAGCAGTTGCGCAACACTCTTTCGGCTCAGCAACTTGATGATATCGGTCATGTTCATCTTGCCGAGCCACTCGCCGTTGTATCGAATTTCCAGCCGATCGGGCGTGGTGAGCAAGATCTTGCCGACTTGCGCTACATAGGTCTTGGCGTTGGCGTCGATCTCATCGCCGGTGAGCACGGGCCGCGTCGAGTTGCGCCCGCTCGGGTCGCCCACGCGGGCGGTGTAGTCGCCGATGATCAGCACTGCTTTGTGGCCCCAATCCTGAAACTGCCTGATGATCTTCAGCGGCACCGCGTGGCCGAGATGCACGTCGGGTGCGGTGGGGTCCATTCCCAGTTTGATACGCATTGGCTTGCCGGTCTTGGCGCTGCGGGTGAGCTTGGCGCGCAGGTCGTCGGTGCTGATGAGCCGGTCGGTGCGCCGCTGGAGCGAGGTGATCTGTTCGTCGATGCTCGGTGTCATTTCATGCGAGTTTAGATGGTCGATCGATTCCCGGCAATCAAACCGCCCGCCAAACTTAAGATTGGGCGAGATACATAACGGTGTTCAGGCCATTGAACATCGCGTGCATGAAGATGCACGCCCAGAGGTTGGCAGTTCGCTCATATAGGTATCCAATGCATACGCTCAATACGAGGATCGCCGGTGCCATCCAGAGGGGATGGATCGAGGCGAATAACAGCGAAACGATCAAAATCGAAGCCCAGGCACACATCAATCGTTCGCGGCCCATCCACCGTGTCATGCCCCACCTCACCAGTGTCTGCAGCCCCCCGCGGAAGAGAAGTTCCTCGAAAAGCGGGGCTGCGATCACCGCCCCGATGAGCATCGCCAGACGTACGACGTCCGTGCCGCTTTCTGTGAGCTTTTGCAGAAGTTCGTGCTCGCGCGGATGCTCGAAGTCGATCATGCGGTACAGCCGCTCGACGCCCTGCAAAGTCCAAAACACGAGAGGATATGCCAACACCAGCCCAACCACCGCCTGCCCCAAGCCCCGAGGGATCAATCTCAGGCATAGGCCGATCTTGACAAGCCAATCCCCCTTCACAAGCGCCGCCAACAGCATGGCAGCGGCACCGAGAAAGGGGGGCACCGTCGAGGCAATCGCCAACTCGTGGGCAGCAAACTCAAAATCGGCTGAGTTCGTTGTCGGAAGCGTGGTGCCGGGGCTCGCCGATGTGCGTGAGGCCGTCAGGTACACGACATAGATTAACTGCGAGGCGAGCCACACCACGCCCCCGAGAAACACCGCTGCAGCCCAGGGCAGGATCGGCTGGCCCACGTCCGCCCGCGGGGTGCCTAGAACTGCGGAAAACCAGCGGGTCAAGCAAAGCCACAGCACCAGCGCAGCGGTCAACACGACGACGACGATCCACGCAATCTGTTCTTCAGTCATCACAGGGGTGGTTTGACATTCAATTTCGCTGGTTTAGGCTTCGCCCGCCCGTCGGCGGACCGGTATCTTATCGCCCCGGTCGTGCAAATGACACATGAGCATTCTCGACGACATCATCGCCGTCAAGCACCGGGAAGTGGCCGAACGCAAAGCCGTCTGCCCACTTGAAGAAATGAAGGCTCGTGCGCTGGCGATGCCCCGGCCCCGTAACTTCTTTCACGCGGTCACCAAGCCGCCGGAGTATGGCCGGCCACTTAATCTGATCGCCGAGATTAAAAAGGCCTCGCCGAGCGCCGGTATCATTCGTCTCGATTTTGATCCGGTGGCGATTGCCAGGGAGTACTCCAGTGCCGGAGCCGACGCGGTGAGCGTGCTGACCGACGAGCAGTTTTTTCAGGGAAAGCTAGAGTTTGTCCAGCGGGTTCGCGATGCAATCGAGCTTCCCGCGCTGAGGAAAGATTTTGTCGTCGATCCGTATCAGATATACGAGTCAGCCGCCGCCGGGGCGGATGCGGTGTTGCTGATCGCCGAGTGCCTGAAAACCAATGAGTTGATCGACCTGCAGATTCTGGCCACCGAGTTACATCTTACCACCCTCATTGAGGTCCACGACCTTGATAATCTCATGCGTGTGCGTGACGGGGTGATCGGGGTGCCGATGAAGGCCTACAGTCTCATCGGCATCAACAATCGTGACTTACGCACGTTCAAGACCGACCTCGGAACGACCCTCCGAATGGCAGAACTGGTTGAAGATCGCAGTGTGCTGGTAAGCGAAAGCGGCATCCACACTGCCGCCGACGTGCAAAAGCTTGCCGACGCCGGGGTGCGTGCGATTCTTGTCGGCGAAAGCATTATGAAATCTCAGGACATCAGCGGCAAGATTCGCGAATTGATGGGGAACTGACGCAGTACTTCCTCCGAACGAACCCCCGCGAAGCAACATCGGATCGGCCTGGGAGGGCGTTCGCGTCTCCACTCTTCATTTCTGTGGCAAATGACTCCCCCGCGTGCATCATTGGCCATCTCCGGCTACAAGATCGAGCTTCGAGACTGTCTGGAGATTGTATGAAGCTTGGCCTGTTTACTGACACGCTGGAAGACATCAACGGGGTCGCCCGATTCATTCGTGATATGGGTGAACAGGCAAGGCATACCGAACACGAATTCGTCATCCATACCTGCGCGGCCAGAACCACCTTGACCAACGCCGAGTTCGCCAGAAAGAACTTCAGGCCGCTCGTAAGTACGGCACTGCCCTATTACCCGCAGCAGGCCATCGCGCTACCCCCCTTTTCGACTATGCTGAGCTGGGCAAAAAAGCAGAAGTTCGACATGATTCACTTGAGCACGCCCGGCCCTGTGGGACTTTGCGGCTGGCTCATCGCCCGCTGGCTGCGAATTCCTTTCGCAGCGACGTATCACACCGACTTTCCCGCGTACGTTGATCGGCTCTCGGGTAGCCGCATCGTCACGGGCGGCACCAGCGTTTTCATGAAGTGGTTTTATCGTCCTGCGACGCTGGTTTTTGCGCGCAGCCGGGAGTATCACGAGATTCTCATCAAACTTGGCATCGCGCCCAATCGATTGCGCACAATTCGACCCGCGATCAACCTCCGACGGTTCAACGCTGATTATCGCAACCCGGACATCTGGCAGCGGTTTGGTGTGACCGAACCGCTGCGACTTCTCTACATCGGGCGGGTGAGCGTCGAAAAGAACTTACAAACGCTCGTCGATGCCTTTAAGCTCATTTCAGCGCGAAGGAGAGATGTTGCGCTGGTAGTCGCGGGTGATGGGCCTTTTCGCGAACCGATGAAGTCGATGCTTGCCGGAACGCCGAGCTATGTACTGGGCGTTCAGACCGATCAAACTCTTGCAGAGCTGTATTGCGCCGCCGACTTGTTTGCGTTTCCCAGCCGCACCGACACACTTGGGCAGGTGGTAATGGAGTCGCAGGCTTGCGGGCTGCCGGCATTGGTCAGTGACGAGGGCGGGCCGAAGACCATCGTTCAGCACGGAGAGACCGGCCGCGTCGTCCAGGGCATCGATCCGCATCATTGGGCAGCAGAAATCGAACGGTTGCTCGATGATCGCCAAACCCGCACCCAAATGGGCCTCGCCGCGGCCGCGCGGTTGAAGCAGTTCAGCCTCGCCGACACGTTTGCCGATTTCTGGGCCCAGCACGCGCAGGTGGTCGAACGGCGGCACCATAGGGCGGCCAAACGCGAGAGCGGGGTCGATTTATCCACTCATGTGTCAAATAATGCGGTCGCGTTATAACGCGATACTTTCCAACAGCTTACGAATACAATCGTTACTATGCTTGGACGCCTGCTAGCAGTCTTCCTCCCTTTATGCCTCATAGGTGCCGCCCGCGGCCAGGTCGAATCGACCTCCCAGCCATCGGTGCCGGTTGGGGCAGATGTTGTAGTCATCAAACTCACGGGCGAAATCAACGATTTCAGTAAGGTGATGCTCGAAAAGCGGCTGGCCGATGCGCGCAGCCAAGCGAGCACCGTCTTGCTGCAAATCAACACCTGGGGCGGGTCGGCTATGTCCGCGATTGAAATCTCGCAAATGCTCAAAAAGCAGGACGACCTGCACATCATCGCCTATGTTGACGAAAAGGCGATCTCGGCGGGGGCTATGATTGCTATCGCGTGCAATGAAATCGTCATGCAGCAAGGCTCTATGCTCGGCGACTGTGCCCCGATTGTGCCCGGGCAGCAACTTGAAAAGACCGAACGCGCCAAGAGCGAAGGGCCGATTCTCGCCGAATTTGCCGACTCGGCGGAGAAAAACAACTACGATCCCCTGCTCGTGCAGGCGATGGTAAGCGTCGGCCGGGTGGTACACTACATCCAAGGTCCCGATGGCGAGCGTAAGTTTGTTGACGCGGCGGCATACGAATCGCTCGTGAAGGAAAACGGATGGAAGCCCGTGGAAGGTGTGCCAAATCCGGTGGATGACGGCGAGTCGCTACTCACCGTCACCGCCTCGCAGGCAACATCGCTGGGGCTTTCCAAGGGCGTTTATGCTTCATTGAGTGAGTTTGTGCAGAGCCGGCAGTTTCGGATCGTCGATACGCTCGATCATTCCAAGGGCGAGTATCTCATAGGATTGCTCGGGAGTGCCGCGGTTCGGGGGATTTTGACTACCATCTTTGTCCTATCGCTCTATGCCGCATTCCACACGCCCGGAAGCGGGCCGCCGGAGGCGATTGCGCTGTTTGCCCTAAGCCTGCTGGTCGGCGTGCCACTCCTGACCGGATATGCCACGTGGTTTGAGATTGTCCTCATGATCGTGGGAATTGGCTTGCTTGCGGTGGAGTTGTTTGTGATTCCGGGGTTTGGCTTCATCGGCATTACGGGCCTGCTGATGATCGTGGCCGGCCTGACGATGACCTTTGTTCCCGCGGAGCCAGTGCGGCCCGGCTGGATGCCGACCCTGCCGGGCACTTACCAGGCATTCTGGAAGGGCCTGCTGATTGTCACTTGTTCCCTCGCGGGCGCCATGGTGCTTGGAGTCTGGTTAAATCGGCATCTCCCAGACATGCCGTACTTTGGAAGGCTCGTGCTGACAACCACCGTTGGCAGCACGGTGACCGGCGACTACGCTCAGGACATCGATGACGAAGTCTGGCCGGAGATCGGCGCAGTCGGCAGAGCGCTCACCGACCTCCGCCCTGGCGGCACAGCGGCATTTGCCGACGATGAAACGCATGAACTCGTAACAACCAATGTGGTGAGCGATAGCGGCTTTGTGCTGGCCAACACACAGATTGTGGTGCAGCAGGTACACGGCAACCATGTGGTCGTCAGGCCGACTGAGAATGCCTGACAACCTTGATTGCGCGTCGTTGATGAATTGACTATTGATTTATGGAAGCATCCACCTGGGCATTCGTTCTGTTTGGAATCAGCTTGGTGCTGCTGGTAGCCGAGTTGTTTCTGCCTTCACATGGCCTGCTGGGGTTAATGGCAACCGCGGCGATGATCGGCGCGATTGCGATTTGCTTTAAGATCAATCAGTATCTCGGCCTGGGTGTGCTTCTACTGGCGGCGATGGTGTCACCCTTTGCCATCTCCGCGGCGCTGAAGGTGTGGCCAAGAACACCTATTGGCCGGCGGATGATGCTGCAGCCCACCGATTCCCCAATCACCCCACCCGCGGTGACAGTCGGCAAAGTCGGTGTCGCGATGAGCGAACTGCGTCCGATGGGCACAGTCGATTTTGAAGGCGAACGGATGGAAGTTCGATCGCAAATCGGCATTATCCAGCAAGGAAGCAAGGTTCGGGTTGTCAGGATTGATGCAGGAAGAATCATCGTCGAGATGGTGACGGTTGCGTAACAGTGGGATCGCGGATGACGAAACGAATGCAATGAGTGATTTAGAGCGAGTGATATAGATCGAAAAGGCTCTGATCGACAAGACTGAATTGGAAGGATTAAGCATGATTGAGATTATCGCACAAGCGAGAGAGAGCACGAGCGGCTGGATGGTTGGGCTGGTCGTTTTCATCCTGATTTTCCTGCTCATCGTGTTCGGAGTGATTTTTCAGTTCCTCGGCCTGTACATCCGCGCCCTCGTCAGCGGCGCGCGTGTGAGCATGCTGGAGCTGATCGGCATGCGCCTGCGGCGCGTCAATTCCAACGTCATCGTCAATGCCCGAATCCAGGCGATGCGCGCCGGGCTGGAGGTCAGCCAGGCTGAGATGGAAAGCCACGTCCTGGCCGGCGGTGATGTGCAGCGCGTCATCGCAGCGATGATTGCGGCAAACAAGGCTAACATCGAACTGAACTGGCGCGTTGCCACGGCGATTGACCTCGCTGGCCGCGATATTCTTGAAGCGGTGCAAACCAGCGTCAACCCGAAGGTGATCGACGTTCCCTCCGCGGCGATGGGTCGCAATACGATCGACGCCGTGGCCAAAGACGGCATTCAGCTCAAGGTCAAGGCGCGGGTGACAGTCCGAACCAACATCAAGTCGCTCGTCGGCGGTGCGACCGAAGAAACCATCATTGCGCGCGTGGGCGAAGGCATCGTCACTGCGATCGGCTCAGCGATTGATTATAAAGATGTGCTTGAAAACCCCGATCATATTTCCAAGGCCGTGCTGGTAAAGGGGTTGGACGCCAACACCGCGTTCGAAATATTGTCGATTGACATCGCCGATATTGATGTGGGCGACAATGTCGGTGCCAAGCTGCAGGCAGACCAGGCCGAGTCGGATAAAAAGCGTGCTCAGGCTGAGGCAGAAAAACGCCGTGCGATGGCAGTGGCGCAGGAGCAGGAAAACGTGGCGGAACAAGCCAAGAATCGCGCGCTGGTCGTGCTGGCCGAGGCAGAAGTGCCCCGCGCGATGGCCGACGCGTTCCGGACGGGCAATATGGGGATCATGGATTACTATAAGATGAAGAACGTCGCCGCCGACACGAGTATGCGTGAAGCGATTGCCAAGCCGCCGGAGCGACAAGGGTAACGGTTGTGAATGATACTCGCTGCAATCGGCGATTCCGTTTTGTGAGCAGGTCTGACCGCCTCGCGTAAGGTCTGACTGATTCTAGGTTAATGAGCATGTCTCCGGTCATTTCCATCCTCGCCGCCCGCGATGAAGATCCGCTGATGAAGATCATTTTTTTTGTGATCTTCGCGCTGATCTGGGGCGTGGGCGCGTTGGCGAAGATGGCATCGAAGAAGAAAGAGCAGGAGCATCGCGAGCGGGTTCGGGCAGAACTGGAGGCATCGCGGGCAAACGCGCCGGATTATGACGAGATTGCGTCGCGCCCGTCTCCACCGGCGGCCCCGGTCCCACGTGTGTCCACGTCGACCGGCTACCAGCCGCCGACTCCCCCACCGCCGCAGCGTGTGCCGGCACCGTATCATCCGCCCGCCCCGCCACCCCCTGTGCCACCGCGGATGAACATCCCCGCCAATCGCCCGTCGCCGGTGTCGATAAACCGGGGGAATCAGCGGCAGAAGCAGCAAAAACAAAAGAAGCCGAAGAAGCCAGCGCAGGTCTTCGCCGAACGGCCATTTCCAGAAGCCGCAGCATCGCCAACGCCGGTCACTGCACCCCCGGCCGTGGCGCGACAACCGGGGCCGGCGGTGGATGCCGGGCAGCTCCGCGGGTGGCTGCGGCCGCAAACCCTTCGCGAGCAGTTCATGCTCACAGAAATTCTTCAGCGGCCGCTGGCACTACGCCCCGACCGCGATTGAATGGGTTGAGCCACCTCGAAACTCGCGCCCACAGCAGCGACAACGGGAATCGCCCGCCCCCGCACCCCTTCCACACCGCGGGCAGAACGCCGCTCGCGGTGAGTTGTCTGGCTCATCCCGGCGCCGAACCATCCGCAACTGCTTGATCACATGCACCACCGGGACCACTCCGAGCACCGCCGCCGCAAAGGGAAACTTCACCCGCAGCAACCATGCCCGCTGACCGGAAAAAGTGTCGGACATGACCTGAACGCCAATGGTCTTCCAGATCGAGTCGGGCCACCGATCCAACCGCCCGCGCCGCACCGGCCGACTGCTGAACCCCCAGCCCGCACCGTCACCCGCACTGCCTTGAATGTTGACAATTGCCAGCCGCCCCTGGGCCGATTGCACGAGGCTCCTGCTCTGGGCGTGATAAAACTCGACTGTATCCATCACAGTGAAGCTGCGATACCAGAGCGTCAGGCACATCGCCACCATCGCAGCGCAAAACAACGCCGAGAATGAACCGACATACTGCCGAACGCCGGTTTGCCCGAATGGTTCGTGAGGCAGTTGCACAGGTTGGCTGATGGCGATCGACATAGGCTGTTAGCTGCCGTTACGACAAGATTCTATTGTCTGTTCGCGTGAGAATCGACCACCGATTCGACGGTCGTCCCGCATTCCGGGCAGGGGCTGCGTCGCGATGTGATGAAGTTTATGCCACCACTTCATTGGCATGGTTGGAGAAGCGTGCAGGAATTCATGTCCATTCTAACTTAAGCCACGAAGCAGCCTATAGAGATGGCGATTTTACCGGCTAATCTCCGGGCATTTGCACGGTGCCGACGAGGTCGCTGAGCTTCTCCGCGCCCTGTTTGCTCACCCACTCGCCCAAACCTTCACAGATTTTGTTCGGAGCGGCTGGGTCAACGAATAATGCCGTGCCGATCGCGACCGCCGACGCTCCGGCGAGTATGAACTCGGCGGCGTCCTGCCAGGTTTGCACGCCGCCCATACCCACGATTGGCACGCCCGCAGCCTTTGCAACCTGACGATAAACCCGGCTGACCATGTGGATTGCGATCGGCTTAATTGCCGGCCCGCTAAGGCCCCCGGTTACGTTGGCCAAACGCGGGCGACGCCTGTGGATGTCGATCGACATCGCGGTGAACGTGTTAACCAGCGTGAGCACGTCGGCCCCGCCTTCAATTGCCGCCCGCGCAGTGACGGCAACGTCGTCCACGTTCGGACTCAGCTTGACCATCAATGGCTTGGCCGGCAAGACCTTCTTTACCTCATGCACTAACTCCTTTAGACGACCGGGGTTAGTGCCGAAAGTAAGCCCGTCCTTCACATTGGGGCAGGACACGTTGAGTTCCACCGATCCAACACACGCAATTGGGTTCATCGCGGCGACCGTTTCCACATAGTCGTCGTACGAATGACCAGCGACGTTAACCACAATCGGACACGGCATTTTTTCAAGTTGCGGAACCTTCTCATCAAGGAACCGCTTCAGCCCCACATTCGCCAGCCCAATCGCATTCAACATTCCCCCGCGTGTTTCAACAATCCGCGCCGGCGGGTTGCCCGGCCGCTCTTCCCGCGTAACCGACTTCGTGACGAACGCGCCGAGCTGCGACAAATCCATGAAATCGCCATACTCGAACGCATAACCACACGTCCCCGAGCAGGTCATGGTGGGGTTCGCGAGCTTCAATCCGGCCAAATGTACAGATAAATCAATCACGACAATCTCAACCTTGACTCATCACTTTACCAAAGCAACTCTTCCCCTGCGAACACCGGCCCGTCGGTACATGCCAGGCGATAGCACCAGTCCTGCCCCGGCAACGGGACAGCGCTGGCGTCGGGCTTCTTCACTCGGATGCAGCAACTCTGGCAGGTGCCCATGCCGCAGGCCATGGCGCGTTCTACCGCAACCTGGCAGGGGATCTGCCGGGCCCTGGCGAGGTCGGCGACCCGCTTCATCATCACCTCCGGGCCGCAGGTGTAAATCACCGCCATTTCGCCGCGGATGCGGAATCTATCCAGATATTCCTGGAGCGACTGGGTCACAAACCCCCTGAAACCGTAGCTGCCATCATCTGTGCTGATGACCGCGGGGATGCCGTGCGCGGCGAACTCCTGAATGTTGTATAGCGGCTCGATCGAATCAATGCCCGGCGTTCGCGCGTCCGCGGTGACAGTGAGACTCAGCAGGTCGCGCGTGGTCGCGCCGCAGAAAGCGATCACTTTCTTGCCTACCAGCTCGCTAGCGAGATAAAGCATCGGCGGAATGCCTACTCCGCCTCCCACCAAAATCGCAATCTGGTTCTCCACAGGGTGTGAGAACGTGTTTCCAAGCGGTCCAAGAATGCCTACTTCGTCACCAGTGCGAAGTTGCACCAGCCAGTCTGTCCCAACGCCTACAACACGGTGAATGACCTCGATCGTCGCTGTCTCGCCATCAGTTGTCGCCCCTGCCAATGAAAACGGTCGCCGAAGCAGGGCCGTAGGCGCAATCAGGTCAACATTTTCAACCTCCGGCCTCTGAGGCGAGGGCCACTCGAGTTCTCGCTCAACGTAGTCAAGATCGCGAGTTGAGCGACACAGCAGTTGGACAAACTGCCCTGCCTTCGTTGGTGGGAATCCCCGGACTTCCATCACCAGCTTAAAATGCTCCCGGCACAATGGGATATTCGCACAGACCACCCCGGTAAACTGTCCACGCCGCTGGTTCATTAGTGCATTCTACGGATGTGCTCACAGAATCGAAGTGAAGTGAAGTGAGGATCCTGCAACTGCGTGCAACGAGGCGACACGGCGAAACGAGTAGAATATTGAATCACACGTCGATCGGTGATGGATTAAAATGCATCGGCGACCCCCGCGATGGGGAAATCTGGCCGTGCGGTCGCAAGTGGGTGCGATCCGTGCGCATAAAAAAACTTCCGGAGGGGTGGCTCCTGTCCACCTCCGGAAGTGCGCCACGGCAAGAAGCCGTAAGATCGTTTTACGCGGCGAGTTTCACGCTGCGTTCTCAGGGCGACTATACTTCCGCCTACTACCCAAGTCAATCGACCTTTTAGCTTGGCGAAAGTATCTTTTTTGTTGCGTAAGATCATGTTCTGCATATAGTTATGCCATATCGCATGCCACACAACATGTGGCGGAAACCGGGTTTTATCGGGCGTGACATTTACCACACAAAGGCCCGATCTGGAGGAACCATGCAGAATGGCCCATCGCTGCTCCGCGTGGGGGTTGGGGTCGTGGTTTCGGATGATCGGACCCGCGTCCTCGCCTGCCTGCGTCGGGCAGACGACTACTACGGCGGGTTTTGGGAGTTCCCCGGGGGGAAGTGTGAACCGGGCGAGACGCCAGCAGGCTGCATCGTCCGAGAACTGCGCGAAGAACTCGGCATCACGGTCGAACCTATTGAGCAACTTCCCCTGTTTCATCATCACTATCCCGACCGGAACCGGCAGGTCGAGCTTCACCCTTGGCTCTGCCGACACATTGCCGGGCAACCGCAGCTGATCGAAGTGGCTGATTTCCGTTGGTGCACGCCAGCCGACCTGCTCACCCTCCATTTTCTCCCCGCCAATGGCCCGCTGATCGAGGAGATTCGGATTCGCCTTCAAATCGCGAGCTAACTTGCAGTTCCAACGCGATCGGATAGAGTTTATCGCAGTAGAATGGGCGTTTAGCTCAGCTGGCTAGAGCGCACGGATCACACCCGTGAGGTCAGGGGTTCAAGTCCCTTAACGCCCACTGTTCAACGGTTGCACGCCTCGGTTTGGGCCGGGGCGTTCTGCTTTTGGGGATGCCGTGGCCCGTCGCGAAGTCGCGTGCCAGAGCCGCTTGTGTCCGATTCTGACCTTTGATGCTGGCGCGATCTGATTTCTGTTGCTCCGAATCGGAGAGATCGGGCTACAATTCCGGCGGCAGCGGTGAAGATCACTGCGTTTGAGCCATTACGAGGCACACAATGCGCTGGAAAAACCTGGGACAAAGCTCCAACGTCGAGGACCGCAGAGGCGTGCCCGTTTCAGGGCGAACGATGGCGGTCGGCGGCGGCGGAATCGGGATGCTCATTATCATCATCCTTATTGCCCTGCTTGGCGGCGATCCGCAGCAGGTCATCCAACAGCTTCCCGCCGGCGGAGGCGCGCCCAGCGCGCAGCGGGAGTCGGCCCCGCGGCAATTCAGCCCGGAAGAGGAAGAGCTCAAAAGCATGGTCTCGGCAGTGCTGAAGAGCACCGAAGATGTCTGGGGCCAGCTTTTTGCGCAGTCAGGCCGACGCTATGAGCCGCCCAAGCTCGTGCTGTTCACCGGGCAGGTCCGGTCGCGCTGCGGGCATGGGTCGGCGGAGATGGGTCCTTTTTATTGCCCCGAAGACCAGACGGTGTATATCGATCTCAGCTTCTACCGCGAACTGCGGCAGCGATTCCAGGCACCGGGCGATTTCGCGCAGGCGTATGTCATTGCTCACGAAGTCGGGCACCATGTTCAGAATCTGCTCGGCGTCAGCGGGCAAGTGCACGCGGCGCGGCAGCAACTCAGTGAATCGCAGTACAACGACCTTTCTGTGCGTCTTGAGTTGCAGGCCGACTACTACGCCGGCGTGTGGGCACACCACGCACAAAGAACCAAGAGCATCCTTGAGCCCGGAGACTTGGAAGAAGCCCTCAACGCAGCCAGCGCCATCGGCGACGACAACATTCAGAAGAAGATTCAGGGCTATGCGGTCCCCGACAGCTTCACCCACGGCACCGGCGAGCAGCGCGTTCGATGGTTTCGCAAGGGCTTCCAATCCGGCGATCCAAATCAGGGTGACACGTTTAACACTCCAAACTTGTAGGCCGACGTATCCTTTCCCCCAATCCGCATGCCTCAGCGTACTGAGAACAATTTCTGGCTTCTCAAGACAGAGCCTACGGAATACTCATGGCATGATCTCGTACACGATAAGGTGACAAGCTGGTCAGGTATCTCCAACGCGACAGCGCTGATTCACTTGCGTGCAATGAAGCCGAGGGATCTAGCCCTCATTTATCACACCGGAAGCGAACGAGCGTGTGTTGGGATCGCAGAGATTGTGAAAGGCCCTTATCCAGACCCCAGGGCCGGCAATCCCAAGCTGGTGGCGGTGGATATCATGGCGAAACAGCCATTGGAGGTTGCGGTTACCCTCCAACAAATCAAGGCAGATCCGGCATTTGTGGGGTTCGACCTTTTGCGTATCAGTCGGCTGAGCGTCGTGCCGGTACCGGCGGAGATGTGGAAACGGCTGCTGACTTTGGCGAAGATGGCGTGACATGGAAAAGAAGCTCGAACAATCTGCGCTCGAAGCCACCCTCGACCCGGACCACGTAGCCCCGACCGGGGATGATGAACGCATCTACTTTCAAGGCTCCCCGATGCTCCGCGGGGAGTTACTATATACGACTGCCTGGATTAGTTTCGGCCTTATCATCGCGGCACTGCCAAGCCTGATCTGGATTTTCGACTTTGAAGATTTCAAACTCTGGTGGCTATGGCCGATTTCCATAGCGATCGGAGCGATCGTCGCGGCTGTGCCGATCATTGAGACGAAACGAATCAAGTATCGCATCAGCAACTACCGCATCGATCGCGAGATCGGCCTGCTCAGTAAGAAAATCGACACTCTCGAACTTTGGCACGTTGAAGACATCCAGTTCAACCAGAGCGTGGTCGATCGAATCCTAGGGGTTGGGACGATCACCATCTATACACACGACGAAACAACTCGCACGCTCAATCTTCAAAGTCTGCCAAATCCGCGACCTATTTTTGATAATCTGAAGAACCGAATCATCGCGGTGAAGCGCCAGCGAGGCGTTCTAAAAATCAACAGCGGCGGCGGCGACCTCTCGTCTTGATCATCCGAAAATGATCGTCCAGCCCCATTTTGATCCGGCGAGCGGTTGTGACTGCTGGCAGGATTCGCCCAACGATCGCACCGCCGCTTGACCTGCAGCCCGAAACTTGGCACCCCTATACAGATGGCGACGGCGGCATTCATTCCAATTGGGGTTGACCCGGATTTATCACTTCCCGAGTCGTCCTGCGCAGCCGCACTGTCGCGCGAGGGTCTCACGGTGGCGCTGCTCATTCAACTCCTTCGCGAGGCGGGAATTGAAATCAATCGGATGACCTCGCCCGACCTTTCTGGCCAGTTACATCAGGCAGCCGCGCGACCGGCCGATGTCGTAGTTTGTTCTGGGCTGGACGCCGATTCCGTCGCGCGGCTAAACGCCAACGTGGCAGTACAGTTTGCGCGCGAGGTGCAGCTCGGCGTCGAATGCGTTGCCAAAGTGCTGAAGGCCACACAATCGATCGTAGTCTTTGATTCCGCACTGCCGTCTGGCTGGCGCGCCGGACGGCGCCGCGATGACTCCATGAAGCTCGTGCAGTTGGATCATGCTTACCCACAGCTACATCCGGCTTTGCTGCTGCCACGGGTCTTATCGCGACAGCTTGTGCCCGGTCGTCAGCCACTGGATGCGGGCGTGGTAATGATCGACGCCGCCGCTGCGTGGACAATCGCGCGGCTCTTGTCTGGCAATGTTTCATCCGCGGTGCCGGTGTGCGTCCGCGATCACCGGACGGGCCGAGTCACCTTCGCCGCCGTCGCCCCGGAGGTGATGCTCGCTGATTTGATGCACGCCCTGCGCCTGCCCACTCTTGAAGATGGCGATTGCGCCATTTCTGGTGAGCTGATCCTGCATCAGCCAGCCGACCTGACCCGCACCGCAGGCCGAGCCGCCCCGGTTCTTCACATTTGCCGCGCCACAGCGCCCACAACGCCCGCCCCCTGCACTCGGTGCAACTGGTGTGCCGACGTGTGCCCAACTCGTGTGCTACCGATGGTTGCGCTTGAGGCCGTTCAAATGGGTGACGCATCGCTGGCTGACCGTTCGCGCGCGTCACTGTGCATCGAATGCGGGCTATGCGACTACGTTTGCCCGTCGCGGTTGCCATTGGTCAAGGCAACCCGCGCCGCGGCGGGGAGAGCGCGGCGCGGGGTGATGTGAGCATTTGCCGATGTCGCCTGACGCCGGTTAGACTCAACCTCGATCGATGCACGCTTCAGCACCCGCCGACGAATCACTGCCAAAATCATGCCCTGATGCCCGAACCGGGTGGCAGGTGGCATCCGGCGGATGGTCGGGCGTTTCAAACCACCGCATTACCTGGATGCAACTGGTGGCGTTGTTGTTCCCCCTCGCCGCGGGGGTGGCGATATTCGGCTGGCGCGCCGCAGCGGGCGCGGCGACGTTAGTCATCACAGCGGTGCTCGCTGCACTTGTCTGGCAACGGGTTGGCCGGCGCGGCAGCCGCATCTCCGTGCTCGGTATGGCAGTGGCAGCGCTGATGCTGGCGATGACCCTGCCAGCCCACCTGTTTTCGTCTTCGTCGCCAACCGCGGACCTTCAATCTCCGTGGCCCATTCTCCCAGCGGCGGGGATCGTGCTCGCGATTCTCTGCTGGCTGCTCGGCGGGACGGCGCGCGTTCATCCGGTTCTGCTGACGCACCTGCTGCTGGTGGTGATGTTTCAGCCCTACCTTGTTCCACGCCAAGTGCTGCAACCCGATCGACTGGTGCGCGGCGATCTGCTCCGTGTGCCGGTTGATTCTCAGATCAATCCGCAGATACCGTGGCTTTCGCAAGAATCCGTCGAAGGTTACGACGCCTACTTGCGTGAACCCATCGCCCGCAGACTCACGCTCTTCACCACCGGCATCGACAGACCGGAGCGAGGCTGGTTATCGCTCGAAAGCTTGATTCGCGACCGCCTGCCTCCGATCGAAGATTTGATGGTCGCAGGCGAGCCACGGCCAATCGGCACCGCCAGCACCGTGTTCGTCATAGTTGGCGGGCTGTTTCTGCTGTACCGCGGGTTGATCGATTACCGAATACCGCTGGTGATGATCTCCGCAGCGTTTCTTGCGTTCTTGGTGCTGCCTGTGCCAATACTGCTCAACGAGCAGGGACCGCAGTGGCGATGGCTTGCGTGGCGAGATTCTGCGGCGACATGGGGCGTCGCCGTGACGTTCGCGAACTATGAATTGCTCGCCTCTCCGTTGATTTTCGCTGCCATGTTCCTTGCCACCTCGCCGTCCATTCGCCCACTCTGCCGCCGGTGGCGCGTCATCTGGGCGGGGACGGCGGGCGTCGTCTGCGCGGCGCTGCAATTGTATGTGAGCGTTGAGTTTGGGCCGTACGTTGCCCTGATTCTGGCTGGACTGCTTACCCCGCTGATGGATCGGATCGGCCTCGCCCGATCCACTCCGAGCGGAGTGGGCAATTTATAGCCCAATGAAGAAGCCCCAATAAAGAAGCCCGGCGCTTGTGGCCCGGGCTTCGTCGCTCATCCTCCGCAAAATCTGATGAGCTTCTGTCTGCGTCTCATCCACCTGATCGTAAGCGCCCAATAGTGGGCGCGTTGCGCGGTAACCCCTTGGGCTATCGCAGCTTGCCAAACATAAATCCGATGAATCCGAAAATGACCGCTGCCAGAATGCCGGCGCCCGCGAGATAGACCGTCGGCTGGTTGAACGCGTCGGCGAGCGCCTCCGGTGCTTTATTGCCGAGCACTGCCGACACGAGCACGAACGACCCAAATATCACAAACGCCGCTGCACCCAGACAAAGGCCTCCAAAGAAGTCAGAGCTTGGGTCACGGGCCTCGACGTAGATTGGGGTTCCAACCGCGCCACGCCCGCGCACGGGCGCATTAGCGATTCCCGAGGCTCCTGCCGCTGTCCCGCCAACGGCCGTCCCACCGGCTCCGGTGGCCCCAAAACCAGTTCCGCCGATGCCAGTGATGCCCTTGCGGCTACCGCTGGACCCGCCGGGGGAAATTTCGTCGAGTAGTTCGGCCCCGAGGCTTGTATCATCACTTTCGCGGGTGAGGTCGAGCAGGCCGCTCCCTGATCCGACACCTTCGATGTTGATTTGATCGCTGATTCCCGACTGGATATTGGTCTGCGCCATTGGGTCGGCGCTTGCTTCGTCGGGTGAAAAGACGTTGATCGCACTTCGTCCCGCCGCTGATCCCGCCAGCCCGCTTCCGCTTCCCGGCTTTCCAGGAGAAGGCACTCCTCCAAGGCTGCCGCTCGAAATGTCTGCTGCCAGAGCGGTGTCATCCTTCGGGGCGAGACCGATGCCGATGCTGCTGCCCCCTCGGCCACCGGTGTCGGCAAGGCTGATGACGCTCCCACTCGCGCCCTTGCTGTCAATCATGCCCAGCGGGCCGGTCGTCTCAGCAGAGAGATCGACCTGATCGCGCGGCGACCCGCCAGTGATCTCGGCTTTTAAGGACTCAACCTGATCAGCCTTAAACATCAGTCGCGGGCCATCGCGGAACTCGCGCAGACGGCCTTCGCGGGCCAATTGCTTGATCTCTTCTTCACTCTTATCAAGCGCCGACTTTGTTTCGTCGAGCGTATAGAACATTTTCGCCATCATAGGGGTGCTGCTCCTGTTGTTACTCGTATTTTAGCGCGAAACATCGGCTGAAAGCAATGCATTTCCGCAAGCACAACTCATCAAATGCCCCAATCATTCGCCGCGGTCATGCGAGGGGGCCATTTCCTCTCGGCGATCGCTCTGGTTCGATTCAGCAACCGTTCACTCGCCGCCGATCCGGTTCGTTTGCCCTTCCTTCTCCACCAGATCCTTCACATCCAGCGGGGCGGGAAGCGTGTTGTAATTGCCCAATCGCCTGTCAAATCGGAAATTGCGGGCCGCAATCAACCTCAGTTGCTTGTCGCCGGGCAAGAACTGGTAGGCGCAAAGCGTCTGGCTATCAACATCCATGACATAACACCCCCAGGTATTTGAAGAAAACTGCGCCGGCATAAGAAACAACCCCGCGCCACCCGCGATTGGCCCCTGCGCCGGCTGCGCCATGGCCATCGGCATCAGTTCCGGGATATTCGCAGTGATTCCACCCGAACGACTCGCGAGCGTGAAGCCGATCCAGCCGAGAAGCACTGCATTCAGCCACAACCCAGCGGTTAACCAGCGATTTTGGTTCATTTTCACAGCTTGCAGACCTCAAAATCCGCTAAAACAACACTCTCCGCGGCGCTGACCAGTATCGCGCGCCGTCGAGGGATGAGCAAATTCTGGCCGCGGTGGCGACGGCTGGATCAAACCCGCTCGCGATATTATGAAATATTCTCTCGCATTGGCCGGCGTCTTTGTCGTATAATCTGACAGCGCCTCGCCCCAGCATCAGGAGTAAATGTGCGCCGGATTCTAGTCGCTTGCGGTCTGATCGTTTCAGCATGTTCGTCAGGTTTAAGTCAGACCACTGTCTACTCAACCGGTTTTGAATCCCCGGGATTCGCGCCGGGCCCGGTGGTTAACCAATCGGGGTGGACCGCAGAGTTGGCCGGCACGACCCTTGACGCGCAAGTGCAGGCCGGTTCAGCAAATACGGGCAGCCAGGCGCTGAAAATCACTGCCAACCCCTCTACCGCCGCCGGAGGGTGGGTTTTCTACGATCCGATCGAAATCGCGCCCGTCGCGGCCAACACGCCTCTCGTCACTGCAGAGTTCTCGATGTTCATCAAATCGAGCGCCGCCCAATCCGGCGGCTGGGGAATGGACGTTTTTTCAACCAACATCAATTTCATGGCCAGTTGGCAGGTCGATCTCAATAACCAGATTCGCGCGCAGGACGGCTCGAATGGATTCGTTGCCTCAGCCAATACGGTCGCGCGCGACACTTGGAATCGCTACAAGCTCGAAATGAACTTTGTGACAAACCGCTACAGCGTGGCGGTGAACGACGAGCTCTTTCACAATAACCTCACCCTGACCCTCGGCAGCGGAATCATCGGTGATTTTGATTTTCGCCACAGCCAGCAGATTCCAGCAAACGACTTTGCCTTGTTCGACGACTTTTCCGTGACGGTTGGCGTGCCTGTCCCGGCGCCAATCGAATGGGGCAACCCGCTCGGCGGAAGCTGGAACACGCCCACTGATTGGATCGGCGGTCTTTCGCCAAGCGGCACAACCGCCATCGCAAAACTCGGAACCGCCATCAGCACGCCGCGCACCATCAGCCTCAGCGGGGGAACGGTGACCATCGACCAACTGCAGATCACCAGCCCCGTCGGGTACACGCTCTCCGGGATCGTGTCGAACAACCCGTGGACACTCCGGCTTGCGGGCACGACCAGCACCGGCTTAGCAGTCAGTGCCGGTTCACACGAATTCAATACCAATGTGCTGATCGACAAAGATGCGACGTTCGAGATCGCCGACGGCGCTCAAGTGCGATTTCGGCAGAATTTCCTCGCGCCCGCCAGAACCCTCACTAAGACCGGCGGCGGAACGATGCGCGTGCGGGAGATTCGTGATGCAGCCCTCGTCGTAAACGGCGGGACGTTGCAACTCACCGCCGGAGGGACATTTGTCGGCACGAGTGTTCTAACAGCGGTCACGGTTGCTGACGGCACACTGGATATCGGCTCATCAACAACCGGCGTGAGTTCCAAGGTACTGATTGACTATATCGGCACATCGCCGATTCAAGCCTTGCGCGCGACCTTCGCAGGAGGCAGAATTGTGGATAGCCTCAACGCTGACCCGCGCAAGGCCATTGGCTATGCAGAGGCCAGTTCCATCGGCCTGACGCTGCTCGATGGCACAACGCCCACCCCGACGGCGGTCGATGGAACCGCAATTCTCCTGCGAACGACCTTCAAGGGCGACACCGACCTCAATGGTTCGGTCAACCTCGACGACTTCACTGCGCTCGCCGGCGCATTTGGCTCAACCGCTGCGGTCTGGAGGGATGGCGATTTTGGCTATGACGGCGTGGTGAGCCTAGACGATTTTACAGATCTCGCAGCCAACTTCGGGCTGACTCAGGCCGATTTAGCGCGCCAGACGGCAGTGCCCGAGCCATTCGCGCCTCTCGCTGCCGCAGCAGCTTCACTGGGTTTGCTCCACCGCCGTCGATTTTGAGATTTTTCTGGCTGCTAAATCGACTGCACCGGGTACGATTTCCTCAGAAACGGGGCCGCCGTGGAGTCGCAGTTCAAATGGTTCGACCTCGCCGCAGCAAACACCCCATCGCGCTCGCCTGCCTCGCAGCGGTTGCCTGCGCGCCGGATGTCGTGAGGGCACAGGTTGACGCGAGTTGGGTGGGACCAGCCACATTCACCGATGAACCTCTGATCGCGTCGCAACCCGGGCCGCTGTTGGTGCTGAATCAGGGCCACGACTGGAGCAACATCGCCAATTGGTCCGCGGCGAGCTTTCCAAGCGGCGGCGGACTCGCAGACATTGCCCAGCCCGGCGGAGACGCCTCGGTCGATCGCGCAGCGAGGCTCGTCATCACCCTGGATACTAACATCGCCCTCCGAGAAATCCGACTCGCCAACCCCGGCGGCATCGACGTCACCGATACTCAGCCAGCTATCAACGCCTCGATCAGTACCGACGCGCAAGGCCTCATTGTGCGAGCATTTGGTACACCCAATGACGCCCCCAGTCGGGCTGCCCTCGACGCGACCATCCACAATATTGATGTTCCTATCACAGGCCCCGCCGGAGTCACCGTCACGGGGAACGCAGCGATTGCGCTGGGCCATTCCAACTCGTTTGCCGGCCCTGTCTCGGTATCGACTGGCATCCTCACGCTCACCAATCGCTCCGGCAACGACAACTACGACGCGCGCTTCGGCACCGGGACCGCCCCGCTGCAGTTTAACGCCTCAACACTTCGGTGGACGCATTTTGGATCTGGTGCGGCGGCCGCGGCAGAACTGAATCGCGATCTTGAGATCGGCCCGGCGGGGATGACCATCTCGCTATCAGCGACTCTCCCCGTGGCGGTGCGGGGCATCATCTCCGGCACCGGGCCGCTGCTGATCGAGCGGGACTCGGCCGTGCTGGCAGCCGTCAATTCTTACACAGGCCCGACGATCTTTTCAGGGCGCACACTCACACTCGCTGGTTCGATCGCGGAATCACCGGCGATCGAGTCGACCGGAACAATCCTGCTGACGCGAGGCTCGACAGGGACCGAGCACAACCGGATCGGTGATTCAGCCTCGGTCTCGCTCCACGGCGGGGTGCTCGTGATGCAGACTCTTGGCGCGATGCCGGCATCTGAGTCAGTCGGCACAATTGCCGTCGGCGGCGGGGTCAACACTGTGCGGTTTGCTGGAGTGAGCGCGCCGATGACGCTGCACGCCGCGCACCTCACTCGCACGAGCCGCGGCGGGTTGTTTCTGGACGGTGCGTCGGTCGGAACCGGTTCTAACTCGTTTTTGATCGGCAACGCGGCTTCGCTCTTGGTCGGCGGCGGCGGCGCGACGGGATCGACATCGCAATCGATCATTCCCTGGGCATGGGCCTACTTCGGTAACGCAGGCACTGGCAGTAACGGCTCGGGTCGCGCCTCATTCGTCACCGCGGGCACAGCGGGGCTTCGACCGCTTGATCTGTCTGCCGAGTATTCAAACAACATTGTCGTTGCAAGCCCGGACGACAACGTTCGAATCACAGGCGCCCAGACGGTCGCCCCGGCTGGCAGACACGTTAACGCGCTTCTTCTGGGGAGCACCAGCAACAGTGACACAGGCACGCCCAGTTCTCTCACCGGCGGGACGGTGACCATCGCATCGGGCGCACTGCTCAGCACCACCCGCGGCAACAGCGTCTTCACACCCATGCAGTTTGGGGCCAGCGAAGCGGTCATCATCTCTGCGAGCACGTCGGGCAGCTTGGGCGATGAAGGACTGACCATCTGGGGATCAATCGCTGGCACCGGCGGGCTTACAAAGCTCGGGGCTGGCAATCTCCTTCTTGCGGGCACCAACACCTACACCGGCCCCACCACGCTCGGTGCCGGACGCACGACTATCTTTGACGATGTTTCCCCCGGCGCGCCCGGCCCGCTGGGAGCGAGCAACGATCCGATCATCTTCATCGCCGGCGGCAGCCTGCCTGGGCAGTTCGAGCCGGGCAACCAGACGCGACTCACCGCGCAGCGACCCGGCACAGCCCTTTCAATCGGCCGGCCCATCTTCGTCCGCGGACAGACTCACGCATCGGCGGTCGGCGCCCTGCTCGATAGCGTCTCTTCCAGCGGCACACTCAATATTGACGGAGGAGTTGTACTCGAATCTGTCCAGGCGCCGCTCGGTGTCGCGCGTGGGAACGTGAATTTTCGATCCTCCATTTCGGGACCGGGTCGTTTTCGCGATTTCGGCCCCGCAGTCACCACATTCGCATTATCAAACCCCGACTGGACCGGCGGGCTGGAACTCGGACTTACGGGCGCACCGGCAGCCGTTCAAGTTGCATCCGATGAGGCGCTGGGAACCGGGCCAATCTACTTTGCTCCGACATCGCGATCGACCTTGCGGGCCGTCGGCGGGCCTGTTGTATTGACGAACGCAACCACATTCGCGCCTGCGATAGGCGATTCGGTCGTTCGATTAGAGGGTGAGCTGACCCTCGCCGGACCGGTGTCGTTTGCCGGGAGTGTCGGCAGGCCGATCGCAGTCGCGGCTGGGTCGGCGGTGACATTGGCGGGGAGCGCGGGCAACGGTTCGTTCCGGCTGCTGGCCGATTCATTCGGCGGAGCGGCGGTCTCCAGTGGTACGCTCTCCATTGTCAGCGAAACGCAATTCGATGGTCGAATCCTAGTCGGCGCTCCAGCATTTGGCGGTTCGATCACCCCACCGCGGGCGCAACCCTTCGCGTGGCACACCCGAAGGCGCTCGGCCACGCAGGGGTTCAGCTTGATAGTCCCGCATCGATGCTGGAACTCGACGCGCCGGAAGGCACGACTGGCATGGTCGTACAGGCAGGCAACTTGTTCCTGCAGGGCAGCGGCGTCGACGGACTGGGCGCGCTTTATGGCCACAGGGGCGACAACGCGCTCAATTCGGATGTACACCTGCTCGCCGATGCCAAGGTCGGCGTCGCAATGGGTCACTCTCTACTACTCAACGGCAACTGGGCCGACCAATCGCCTGCATCGTCCAGCCGACTGAAAAAGACCGGCGGCGGGAGATTGATCATCCGACAGGCATTGATCACTGCGATCGACGGACCGAGGCCGCTTGCTGCAATCGAAGTCGATGCGGGTACGCTCCAACTGGGTCAGAATGGCGCCGACGGCTGGGTTGGCACTTTGCAAGTCGTCGACGGCGCAACCCTTGACCTCGGTGCGAGGCGCATGTTTGTTGACGATGGGAGTGTTGCGGAGTTCGACCGGCTCAGTTCGCTCATAGCGACTGCCCGCCACGGCGGCGCGTGGGATGGGGCAGGCATCACGTCATCGCGGATTGCACTCGATCCGCGCGCGGCGATCGGCCTGGTGCGCCTGAGTGAGGTCGGTGGAGCGAATTCCGTTTCTAGTTCGTTTCCGCTGGACGATAGCGCGCTGCTACTGGCACTCGTCCCTGCCGGCGACGCTACGATGGACGGTGGGGTTGACCTCAACGACTTCACTTCGCTCGCATCGAGCTTCGGAGGGCCGGGTAACTGGGCGCGGGGCGACTTTGATTATGACGGACTGGTCGGACTCAATGACTTTACCGCGCTCGCTGCCAACTTCGGCATCTCGGGCATCACCTCACCGATTGCCAAGGCCAATGCTGCCGCGGTACCCGAACCGCAGTTGCTTCTGGCGTGGTTTTGCGGTCTCGGATTGCTCTTGAGAACACGCCGGCATCATTGAGGGCGCTTGGGCAACTTCAGGGGCGCTGGCTGGGAGGGACCTGCATCGCATCGGGATCGATGTTTCGCGCGGGATCGCGAGGCCAAAAGAGCAGATGATACCCAATCGCGACGATCCCTGCGCCGACGAGTGGGCCGACCCAGTAGAGCCAATGCTGGCTCCAGAGGGTGCCGCCGGGCAGCATGGAACCGACGACCGTGGGGCCGAGCACCCGGGCAGGGTTCATCGCGGCACCGGTGATCGGTCCGATGGCCATAATGTTCGCAGCAACGACGATCCCAATTGCCATCCCGGCTACATTCTTTGCGCGCGGGTCGGCGGCAGTTCCCCAGATTACAAACACGAGCAATCCTGTCGCGATGATCTCTGCGACCAGTGCGCCCGCTGTCGAAACAAGTTCGGGGTTGTACTGAGGCGTGCCCGCCTGCACTGCCCGCGCCGCGGACTCATCGTTTCCGAGGATGATGTAAACCGCCAGAGAAGCGGCAATCGCTCCCAGAGCCTGCGACAGGATGTAGACGCCTGCCGACATCGCGCGGATTTTTCCTGTGATGAGGAATCCGACGGTGACGGCGGGATTAAAATGTCCCCCGCTCGTCGGCATCGCAGCAGACACCAAGCCGACCAAAATCAGACCGTGAGCCAGCGCGACGAGCAGCAAACCACCCTGACCGGCAGAATGATGGATGGCCAGGATTCCGACGAAACAAAGCGCGAATGTCCCAAGAAACTCCGCTACCGCCGCCGCGGAAAGTCGAATAGGCATCATTTTCCCTCAAAACGTTCCAGCCGACAGCGCATCTAACTCTATTTCGGCATGCTACTTACGGATTCATCTCGGATTATTTGATAATTTGGGGTAAATTTCTTGCCGGTACCTCGAACATTTACCCTATCCTATCGTACTAAATGTTGAACGATCCTCCTTCCCTGGGTGCCGTGGGATGCCGAGAGGCCCACGGCACCTCTTTTTTGACCCATTACACGGCTTCACAGGCTGTTTCAACCAGCCAGACATTCCGACCTTTTTTGATCCGGCTAAGCGCAATGCGGCAACCGCTGCTGGCGTGATCCGGTTTGAGTTCGAGCTGCAGGAACTCGCCGCTCTTTTGCAGCACCCCAAATCTGCCCCGCGCGACCCGGCGAACAGCTCCCCTCCCACCGGTCAAGGGGCCTTCATAGGTTAGAAAATCCGCCCGGTGGGAGCTGATCTGCTCCAGCTCATCGCCGGCGCTAATTGGCCAGCGCGGCGCTCGGAATGTTGCCAACTCAGCCGCGCTCGAGGTTTGACCGTCCAGTCCCTGCAGCATGAAGTCGTAATGCGGCGGATCGCACCCGGTGTGATGTAGAACGACAAAACGCGGTAACTCCATCCTCTTCGATCCTCAAAAGTTCTGAATTGGCCCAATCTCAGGGTTATCGTGCAGCCGCGGGGCGGTCGGGGGAATCTTGTGTATCACTCGAAGCGGAAGCACGCCCCCTAGCGCGGCGATGCCGCCGATCGCCATCAGCCCAACCCCAACCGCCCCTGGCAACACCCACCCCCCACCCGCCCGGCGCTGC
>DDRH01000029.1:7337-7665 GCA_002343075.1 Phycisphaerales bacterium UBA2421 | reverse complement strand
CATCCGCGATTGGTGCATCAGCCGGCAGCTTTGGTGGGGGCATCGGATTCCGGTGTGGCACCGGCGGATGGTCATTGAAACGCAAGAGGACGCAGACGAGTTAGGGCAGTCTCTTGCACACAGTCTAGTGCTGCAGGCGGTCGAAGATCGGTTTGACAACGATCTGCCAAATTTCGCATGGCGGATTGTCGATTCTGAGGGTAAGTCAACGCCTGGGCTGATTGAAAGAGCGGGAACCTATGATGTATACCTTTGTCTACGCGATGAGTTTAATACATCTCGCTGGGAATCGAACGGATTCCGTCGCGACCCGGACGTCCTCGACACC
>DDRH01000029.1:385-7226 GCA_002343075.1 Phycisphaerales bacterium UBA2421 | reverse complement strand
ACCCGGACGTCCTCGACACCTGGTTCTCCTCGGCACTCTGGCCGCTGAGCACGCTCGGCTGGCCCGAACAGTCGACAATCGACGATCCACAATCCAGCCTCAACACCTGGAACCCCACCAGCCTGCTTTGCACCGCGCGAGAAATCATCACGCTCTGGGTCAGCCGGATGGCGATGTTTAACCTCTACTTCCGCGGCTGTGTGCCGTTTAAGGATGTGTACATTCACGCGGTGATTCAGGACGGCGAAGGCCGGAAGATGAGCAAGTCGCTCGGCAACGGCGTTGATCCGCTGGACATTATTGCCAGCCACGGGGCGGACGCCATGCGTTACACGCTGGCAAGCATGGCCACCAACACGCAGGATGTCCGCCTGCCCGTCGAGCTTGATTCAACCACGGGGAAAAACACGTCGTCAAAGTTTGACATCGGCCGGTCGTTTGCCGTGAAGCTTTGGAATGCTTCGCGGTTTGTGCTGATGCAACTGGAGAACGGCAAGGCGGCAACATCACCCGAGCCAATCGATGAGCTGAAGTGGTCGATGGCCGACCGCTGGATCGTCTCGCGGTTTAACCGGACGGTCGAGGAAGTGAGCGCGACGCTCGGGAGTTACCGCTTCGATCAATATGCCAAAGCGGTGTACGACTTCTTCTGGCGCGACTTTTGTGACTGGTATGTCGAGTTTGCCAAGCCACAGATGAAGGACGCCAGCAGGCAGGCGCAAACGGCGCAGATTCTGGCGAGCGTGCTTGATGGTGCCCTGCGGCTGCTTCATCCGGTGATTCCGCACATCACGGAGGTACTCTGGTGGAAGCTGAACGAAGTCTGCCCCCGCCGGGGGTTGCCGGGGCGCATCGACTGCCCTGAGAATGTGTCGAGGCTGATTCGGGCGCCATTTCCATCGGTTGGTGGGTTCCTTGAGGCCAGCGAGCACATCTTCCCGCGGATTCAGGAACTCGTCTCGGTGATTCGAAATGTGCGGAACGATTACAAAGTGGACGCACGAAAGTCGGTCACGGTGCACATTATGGCACCGGGCGATTCGGCAAGGCAGATCATGGCTCTGCAACCCGCGATTGAGATGATGGCGACATGCAGACTCGCTGGCGTCGCGCCAAATGTCGCGCCCCCGGCCGGCGCGGTGCGAGCGACTGCGGACAAGTGTGAGTTGTTCATTGAGGGGCTTGTCGATGTTGCAGCCGACGCAGCCCGCGTTGCACGGCAGCGAGACGAATTGGAAAAGAAAATCAGCACGCTGAAGGGCCGGCTTTCAAACGAGGGCTATATCGCCCGCGCCCCGGCGAAGCTTGTGGCCGAAACAAAAGAGCAACTGCAGGCAGCAGAGGCAGAGCTTGCGAAGTTGCCATAGCCAGCCCATTCGTTGCGGGCGGCTGGAGTCTGCCCGGCGCACGGGAAACTGAAAACGCCTGCGATCGAGTGTTCGACCGCAGGCGTTTCTCTTTTCCTGTCAATCCGACAATCGCCGGACTGAATCGACTTTCATCCGGTGGATCAGTTACCGCCGGTGGG
This sequence comes from Phycisphaerales bacterium UBA2421, assembly GCA_002343075.1. Classification (GTDB taxonomy): domain Bacteria; phylum Planctomycetota; class Phycisphaerae; order Tepidisphaerales; family Tepidisphaeraceae; genus UBA2421. Next base: position 5,698 of record DDRH01000029.1, on the reverse strand, counting down.
CAACGCTTGCAGTGCTTTCTTGCCAGTTTCGATTGCCGACTTCAGCGAGTCGAGCTTGCTGGCCCAGTCGGCTGGCAACTGGCCCTTGAGGGCTTCCAACTGCGAGACCAACCCCTCTGCACCCGCGAAATTCTTCTCTTTTACCATCGCCATGGCCTTCTCGTACAACTCTGTGGCCTGCTTGGTGACCGCTTCGCTAGCGCTCGAGGCAAGCTCTGAAGCCTTATCGGCGGCGGCGCCCGCGGCTTCTTTCACTTCGCCGCTGGCCGAGTCCTTGGCTTGTTCGGCCGAAGCTGCGAGCGCCTTGGCTGCATCTTCGGTCGTCTGAGCCGCGTTGTCTGCGGTCTTGGTGGTTGCATCCTGATCGCAGCCGACAATCATCGCCGCGCCCAAGGCAGCCGACATTGCAAAAGTGGTAATCTTCATGAGATCGACCTCCGTCCAAAAGTCTCGTTCAACTATTCCAATTGCCGACCGTCGGAACAGTTCCCCGGTTCAGCATCCGACATTATAGCGACTTTGATCAGAAAGTCGCTAATCTACTCCTTAAACATCGCCAAAGTTTCGAGCCGAGCCTGCTGGTGATCGACCACCGGCACCGGGTAGTCACGACCGATGATGCACTGGTTTGCCCGCTGCTGTTCTGGGGTCATGGCGCTCGGTTCGTGAATGAATTCCAACGGCACATCAGATAACTCGGGCAGCCACCGTCTGATAAACGTCCCATTTTCGTCGAACTTCCTGCTCTGGCTGGTCGGATTGAAGATACGAAAATATGGCTGCGCGTCTGTGCCGGTCGAACTGCTCCACTGCCACCCGCCATTGTTTTGCGCGGTTTCGCCGTCAATAAGTCGTTGCATAAAATACCGCTCGCCCAGCTTGTAATCGATACGCAAATCCTTTGTAAGAAACATCGCCACGATCATTCGCAGCCGATTGTGCATCCATCCTGTTGCGTTGAGTTGTCGCATCGCCGCATCGACTATCGGGAAACCGGTCATTCCATCACACCACCTCTGGAAGTCAGCAGCGTCCGTCCGCCACTTCAGATTTGCCAGTTTCGCTTTGAACGGCTGATCAACGACACTCGGAAAATTAAAGAGGATCTGCTGGTAGAACTCCCTCCATATAAGTTCCCCGATCCACTTATCGGCTCCGTCACTGAAAGCGGTCGACTTCCCCCGCACATACATAGCTGCACGAACGCACTGACGCGGGGAGAGTGTCCCGTGGCGAAGGTGCGCCGAGACTTTGCTGGTGCCATCTTCGTCCGCTGGGAAGTTTCGGCTCTGCGCGTAATCCTTGATTGGCCCGGAACACCATCGCCGCAGCATTGCCCGCGCCGCCGCCTCTCCGCGGGGGACCGAAAGCGCGGGCGGTGGGTCGAATCCCAGATCCGCCGTCGTGTAAAGATCGACCAGCTTCAATCCTCGGATCAAAGTCGGTTCAACGTTGAACGGGCGGAGCTTTGGTGCATCCCAGAGCTTTGGTCCTGCCTGAGCGTCTCGCTCGGCCGCCAGTTTTGCGCGCCAGGCTCGCGCATATGGAGTGTAAACGGTGTACGCCTCCCCTGTACTGGCGGCGAGCAGTTCTCTCTCTTCATAAATCACCTGGTCTTTGAATGACCGAACCTCGACGCCAGCCCGTGAGAGGGCAAGCGTCACTTCATCGTCACGCGCAATCGCCGCGGGGTGGTAGTCCTTGTTGAAGTAGACCGCCCGCGCACCCATCGCGTTCGCGAACAGGGGCAATTGCTCCGATGGCGGCCCATGGAGAAAGCGCATCGACACACCCGAAGCTGCGAATGCCTCGCGAAGTGATTCAAGGCACCCAAGCATGAAAGATACAACCGCCCCGCCGGTATCGGGATGACGAAGGATCTCGTCGTCGAATACGAACACTGGCTGCACAGCACCTTCTCCGGAGGCCTTTGCCGCATGCCAGAGTGCGGTGTTGTCATGAAGCCTGAAGTCCCTCCGAAACCAGACAATATTCACCATCGCTCTACCATAGGTGCGCGAGAGGCCATTTGGCAATCAGAACAACGTCGGTTGATCTGTATCCGGTCCGCACGATTTACGTGGGATGACGACATTGGGACGACTACCTGGTTGGCCCCCCGGTTCGACACTCACAGGCGCAATCAACTCCGGTCCATCATTCCGGGGTGTGTTGACGGCACGTGATACCGGAATCATCTCCATGAGATCAGCCGGAAACGGTGTCAACAGTTCAAGCAGCGCGTCAGTACCTGGCGAGGGATCGATCCAATCGCGAAAGCTCTCCTCGCGCAAGATAACTGCCATGCGATCATGAATCTGCTGGACAAGCGCATTTGGTTTTGTGGTGATAATCGTGCAAGTGGGCAACTCCGACCCATCTGGTGCCCGCCAAGTTTCCCAGAGACCCGCAAAGGCAAAGGGCTTCTTGTCCTTCCGCCGGAGAAAATACGGCTGCTTTGCAGCATTCCCAGTGGCGTTTCGCTGCCACTCATAGAAACCACTCGCCGGAATCAGACACCGGCGGCGCTTGAAGGCCGTTCGGAACGATGGCTTCTCGGCGACAGTCTCTGCGCGCGCATTAATCAGCTTCGTGCCGATCGATACATCCTTCGCCCATGACGGCACAAGCCCCCAACGAAAGTATTCAATCTGTTGTCGGCCATCATTCGCCACCACGGCCACTGGCTGCGTCGGCGCAATGTTGTATCTGGCGGGGGGGCTGGGCAGAAGGAGAACGTACCCACGGAAACATTTCAGTGAATTCGGCGAGTCGGGTAAGTGTGTAGCGTCCGCACATGTTCGCAAGCCCTCAAACCCGATGTATACTAGCTATGAAGACTATCCTGCAACTTCAGGCGATGCGATGAACCTCGACGAAACAACAGCACCCACTACGCAAACTGCCCCCAACCGGCGGGCCGCATTGGTTCGACTCGCGGTGGTCTGCACATTCCTGATCTTCGCAGCGTGCATGAGTATTCTTGTCTACCGCGGCACGTCGATCGAAGTTCCCGACTGCGTTTTGATCGTGCGGGCGTCGAAGGCATGGGATGGATCGGTCATGAGCGTTGACGGCTACCGATTGGTCCGCCCTACCCAGGTGAAGGTCGACCGCGGCACCAAGTACACTATCTCGTTTCACCTGATGCCGGGAGAGTACACCCTGACGGCGCTCCGGGAGGGAAACGTCATTTTTACCGAGAAAGTGCTCTTAACCCGGGCATCCAAGTCGGATGTGGTCTACCTGCCCAAATCACCAGATGACCTGACTCCGACTACCCAGCCTTCATGGCCATTTCAGCTCGAGTTGCCATGGTCGAGATCGACCATGCCACCCGTTATCCCCAGTGCCGATTGATGGGGTTCGCGCGGACTTTGTCAGCGTGATACTGGGTGCAGAACCTGCCTCGCGATATCCCGTCGGTAGTGCATCCCCGCAAAGTGGATTTTTCCCATCGCCTCGTAAGCACGCGCACACGCATCGGCGATAGTGTCCCCGATCGCCGTGACCGCGAGCACTCGACCCCCGGCGGTTACCAAATCGTTGCCATGCAGCGTCGTTCCAGAGTGAAACACCTTCACGCCCGCCACCTCTTCGGCTGCGGATATTCCGGCGATACGTTCCCCAATCTGATATGCCCCCGGATACCCTTTGCTACTCGCGACTACAGACACCGTGGGGCGCGCGTCCCATTCCACCTCGATCTGATCGAGACGGTCATCTATCACCGCCAGCATCACATCGAGAAGATCAGATTTCAGCCGCATGAGTAGCGGCTGAGTCTCAGGGTCACCAAATCGACAATTGAATTCGAGCACCTTCGGCCCGTTCACTGTCAGCATCAGCCCTGCATAGAGCACTCCGCGGTACTCGATTCCCTCGCGTGCCAGGCCATCCAGCATCGGCACAAAAATGTCTCGCTGCACTTGCTGCAGCATCGCTTCAGTGATCACCGGCGTGGGTGAATAGGCGCCCATGCCCCCGGTCATAGGCCCGCTGTCGCCGTCGTCGATTGGCTTGTGATCTTGCGCGCTTTCCATGAGGTAGACGGTTCGCCCAGAGACGAAAGCCAAAATCGAACACTCAGGCCCATGCAGCAGTTCTTCGACCACAATCCGGCTGCTGGCATCGCCGAATGCACGATCATTCAACATCTTTCCGGCGGCCTCCACGGCATCTTTTGTACGGTGGCAGACGGTGACACCCTTCCCCTTGGCCAACCCCACTGCCTTGATGACGCACGGTTCGTCGCGCGTGTTGATGTACTCGACCGCCGCATGGATATCGGAAAACACCCGCGCCTCCGCCGTCGGCACCGCCTGGTGACGCATCATGGCCTTGGCAAACCATTTATCAGCCTCGAGTTGCGCCGCGGCCTTTGTGGGACCGAACGCTCGAATGCCGGCGTTCGAGAGCTGATCGACAAGCCCGGCTGCGAGCGGGTCTTCCGGGCCGACCACAACGAGATCGACTTTCTTCTCCCGCGCAAAGGCCACAATTCGATCATTGTCTTCAGCCTCAATCGCCACATTCTCTGCATGCTCGCCGATGCCCGGATTTCCAGGCGCGCAATACAGCTTGGTCAACTTCGGCGACGAGGAGAGCTTCCAGGCAATCGCATGCTCCCTGCCGCCACTTCCCACAATCAATACCTTCATTCGAGTTCCTTCATCGGGGCCACTTCTTCCTCACTCGTTCTTGTCGCTCGACAGTATCGCCCTAGCCCGCCCCCCAGCAACCACCCCGCGGGGAATTTGACTTCCAGCCCGCATAGCTTATTTTGTTGTAACGCCGTTCGGGGCGTAGCTCAGCTTGGTTTAGAGCGCTTGACTGGGGGTCAAGAGGTCGCAAGTTCAAATCTTGTCGCCCCGACTTCCCGCCATAATCTCCCGCGCCCATCATCCCGCCCAGATTTCCCCTGACTTGCCCCGATCAAACTCCGTCTCCCGGTTCAGGTTGCGGATTGATGGCGGGCTTGGGTTGGTTAGACTCACCGAGTCGCAGCCCGATTCACTTACAGAGTTGCGGATTGATGGCGGGCTTGGGTTGGTTAGACTCATTTTGGCGAGTAGGGATTGCACACTGTTAGTTGCGGATTGATGGCGGGCTTGGGTTGGTTAGACTCGCTCCGAAACGTATCGCCAACCAAAGTGCAGTTGCGGATTGATGGCGGGCTTGGGTTGGTTAGACTCAGCAGCCCGCAAGGGCAGGAGAGATAGATGTTGCGGATTGATGGCGGGCTTGGGTTGGTTAGACTCCGCTTGATTGTTCGTGCGCTGGAATCAAATGTTGCGGATTGATGGCGGGCTT
>DDRH01000029.1:0-208 GCA_002343075.1 Phycisphaerales bacterium UBA2421 | reverse complement strand
CGGGCTTGGGTTGGTTAGACTCAGAGGTGCTTGAATGCAGCGTTTGCGGGGAGTTGCGGATTGATGGCGGGCTTGGGTTGGTTAGACTCATATAGCCCCTAGTGCGGTGCAATGCCGCAGTTGCGGATTGATGGCGGGCTTGGGTTGGTTAGACTCATCATGAACATGCCCCACTACACCTACGGGTTGCGGATTGATGGCGGGCTTG
>DDRH01000015.1:2276-5257 GCA_002343075.1 Phycisphaerales bacterium UBA2421 | reverse complement strand
CAACAACGCCGGGCAGATACTGGCTGAGGCGCGCCTCGACGACGGCAGCGGGTTTGCGTACTTCCGCCTGGACCCGATCGTGCCCGAACCGGCGACCTTGATCAGCGCGCCCGCAGCGCTATGGCTGCTCGCCCGCCAGCGCCGGCTGCGTGGAGGGCGTTTTGCCGACTTCGGCTGACGCCTCGGCGCTGATCTGCCCGGGGGTGAGTTGGCCGCGGGTGAGTTGGGCGGGGGTGAGTTGGACCCGGATTTCTTCGAGCAGGCGGGCCTGCAGGGCGTCGTCGCCGAAGGTGCCGGCGCGGATGGTTAGCTGGCTGAACTTGGCGCTGGACGACTTGGCCGAAACCGTCAGCTTGTTATCGCGCGCCGTCCTGCCCACCACCCGAGCGTCGATGCTGCTTGATGCCGTCGAGATCACACTGATTTCCAGCGCCGCCATCGCCCGTTCGGCCGCTTCGGCAACCCGCTGCGGGCTGGCATCCACCGTGGAATGGAGGTCCCCGGCGACATATGCAACCGTCGCGCCCGTGGCCGCACCGGCAGCGACCAGCAGACAGCCTGACTGCATGCAGAGCAGCGAACCCAGCGCCACGACCGATAACCCGCGCACCAAAATACTCATGTTTTTCATTGCCTTTGCCCTTCTTCCCCACTCATCGGAGCAAATGCACGGCGGCTTGGGCGTTTTTGCGCCTCACGCGCCTGGGATTCATCGACTGGTAAACCGAAACAGCACCGCGCCGGACACCGCCGACACAGGGCGCGAGAATCGCTAAATGCCCTTCCCGCCTACAGTTACGGGCACGCCCACCGGCTGGGGCTTGGGCACATAGTTCGGCTCGATGGCAAGCTTCAACGGCCGACGGTGCCCTGCCGGGGGGAGCCCTTCCTGATCGATAATCCGCTGGATCGCCATGATCCCTTCGATCAGCGTCTCCGGCCGAGGGGGGCAGCCGGGCACATACACATCGACAGGCATGAATTGGTCCACGCCCTGAATGGTCGCATAAGCGTCAAACACCCCGCCGGTCGAGGCGCACGCCCCCATGCTGATGACCCATTTCGGTTCGGCCATCTGCTGATAAATGTGCTGCAAAACCGGCATCATTTTAATGGTAACCCGCCCGGCCACGATCATCAGGTCGGCCTGCCGGGGCGAAAAACTCATCCGCTCCATGCCAAACCGCGCCAAATCATACCGCGACGACGCCGTCGCCATCAGCTCAATCCCACAGCAGGCGGTCGCAAATGGCATAGGCCACAACGAGTTACGGCGGGCCCAGTTCACCACCTTTTTCAAGTTGGTGAGAAGAAGATTATCGGGGAGTGCGGTAGGTTCAATCATGTGTACGACCCCGGCACCGCCGGGATTGTGAATGATAGTACCGAGTCGGGCGAGGGTCTACAAACCCCAAGCATTGAGATCACCCGGATTCGACGATGCTGATCCCACCCCGGAATTGCCCACCCCATCTGAATCGGTCGATGAGCACCTTCAACTCCCCGTTACCTCAAAGTCGAGCACCAGCGAAACTTCCAAACCAAGCACCGGCCCGCCGGATTTGGTGACTTCGAAAGTCAACGTGTCGCCTGCTGTCACGTTTCGGTTTGATGTCGTTCCGTGAAGCGTCAGCGCCGCTGCAGCATACGGATCAAGCCCGGAACCGCCGTTCATGCCTCCGGTTGCCTTGGGGGTGTTGGCATCTGTTGCCGCAAGCACCTGCGTCGTTCCCGTGCCGGCTGAACCTCTGTTAATGATCTGAAACGTCCAATAGTTCGTGTCCGATGGCGTGATATCCGCCGAATTCACCACCCGCACGCCAACGATCTTCGCCGCCAAACCCGGAACAGGCGCAAGCAGATAGGTCGTCGGCACCTTGATATCACCGATCAACCGCGTGACAGAAATCGTCTTCGCCGGCGCTGGCACATCCGCCACCGCCATCGCGCGAAACGTTGGCGCGCCGCTTCCCGTTGCGGGCGCTGCGAGCAGTTGGTTGGCGGCGATGGTGCCGGTCAGCGTTAAGTTCTGGGCCGACAGGTTTACGATGCCCGTCACATCGCCGGTGTTCACATCGAGCAACGCGCCCCCTGCCGACATGGTGATGTTTCCGGTGTCACTCACCTCCAGCGCGCCGCCGGCGATGTCCAGCGACGCCGCAAACAGCTTGCCGGTCTTATCCACTTTTAATTTGCTCGCGGCATTCACCTGCAGGTCCATCAACAACGACCCACTCGCCGATGCCGTGTCAGTGACATCCAGCTTCGTTGCGGTAAACGTCGTGCCGCTATCGTCCCAAGTTTGCGTTAACTCGTTCGGCCAGTTGCCGTTGTCGGAGAGTGGCACGCAGTTGAAATCCGTACAGTCGCTGCGCCGCCAGACGGCATCGGAATTGGTGACAACCGTATCCGCTTCATTGTATTGCAGCCGGCATCGGTCGATGGTGAGCGACGATTTCGACGCGCCGTCCCCCTCCACATTCGCAAACGGCCCGCGAACAATCGCGCCGCGAACCGTGCAGTTGGTCTGCTTGCCAAGCCGCACCGGTCGAACATAGTCGCCAAGCCAGCGCCACCACGTCGGCGATGTCGCGGGCGGTCGATTTAGATTGTTGAAGTTCGGTGCCGACCCATTCAGTATACTTTCGTAAATCGTGTTATTGATGCGTGTCTGCGTACCAACACTGTAGGTCGTGCTTGTACTATATGCAGTCGGGTACTCCACCCCCGTCCAAGCAAAACCGTCGATCAGGATGTTTTTCGGTTCCGGGCCGCTGGTCTCGATCAGCGAAGGCTTGCCTGCTTTCATCTCCAGCCGAATGCCGGAAAGCACGAACGCCGAGGCATTAGGCCCACCCCCGGCGATGCTGAGAAATGTGCCTCCGGTAAAGCCATTCATCGATGCGCCAAACACGCGCAGGTCGCCCCCTTTCGCGTGGTCGATGCCGATATCGCAATCGTTGAAGTCGCAGTTGATCACC
>DDRH01000015.1:918-2154 GCA_002343075.1 Phycisphaerales bacterium UBA2421 | reverse complement strand
TCGTTGAAGTCGCAGTTGATCACCGTGTTGTTAACCACCTGCTCCCAGTTGGCCTTGATCCCCGCTTTGCACTGCGTGAAGCTGCAATGGATGACGGTGTTGTCCGCGCAGTTGTTGGTCGGAGTCTCGTCATCATCGAGTTGAAGCCCGTCTTCGGCGTCGAGGAACGTGCAGTGTTCGATTAACGTGCCGCCCGACGGCCAGCCCGTCTCGCTTACCTGGGCGACCAATGCGCCGGCGCGGTCGCGAATCGGGCTACCTTTGCTGCAAATCAGCACGACCGGGTCATTGTCGTTTAGCGTACCAGCGGAGTGAATCGGCGTTACGTTGATCGTGCGATAGCCGGTAGAGTCGGCAACACTGTTGACCTTGAAGATTCGGGTGATCGTGTCGTCATTAATCTTTTGGACGGTCACGCGCACGTCTGCGCCGGCGATGCTGTCGAGCCATGCAGCCATGTTGAAGGCGCTGAAACTCAAGTCGTCAGCAAAAATCTTATCAATGCTGACGAACGTGCCGTGATTGAAACGGAGATACCCCGCGCCGGGATCGCTGTCGGTCGTTGTTGAAGAAAAGGTGTACCGCTGCGGCGAGCCACCCGTGCGGGTGAAGCTGATAATCAGTACAGCGTCGTCGGGAAAGGTGCCCGTTCCGGACGCCTGTACGGGAAGCACGTTGATCGTTCGCCAAGTCCCCGAACCGGATGACGCCCCGTTGACGTCAAAAATGGCAAAGTCATCGAAGAACTCCCGTTGAATGGTCAGGCGCCCGGCGGTTCCGCTGTCCAGAATATCCAGCCACGGTGCGATATCGACATTAAAGAAGTTGTTGACGTTAGCGTAGATTTGCGTCACGTTCGCGAAGGTGCCGCTGTTAAAACGAATCTTAGTAGCGCCCGGATCACTTGAACCTGTTCCGTCATCGAACAGGTACTTCTGCGGCGTTGCCCCAACAAACGTCAGGTTCTCAATCGCTCCATCGTACGCGCCCAAGAGTCGCAGCAGGATACCGCCGGGCCCGCCATCCCAGTACAAGATCGCGCCGGTCTGGCGGCCCGCGTACCCGCCGACGTACGCCGGAAGCCCCGCCACGTTTCCCACTCCAACGAAACGCAAGCCTTGATTGCGGTACACTTCCAGCGTTGCGGTGATACGGTACATTCCGTTCGGAAAATAGACGACGTTGCGCTCGTCCGGGGTCGCCGCCACTTGAGCCGCGTTGATGGCAGCCTGAATC
>DDRH01000015.1:565-786 GCA_002343075.1 Phycisphaerales bacterium UBA2421 | reverse complement strand
GGCAGCCTGAATCGCTGCCGTGTCGTCCGCGGTTCCGTTACCTTGCGCGTTGTACGGAGAATCCTTGACATTGATCCACATCCGAGACTCCTTTTCGGTTCGGTTTACAATTGGTTGGTTAGCGAATTCGTCGCGCTCGTCGTGCTCCAAACAGCGTGCCAAGCAAGATGGCGCTTGAAAGCCCCGGCTCCGGCACCACACGAAGCGAAGTGATCGTACCT
>DDRH01000015.1:0-415 GCA_002343075.1 Phycisphaerales bacterium UBA2421 | reverse complement strand
ACCTCGCAGGTCCATTCCGAACGCAGGCTCGGCCGCTTCAAATCGCGTCGCTGTCGCTTGAGAGAGATCCAGCGTTGGCGGCAATGCATCGGTGAGAAATGTCCCAGATGGAAAGTTAATGGCCAATTCAAACCGAAACGTCGCGGCCACATTTTCAAGTCGCCAGTTATGTGATCCGTCATCCGCGGTGATCTCAATCGCGCCTGACGGAGGGACAAGTGTTATTGGGGTTGCAGTTCGATACGGCGCGATCCAGGAAAGATATGTATAGCGTCCTTGAAGCGGCGAGGGGTCAAGGTCTGGCGTTTCAAAATCGAAGAACACGATCGTCGTGAACGGGTCGCCCACCTGATGCACCGTTCCCGTGGTTCGCGTGAACACCCCGCCAAACTCGAACACAGTCGGCGCACCCGCG
>DDRH01000062.1:196103-212034 GCA_002343075.1 Phycisphaerales bacterium UBA2421 | reverse complement strand
TCGGCATCTGCGGCGAGCACGGCGGCGATCCAAAGAGCGTCGAGTTTTTCCACAGTGTCGGGCTGGCATATGTCAGTTGTTCCCCTTACCGCATCCCCATCGCCCGCCTGGCAGCGGCGCAGGCAGCGCTGCGTGAGCGCAACGCCAAGGGCGGCGATTGATGAATCCGTCGGGCGAAGGCCGGGCGTTTGAATCAACCGGAAAGTCAGTTTCACCGGCTCGCTCCTGCTGGAACAGATATGTTGAATGCCGACCGGCCGCTCATTCGAACGGCCGGTCGGCTTGTTTATCGGACATCTTCTAAGAATATGAGGGCGCTCTTGCCCGGAGCACCCTCGTATTGGACATCATCCCATCGGGTTGCCCCCCGAAGGGAGTCGGAAGGAATGTCAGATTCGATCACAGCTTCAATTGGTTCACCGCAGACACCGCGCATTCGCGAGGCCATGCTGCAATTGCGGGCCGATCGCACCGAAAAGGTGCAGCGGATCATGCAGAAAATCGCCGATCGCGAGCCGTCGGCGCGCGCTGCCCCGGCGACCGACCCCACTGGCAACCGGGGAAACACCATCGACGTAATCGGCTAACGCCCGCCTGTGAGACGCAAGGCGCTGCCCGCTGCCGTCGGATTCGGCAAGCGGGCCGAACTTAGCGCGCGAAGAGCACGATCTCCGGCAGTTCCTCGGCTGCAGCGCGTGCCCGAATGACATCTTCATTGATCCCCGTATAATGCCCCGCCATGCCCGAGAAGAATTTTTATAATCGAGTATTGCTCAAAATCAGCGGTGAGGGAATGTGCCCGGAGGGGGGATTTGGGATCGAGGCCCACGAGTTGGAGACGATCGCGCGACAATGCGTGGAGGTTGCAAAGACAGGCGTGCAATTGGCCATTGTCGTCGGCGGGGGCAACTTCATTCGAGGGGCGACATTTGCCGAAGACGGTCACATCCCGCGCGATACCGCCGACTACATGGGCATGCTCGCGACAGTCATCAATTCGCTGGCATTGCAGGAGACCATGGAGGCGCTGGGCCAGCCCACGCGAGTTTGCTCGGCCATAAGCGTCTACAGCGTGTGCGAACCGTACATTCGCAGGAGAGTCATTCGCCATCTGGAGAAGGGACGAGTGGTCATCCTCGCCGCTGGGACTGGCAACCCACGATTTACCACCGACACATGCGCCGTGCTGCGATCGATCGAGATTCGCGCCGATGTTGTGCTGAAGGCGACAAAGGTCGATGGCATTTACGACAGCGACCCAAAAAAGAACGCTTCAGCCAAGAAGTATGAGACAGTCAGCTACGAGGAAGTGCTGTCGAAGCAGTTGCGTGTGATGGACCTGACCGCAATCACGCTCGCCCGGGAGAACAACATGCCGCTAGTCGTGTTTAACCTGAAGAAGCAGGGCAATCTGACGCGCGTGCTGGCAGGCGAAGATGTCGGCACGAAGATCAATCCATAGCGCAAAGCCAGACGCCCACCGAACCTGACCCGAGAATCTGGAAAAATCGAGATTCCACATCAATAGAAAAGTCCGAATGATGGACGACGAATCGCTTCGTCATTCATCATTCGGATTTGTTTCAAGCGCCAGACTTCGAAACTCAGGCGATTCAGTTTGCACTACGGAAGCTTACTTCACGCGATCGACGGTGAATTCCATCTCGCTGCTCTGCTTACCTTCTATGTAGCTGATCCACTTCTGCGTGAGCTTGTCGCCATTGATCGTGAGCACCAGCCCGCCCATGTATTCCTGGCTCTTATCCTTCAGGTTGGTGGCGTCGAGAAACTCGAAGGTCATCGTGCCGTTTTCGCTTTTCGCCATCTTCATGCGCGGCGCGTTGCCAGCGGCGCAGTAGTGGGTGACGAGAAGATCATCGCCGTCCATGACATACACGTTCGTCATTTCATGCGGCTGGCCAGGAAACATCGTTTCGACAATGGCAGATCCGGCACTGACGACCTTAAATTCAAGTTCGCCGGTGCCGTGCTCGCTCTCACCGCGCCATTTGCCCGCCAGCGGTTTCAGGGCGTCGAGCGCCTTGGGGGCAGCGGCCGCTTCGTTCGGTTCGAGGCTTACCAGTGAAGCCTTGCCGTTGTTTTCCGGGCAACAACTCCCGTTCGCTTTCACAACTTCAGCCGCGGAACTGTCGCAACTCTTGGCAGATACGGTCTGGGCTTCGCAACTCTTCGTGGCGACGCTTGCCTCAGCGCAAGCTCCGTTCGGCGCGTCGGCGCTCACCAGAGCGGTCTTGTCCCCGCACGCGCTCGCCGCCGACGTGCATTGACCGCCACCGGCCCAGAGCCAACCAGCCGCCGCAACTGTGCTCACTGTCACGCCTGCAATAAAAAACTGACGCATCGAAACACTCCAAAAAAACTGCGGTTAGTCAATCACGTCGATTAACGCTCAACTCATCTGGCGATTATAACAGAGTCGATGAGCGGCGAAACATGCCTGGTACAAGAATCGGGCAAAATGAGCGATACAGTTGAAACTGCTATCATGATGCGGAAAGCTCTGCATGCAGCGGGGCTGGCTAACGAATCACTGGTAATGGTCGAATGATCGCGTCCCGTCCGGTGAGCGAGCCTGTTGAGAATCACCCATGTCCAAAGAATCTGCCTCCAAAGAATCGGCGGTTGCAATCGTCCTGTTGATTAGCCTGGTCTCCACCGGCTGCCTCATTGGCTTGATCTGGACGGTGCAACTCGTGCACTATCCATTACTTACGCAGATCACCCCCGAAAACTGGAATGCCTACCACCAACAGCACATGAAAACGATTACGGTCATCGTCGCCCCATTGATGTTCATCGAAGCGATGGCGGCGGCGGTGCTGGTTTTCCTCGTGCGCGACGCTTCCACACCCGTCAAGCTAGCCGTCTGGACGGCCGCGGTGTTGGTTCTCGTCAACTGGATCAGCACCGCGGGCGTGCAGGTGCCGCTTCACAACGAACTGGGCAAACGGCACGACCCTGCCGTCATTCAGAGGCTCGTCTCAGGCAACTGGATTCGCACCGCCGCCTGGACCGCGCGCGGTGCTTTGCTCTGTTTTGTGGCCTGGAAGCTGCTCACGCTTCGCGCGACGGCACTCGCCCCGCCCAAACCTTGAAGCCCGCGCTGCGCTCGGTTCTGTCATGCTCACATTCTTGGAAACCGGAAGCGTTCCACTATACTGGAAATCATGAATACGGCCTCGTCTCCATCGTTAGCGCAGATGTCCATCGCGCCCATCGGAGGGAAGTCGGTCATGCGCGGCCTCGTCAAGGCCGCCAATGAGCCTGGGCTGTGGATGCAGGATGTCCCGCTCCCGGCGATCGATATTGATGATGTGCTCATCAAGGTCCTGCGGACCGGCATCTGCGGGACGGACATTCACATCTACAACTGGGATGCCTGGGCACAGAAGACCATTCCGGTGCCAATGGTGGTGGGGCACGAGTTTGTCGGAGAGATTGTCGAGGTCGGCAGCAACGTCGATGCTTACACAGTCGGCGATATCGTCAGCGGGGAGGGACACGTCATCTGCGGCAAGTGTCGCAACTGCATGGCCGGACGGCGACACATGTGCGCCCGAACGCAAGGGGTCGGAGTCAACCGTGCCGGCGCATTTGCCGACTACATCTCGCTTCCTGCCAGCAATGTGTGGGAACACCAGGTCGGCATCGACCTCGACGTCGCGAGTATTTTTGATCCCTTCGGCAACGCTGTTCATACCGCGTTGCAGTTTGATCTACTCGGCGAAGATGTGCTTATCACCGGCGCCGGCCCGATCGGCATCATGGCAATCGCAGTCGCAAGACACGCCGGCGCGCGGTTTGTTGTGATTACAGACGTGAATCCTTATCGGCTCGATCTAGCTAAGAAAATGGGTGCCACACTTGCGCTGGATGTGCGTTCAAGCTCGATCAAAGAGGCGCAGCAGCAACTCGGCATGCGGGAAGGCTTTGATGTCGGCCTGGAAATGTCCGGCAGCCCCGCGGCGTTCCGCGAGATGCTCACCAGCATGGCACACGGCGGAAAGATCAGCTTGCTCGGAATCCCCGAGAAAGAGATGGCGATCGACTGGAACACCGTCGTGTTTAACATGCTAACGCTCAAGGGCATTTACGGCAGAGAAATGTTTGAGACGTGGTACAAAATGAGCGTGATGATTCAGAGCGGGCTGGATATCGGCCCCGTCATCACACATCGCTACGCCGCCGACGAGTTTCAGAAGGGTTTTGATGCTATGCGGAGCGGGCAGAGTGGGAAGGTGATTTTGAGGTGGAATGAATAGCTCCGGCCGTCACCTTCCCCAGCCGCCGCGCGGCGGCCGAGAAGCCCGTTCGTTATCTATGCCAATGCTGACTATTACGCGGGAGAGCGATTGTCATGCCTCACCACGCATCCTCTGCCCGTTCGCGCCTGTTTTGTTTCGCCTAACTCTTGTTTCAAATGTCCGCAAACTGCGTATTCTGTGCCTTACGCTCTGAGCCGCCCATGTACACCACCTTCAAAACCCACCTCAACCAAACCATCGACCAGATCAAGTCTGCGGGGCTGTATAAGTCCGAGAGGGTCATCACATCGGCGCAGCAGGCGCGCATTGGCGTGACGGCCTCTGACCGGCCCGTTCTGAATCTTTGCGCCAACAACTACCTGGGATTGGCCGACCACCCCGCCATCATCACCGCGGCAAAGCAGGCAATGGAAACACACGGCTACGGACTGGCGAGCGTGCGGTTCATCTGTGGTACGCAGGACATTCACAAGCAACTCGAGCGCAAGCTCAGCGAGTTCCTGGGCACAGAAGACACGATTCTGTATTCAAGCTGCTTCGATGCCAATGGCGGGATGTTTGAGACGATTCTCGGCGAGCAGGATGCAGTGATCTCCGACCAACTGAACCACGCCTCGATCATCGACGGAATCCGCCTGTGCAAAGCCAAGCGATACCGTTACGCCAACAACGACATGGCCGATTTGGAAGCGAAGTTGAAAGAGGCCGACGCGCAGGGCGCTCGCTTCAAGCTCATTACCACCGATGGCGTCTTCAGCATGGACGGTTACATCGCGCAGCTGGATAAGGTGTGCGACCTTGCCGACCGTTACGACGCACTCGTTCATTTTGACGATTGCCACGCGACCGGATTTCTTGGCAAGACAGGCAGGGGGACGCACGAGTATCGTAACTGCATGTCCCGCATAGATTTAACCACCGGCACGCTAGGCAAAGCCGTTGGCGGCGCGTCGGGGGGGTACACCAGTGGGCGAAAAGAGGTGATCGAGATGCTCCGACAGCGCAGCCGGCCTTACCTGTTCAGCAATTCGGTCGCGCCCAGCATCGTCATGGCATCGATCGCCGCACTTGATTTGCTGGGTTCTGACACGACTTTACGCGACCGCCTCGAACGTAACACCGCACTGTTTCGAGGGCTGATGGCCGAGGCGGGCTTTAATGTCATCCCGGGCGAGCATCCGATTGCGCCTGTCATGTTCGGCGATGCCCGGCTGGCGGCGGCGTTTGCCGAAAAACTACTGGCCCGCGGGGTTTATGTGATCGCCTTCAGCTACCCCGTCGTGCCCGAAGGAAAGGCGCGGATCCGGGTTCAAGTGTCGGCGGCGCACAGCGAGGCCGATTTGCGATTTGCGGCCGAACAGTTCAAGGCGGTAAGAGACTCGATGTGAAACCCGTATGACTATGAAAATTCTGATGAACACCGGCGGGCTGGCGCAGACGAATTGCTTTCTCATCGCCGATGAGGCCACCAAGCAGGCAGTGTTGTTTGACGCGCCCGACTCAACGGTGCTTCCGCTCATGGGGCAAGCCAGGGCCCGCGGCTGGGAGGTTGTCGGCCTTTGGCTCACGCACGGCCACTTTGACCACATCGCCGACCACGAAGTAGTCACCGCTCATTTTCCCTCTGCCAAGGTAATCATTCATCACTTGGAGCAGCCCAAGCTGCAGCAGGCGGGTGTGCAATCGAGAATGTTTCAACTTCCATTCACCATTCCGCCTCGATCGGCGGACGAGTTGATAGAAGACGGCCAGACGCTCGCAGTCGGATCGCTGTCATGCAAAGTGATGGTCACGCCCGGCCATGCTCCGGGACATGTCGCGTTCCATTTCGAGAAGGAAGAAGTGCTGGTGGGCGGTGATTTAATTATCGGCGGGTCGATCGGCCGAACCGACCTGCCCGATTCCAACCATGCCGACCTGGAACGGTCGATCCGCACGATCATGCGCCTCCCTCCATCCACACGACTGCTCCCCGGCCACGGCCAGCCGTCCACCCTGGCTGACGAGCGAGCATCGAACCTCTTTGTGCAACAGATCCTGGCCGCGGGTTAATGGAGACTGACCATCGCTGCGAAAGCCTAAGGCCGGTTTTCCGCGGTTTGAAGCCGTTCAAGGTGCTGCGCCGTGATGTTCGCGGGTGCCGGCTTGGCTGTCCGCCAGCCCGCAAACACAAAGACGACTCCGACCAGAACAAACCCAAACCCGACAAAGTGGTTCCAGCGCAATCGCTCCCCCATGACATAGGAGACAAACACAAGAAACACGCCCAAGGTGATCGCTTCCTGCATGATTTTCAGTTGCGAAACGCTCCACCCGGCGTGCGCGCCCATGCGGTTTCCGGGGACTTGAAAACAGTACTCGAAAAACGCGATTCCCCAACTGGCCATAATGGCAATCCAAAGCGGGGCCGCGTGCAAGCTGGGGTTCTTGAGGTGGTAATACCACGCAAAGGTCATGAACACGTTGGAAATGGTGAGCAATACAATGGTCGACATAGCGAATTCCCCTGGGTGTATCGGTTAAGATGCGGTTGATTGGTGAACAGGAGAAATTCGGTATGGATCAAGTGTGGTATCTCGCACGCGGGCAGGAGCAGGTGGGGCCGATGACGCTGGATGAGTTGGTTTCGCGGGTGCGATCGTCCCCGCCGGGGGAATCGCCTCTGGTCTATGGGCCGGGGATGAGCACCTGGATGCCCGCGCGCGAGGTTGAGGCTGTGCGCGTGGCGTTGAGCGCGAGCCGAAGCGCCCCGCCGCCGCCAGTTCCGCCGGGCCGGTCGGGGCTAAGGGCCGATGAGATTGACTACGAGATCGTCGGCTCGGAAATGCAGTATGTCGAGATCGCGCTCGACCCCGGTGAAACAGTCATCGCCGAGCCGGGAATGATGATGTACATGACACCGGGAATCAAAATGGAAACACGTTTTGGCGACCCCTCGCGGGCCGACCAGGGCGGGATCTTCGGCAAGATCATGACGGCGGGCAAGCGCATGCTCACTGGCGAATCGCTGTTTGTCAGCACGTTTCAAAACATAGCCCCCGCGGGCAAGGAGACGATCGCGTTTGCAGCCCCCTACCCGGGTAAGATCATCCCGCTCGACCTGCGACAGCTCGGCGGCGAAATGGTCTGTCAGAAGGATTCTTTTCTTTGCGCAGCACTCGGCATCCAGATTGGCATTGCATTCCAGAAGAAGATCGGCGTCGGACTCTTCGGCGGGGAGGGATTCATCATGCAACGGCTGACGGGCGACGGAATCGCGATGGTACATGCCGGTGGAACGCTGATGGAGCGCACGCTTCAGCCGGGGCAAACACTCAAAATTGACACTGGGTGCATCGTTGCGCTGCAGCCTAGCGTACAATACGACATCCAGTTCGTGGGCGGATTCAAGAACACACTTTTCGGTGGCGAGGGGCTTTTCTTTGCCACGCTCACCGGCCCGGGGCGCATCTGGCTGCAAAGCCTGCCGTTCTCACGACTTGCGGGCAGAGTGATCGCCGGCGCAAAGGGCGGCAAGGGTGAAGGGTCGATTCTCGGCGGAATCGGGAATCTGCTTGACGGCGACAACAGCTAAACCTATTCATGCCAACGCTTTATGGTATCGCACCGACCGAATCGGCGGTTGGTCTTCCTGCAAGCATGGTTGAGCTGAACGCATGATGGAACATCTTGAAGGCAGACAATCGGTGTTTGCAGCGCTCGCCGCACGACAGCGGAAGATCAATGTGATCTTGCTGCGGCATGGGATGCACACGGCAGACCTAGCCGATCTGCTCGCGCTCGCCGAATCGAACGGCGTTCCCATTCGCTATGTCGATGACAAAGAGCTTACTTTGATGGCGCACGGTGCGACCCACGGCGGAGTGCTGGCTGTCGCCACTGCCAAGCCCCGGACGAGTGTCGATCAACTTCTTGAGCGGATCGCAACCGCCGCCGCCCCGCCGCTGCTGGTGTTGCTCGAAGGCATTGACGATGATCGCAACCTCGGCTTCGCCATACGCACCGCAGAGGCCTGCGGCGCACTGGCATTGCTGGTGAAGAAGCACATGTGGGACTTTGATCCTGTCGAAGTGAGCCGGCCAAGCAGCGGCGCTTATGAACGGCTGCCATTGGTGCAGATCTCAAACAACGACGATTTGATGCGCGTGAAGAAGGCCGGCATCAGGCTCATCGGCTGCCTCGCGGGGGCAAAGCGTAAGCTGTGGGAGGCCGACCTCACCCGCGGGGTGTGTCTCGCGATCGGCGGAGAAAAGCGCGGCCTCTCGGGGGCGGTGCGGGGAATGTGCGACCGCTTCATTACCATTCCAACCGTCGGTGGGGCCTCGTCGCTATCGCTGTCGCACTCATCGGCGATTGTCATGGCCGAAGCACTTCGCCAGCGGCAGATACCTTCGAGCGCCCCTTCACGACCAAGCTTTGAAGCGGTAGATTGGCATACGTCACCAACTGACGAAGATGTCGCCGAAGCGCCCGACGGCGGCGGTGAGGACAACGGCGTTAACGTAGATGACGGAGACCTGAAATGATCGCTAGAATCGCAGTATGCC
Source organism: Phycisphaerales bacterium UBA2421 (assembly GCA_002343075.1). GTDB lineage: Bacteria > Planctomycetota > Phycisphaerae > Tepidisphaerales > Tepidisphaeraceae > UBA2421. Next base: position 203,201 of record DDRH01000062.1, on the reverse strand, counting down.
TTGGCTTCGCCTTCGTCCTCTCGTGCTCTGCCTGCGTGGCTCTTGCGCAGGCTGCAGCGACGGAGCTTGTAGCCAATCCGCTGTTTACCGCGTGGGCCAATCAAAAACTGGGTACGATTGTTGTACATTCGGGAAGCAGCAAGAACATCGGACTTGAAGTTTTCATCGAAACCGTCACCACGCTTGAGAGCATCGCCGCCGACGAGGTGACACTGCGGGTCGAGCAGACGGTGACCGAAGCAAAGAAGGACCCGGTAAAGAGCCGATTTACCCAGACGATCGCGTCGAAAGTTCACCCCGATCAGGCGCGCCTGCTGGCCAATGGAGTCGAAGTGACCGTCGGCGGGAACACCTACCTGTGTGCGGCGTATGAGAGCGTGAAAGTCGTGGGAGAGTCAGGTGGGGCAACGACCGTGCCGAGTGTTCCATTCGGTATCTCGCACCGGCAGTTTATGTCCGATCAGGTGCCCGGCGGCATCGTGAAGATCGAGGCCCACACCGATGGACCGATCGCGATGAAGACCATTATTGACCTGGTGGAAATCCGGCCAGCAAAGTAGCGACGGCACATCACTTTGTCGGGGGGCGATTGAGAGACCAATCATACTCTTGAAACTGTGATGAAATCGCCGATTGAACCGGCGAATCCTCAGCAGCGAATGGCCGGATGGCTTCGAGAACGTTCGACGGTTCGCTGCCTGTCTTCGCCCGGTGGGTGGCGGTGAAATCGCTGGTGTAAAATCGGAAGATGCCGCTGATCGCCACCCTGCCGTCGCCGGCATTGACGGCCCCGCGGGGGTCAGAAAGGAACCGCCTTCCCTGATCATCAAACTGTGCGTCGAGTTTGTCAGCCTCGTAAGGCTCATTTCGCAACGGCGGGCATGACGCACTCATGCAGTTGGCGGCAAAGTGAATCCGCGGATCAAATGGCCGGAGATAAGTCTTCTCCAAAAAGTCGAGATTCATGTTCTTCCCACCAACCGGAACCTTATCAAGGAAGAAGATCCCGCTGGTTTTCATGTTTGAGGGAAAATCTCGCTTTACAACCAGGTACATGCACACGGCATTGTAAGCGTTGCAATAGTATGCAAGTCGGTCGGCTTGCGTCGGAAACAACTCGGGCCGATTCTCAGGGCCTGCTGCATTGATCTTTCCCACATATCTGAACAGTTCATCCCGCACACCCTGTTCATTCGCCTCCAGCAGCTCGTGCCGCACATAGCCGTCTGGCGTCACAACGATGCTGAGCACCCTCGCCCATTCAGCATTGCTCCATCGCTCGATGGGGCCCTTGGGTTGAAAGTCTTTCCCCACCTTCCCCCCACAGCCGAGCAGGCACGGGCCATAGAGGACGACACTTAGCGCAATCAAGCCGCGAAAAATTGAAAGTGTTCGCATGGTTACCCGTGCTTTCTGATGTCGAATTGGCGGAAGAGTTACACGTTGAAAAGGAAATGCGTGATATCTCCATCTCGCATTACATATCCTTTTCCTTCCGCCCGCATTTTTCCGGCGGCTTTGATGGCCGCTTCATTCTTGTGCTGTTTCAGGTCGTCGATGGTGTAGATCTCGGCCCGGATGAAGCCCCGTTCAAAATCAGAGTGAATCACCCCCGCCGCCTGGGGTGCGGTGGCGCCGACTGGGATCGTCCAGGCGCGAATCTCCTTCGGGCCTGACGTAAAATAACTGTGCAATCCGAGCAACCGGTAAGCTTCAGTCGCCAGGGTCGCCAGTGCAGGCTCGGCGAGACCCATGCTCTCAAGCATTTCCTTGCGGTCGGCTTCACCCAGTTCAGCAAGTTCGCTCTCAAGCTTGCCACACACCGGCACCACGGCCCCGCCTTCGGTTTTGGCGCGGTCGCGGACGACCTGCACCAGCTTTCCTTCGCCGTGAATGTCATCTTCCTGCACATTGGCGACGTAAAGCACCTTCTTTGCAGTGATCAATCCGAGCGACTTCAGGTTGCGTTTCTCGTCCGGCGTAAACTCGACCGATCGTACCGGCTTGCCCGCTTCGAGCGCCACTTTGGCCTTTCCAAGAATCTCGACGCGAGCAATGGCGTCCTTGTCGCCGCTCTTGGCACTCCGCTGGGCCTTATCGATCGACGAACTAACCGTCTCAAGGTCGGCGAGCATGAGTTCAGTATCGATCGTGTCAATGTCGCGAATTGGATCGACCGTGCCTTCGACATGGGTGATGTCGGCGTTCTCAAAACATCGTACGACAGACAGGATTGCATCCACTTCGCGAATATGTGAAAGAAACTTGTTGCCAAGTCCCTCGCCGGTGCTCGCTCCACGGACGATGCCGGCGATATCAACAATTCGCAGCTGCGCCGGGATGATCTTTTCGGTCGGCTGAAAACTGTTAATGATCGCCAGCCGGGAGTCGGGCACATTCACGACACCAACATTGGGTTCGATGGTTGCAAACGGATAGTTCGCAGCCAGCGCGCCCGCTGCGGTCAGCGCGTTAAAAATGGTGCTCTTGCCAACATTGGGCAGACCGACAATTCCAACTTCAAGTGCCATAGGGCGAGAGAGTATACGCGCCGGAGCAGCCCGCGATAGACGCCCGCTGGAATTCAGTTACATCAGGTGCGGCTTACCCAACCGACGCCGGATGACCTGGATCTGGCCGATGTGCATCTGCACATGGCTGGCGATAAAGGCGATGAACAGATCCTTGGTGGGCGCAAAATCCTTAGCCCAGTCCGGCGATGTACCATTCAACTTCGACGGTTCCAGCGCCTTTACCCAGTCGTGGGCAGTTTCCGCCAGCGTGGTGAGCACGCTGCGCAACTCGGCGAGCGTGGCAAACTGCTTCGGATCATCGGATTTTGAAGTCTCCTTCGTATATTTCTCCCCCATTTCCGAAGAAACAGGGCTTGGGAAGCTGCTATCAACCAGCGCCAGCAATCGCCCGGTTGATGCAACCAAATGGCCCACCTGCCAATTAGCATGATTGGCACCCTCACAGGGCCGCACGAGTGTGTCGGCCTCGCTGAAGTCATCCAAATGCCACTTGAGCATGTTCAAGTCGCCCTTCAAATGTGTTGCCAACAGTTCTGTGATATTCATCGATCAAATCTCCTGGGGTGTTCAATCGCGACCGCCGGAGGTGTCGCCGGCAGCGAGGATTGGGTTGTGGGTCGTGGCTCGGTTCTGATCATACGGATCATCGGCAATAGTATGCATCTTGCTGCGGCAACTCAAAGGGGTACGACGCCGATGACGCAACGGATTGTGAATGCTCGGTGGAACCATCAGGTACCGTCAACAATCCGGCTGCAGTTCAGACCTTTCCGGTCAGCGGCCGCTGGGATGTTGGGCCGCCGAGGCAACATCAAGTTTTAGCTGGAAAGGGAAGCGTGGGCGGTGCGATCGAACTCCTCAGCGCGCCAACACAACCGGCGCTTCGGCTGTCAACTCGCGGGCGGTCAGGGCGTCGATGAATGTGACGCGCAGCTTCAGCTCTTTGCCAGCAGGCAGGGTCTCGAACGGGCATGTCAATAGGTAGCCATACTGAAACACCTGCCCGAGCCACGCCGCCTTGGCCTCGGCAGTGCTGAAGTTCCACTCGGCAATCTTCTGAGGTACGCCGGACGAAACGGCATCAAAGGCTTCGACCTTGAACGCGCCAGCGGCCTTCAGCGGCTCGCCGGCGAGATCGATCGGCGCGGCTTGCACGCGAATGGCGTCGTCGCCGGGGGTGGCGGGCGTGCGATCGTAGCCGCCGGTGAGTTTACCCAGTGAAATCCCCGCCGTGGTGAAAAGTTCGTCTAAACGATGCTTCGGTAACTGATCCGACATCACGCCCGACTTCTCGAGTGCCACGATGGTCGCGGCGTCGGCCGTCTGGCGGCGCTTGAGCGCCTCGATTTCGTCGCGCAACGCCTGATTTTGCTTCCGAAGCTCGATGTTCGCCTTGCTAGGGCTTCCACAGCCGGCCGCCCCCAGCACCGCCGCAAGGATACAGGTATAGACACCGACGCGCGAGGGACCGCCTGAAAGCCTGTAGCTCATGATTCACCCTCACCTTGACGGCATTGCAGCAAGAACTACCGCAGCGGCAATTTGATCAGTCGGAATCCAAATCGCCCGCTCGCGACGTGATTGCCGGCGCTCTGTCGAGAATCTTGTCGGCGCAGCCGTATTCGATCGCTTCCTCGGCAAAAAGCCAGCGATTGCGGTCAAAATCGCGATGGATTGTGTCGGTGCTCTTTCCTGTGTAGTCGGCCATCAGCTTGTACAGTCGCTCGCGAAGGCGAATCATGTGCGCTGCTTCAATTCCAAGATCAGTCGCGCTCCCCTGCAACACCCCGCCGAGCAGCGGCTGGTGGAGCATCACCTGGCTGTTTTGCAGTACATTGCGCTTGCCCTTCGTCCCGGCTGCGAGCAGACACGCGCCCATGCTCGCCGCCATGCCGATGCAGGTGGTCGACACGTCGCAGCGGAGGAATTTCATCGTGTCAATAATTCCAAACCCTGCACTCACGCTCCCGCCGGGGCTATTGACGTAAAAGTGGATGTCGCTCTTAGGGTCGTCGTTGGAGAGAAAAAGGAGTTGCGCAATGATCGCCGCCGCCGACTCATCGGTAACCGGACCGTTGAGCATAATGATGCGATCCTTCAGCAGACGCGAGTAGATATCGTAAGCGCGCTCCCCGCGGCCACTTTTTTCGATCACGATGGGGATTAGTGCATTTTGAGCCATGTTCACTCTTCTCTTTTATGTTCAGCGACCAACGTCTCAATGATCGTCAGGCGCTGGCGTCAATCCAGGCGGTCTCGATCACGCACACTGAATCAAGCCTCACCGACTCGCGTCAGTTTGGATACCAGGCTGCGCGAACGACCTCACTTCTTTTCGATAGCCTTCGTCGCCTCTTCAAGCCCGATCACTTCATCACAAATGCCGTACGCAACGGATTGCTTGGCGTCGAAGAAACGATCGCGTTCGCTGTCTTCCTTTACCTTCTCCGGGGCTTGCCCCGTGCACTTGCTGATGATGTTGATGAGCGTTTCCTTGGTCTTAAGAATCTCTTCGGCCTGAATCTCGATGTCGGAAGTCTGCCCATACACCCCGCCAAAGGGTTGGTGAATCATGACCTTGGCATTGGGAAGGATGAATCGCTTCCCCTTCTTGCCCGCCATGAATGCGATTGCCCCGCCGCTCTCGGCGCGGCCGATGCAGTAGGTGGCAATGTCGCAATCGATGAAGTTCATGATGTCGTACATGGCGAGCGTGTCATCGACGACGCCGCCAGGGCTGTTGATGTAGAAGTTGATATCTTCTGATTTCTTGACGCTCTGCAGGTAAAGCATCTGCATGATGACGCGCGTTGCCGAAACGTGATTAATCTCACCCACGAGAAAAACCACGCGATTTTCGAGCAGCATTTCTTCGAGCGTCATCTCTCGGTAGCGATTCATCCCGCCCTGACTTGGGGCGGCCATAGGCATGTTCAATGGCACTGGCCGGCCCGTCGTCACGCCCGCCGGAGTGGCAAGCTGCCTTGCGGCGGTGTTGATCAACTGAGGGCTTACGTTTGTCGGATCGATATTCAGCATCCGTGTCCTTCTTTTGCTAATCCTGTTCCGATGGTAGATCGGTCATGCGCAAGGGTCAATCTGTGACCTGCGACCCATAACAAACTCGCCGGCAGCGTCATCGGAACCGCAGCACGACGTCATACAGCTTCCCGCCGTTCACTTTCGCAATCATGCTGTCTTTGATCATGCCAATATTGAGTGCATCGCACGCAAACTGCGCGTCGAGATTGCTTTCGATGGCTCGACCCATTCCTTCAATAATCAATAGATCGGCATCTTCGGCAGCGGCGTTGAGTTCATCGCTCACACTGCTCAGGTCGATCAGCGGCTCGCCGGTGCCTGTGCTGACGATTTCGATCGGTAAATCGGCAAGGCAGCCTGCTGCGGCGATGATTCTCGGCCACCAGTCGCGTACGTCGTGCACCGTCATGTCGTTCAACGTCGGCCTTTCGTTGGCGGCAAGAACAACCTTCGTCCCCCGGCGGGCGAGATAGCGCATCAGCGGCAGCGCACCGAGGAGAAAGTCGGCACCCGCGTTATCGATGAAGTAGACCACCTTCTTGTATTGCTTCTCGCTCAGCGATTGTCGCAGCGCGTCGAAATCGTCCACCAACCAGGGTCGCGGCGGCAGATTGGCTCGGGTGGTGAAAAAGTCCAGCCCACCTTCCAGCATCAGCTTCGAAGACGCCGCTGCACCCATATCAAAAATGTTGCCTGCAAACACGCCCTTAACGGCGGTGAGAATCTGATCGTCTCCTGTGTGCGAATCCAATTCGCGCAGCACAACAGGCAACATGGGCAACACGGTTTCGTTTTCCCGCTGCTTGAGCATCTCAAATGGATCGTCAAACCCATGCCCGCGCAGTAACTGATCGCGCCAGGCATCCAGCGTCAGAATCGTGACGCGCTCCATGGACTGCGGGCGGGCGGCAAACTCATCAAAGCGCGCATCAAATTCAGCCGTGCAGCGGTGGGTACGGCGCTCGATTTCATCGGCACCGAGGCCCAGATTTGCCAGCACCTCGCCCCCAAGCCGCAAAATCGTACGGACGTGGGTCTTAAAGAATGGTATCCAGTAGCTGCGCGCCTCGTGATCGGTCCGCATGTCCCATTTGCAGGCGACGTAGGTTGCGGGATCGGCGAGCTTGACGAATGGCTGCATCCCGCGGGAGTTTAGGGATTGCCGCGGGGAAGTCATGTGTAGAGACGTATTGCCGCGCAATTAAGCAATCAGAAGACGATCCTGCCTCATTGCGCAGCGGCGCGGCAGGAATGAGCGACCAGACCGAATTGGCACAGGCATTGCTTTAGCCTACACCGTCGTTCGTTCATTTTTGCATCCGTAAGTCCTTGGGGCTTGCCCGGATCATGCGCGCCGCCGGCGCCTTGGGTCTCGGCTTGTCATTAACGGAGAACAGTGTCATGTCTTTGGGTTCAGAAAAAAGCAAGGCCGGTCTGATCGCCGCCTCGCTCGTGCTTGGGCTGTTATGCTTTGTATCGATTGCATCGGCGCAGGACACCCCCCCCGCCGATGCCGCCACTG
>DDRH01000062.1:141862-195973 GCA_002343075.1 Phycisphaerales bacterium UBA2421 | reverse complement strand
CCCGCCGATGCCGCCACTGCAACCGCAACCGTCGCCGCGGAGGCGGCCGAAGCATTACCCGAAGTGACGCCGACCTTCACCGTTAACAACGTATGGATGATGCTCTGCATCGGGTTGGTTTTCCTGATGCACCTCGGCTTTGCGACCCTGGAAGCGGGGCTTTGTCGCGCGAAAAACTGCGTCAACATCCTAACCAAGAACACGGTTATTCCGATGATCGGCGTGATTACTTATTGCGCCATCGGCTTCAACCTAATGTATCCCGGTGAGGGCTGGTCGGTGACCAACTGGATCGGCTCCTTCACGCCTGGCCTGGCGATTCCCGAAAACGGGCTGACCCCCGGCTACAACGCCGGCTACACCTACTGGACCGATTTTCTCTTCCAGGCGATGTTCTGCGCGACCGCGTGCACAATTGTGTCCGGTGCGGTGGCCGAGCGCATCAAGCTCATTCCGTTTTTTATCTTCGCGATTCTTTTCACCTCATTCGTCTACCCTGTGATCGGCAGTTGGAAGTGGGGCGCCGGCTGGTTGCAGGCCATGGAAACCCCATTCTATGACTTCGCCGGTTCGACAATTGTTCATGCTGCCGGTGGATTTGCGGCACTGATCGGCATTCTCTTCCTCGGCCCACGGATCGGCAAATACGCCGCAGACGGCTCGGTGCGGCCGATCCCCGGCCACAACATGCCGATGGTCACCGCGGGCGTGTTCATGCTGTTCCTGGGCTGGTATGGGTTTAACGGCGGATCGGTGCTATCGGCCGATCCGGGCCTCGTCTCACTCGTACTCGTCACAACCACCCTCGCCGGTGCAGCGGGAACCATCACCGCCCTGATTACATCGCAAATCGTCGGCGGCAAGCCCGATCTTTCGATGGCCCTCAACGGCGCCCTCGCCGGCCTCGTCGGCATCACCGCGGGGGCAGATCTCATGGCACCCCTGAGCGCCGTCCTGATTGGTGCGATCGCCGGTGTGCTGGTGGTGCTTTCGGTCGTCTCGTTCGACAAGCTCAAGATTGATGACCCCGTCGGGGCGCTTTCGGTCCACTTGGTGTGCGGGGTTTGGGGCACGCTGGCAGTCGGGATCTTCGGCGATAAGGCCGGCGGCGCTCAGTTTGCCAGCCAGCTCATCGGCGTTGCGGCGATCGGCGCAACCGTGGTCGTGCTGAGTGCAATTCTCTGGGCGGCACTCAAATTCACCGTCGGCATTCGCGTGAGCAAGGAAGAAGAGCTTGAGGGCCTCGACATCGGCGAACACGGAATGGAAGCCTATGCAGGCTTCACCATGGGCGGCGATGTAGGCGTCGGCTCGGCGGCAGCCCAGATCGGCGTTGCGCCTGCCTATAAATCCGATGGCGCGCAGCGTTTCAGCGTCGTCGTCGAAGGCCCGGCCACCAAGGACCTCATCACCGTCTGGTCCGACCTCTGCGGCAAGCCAGCGGCGGCGGCGGAGTTTAAGAGCATTTACCCCTATGTCACCACCGTTCAAGGAAACAAGTTTCGCTTCCGCGGCGGCGACCCCAGCACCATGGTCGATGGACTGAAGAAGATTTTCTCCACTGCATCGAAAGGCACGCCCGTGACAGCGCGCGTCGAAACGTAATCCACCAAACCCAAGTGACCCCACCGCCGTCGGAGATCAGCTTCCGGCGTGCGGTGCGGGTCGATCGGTGTCGACACCGGAAGGATTTGAGAAACGAGCTCTGAGACAGGAACCCCAAATGAAACTAATCGTCGCAGTTATACGCCCCGAAAAGCTGGAAGCCGTGCAGGCAGCACTCAACGAACGTGAAGTCTACCTGATGACCGTCACCGATGTCCGCGGGTGCGGCCGGCAGCGCGGGCACACCGAAGTCTATCGCGGCGCGGAGGTGCAGATCCGCCTGGTGCAGAAAGTGAAACTTGAGATAGCGGTGAACGACGCCTATGTCGAACCTGCAATTGAAGCAATCGTTCATGCCGCCCGAAGCGGCGACACCGGCTCGATCGGCGATGGCAAGATCTTCGTCCTCAACCTGGAAGATTGCATCCGCCTACGAACCGGTGAACGTGGCAGCCCGGCAATCGGGCCCTAGCAGGCGACCTCTGCACGCTGCTCCAAATTGATCCCTTCCATCTGACCGCGCTCGGCCGACCCGCGCCCCCCCGGCCGCCGAATCGTCGCCTGCAACGTCGCGTTTGCGCTCCTTCGGCCCAGCGACCAGCACGATTGAGCTGGGGCTTTGTCGGCATCATCAATCTTGACATCCCTTAAGGGCGTCTTATCATCGCGAAAGACTAGGGTTAACCGTTTCAACTGCTGCTCTGCGCAGAAGGAAACAGCGATGAAAAGTCTCGTGCTCGGCACTGCCGTCCTGCCTGTCGTTCTGTCACTCACCTCATCTGCGTTGGCCGAGAAAATGCAGGTGGGCTTCCTCTGGCACATGCATCAACCGATCTATTTCCCCGGCGAGAACATCCAGCAGACTCAGAACGCCAGCCGCTACTCTTTCAGCCTGTACGATGTGCATAATCAGCGATTCGGTCCCTACACCACCTGGCCCAGAAATGCCGTCCAAACCGCCGCGGTGCTCCCGAACGCCGGCGCTCAAGTCTCATTTTCCGGTTCGCTCGTCGAGAACCTGAACAAGCTTCAACAACTCGGCATCAACGGCGGAATGTGGAACAACTGGCAGGCGGGCTACCAACAAGCTAAGGCGATGACCACGGCGCAGGGCAACACGCGCATGGACATGATCGGCTTCACGTATCACCACGCGCTCGCCCCGCTGCTCGATGAACGCGATATCCGCATGCAGATTCGCATGCACAAACAATCGATGGCCAGCACGTTCGGCGGCGCGTATTCCAAGGGGTTCTTCCCCGCCGAAACCGCATTCAGCCAGCGAATGGTCCCGTGGTTACAGGCCGAGGGCATCGAATGGACACTGGTCGACAACATCCACATTGACCGCGCCAGCAAGACCTACCCCCACACAAACGCCTCGGGGTTGTTTGCGCCCAACAAGGCCGATCAGATCAACCCCGCTCCGGCAGCGTGGGTGCAACTCAATAACCTGTGGGCACCAAGCAAAGTCGGCGCGCCCGATGGCTACAAGCCCGCCTGGGTACAGCACGTTAATCCAAACACAGGGCTGGTGAGCAAGATCGTCGCCGTCCCTGCGGCACGTTACGAGGGTAATGAAGACGGTCGCGGCGGATATGGAGCATTCCTTTATCAAACCGTGATGGATCAATACCGTCACCTCAACACCGACAATTCCCGCCCCATGTACGTCATGCTGCATCACGACGGCGATAACTTTGGCGGCGGCAGCGACGCGTACTACCACTCTAATTTCCAGAACATGGTCAACTGGGCTAATGGAAACCCGAATTACAACGTCACAACGGTTCAGGATTATCTCTCGCGCTTTCCCGTCCCGCAAAACGCGGTGATTCATGTTGAAAGTGGAAGTTGGGCCGGCGCTGATAATGGTGATGCCGAGTTTAAGAAATGGCTCGGCGACCCTAACGCCGCCGGGTGGTCGCCCGACCGCAACAGTTGGGCCGTGCTGACCGCCGCCAAAAACCGCGTTTACACCGCGGAGGACATCCTCGGCCCTGCCATCGCGAGTAATGTCATCAACAATACAGGTAGCAATGCCGAACGCGGCTGGCATTATCTGACTCAGGCAATGGCCAGCGACCATTGGTACTGGGACGGCACCGAGATTTGGGATAGCAATGTTACCCGCGGAAGCAACTTGGCTGTCGCAGCTGTCAGTTCCACTTTGACCGCAGGCAATCTGTCCAACGAAACCACACCGCCGAGCGTGTTCATCCCACAGCGCGACGCCTACAACCCGGGAGAGTACGAATTCGGCTCCACCCGCGAGAGCAGCGATTTTAAGGTGTGGACTTACGCCTATGACGTTAGCGGCCTCAGCAGCGTGACACTGAAGTATCGCGTTGACGTCGACGGGGACAATTCTCTCGCTTCGATACAGAACGAAACGTACGCCGGTGGTGCCGAGGTGGGGAGTTGGATCAGCCTGCCCATGACCGTCCGCTCGCTCACCTCGCCGGGCAACATCCTGGCGCCAACAGTGAGGGCGGACGAATACTCAGCCATGATCGCGGGCATTACCAACAAACTGCTTGACTACTACGTCGAAGCGACCGACACCAAAGGAAATCTCACCCGCACCGATATCCAACATGTGTGGGTTGGAGCCGGAACCGGTGCACCGCAGCCCAACCCAGGCGGCTTTGTCATGGACGGCGTGCTCGATGCCGGCGCAACCCAGATCGCTGCCAACGGCGGAATGCAGATTCACTATGCCCGAAAGGGCGGCAAAATCTATCTCGCCACGCAGGACGCCGGCGAAGGCAATGACCACTTCATCTATCTAGCCAGAAACCCTGGAGCAATGGTCAATGCCAACTGGGCCAAATCCGGGCAGGTTGCTCAGTGGGACGCATACCTCGCGGACGAGAACAGCAACGACTGGGAAGGCTGGTTCGACACCACCGGTGCCACTGAAGCTGGCACCGGCCCGAACGGCGGAGTACTCGAAGGAACGCTCGACCTGCTCGGCGAGTTTGGGTTCATTCCCGCTCAGATCTACCTTGCAGTCGGCGCATTCGCCAACCCCGACGGGGGCGCCATGGTCTATCAGGTTCCCGCGAGCCTCGACGGCAACGCAAATCTTAACGCGAACGAATTCGCACTCCTGCAACTCGGTCAGGGTTGGAACGGCGCAGCAGGCAACAACTGGGGCACCGCGGCCAACTGGTTCGACGGAGCCATTCCCAACGCAACCGGTGCGCACGCTCGGTTGCTGGGATACATCGAGACACCCACCATCATCTCCACTGCAACCGCCGTGACGGTTGGCCAGATCACTTTCGACAGTGCCATCTCCTACACCATCGGCGGGGCTGGATCGGTTACCTTTGACGTCTCCGGCGGGAATGCAGCGATCAACGTGAATCAGGGTGCGCACGTCATAAATATCTTAACGACTCTCAGTAACCATACGACTGCAAGCACGGCGCTCGGCACAAAGCTCACGCTCAATGGTGGGCTTGTAATCGCGAATGGATCGATGCTGACCATCGCCGGGGCAGGCACTACTGAGATCAATGGCGAGGTGCTTTCGTCACCGAGCTCCATTGTGCGCGTCAACGGCGGCGCGCTTAGAACCACGGCAGACCTGCGCGGCGCGGGGCTGCAGGTCAACGGCGGGCTCGTTATGCTCGATGCTTCCCAACACTTGTCGTCGATTTCAGTAGCACCCGGGGGACAAGTCGTGCTGATGGATGCCGCAGAGCCTCGCGTCATTCGGGCTGAGTCGATCGTGATCAACGGGCACCTGGAACTCACAGACAACGCGCTGGTCATTGACTACAGCGGAGCATCCCCGATTGTGGCGGTGCGCGACGCGATTGCGAGCGGATTCAACTCTGGAAGTTGGAATGGCATCGGCATCACCAGCGCCTTTGCCGCGGTCACTCCCAATAGGGCGCTGGGGTTTGCCGAAGCAAGTGAGTTAGGTTTGCCGGCATCGTTTCTGGGCGAGGAGGTGGATGCAACCAGCCTGCTCGTCCGATTCACCATCTCCGGCGACGCCGACCTGAGCGGCGATGTGAACCTGGACGACTTCACCCGCCTTGCCGCCGGCTTTGGCACAAACGCCGCGTGGGCCGCGGGTGACTTTAACTACGACGGAGTCGTCTCACTCAACGACTTTACGATCCTGGCGAGCAGTTTCGGTGAGTCGCTGCCCGCTGCACGCACCGCCACCTCCGCCGCTCCAGTGCCCGAACCGAGCATTACAGTGATCTTGCCTGCAATGGCGCTCGTGAGTTCCCGCCGGCGGTCCCGCAGTTGAATCTGCCCGCTGTGCATGTAAAGTAATACGCCTGTTTCGGCACCGTAGCTCAGTTGGTAGAGCAGGGGATTCATAAGCCCCGGGTCACAGGTTCGAGTCCTGTCGGTGCTACTTTCCTCGTTGGGCATGCGGCAATAGGGAGAAGCGACGGTCGCGCCGCTTCGGGCAGTGTGGCAGTTGGCGGGCGGGGTGTCGCGCGGGAAATGCCGTGATAACTTCATAACCCCCTTATTGATAGCAACTTAGAAGCCGGCTGGGCGACATCGTTGGGTGTTTGCCGCGGGGTTTGGCTGCCACTGCTATCGCCTGATTCGCCGCCCCGGCGGGCCGAAACTCGGGTATGATGCGGGCATGCACCCGGATCGACCGTTCGCCTCTTCTGAAGCTGAACCCGCGCCGCCGGGCGTTCGGACGCGGGGTGAATCCCAGGTCGCATTTGGGTCGCTATTTAACAGCGTATACAAGCAACTGCGTGCGATGGCACAGGAGTTGATGCACGAAGAGCGCGCCGGCCATACGTTGCACGCCACAGAGCTTGTGCATCAGGTTTATCTTCGACTCTACGGGCAAGCTCAGATCGACTGGGCGGGCGAGCGGCAGTTTGTACATGCCGCTGCCGAAGCGATGCGTCGGACGCTCATCGAGCACGCGCGCCGCCGCGGACGCCTCAAGCGAGGCGGTGACAGGCAACGCGTGAGTTTGACCCTGACCGGCATCGCGGCCGATTCTCCTTCGCTGATCGATGATACAGAGCAGTTGCTGGCACTTGACGAAGCGTTACTGCTTCTGGAGCGAAAGGATCCGCGCGCCGCCGACGTGATTCGCCTGCGCTTTTTTGCCGGTTTGACGGTCGAGCAGACGGGCGAAGTAATGAACCTTTCGCCGCGCACCATCAAACGCGAGTGGGAGTTCGCCCGCGCCTGGTTGCGCCGTCGAATTCACTGACCCCGCAAGCCCTTCGGCACAACATGTCCACGCGCGATTCTTACTGGCCTGCAAAGCAACTCTTCCAGCGGGCGCTGGATTTGGCACCAGGGGAGCGTGATGCCTTTCTAAAGTCGGAATGCGGCGATGATCAGCCCCTTGCTCTGGAAGTGCGGGAACTGCTAGCGCAGCATGCGTGCGAGTCGGGCGAAACCCTCGCCCCCGTCTCGCTCTTTTCGCCAGCCGCCCCACCCGACGAACTCCCGGGCGAACAGCCCGGTGCTGTCATCGGTCCATACAAACTGCTGGAGGTAATCGGAAAAGGGGGCATGGGCATCGTCTACAAGGCTCAGCGGCAGGATATCGCGCGCGTCATCGCGCTAAAGTTGATCAAGCTCGGAATGGACACCCAGCAGGTGGTTGCACGATTTGAGTCTGAGCGACAGGCGCTGGCTGCGATGAACCATCCGAATGTCGCCGCAGTTTACGACGTCGGCACGACCGTTTCGGGCCGCCCCTACTTCGTGATGGAATACATCGACGGCACTCCCATCACGAGGTTTTGCGACGAACATCAGTTCACGGTCCGTCAAAGGCTTTCGCTGTTTTCCGAGGCGTGCCAGGCGATCCAGCATGCCCATCAGAAAGCGATCATCCATCGCGATCTCAAGCCGGAAAACATCCTCGTCGCAATCTTCGACGGCAAACCCACAGTGAAAGTGATCGATTTCGGCGTCGCCAAGGCCACCCAGCACTGCATCTCCGAGCACACGGCGTTCACTGAAACCGGCCAGTTGATCGGCACGCCCGAGTACATGTCGCCCGAGCAGGCCGACCTCAATGCTGTTGACATCGACACACGTACCGACATCTATTCGCTGGGCGTCATCTTGTACGAATTGCTCGCCGGCACATTGCCATTCGACTCGACCACGCTGCGATCGGCGGGATACGCCCGGATTCAGTCAATCATTCGCGACGTTGACCCGCCTCGGCCGAGTACGCGGCTCTCGGCGGCGGTAGGTAACACCGCGGCGCAGGTTGCGGCCCGCCGGGGCACCCAGCTCCCGGCGCTCCACCGGCAGTTGCGTGGGGAACTGGACTGGATCGTGATGAAGTGCCTCGAAAAGGACCGCGCGCGCCGATACGAAACCGCCAACGGCCTGGCGATGGACGTACAGCGATATCTAGCCGACGAGCCTGTGACGGCTGGCGCGCCATCAGCCCGATATCGCGTGAAGAAGTTCATCCTGCGAAACAAAGGGCCAGTGCTGGCAACGGCGGCCATTCTGCTCCTTCTGATATCGGGTGTTATCGGTACAACATGGGGCCTTCTCGGTGAACGCCGCGCCAGAATGCTCGCAACCACCGCCGCCGAAGCAGAGCATTCCGCTAAGAAGACCGCCGAAGCGCGCGACGCCGAATCACGGGCGGTGCTTGACTTCGTACAGTCCCGAATTCTGGCTGCGGCCCGGCCATTGGGGCAGGAAGGCGGGCTTGGGCACGATGTCACGCTCCGCAAAGCCGTTGAAGCGGCTCTGCCGTTTGTCCAAAGCAGCTTCAAGGATCAGCCGTCGGTTGAAACACGATTGCGGCAGACGATGGGTTTGTCATTCTGGTACCTCGGCGATTCAAGAACCGCCACCGAGCAGTTTGAGGCGGCGCTGGCACTGAGCACGAAGCACAAAGGGCCGGATCACCCCGACACGCTAGCGTGCATGTCAAACCTCGCAAACCAGTACGCCGCTTCCGGTCGATTGACCGATGCAATCGGGTTACGGGAAAAAACGCTGGAACAGCAAAGGGCCAAACTCGGCCCGGAACATCGGGCGACCCTGGTCAGCATGAACAATCTCGCCAACAGCTACGATGATCAGGGCCGCTTCTCGGAAGCCGTCGCGCTTTGGGAAGAGGCGCTTCCGCTGATGCGCAAGACGCTCGGCCCTGACGATGCGCTGACGGTCACGGGCATGACCAATCTGGCGATGGGCTATCAAAACGCCGGCCGGCAAACCGACGCACTCAATCTGCGCGAGGAATCGCTCGCAATCATGCGGCGCAAGTTCGGAGCCGAGTACGCCGGCGCGATTCCTTTGATGAATGGACTCGGTCTAAGCTACGACGAAGTGGGAAGAAACGAAGACGCCCTCAAGATCCGCGAAGAGACCCTGACACTCGCGAAATTCAAGCTCGGCACCGATCATCCGATGACGCTGTGGGCGATGAACAACCTTGCGATCAGTTACACCCATGCCGGGCGGCCGCAGGAGGCCCTTGCGATTCGAGAAGAGGTGCTCGCCCGCCGCACCACTCTGCTCGGTGCCGACCACCCCGACACGCTCGACGCCTCTCACAATCTCGCCTACAGCTATACCGCTCACGACCGCCACGCTGATGCGCTCAAGGTAAGGGAAACGACGCTGCTGAAACGCAGAGCATTGCTCGGCTCAGACCACCCCGACACGCTGCGAAGCATGAAGGCTCTGGCTGAGACCTATCACGACCTCAGCCGACACGCCGACGCACTGTTGCTTCGCCGGGAAACGCTTGCAACCCGAACCGCCCAGCTTGGCCCGGATCATCCCGACACACTGAGCAGCATGCGCGATGTGGCCATCAGCCTCGTCGCGCTAAACCGCGAGGTAGAGGCGGCTTCGATTCTCGACGATTGCATTGCTCGCGCCTCGGCTGCCTCCATCAACCCCGAGTTTTCGGAGAGCCTGCTCGAATTGCGCACAACCCTTCCTCAAACCGCCGCGCCGGAATGAACCATTGACGATTTAGCCGCTAGGATTCATCCGCCGGGATGATCCACCGCAAGAGTCGGTTGTGGCCCGCGGTGGTCCGCAGGCCATTTCGCTGCCCGCCGATGCCACTGTTGAAGGTGCGATGAGTCGCCCCGGCAATTCGATGACCCACGCACCCCCAAGAATGCGCTCGAGTTGAGCACCGATTGAGGAACAAGATGCGTTCGTGTCCTCCTCGTGCAACTTCGTGCACCGATCATCTCTGCCGGCGCTGGGCGGCGTTTGGGATCGACACTCGCCTCCCAATCCCTGCGTTGCTTCGTAAGCGGGTGTGGTTTCGACCCAAAAGTTAGGCCATGTCTGAAGCGCCCGTATCACAGCACCCCCCGGTCGAATCAAGCGAAAAAATTTTCAGAATTGTTGGCCCTCGATTTGGCGTACGGCGCCTCTGTGTGCCGTGGCAAGTTGTTTGCCCGGAGCTGTCTATTCAACGCCCGATCGGAGAACCGTGCGAACCGTAATCCACCACCGCCGTGGCCACGACCTTGTCAAACGCCACCAGTACGTCCGCCAGGCCGTAAAGCAGACCTCAGCGCGAAGCCTGTGCGAGCCGCTCGAAGCACGCCGGATGTTGGCAATGGTCAATTGGGACGGCGGGCCGAGTGGTGACGGAACGAACTTTCTAGATCCGTTCAACTGGGCCGGCGATGCCCTGCCGCTGACCGCCGATACCGCCGTCATTGGTGCGACCGGGAGCAGCCCAACCATTACCATTTCCGGCACGCCGGCGGTGCAGACGATTACTTCTTCGCGCAATCTGCGAATGACCGGCGGCACGCTGTCGGGCGGAACGCTTGCATTCAGCGGTGGCGCGGCACTGCTGGCGTCGAACTCCAGCGGAACGCTTTCGAACATCGCAATCACCGGCGACGTGCTGCTCAATTCCCTGGATTCCAATGTGGTCCTCAATGGCACTACCAGCTTCACCGCCGCGCGATTGTCGGCCAGCAACACAAACCTGCACATGCGCGCTGGTTACACACTCAACTCGTTGGTCGTTTCGGAAGGCTCAGCCGGAGGGAACCGTACTGTCAACCTCGGTTTCGGCGGCGGTGGAACGGTGACGTTCGGCCCGTCGGCGGTCGTGCGCCTGGCGGCGGGTTCGGTCGGGCAGATGCTTATTGGGCAAACTCAGGTCACAACGCTGGTGAACAATGGGCTAATCAGCGCTGAAGGGAGCGGCCAGCATCTCTCGATTCAAAACAGCGCGCTCACCAACAACGGAACGCTGCAAATCACCGCTGGCACGATGACCGCGCAACCAAGCAACTGGACCAACGCCGGCACGGTCACGGGAACAGCGGGCACTTTTAACCTCGGCGGAACCTTCAACGCGACGGCAGGGATTGGATCATTCACCACGTCGGCCGTGGCGGTGAACGCCTTCGGAACAATCACCAACGCCGGCAACACGATCAATCTGAACAGCACAACCGGTTCATGGAATCTAATCGGCGGAACGATCAACAATGGCGCGATTAACGAAACCGGTGCGAACCTTGTGATGACCAGCTCCGGCGGCACACTCGGAAGCGTGGCGGTCAACGGTGACTTGATCCTGAATACCACCGACGCGCGAGTAGTGCTCACAGGCAACACCAGTTTCACCGCCGCGCGGTTGTCTGGCAGCAACACGCGTTTGCAGCTGGCGGCAGGATACACGCTCAATTCACTGGTGGTTTCTGAAGGAGCCGGCGGTGGAAATCGCGCCGTCGACCTCGGTTTCGGCGGCGGTGGGACGATCACCTTCGGCCCGTCGGCAGTCCTGCGAACGGCGGCGGGAAGCGTCGGACAACTACTCGTCTCGCAAAGCCAGATTTCAACACTGATCAACAACGGGCTCATCAGTTCCGACGCTGCAGGTCAGCACATTTCGATTATGCCCACTACGCTGGTCAACAACGGAACATTGCAAACGGCGGGCACCGGCGCGATGAGCGTCAGTTCGTCAACTTGGACCAATCCCGGCACGATCACGGGCACCGGCGGAACGTTCAACCTTGGTGGAACGCTTAATGCGACGGCGGGAATCGGTACATTTGCAACTTCGGCCGTCACGGTGAACGTGACCGGCACGATCACCAACACCGGCAACACGCTCACGCTTAACGCGGCAACCGGCTCGTGGCAACTCGCCGGTGGTACGATCAACAACGGTTCGATCATTTCGGCGGCTGGCGCAAACCTTAAGACCACCAGCAGCGGCGGCGCGCTCGGCAGCGTGGCGATCACCGGCGATCTGATTCTGAATACAACCGACGCGCGCGTGTTACTCACAGGCAACACCAGCTTCACCGCCGCGCGACTTTCGGGGAGCAACACGCGATTGCACATGGCGGCGGGTTACACGCTCAACTCACTTGTCATCTCGGAAGGAGCGGCCGGTGGAAATCGCAGCCTTGATCTCGGTTTCGGCGGCGGTGGAACGATCACTTTTGGTCCGTCGGCGGTGGTGCGCACCGGCGCGGGATCGGTCGGCCAGATTCTCATCGGCCAAAGCCAGGTTTCGACCCTGATCAACAATGGCCTGATCAGTTCCGATGCGGCCGGTCAACACATTTCGATCACGCCCAGCACACTGACCAACAACGGCACTTTGCAGACGACTGGAACCGGCGCAATGACCGTTGGTTCCTCAACCTGGACCAATCCCGGCACCATCACCGGCACCGGCGGGACGTTTAATATCAGTGGAAGCTTCAATGCCACGGCGGGAATTGGAACGTTCTCTACTTCTGCGTCGACGGTAAACGTGATCGGCACCATCACGAACACGGGCAACACGCTCACACTTAATGGCACAACCGGCCCGTGGCGACTCGCGGGGGGAACGATCAACAATGGCGTGCTCGTCGAAACGGCGGGCGCGAATCTGGTGACGACGACCAGCGGCGGAACGCTCAACAGCGTCGCGATCACTGGCGATCTGGTCCTGAATGTCACCGACGCGCGAGTGCTGATCACCGGGACCACATCGTTCTCGGCCGCGCGACTTTCCGGGAGCAACACAATTCTGCAAATCGCTCCGGGTTACACCCTCAATTCGATGGTGGTTTCCGAAGGCACGGCCGGTGGAAATCGCACCCTCAGCCTCGCGACCGGCTCGGCGGGAACTGTGACAATCGGCCCGAGCGGCGTGGTGCGTACGGCGGCGGGATCTGTCGGTCAAATGATCATCTCCAACAGCCAAGTTGCGACGCTCATCAACAACGGCCTGATCACCGCCGAAGCGACCGGCGGTGCGGGTCAGCAGATCCTGATCCAGAACACGGCATTTACGAACAACGGTATCCTGTCGGCCTCCGCCGGTTCCAAGCTCGTCGTCAGTTCCAACATTGGCGGCAATACCGGGCAGGTTCGCGCCGATGGACTGGGCAGCGTGCTGAGCATCCCAGGCGGGACCTACACCATCAATCAGGCGGCTTCCACCACCAATCGAGGCATGGTCTTCTTCGGAGGCGTGCCCACCAAGGCCGCGAACTTCGATGCCAGCGGCCGATTCGTTCTCGATTACACCGGCGCGGCCAACTCGCCGTTCGCCCAGGTAAAGGCCGACGTCATCAGCGGCTATGCCAGCGGCGCATGGAACGGCCCCGGGGTCAACTCCACCGCCGCCGCCTTGGCGCAGGGGACGGGGGTCGGTTACGCCGAGGCATCCGATGTGTTAAGTGGTGCCGGTGGTCTGTTCTCCGGCGTGAGCGTCGACGGCACCAGCGTGTTGATCCGCCACACCCTGCGCGGCGATAGCAACCTCGATGGCGCGGTATCGCTCCCCGATTTCACCCGCCTCGCTGCGGGCTTTGGCTTTTCGGGTATCTGGTCAACCGGCGATTACAATTACGATGGAAACGTGACGCTGACTGATTTCACCGACTTGGCGGTCAATTTCGGCCAATCGCTCGCGACGGAACTCCCCCGAACAACCGAAGCCCTGCCGCACCGCCAAACACCGGCTGAAGTGCCCGGCCAGCCCGCCGCCCCTCTTCCTTCGCCGCCGATCCCTGTGAAGCTGCCATCTGACGGATCAAAGATTGACGCAAGGAAGGACTTGGGCCTGGCAGACGAATTGGTTGCGTAGAGATCTGATCCTGCCGACGGAGGACGTTTCTTTCAGCCACCGACAGATGGGCATCCGGTCATTTCTGCTGAATTGTGGCCCCGGTGTGCGCCGTTGGCGCCTCTGTGTGCCGAGGCAAATTGTTTGCCTGGAATTGTCTACTCAACGCCCGATTGGAGCCATATGCAAACTGCAACCCACAACCGCTCACGAAAAACCTGTCTCCGTCGTGCCGCATGCGAAACGCTCGAAAGCCGACAGTTGCTGTGTATGTCGCACATGCCTGATGCGGGCGACTCCGGCGACAGGATCGCCCCGCAATATGTGCCCCCGGGCGGCGAAGGCGGGCCGGAGGTTGATTCACTCGGGCTGCGGTGGGCAAACCGTGGAACCTCTCTTAACGACACCGACAACTTTAACGCCACGTACGGCACGCAGGCGGAGAACGCGCGAAATGTCGTGCAAGCGGCATTTGATGCGTGGCGGCGGGTGATTGTGGGCTTCAATCAATCCGGCGGCAACAACCAACTCGACGTGACCGTGACCGCGGCTGGGCGTGGAGTCGACGGCACCGGCGGCAGCGCGGGCGTCGACACGCTGCTGGGCGACAAACCACGAACAAGCTCAATCAGCCTCGGCGGGGGAGCCGATCGCAACGGCAATGGCACCGTCGAGGACGCCGAAGGCTATTTCATCGACCCGACGCCGTACGAACACACGGAGTTTCAGGGTTTCATCGTGAATGCCTTTACCAGCCGGGCGCAGGTAGGCGGCGTCGCCGAGGGAAAATCCGACTTCTTCAGCCTTGTCACAATCGAGCTTCAGCACGCGCTGGGCATTGAGGACCGCTATACTAATCTGCGATGGCGTACCGATCCGAATGACTACCTCCGCCCCGCCGGAGCCGACCACACGAATGCGGCCAACGACACCTCGGAGAGCGTTGGAAAGCTTTACTATCTCAACTCGCCCAGGGCTCAGGCATTGTTTACGAGTTTCAACTCCGGCAACGGCGGAGAAGACCGTGGCTATGCCGTACACACCGCCCCCGCGAGCCAGAGTTACACGACCGGTGGCGTGACCTACTCCGGGCAGGCCGACACCGGCGCCGCCCGCTACCCTACCGGCCAGCGTTACATTCCCAGCCGGGTGAGCACGATGGCGTTAGGGGATATGTATAACTACAACGTCGTCGCGCCGGAGAGCTTTGGCACGTTCTATGGGGTCGTCAACCCGGCGACGAAGGTTCTAACCATCCGCGGGGGTGCCACCACGTTTCCCGTCAGCCACGACCTGATCATCGTCCAGGCCATCAGCACTGCCGCCATCATCTCGATTGATATTGGCCGTGATGTCCCCGGCACCAACATGGATGGCCTGTTCACCAGCACCTATCAGCGTACCGACGTGACGAGCATCGTCGTTAATGCAGGCGACGGCAATGACACAATCCGAATGGAAAGCAACGAGGGCATTCCCACCACGCTCAATGGTGAAGGAGGTAATGACTTTCTGGATTTCAGCTTCGCCAGCCGCAATCTGAACTTCATTAGCGGCAACACACATGTCACCGGCGGCAACGATAGCGATCAGCTCTTCGCCTACGACAACAACCAGGCCACGGCGCAAACGCACACGATTACGTCCGGCCGCTTCGATCGACCCGGCTGGGGCGGGTTCTCTTACGCTGGCGACATCGAGTTCTTGAACCTCACCACCGGCACCGGCGCTGACACGGTTAACGTGCAGAGCACCTTTATGAATCAGCCGATCTTTCTCTTCAGCGCCGCTGGCGCGGATACGGTCAATATCGGCAACGGCACCAACGGCATCCGCAGCATTGACGCGGATGTTACTATTGAGAACAATCCTTCGTTAACGACGCTGAACATCAACAACGGCCCGGACACCGGCGCGCGGACCTGGAACGTTGATCGCGTCAACAACTTCGGCTACCTCATCGGCATGGCGCCGGCCCGAATTCTCTGGGACAACGAGGACGTAGCCTCGATCAATCTCACCTGCGGCGCAGGGGTCGACAACGGCCAGTTCGTCATCTCGACCGAGACGTTCAATGTCAACAACGCCGGTTCCAACGACTTCATCCGCATCGGCGTGCCCGCGGCGCAGGGGCTGCAACTTATCAGCGGTCAGATAACGATCGACAACACGCCGGCGTTCACAACGCTCACGCTCGACGACAACGGCAACAACATCATCCGAAACATCGTCATCGACGAATCCGGCGGATACAACACCGTCAGCGGAATGGCACCGGGGCTTGTCCGGTTCGACAGCAACGACGTCTCGTCGGTTACCATCATCACCGGAAGCAACAACGACACGGTCACTGTTCCGCGCACCGACGAAACTCTGAACATCGTCAACTTCGGCGGGTTGGACGGCGTGACCGTCGGCAACATCACCAACGGCGTGCAGAGCATCACCGCGCCGGTTTCGATCAGCAGTCCGTTCAGCCCGGTCCTTGTGACCATCAACAACGGCCCAGACACCGTCGGGCGCACGGCGATGCTACAATCCACCACATTCAGCGGGAACCCATATTCGGAGTGGACCGGCCTGGCGCCCGCGCCGATCCGGTATAGGGACCAGATCTCCGCCAACGTGACGTTCGGCTCCGGCGCAGACAGCGTCCTGATCCGCGCGACCGAGCGGGATCTGAATCTCACCACCACCGGCGGAATCGACGCATACGCGATCGGCGGGGCGTCCAACGGTGCCCAATCCGTCCTGGGCAACCTCACGCTCCAGAATCCGCCGAGCCATAACAACTTTCATGTAGACAACCTCGGCGACACCTCCGCCCGCACCGCGATACTCGACGACGTCACCATTGGCGGCTTTCCGTATGGGCAGCTTACCGGGCTAGCGCCTGCAACAATCAGTTGGAAACACAATGACACCACCGGCATCACGCTCACCGGCGGCAGCGGTGCGGATCGATTCTTCGTCAATAAGTTCAAGAGCGGCAACAACTTGTCCGTTTTCGGCGGCAACGGAAACGACGAACTCTACTTCGGCAATGGCAACCTCGCGGCCAATATCGCCATCGGGACGTTCAACTTCGACGGGCAAGGCGGTTCCGCCGACAAATTCGTCATTGAGAACGCGCTGGCCCCTTCGAGCGAAGGGTGGAATTACGGGGTTGACGGCCCGGGACTGTCGGCCTCGCGCGTAGTCGGCGGGGTGTACAACCTGGTACTTCCGAAACAGAACGTCGAACAATCGACGTTCAACGGCAATTCCGGCAACGAGAACATGGTCATCACCGCCGTCGCGGTGGGTGAATCGTTTGCGTTCAACGGCGGCCCAGGAGCCGATTCCGTCTTCCTGCCAGTCAATGTTTCGACGGCCATACGCGGGCCAATTACCCTCGATGGCGGTGCCGGGCCGGGGAATGCGATCAGCCAATCCACCAACAACTCCACCGCAGCCACTACGCTGCACGTCGGCCCGAACAGCATCGGCGCGTTCGCCGGTGACAATTTTTTCGGTGTCGGCGGATCGGTTGTGTTCAGCAACATGAACAGCGTCCTTCTCACCCTCGGATCGGGTGCCGATACGGTCTACGTCCGACCTAACACCACCGCCGCACTGAATATCCGCGGCGGCAACCCTACCACCGCCCCTGGCGACCGGCTCAATTTCGCCACCGCCGGGGTGGTTAACCCAGTGTTCGCCGGCAACGCCGCCAACGGCAACCTCACCAGCAACAACTTGGCCCGCGTCGATTATTCATTCTTCGAGACCGGCCCGACGGTCGACAGCGTTGCACCATCGACAACCGGCGGAGTGTTTAACAACAACGGCGCGCCACCCAGCGGCGGCGGCGCATTGCGAATGCTGGTCGATGTCTCCTTCAATGACAACGTCGGCGCGTCGTTGAACAATTCATCGATCTCCGTCTTAAACCTCCAAACGGAAACCAACGTGCCGGCGGGAAATGTCGCCGTCGAATACCTGCCCGCGGGCAACACGGCGCGGTTTACATTCCCCGGTTATGCCAACGGCGTGCTCCCCGACGGCGATTACCAGGCCATCGTTTCTAGCAACGTCTCCGACTTCTTTGGAAACCCACTGGCGGTGACCCAGAGCGTGAATTTCTTCGTTCTGGCCGGCGACGCAACGCGCAACCGAAGCGTCAACCTGGACGATTTCACAATCCTCGCCTCCAGTTTCGGCCAGGCCGGCCGGGTATTCAGCCAGGGCAATTTTAACTACGATGCAGCGGGCGCGGTCAATCTGGATGACTTCACCATCCTCGCCGCGCAATTCGGCGCGACGCTCCCCGCCGACTTGGATATCTCGCGGACCGCCCCGCCGCTGCCGGGCTGGGCGTCGATGTCCGTGACCGGGACAAGCTCGTTTTCAGACCGACAGCGAATTCTGTTCGATCTGCTGTCTGTGTAATTCCAAGTGACAGGCATCATTGCGTCCCCAGCGCCGTAAAGCCGTCGGCGGGGGTCTGAATCGCGCCTGAAACGACCTCCGTCAACCGCCATTTCCCCCGCGGTAAGGAGGCGTGGCGCGCGTGGAGACGAAAATCGACCTTTATCGAAGAATTATCTTGACTCTAGACGCGCACCATTTATCATGAAAGCGGTTACATACCTACCTTTTGCACCGGGGCCAGCCGAGCGATTGGTCGCTCGACGCCCACGGACGAGTATTGGCGGACGTTTGGAGGACGAGATGAAGTACACCACAGCAATTCGGGCAAACGCGCTTCGCGCGGCGGCACTGACCACACTTTTCGGCACCGCATCTTCTGCGATGGCGGTCAACCTGCTGGTCAACCCCGGCTTTGAAGCCCCACCGGAAACCACGCAAACCAACACCAACATTGCAGGGTGGACCCCTGTCAACGCCACTCCCCGAGCCAGCTTTGGCGTGGCCAACAACACCCCCGGCGGGCTTTACGGCCTCTGGCTGCGAACGTTCCAGCCCATCGGCGGTGGGGCTACGCAACTCGTTACCGGAATCACTGGCGGTGCAGAGTACAACTTCAGTGGCTGGCTCAACGTCGAAAACGGCTTCTCCGCGATCGAAGACCCCGTCGCCCTGCGGTTGCAGCTTCGGTGGCTCGATGCGGGCAACAGTCCGGTCGGCACCCCGGCAACACTCGATCTCACCCCGCAGAGTGGCATCACCCCCCTCGTTTTCGCGCAGTACACCCTCACCGCTAACGCGCCCGTGGGCGCGGTGAATGTCGAAGTCTTCGCAGGCTTTGACGGCGGCGGCATTTCGTCGGTGCAGCCTCAGTCGGCTTTCTGGGATGATCTGATTCTCGACGGCCCGGGCACCCCCCCTCCGGACAATCAATGGATTCTTGATACCTCGGGCAACTGGAACGTCGGCGGCAACTGGTCCAACGGTTCGGTTCCCGACGGCGTGGGCGTGGGTGTAAACCTACTCGGCGCTATTACCGCCGGGCGGACCGTCTACTCCGACACCGCCATCACGGCGGGCACGATCACCATGACCAACGCCAATACCTACGTCATCGCAGGTGCCGGTTCGCTTACCCTGCAGGCCAGCAGCGGTAATGCAGCGATCAACGTCGGCGCGGGCACGCAAAAGATTAACATCCCGACTTTCCTCGGCAGCAACACAACCGCCACCGTCGCCGCGGGCGCTACCCTGGTCATTGCTGATCCGCTCAACCTCAATGGCCGCACATTTACCCCCGCTGGAGCCGGGACGACGCTCATCGAAGCCCCGGTTCGCAGCACCGCACCCGGTTCGATCGTCGTGGCGGGCGGAACGACCGTGCTCAACTACGGCATTGGGGATGCTGCAACTCCGAGCGCTGCCGCCGTTGCCAATACGTCGCTTCAAGTAACCGGCTCAAAGGCCGTGATCAACGCCAACCAGAACCTGCGCGGCCTTGATGCCGTGACGGCCAATGCTGGCGATCAGGAAATCGATGTCGGCACCGCGCTGGTTCGGGTCTACCCCGCCAACCGCGCCGCGGAAGAAGCGGCGATCATCGCCGATATCAAGGCCGCCATCGCATCGGGCAGCGGTCGCGACGGCATCTACTCCAGTGCCGACCCCGGTCCGTCATTCAGTGTGGGCGTGACCGATCAGGCGATCGATGCCCGGGGCGACTTGCATGTGCTAGTCCGGCTTACCCGCAACGGCGATGCAAACCTCGACGGCGCTGTTAACTTGAACGACTTCACCGCGCTCGCGGCCCAGTTCGGCAGCAGCGGCACCTGGGATCAGGGCGACTTCAACTACTCCGGTGCGGTCGATCTGAATGACTTCACCGAGCTCGCCGCCAACTTCGGCCTGAGTGCTGGCGACGTCGCTCGCGGTGCCGTGCCGGAACCGGCCTCCTTCGGCGTGATCGCGCTGGCGGCAGGCCTTGTCGCTCGTCGGCGTCGGTAAGTTGACGGTAGTCTAAGATCGCGGGTCGTCAGCGCCGTATCGGCATCGCTTCGGCCTTGGCACATCGGCGATCAAGCGAATTCTTCGCACCAACTCCCCGCCCGCAGGAACCTTTCCTGCGGGCGGGGCTTTTTTGTGAAGTGACTGGAGTGAGTTTCGCTACCTGATGGTTGGCGCGCGGGTTGATGGCACCGGGTTTAAGCTACCGAAGGGCGTCTTCGAGCATTGTCCCGGCGTCGGTCTTTTCATCGCGGTACTTGACGATGACTGGAGCGTAGAGCGAGACGCCCCACTTGCGGGCCTGCTCGTTGTCGGCTGGCCGTGAACCCGGCACCACCACGGCACCCTCGGGCACCTCTAAGGGGCGATCGGCGGTGCGGCGATAGATCATGCCTCGGACCAGGTCGTAAATCGCCGTCGAGCCGCTCAGAATCACCCCACTAGAGAGCACAGCGCGTCGGCGGACGATCGTGCCTTCATAGACGCCGCAACCGCCTCCCAGAAATGCGTCGTCTTCAATAATGACAGGCAGCGCGCCCGCGGGCTCCAGCACGCCCCCCACCTGCACCGCCGCAGACAGGTGCACGCGTTGGCCGACTTGCGCACACGACCCGACGAGTGCATGGCTATCCACCATCGTTCCCGCATCGACATACGCGCCAACATTAATATAGCTCGGCGGCATCACGACCACGCCTGCGGCAACGAACGCCCCATCGCGGATGCTGGTCCCGCCGGGAACGATCCGCACGTTGCGAGCCAGAGCAAACCGCTGGACCGGCCAGGTATGCCGGTCAAAAAAAGGCAGCCCCGGCACCGGGGGCGACATATCGGTCAACCGGCCCATCTTGAAGCCGAGCAGGATGCCGCGTTTCACCCACGCATTGACATGCCAGGTGCCGTCATCGCGCCGCTCGGCTGCACGAACGGTGCCTGCATTGAGCGCGCCCTTGAACATCTCGAGCACCGCGTAGTCGTTGTCGGTGAACTCAGATTTTGCAGATTGTATCAGCGATTCGATTGATTCTTGAAGCATGGTGCGATCTCAAGCAGAAGAAACTCGAACCCGCACCCCACCGCCGGTTCAGTCGGTCACGATGGCGACGCAGATCGTGGACGCAACTCAAGCAAAACGCCACGAGCTTTGCAATGCTCGTGGCGTCTGAAGTTTGACAAAAACACAGTCCCTCAGGCCCCGGCGCCGGCAAGTTCCGGCTGGCGGGCTTCCCGATGTTCCTTCTTAACCGGCTTGCGCACTTCCGCGAGGCGGGTTGCCTTGCCCACGCGGTCGCGCAGGTAGTAGAGCTTGGCCCGGCGGGTTTGACCCGAACGCTTGGCGACAACCTTGGTGATGTACGGGCTGTGCAGCGGGAAGATGCGCTCAACGCCTTCGTTGTTGACGATGCGCCGAACCGTAAAGGTCTCATTCACGCCGTGACCCTTCTTCATGATCACCGTGCCCGAGAAAACCTGCACACGTTCCTTTTCGCCTTCGACGATCTTGCAGTGCACATCGACGGAGTCGCCGACCTCGAACTGAGGGATGCCTTCGGTTTTCAGGCTGGATGCTTCGACGAGTTTGATGAATTGGTTAATCATGCTGCACCTGCTTCTTCGTTACGCTTCTTCTAACGCTACCTCTCGCACTCACTCGCAAGGCTCGTTCGCGAGCCTGCTTTGAAAACGCTGCCACAGATCTGGCCGGCGCTGCTGCGTGCGTTGCTTGCGCTGCTCCAAGCGCCATCTGGCAATCAACTGGTGATTGCCCGAAAGCAGCACATCGGGAACTTGCATGCCTGCAAATTCCCGAGGCTGCGTGTATTGCGGGTGCTCGAGCAGACCGTCGGCAAACGTCTCATCGACCGGGCCGTCGGCGGCACCGAGCACGCCCGGAATCAGCCGCACGACTGCATCGATCAGGACCATCGCCGCCAGCTCGCCACCGGAGAGCACATAGTCACCAATGCTCACTTCCAGCGGCTTCAGGCCGTCGATAATCCGCTCGTCAAACCCTTCATACCGTCCGCTGATGAGCAGAAGCCGCTCGTCCCGAGCGAGTTCAGTCACCAGCGATTGTTCCAGCTTCTTCCCCTGCGGCGACAGCAACACTCGGCGCGCCGGTCGGGGGTCTTGTTGTTCTGCGTGCGCCACGGCGTCGAACACCGTCTGACACATCATGACCATTCCAGGCCCGCCGCCGAAGGGTTTGCCGTCCACACTCTTGTGGGCATCGGTGGCGAAGTCTCGAAAATTGGTCAGTTGGTAGCTGACTAACCCTTTCTCCGCAGCCCGCTTAGGAATACTGGTTCCCAAAAACGGCCCGAACATCTCGGGAAAAAGCGTGAGAATGTCGATTCGTAAAGCCATACAGTGTGCAGACGGCGGTGGGCAGTCGGCGGGTTGTAGTCCGCCCGACTGCCCACCGCCTGCTACGCACTAAGCTGTCGCCGCTTCCGGCGCGGCGGCCGGTGCTGCGGCTTCCTTAGCAGCAGCTTCGGCGTCCGCGGCGGCTTTCACGGCAGCAGGGTCGACCTTGGGCTTACCGGGCTTCGGAATCCGAAGCATGCGATGCTCAAGACCGTTCTTTTTCAGGAGCGATGACACGGTTTCAGAAGGAATCGCGCCATGGTCCATCCAATACTTGCAGCGGTCCAAGTTGACCACGAACTGCTTGGCGGCATCCTTGCTAATCGGGTCATAAAAGCCCAATTCTTCAATCACGCGCCCATCCACCGGCGAACGCGCGTCAACCGCGTGCAACCGGTAAAATGCCCGGTGAGACCGGCCCAATCGCTTTAATCTCAGCTTCACTGCCATGACAAACCGTCTCCTGCTGCTCTTCCGTTAATCGAATCGACAATCATAGTTAATTTTGCCCGATATGCAAGCTGTATCAAAAGCAGAAATGTTCGGAAAATGGACGGGGGCCGGCGGCGCGAAGGAGGTGATCAGCGGTCGACAACGCCAGACTTGCTCGCCGACCCGGGCTTTGGGTATCACTCTCGGCATGCGCTTCATCACCATCGGATTGCTCGTGACCGCGGTCGCCAGGTTTGCACTGGGGCAGGATGTCCCGATTGCGTTTACCAATGCGCACGTGATTCCAATCAACGGAGACGAGATTGCCCGCGGGACGGTGGTGATTCATCAGGGCAAGATCGTCGCAGTCGGTGCCTCGGGGGAAGTCACCATCCCGACCGGTGCCGAGCAACGCGACTGTACCGGCAAGACGATCATGCCCGGACTCGTCGATACCCACAGTCATCTCGGTGGGCCTTGGGCCGCCGACGGGTCGGCCCCGATTCAGCCCGACGTTCACGTCATCGACAGCTTGAATGTCCGCGACGCCGGCTACCAGAAAGCGCAGGCCGGCGGAATCACCACGGCTAACATCATGTCGGGAAGCGGGCACCTGCTCTCCGGGCAAACCGTTTACGTCAAACTGCGCGACGGCAAGACGATTGACGATCTGGCGATTAAGAACCCGGATGGATCGATCGCCGGGGGCGTGAAGATGGCCAACGGGACCAACTCCATCCGGCAGGCCGCCGCAGGACCATTCCCGGGGACGCGCGCCAAGTCGGCGGCACTAGTGCGGGAGCAGTTTACCAAGGCGATCGAATACCGTGATAAGATCGATCGCGCCAAGGGAGACGAAAGCAAACTCCCGTCGCGCGATCGGGGGCTTGAAGTGCTTGTTGACATCATGGCCGGCAAGCGCGTCGTTCATCATCACACGCACCGTCACGACGACATCCTCACCGTGCTGCGGTTGAGCAAAGAGTTCGGCTTCAAAGTTGTGCTCCATCATGTGAGCGAAGCGTGGAAAGTCGCACCGCAAATTGCCGAGGCCAAAGCGCCGTGCAGCGTAATCGTCATCGATTCTCCCGGCGGAAAGCCCGAAGCAAAGGACCTCTCACTGGAAACCGGCAAGGTGCTCGACGAAGCCGGCGTGCTGGTTGGGTTTCATACAGATGACCCGATCACCGATTCGCGTCTGTTTCTTCGGAGTGCGGCATTGAGCGTGCGGGCGGGCATGAAGCGCGATAGAGCGCTCTATGCAATGACCATGGCCGGCGCGATCATGCTTGACATGGATAAGCAAGTTGGCTCGATCGAAGTTGGAAAAGATGCCGACCTGATCATCCTCACGGGCGACCCTCTGAGCGTTTACACGCATGTACAGGAAACGTATGTTGATGGCACGCGCGTGTTCGATCGGTCGAATGAAGAAGACCGCCTGATGGCTACCGGCGGCTATGGGGCGGGGCGTGATCAGATGCTCTTTACCGAGTGCTGTCTGGGAGGCGGACAATGAGATTGCTCAAACGGAAACTACTCGCGCGGCGTCTCCAGCTTGTTCAACTTCTTCGAGCCGGACATCACGCTCTTATCCCATTGCTCTGTGTTGCCCTCGGCTGTGCGATGACGGCGCGAGCGTTTGCGGTCGATCTCGCCATCCGCGCAGAGACCGTCTACACCATGGCCGGCGAGCCGATCAGAGACGGCGTGATTCTCATTGAAGCAGGGAAGATCAAGCAGGTCGGCGAAGCGAGTACGCCGATCCCGGATGACGTGAGAACGATCGCTGCAAAGGTCGTCACCCCCGGGCTGATCGACGCTCATACCATCGTCGGCCTGCAGGGCTTTGAGAACGAACCGCGCGACAACGACCTGCTCGACAAATCTGGTCCGTTTCAGCCGGAACTTCGCGCGATCGATGCGTTCAATGGCCAGGAGAGACTGCTCGAATGGATCCGCGGTTTTGGCATTACCACGATCCATACCGGCCCCTCTCCCGAAGCCTTGAGCAGCGGGCAGACGATGATCATCAAGACCATCGGGCCGACCATTGACGATTATCTGCTTAAAGCCGATGCGATGGTGAGCATCACCCTCGGCCCGGCAAGCCTGCTGAAAGACGCCGGCAAATCACCGGGCACCCGCGCCAAGCAGATAGCGATGCTGCGTGCCGAACTTGTGAAGGCGCAGGAGTACGCACGCAAGCGCACCGCCAAACCGCAGCCTGCAGCCGATGCGAGCAGCGATCGGGCCGAAGACAAAACCCCCGCACGGGATCTCCGGCTCGATGTGCTTGTGACGGTACTCAACAATGAAAAGCCCCTGCTCATCACCGCAGAGCGCGCGCAAGACATTCTCTTAGCGCTGAAGCTCAAAGATGAGTTTAATATTAGCATCGTGCTCGACCTCGCCGATGAGGCATACCTGCTTATTAACGAGATCAAGGCGGCGGGCGTGCCGGTCATCATTCATCCGACGATGAAGCGGGCGTTTGGCGATAGTGAAAACGTGAGCATGGAAACCGCCGGCAAACTTCGCGCTGCGGGCATTCCGGTGTCGTTTCAAAGTGGTTACGAGGCGTATGTTCCCAAGACGCGGATCGTGCTTTTCGAGGCGGCGATTGCAGTGGCTAACGGGATGAAGTTTGAAAACGCGCTCGCGTCGCTCACCATCGATGCCGCGACGATGCTCGGGGTCGCGGATCGGGTTGGCTCGATCGAAGCGGGCAAAGACGCCGACCTCGCGCTCTACGACGGCGACCCTTTCGAGTACACGACACACTGCATCGGCACCGTCATTGCCGGCAAGATTGTGTTTGACGGCAAACGATGACCGCACAACGTATCAACGGCACATTCGTTCCTGGAGAAAGTCAATGACTCGTCAGCAGCTGATCGCAGAATCGCTTCGTCAAAGCCGCATGCTTCTCATGCGATACGCAAAGGGTTTTGACGACTCTAATCTCGTCATTCAGGCCGAGCATGTGCCGAATCATTTTGCGTGGACGATGGGCCATCTCGCGCTGGTTCTCAACCGGGCCGCTGAGCGACTCGACGGGAAGCCATTGCCCGAGAGCGACTTCATCAAGGCCGACGGCACCGGCGGGGGAAATGGAAAGTTTGATTCCGAGTCGGTGAGCATAAACTCCTCGCCGAAACCCGATGCCAGGCTTTATCCTGGCTTTGCGCGTTGCGTAGAGATTTTCTCCGTTGCGGTCGATCGTTGCGCACTTGCATTTGAGTGTGCAACCGACGCACAACTAGACGCGCCCTCACCATACGGCCAGACCGAAGTCCCGACATGGACGCTCGGCATGCGGATGGTCTTCCACAACGGCAACCATGCCGGGCAGCTAGCCGATCTTCGCCGCGTTGTGAAGCTCGGTTCGATCTTCGCCTGACACTTGCGTACTGGCAATTCTGCAAATTGTTCCGCGCGGAACAATTGCACAAAATCGCCATAACATCATTATTGATAAATACTTACGGCGCGGCACAAATTAATTCGACCCTAACATTATGTTAAGATGGCCGCTCCCCCGGCCTGCCGGGACCGCCGGGCTTAACAGCGGGCGCTACTTGCCGATGCGCTTCAGAAACTCGTCCTCACCGATCACGGCAATCCCCAATTCTCTGGCTTTCTCCAGCTTGCTCCCCGCACCTGGCCCGGCGACGACGAGGCTCGTCTTCTTGCTCACACTCCCCGATGCTTTTCCGCCTAACTGTGCGATGAGGTCTTCGATCTCTTTGCGGTCAAATCGCTCCATCGTCCCGGTTACGACGATCGTCTGCCCTGCGAGCGCCGCACCGGCAGCTTCGCTGGTCGGTTCCGTGAGGTTCACGCCGAGGTCGCGCAGATCAGCAATTGTCTGCCCGCCGTGAATCGACTGGAAATAGCTCACGAGCGACTCGGCGAGTGCGGGTCCGATGTCGTCCACCCGCTGCAGTTCGTCGCCACTCGCTGCAGCCAGGGCATCCATCGTCCTAAATCTTCGCGCGAGCGCCCTTGCCGTGCTCGTGCCGACATCACCGATACTCAATGCCGAAAGCAGTCGGTGCAGCGGCTGTCGCTTGCTCGATTCGATTCCACTTAGCAGTGCAGCAATGCTCTTCTCGCCCAAGCCATTAATCTCGCCGAGGCGCGCCCGTTTCTCGTGCAGACGATAAATGTCTGGCAGCGATCGAATCAGCCCAAAATCTACAAGATTCTCCGCCCAGACATCGCCAAGTCCCTCAATGTCCATCGCCCCGCGCGCCGCAAAGTGGCGTACCTTGGCCGCTAGCTGCGCCGGGCAGTTCGGATTGGGGCAGAGCAGATCGACCATCGAATCGACCTTCTCGACAGCCAGATCGCATCCGCTGCCGCTCTTGCCTTTGCATGTTGCTGGCAACTTCTTCGATTGCCGGCGTTTCAGAAACTCGCTGCATGATCGGTTGGTGCACCAGTAGGCCACCATCCCCTTCTTTACCGGCTCGCGGACGAGCTGGGTCGCGCAGCTGGGGCATTGTGTCGGTGCTGCAACTGGCTTAGCCTGCGCAGACCGGCGAGATTCCACCACTGACACCACCTGCGGGATGATTTCCCCTGCCTTTTCGATAATCACGGAATCGCCATCGTGAAGCCCCAGCCGACGGATCTGGTCGAGGTTGTGCAGGCTGGCATTGCTGACCGTCGTGCCCGCGACGAACACCGGTTCGAGCTTGGCAACGGGGGTAATCGTGCCCAGCTTCCCAACCTGCCAATCGACCCCGCGCAACGTCGTCTGCACACGTTCGGCAGGATATTTATATGCGAAAGCCCAGCGGGGCGATTTACTGGTCACGCCGAGCAGACTGCGCTGCCGAAGCGAATCGACCTTCACCACCATGCCATCAGTCTGATAGCCGAGCGCTCCGCGGCGCTGCGCGAAAGCCTCGATCGCCGCCAGCACCGCATCGATGCTCTCGACCCGCTGCATTAACTCACTCACAGGCAGGCCAAACGCCCTGAGCGATTGCATCATGTCGAAGTAGCTGTCGCCCGTCGGTGGCGACACTTCCCCGAGACCGTGGCAAACCATCCGGAGCCGCCGCGACGCGGTAATGCGCGAGTCGAGCTGTTTCAATGTCCCGGCGGTGAAGTTTCGGGGGTTGGCAAAAGTCTCCTCGCCCTTTTCCCGTTGCAGCATGTTAATGCGCTGAAACTCCGCGTCATCCATGTAAATCTCGCCGCGTACCTCGATAATTTCAGGGGCGTGCGGTTTAGCGTTGGCCGCCCCCCCGCCGCTCTTTAGCTGCCCCTCAGGATTGTTCCAATTTAGAACCAATGGCACGTCTCGAATGGTCTTTACGTTGTGCGTAACATCATCGCCCACGCGCCCGTCGCCGCGCGTCGCCGCGACCACGAGCACGCCGTGTTCATACCGGAGAGAACAGCTAACGCCATCCACTTTCGGTTCGATAACATACAACGGCGATTCACCCTGCAACGCGTCGCGCACGCGCCGGTCGAATGCGCGCACCTCGTCGGCGTTGTAGGTGTTGTCGATGCTCATCATCGGCGCAGCGTGCTGCACCTTCTTAAACCCATCGATCGGTGCCCCGCCGACGCGCTGCGTGGGGGAGTCGGGGGTGCGGAGATGCGGATTGGCCTCCTCCAATGCGATCAGATCGCGCAACATGGCATCAAACTGCTGATCGCTTATCTCTGGCCGGGCGTGCGTGTAGTAAAGCTCGTTGTGGTGTTCGATGGCGAGCCGAAGCTCAACAATCTTCTGTTCGGCGGTCATGAGGGCGATTGTAATCGGTTTTTTCGGTTTCGGTGCGGCGGCGGGAATGCGCGCCATGTGCCGAAAGTTGCCATTGTGTGACCTCT
The DNA here is from genome assembly GCA_002343075.1 of Phycisphaerales bacterium UBA2421. Lineage (GTDB taxonomy): Bacteria > Planctomycetota > Phycisphaerae > Tepidisphaerales > Tepidisphaeraceae > UBA2421. Next base: position 167,238 of record DDRH01000062.1, on the reverse strand, counting down.
GTTTCACCGCATGCATCGTTCGCATATAAAAGCCGCCTTATGGCTCACGAATTCTGCAAGTTTCCCCCCGGCTTTGCATGGGGAACCGCGACCGCGGCATATCAAGTGGAAGGTGCCACCGCCGTCGATGGCCGCGGGCCGAGCGTGTGGGACACCTTCTGCCGCCGGCCCGGCGCAATCGCGATGGATCACACTGGCGATCGTGGGACGGACCACTATCACCGTTTTAAGGAAGACATCGGGCTGATGAAATCGCTGGGCGTGAAGGCGTATCGGTTCAGCGTGGCGTGGCCGCGCATCGTCCCTAACGCCCGTGGTGAAGTGAATCAGAAGGGTCTGGATTTCTACAGCCGATTGATCGATTGCCTACATGACGCCGACATCGCGCCGTGGATGACGCTCTTTCACTGGGATCTGCCGCAATGGTGCGAAGATCGGTATCGCGGGTGGGAGTCGGCCGACTGCGCTCGAGACTTCGCCGATTATGCTGCCGTGGTTGCCAGAGCAGTCGGCGAGAAGACGGCGGGCATCTTCACCATCAACGAGTTTGCCTGCTTCATTGACATGGCCTATCGCACGGAAACCGAGCTGTTTGCGCCCGGCAAATTTGTCTCGCCCAAACTCCGCAATCAAGCCAGACACCACGCCGTCCTCGGTCACGGGCTGGCGGTGCGATCCATCCGCGCCGCTTGCAAAAACGCCCCGCCGATCGGACTTGCAGAAAACAGCCCCGCCGCGGTGCCGGTGTATGAATCGGCCGAGCACATCGCAGCGGCGAAGCAGGCATACCAGGACCTCACCGGGATGTATCTCGTGCCGATCATGACCGGGAAGTATCAGGATCGTTATCTGCACGCCGCCGGAGACGACGCGCCGAGGTTTACCGAAGAGGAGATGAAGGTCATCGCGTCGCCGCTCGACTTCGTTGGGCTGAATCTCTATACGCCAGTGTATGTGCGTGCCGATCCGGAGGCTGCCAAGGGGTGGTCGCAGGTTATCTGCGGGCCTGACTATCCGCGTATGTACATGCCCTGGCTAAACATCGGCCCTGCGGTGATGTACTGGACGCCGAAATTTGTTTCCGAGTTGTGGAACGTCCCAGCGATCTACATCACTGAAAACGGCTGCGCGGAGAACGACCGGCCCACTGCCGAAGGGAAAGTGAATGACGTGGGCCGCATCATGTATCTGCAGCAGCATCTCGCGCAGCTACATCGTGCGATTGGTGAAGGCGTTCCCGTGAAAGGGTACTTTCTCTGGAGCCTGATGGACAACTTTGAGTGGGCGCACGGCTACACCAGGCGGTTTGGCATTCACTATGTCAATTACGAGACAATGCAGCGGACGCCCAAGCTCAGTGCTGAGTTCTACGCCGGCGTGATTCGTCGCAATGCGGTCGGCGGCGCATCAAGCTGAGCGAACTTTCTCAAGCAGGAGATCAAACCATTCGCGAGGAACGCGCCTGCCATTTGCGATACCCAATCCGATGGTCGGTTTGTTCCCGCCGTGAAAATCGCTGCCACCGGTTTTGAGCAGGCGATATTTCTCGGCCATCCGGGTGAGTTCGCGGACGGTGAGTTCGTCGTGGTCGCTGTGAATGACCTCAACGCCTGCCAGACCTTCGTCGACCAACTGCTTGATCGTCGTTTCGAGCTGAGCGAAGTTCTCCTTGCGCAGCTGCACCGGATGGGCCAGCACGGCAACCCCGCCGGATTGTCGGATCATCTCGATCGCCCGCCGACTGGTGAGCCGCTCTTTATCAAAGTAGGCCAGGCCCCCTTCGCCCAGGTATTTTTCAAACGCATTCTTGATTGAGCTGACATATCCCTTGCGAAGTAGAATCGCCGCCAGTTGTGGCCGACCAAGCACCCCGCCGTCAGCTTGGGTTTTCCATTCGTCCATGGTCACTGCGACGCCAACTTCGTTGAGCCTTTCCACAATTCGGGGGTTGCGGTCGCCGCGGGCGTCGATGAGTTTCTCGGTGAGGCTGGTGAGAACGGTCGAGGAGGGATCCACACCATAGCCGAGCATGTGGAGCGTTCCCGGCCGCGGGTGTTCGGCACTGATTTCGATTCCGGTTACAAAATCGATGCCCAGCGCCGTGGCCTCGGCCGCGGCTTGCGCCTGCCCAGCGACGGTGTCGTGATCAGTGAGCGACATCGCGGTCAGGCCTGACTTGGAGGCCAGCCGAACGACCTCGGCGGGCGGCAGCGTGCCATCAGACGCGGTGGAATGACAATGTAAATCGATAAACGACATGCAAACCTCTCCACCTGGTGCTAATGGACGCGCTTGAAGGCACTATACTCACTTGCCCCATCTGGAATGACAGGCATTAGAACGCGCACTGTCTTTGCAGGGACTTCCATTTCGATGCGCCCGGCCACCATGATTTCTTCGACGGCTTCATCAAGCTGATCGCGCAACCTGGCGTAGCTCATGAGCTTGCTGTCGCGCGGCGTAAACAGTTCGCGGATGGGTTTGTCAGTCGGATTGACCACCACCAACACATGCTCGGCCACGCGGTCGGTCTGCCGACTGAATGCGAGGAGTTTCTGGGTATCGACCGTTCGATACTCGCCAATGCGAAGCGCGCGATTCTGCTTGCGAAGGGCGATGAGTTTTCTCATCCAGAGCAGATCGGCGTTGCCGTCCTTGACCAAATCCCATCGCATAGGTGCGCGGTTCGCGGGATCGCCGCCGCCGTCCATGCCCAGTTCGCTGCCGTAGTAGATGACGGGCGAGCCGGGAAGAGTGAACTGGAGCACTTGCGCGATCTTTCGCAGTTTTGGATCGGGAATCACATGCCGCAGACGGGGTGTATCGTGGTTGTCAAGCTGAAACCAACTCTTAAGGATCGGTTCGATGCCGGCATCATCGATCATCCGGCCAATGATGGTGCCCGCATGCGCGCCGGTGGTTTTGCCTTCGAGCATGTCGATGACAATCTGGCGGACAAAGAAGTTCATCACGCCATCGACCGCGGGTGTCCATTGTTCGGGGTAACACCATATTTCTCCCACAACCCACGAGCCGCGCCTGGCGGCATGCGCGGCGTGCGTCAACTCGTCGAGGTAGTTAAAGCCGATGTCGTAAGCCACATCCAGCCGCCACCCGTCGATGCCGTCGCGCAGGTATTGCTGAACGACCGAGTTCTTGCCCGCCCAGAGGTGTTTGCGGACGTTCGGATTCTCCAGGTTCAACTCCGGCAGATTCTTGACATTGTACCAGCCGCGGTAGCCGTCTTTGAAGGCAGGATCGACCACGAACCAATCGCGATACTTGCTATCGGGGTTCTGCAGCACATCGACAAAAATCGGGGCCGTGCGGCCCATGTGATTAAACACGCCGTCAAGCATGATCTTCATCCCGCGGGCGTGGCAGGCCTTTGCAAGGTCAATCACATCATCGCGTGTGCCATACTCCGGCGACACGGCGGCGAAATCCTGGGCGTCATACTTATGATTGGTGAACGCGGCATGGATCGGGTTGAGATAAAGCACATCGGCGCCAAGCGAGTCAATGTAATCGAGCTTGTCACGCAGACTTGGCAGATCACCACCCCAGAAAGCCAGCTCGTGGCTCCAGCAGCCGTACTCGTCGAGTTTGACGCCGGGCTTGGGAAGCTCGCTCCATGCATGCAACGTGCGCGGAGCGGGATAGAGATCGCGCTTGGCATCCAGCTTGTTTGAAGGCGCAAACCGATCGACGATCACCTGGTAAACAATCGCCCCGTTGCGCCAATCGGCGGCCCGGCGGTCGATGTTCGCAGCCAGCGCGCGGTCCCGCGGCGTGGCGGAAGCGCCCGGGGACAGCTCCGCCTCGCGCGACGCACATCCCCCCACAGCGATGGCGAGCACGACACCGAATAATCTTAACTGCATCAATGCTCCCGAAGAGGTATCCTGGCGCTAAAACGGTTCACCTCGTCCACACGAACCATCCGATGCAAACTTCAGCCCCGAAGCAGTAGAAGCGTCGGCTTCAACCGCTTCGGGGCATGCGCATGTCAACTGCCTGACCCGCGGGATGTTTGCAGGCGGGCTACTTCAGCGCCCCATCTTTCTTGGCCATGTACTGCAGCAGGTCTACACATCGATTGCTGTAGCCCCACTCGTTGTCATACCAACTGACGACCTTGAAAAATCGCTTCTCGCCCGGGAGGTTGTTCTGAACCGTCGCCAGGCTGTCGTAGATGCTGCTGCGGCTGTCGTGAATGAAGTCGGTGCTGACGAGTTCTTCGTTGCAATAGCCGAGCAGGCCCTTGAGATAGGTTTCGCTGGCCTTCTTCATGGCGGCGTCGATCTCTTCGATGGACGAATCGCGTGTCGCACGGAAAGTGAGATCGACGGCGCTTACGTCGGCGGTCGGCACGCGGAAGGCCATGCCGGTGAGCTTGCCCTTGGTGACGGGCAACACTTCACCCACCGCCTTGGCCGCACCCGTGCTGCTGGGAATGATGTTGATCGCCGCCGCCCGGCCGCCGCGCCAGTCTTTCTTGCTGGGGCCGTCGACGGTTTTCTGCGTCGCTGTATACGCGTGGATGGTCGTCATCAGGCCATTTTCGATGCCGATGCCTTCCTTCAGCAGCACATGCACCACCGGCGCAAGGCAGTTGGTGGTGCAGCTTGCATTGCTGACGATCGGGTGCTTCCCCGAATCGTATTCTTCATGGTTGACGCCCATCACCAGCGTCTTGACTTCCCCCTTGCCCGGCGCGCTCAAAATCACCTTCTTCGCCCCGGCGGCGAGATGGCCCTTGGCCTTTTCGCTGTCGGTGAAAAGCCCGGTGCATTCCAGCACATACTCCACGCCCAGCGCCTTCCAAGGAAGCTGCGAAGGCTCTTTCGTCGCCAGCACACACTTCACCTCATGGCCGTTGACAATGAGCGTATCTTCTTCTTTCGCGTCGGGAGCGGTCTTCTTTGTCTTGACATCGTGCTTGAAGCGCCCGTGCACCGAGTCATATTTCAATTGATATGCGAAATAGTCGGCGTCGGTGGCAATATCGACCACCGCAACAACGTCGATCACCTTGCCGAGCAGTCCCTGGTCGCAAATCGCCTGAAAAACCAGTCGGCCGATGCGCCCAAACCCGTTAATGCCTACTTTAATGGCCATTTTGATACTCCTTAATCAACCCGCCGGGAAAACGCCGGCTCGCCGCTGATGAATAGGCGGAATTTGAGAATAGGAGTGCTGCCATTTCGTGTCAAGATGCGGCAAAATGGCCTTCTATTCCGACGCAAACGCCGCTTATCCGGTTGGGGTTTCAAGACATTTTGGATTGGGGGCACCGATTCACGATTTATCGATTGCGTCCGCGCGCCGGAGGGCTATCATCGATTGACCAACTCTTGTTCGAGTCGTGTACCAATAGTTTGCATGTCTTTGCCCAACGGACGAGTGCTCGTAGTCGGATCTCCGGCGTGCCGCGCGCATGCCAAGACGGCATTGTCGCGCCTTCCGTTTGAGTTTGCCGCGGTGGATGACCCCTATGCGGCAGCGATGGAGCTTTCACGGCGACCGTTGGCATACCGGGCCGTCGTGCTCTGCCTGAACAGCGTTTTCCGTGAGGAATTGGGGCTAATCAGCCTGATCAAGCTGCAAATGCGCCACCTTGACGTGTTCCTGTCGCAGACTGATGGCCGTCAGGCCGCCATCGTCGATGCGACGCGACGCGGTGCCGATGGCATTCTGGGCGATGAAGGCTTGTTCCGCTTTGACGATCCGGCGCGAGATGTTCCTCCGCAGGCAACTCCTTCCGAGTTGCGCGGGACGGGTAGCGAGGTGCCAGATGAAGGCACCGAGACCGGCACTCCGGTCGAAACGGTGACCCACATGCGCACCGACGACGCCGACCGCTACAATGATGGCCTCACCGGCGACGCAGTCCTCACCGCGGAGGAGCTTCGAGCATTGCTGCAAGAACAGCCCAGTTTACCCCCCGGGTCGGAATAGCTGTCCCAAGCCGGATATTCGTTCGGAAAACTCGCGAGCCAGAGTTTTCTCTATACGGCTACGCCCTGTTGGGGCGTATAATGCTGTAGGTCCCATTTTGATCGCTCAAAGTTGCTTTTGATACGATTCGTTATTGGCCAGGGTTCCTATGATCGAGGGGCTCTCTGCCTGGAAAGTGGAAGTAGCAGTAAGGAAGTGGGCTCGTGGCTGTTGCTGTGCGTGAAAAAATTCTTCTGATTGGCGACACGGATCGCCAACTGCACGCTGCCCTTTCCGTGGGTGTCCCAACGGCGCAGGTGAAGAGCGTCGCCGGGATTTTTGAAGGTATTCATGAGCTTTCCGGCACCGATTTCAGCGCCGTGATGGCCGCCGCCGAGCCGATCGAGCGCCGCCCGGAGGCTGCCGTTCGCACGCTGCGCGAGTTGGTCGGCCGGGGCCGGCTACTTTTGTTCGGTCACCCGACGCTCGAACCGTTATCACGGAAAATGCTTGAGTTTGGCGTGGATGATTACGTCGTCACGCCCGCCAGCCCCGGCGAACTGCAGCAGGTCTTCGGCGTGCCGACCTTGCGTCTCGCGAAGGATGATTCCCCCGATGATTCCACCGCAAACACGCCATCCGCGTCCCCCAGCCAGACTGCGTCAAAGTCCAAGTCGAAATCGACGCACCAACCCGGTGCGGTAACGCTTCTGCAACTTCCGTTGGCCGAGTTGCTTCTGGACGCGCTGCAAAGCGCCAAGCGCGCTCCCGCAATGCAGCAGGCGGTGCAAGCCATCGATGCCATGATCGCCCCCAAGATGCGGCTTGATCTGCTCGAAGCTGGCTCACCCATTCCGGCGGCTTCGGAGTCATCGATCGTCCTGTCGCACGCCATCTGGGCCGACAACGAAGAAAAGTCCAGTCTTCATCTCACTCTGCCGCGGGATGATGATCAGACAACTGCTCGCCACTTTCTCGCGCAGCTTTCGCACCTGGCGACGCGCGTTATCTCCATTCAGGAGCGGCAGTCTACACTGCAGCATCTGGCAATCACCGATGATCTCACGGGGCTGTATAATGGCCGTTATTTCCGGCACATCCTCAGCAAGGTGTGCAACGACGCGAAGCAGAACATTTCGCTTGTGCCGCTGTTGTTGTTCGACATCGACAACTTCAAGAAATACAACGACGAGTATGGGCATGCACTCGGCGATGACATTCTGCGTCAAACCGCATCGCTGATCCGCCGATGCTGCAGGCCGAGGGATATGGTGTTTCGCATTGCCGGGGATGAGTTTGCGGTCATATTCATGGAGAAGGAACCGCCGCGACAGCCGATCGACCCTGGCGCTTCGAGCGCGGGCCGCACACCGATCGGCATTCGCCCGATCCTTGAACGCTTTCAACGAGGCATCTCCAGCCCCGATTTTGCCATGCTTGGTGCAACTGGCCGGGGCACACTCACGATCAGCGGCGGCTTGGCAATTTTTCCTCATCATGCGAGCACCCCCGAAGCACTCGTCGCCGCGGCCGATCATGCGCTGATGTTCAACGCCAAGCGCCGGGGCAAAAATAGCATTCATCTGGTGGGCGGCGATGTGGCGTAGGGAAAGTAATCAGCATTCGAGGGGAGAGGGGCAAGCCGGACGACCGTACGAAACACTGAGGGTGGATCACACCGATGAGGTCGTGGAAATGGGCACGCGCCAAGCGCGTGCCCATTGAAATCCGTTGCTTTACTGGCCCCTCAACCCCTGATTACAGAACACTTTCTATCAAGCAGTGATTCCCGTAACGACCACTTCAACATAATTCTGCCGATGGCCCATTTTACGGTGGTAGCCTTTGCGGCGCTTATACTTTTGAATGTCGATCTTCTTCCCCTTCACGCGGTCGATCACTTCGGCTTCCACTTTCGCACCTGCGACGAGCGGAGCACCTACTTTGGCCGCGCCATCACCGCCGACCATCAAAACGCGGTCAAATGTGATCTTCTCCGGCAGTTCGTCGGCAAGTGGGCGGTCAATCCGCAAGCGGTCGCCGGTGGTCACTTTGAACTGCGTCCCGCTGTCTTCAATAATGGCGTACATGACTTCCTCTGATAACAGTCCCAAAATTCGAGCCGGGAAATGTACCTGACCGACCACCGGTTTTCAAGACTGCGGGCATTTCCGCTCTTTTGGGGTTGATTCAATGAACTCGGTGCCCAAGGCTTTTTCACTCGGCTTTGATACGGTATCCTTCCCCGGGCCGGATAAGGCAAGCTAATGGCAAAGTCTGATCAGAAAAGCATTTACGCGCTTGTTGGAGATGAACCATTTCTCCAGATTCTCGCCCTGAAGTCCCTGCTGGCCGCACTGCCGAAGGATACTAACCGTGTGACCCTGGACGGGGAGACCGCGGAATTGGGTGACGTTTTCGACGAATTGCGCTCATTCAGCATGTTTGGCGGGGGAAAACTTGTTGTTCTGCGAGACGCGGACGGGTTTATCACCAGATTTCGCGATCAGATGGAAGACTATGCCGCCAACCCGGTCGACAGTTCGATCTTGGTGCTTCGCTGTAAGTCGCTGCCGTCCACCCATCGGATTGCCAAGCTCATCGCAAAAGTTGGCACGGTTATCAAATGTGAGCCGCCCAAGCAGTCCGAATTGGCGGCGTGGATCATTCGGCACGCGCGGGAGGCGCATCAACTCGCCGTGCCGGCCGACGCTGCGGCTCAACTGGCCGATCTTATCGGCGTGGATCTGGGTAAGCTGGATACCGAACTGGGCACGCTCGCACTCATCGCCGAGAACGGAAAGATCACCGCGGACGCCATCCGCACAACGGTCGCATTTCAGCGCGAACAGGAAATGCGTGCGCTCACCGAAAAGGTCTCGGAAGGGAACATCATCGATACGCTCAAACTCTGGCGGCAATTACTCCAGACCGACCCCGCAACGGAGTTTCGCGCCTCGACATGGCTGACCATCTGGGTCGAGCGACTCACCCGGGTGCGACTGAAACACGCGCAGAAAATCCCCGCATTTGTCATCGCCAGGGATCTGCGCATCTGGCCTGCATCACAAACTGATTCGCTGATTCGGATGGCACAAAGGCTGGGAGAGCCCGGCATCCGCGCCGCAGTCACGCGCCTCGCCGACGCCGACATGCGAAGCAAATCGGGGCTTGGCGATTTTGCGGCGAATATCGAGGGGTTCCTGCTATCACTGAGATAACGTCCCTTCCTGACGACGGATCGACCCTGCTCGCCGCGGCGCAACTGGACGCCCATACCGACCGATCGGATTGCCAGTGACGAACACATCCCAAGTTCCGACGTATTTCTTGACCGCGGGCAGTCCGGGACTTGTGACAACTCCCGCGGTCGGCGAAACTCGCCCGCGGAAAGGAACGATCGATGGCAAAGAAAATCAGTACGCGCCGACGGATTCAGATCGGCGTGACGCAAATGGCCTGCACCGCAAACGTGTCGGCCAATCGGAAGAAGCAGATGGCGCTCGTCGAACGCGCTGCCCGGTCGGGCGCACAGATCATCTGTACGCAGGAGCTTTTCTGTTCGCAGTATTTTTGCCAGTCAGAGGATTACAATTGCTTCAAGCTCGCCGAGACAATTCCCGGACCCAGCAGCAAAGCATTCGCCACGCTCGCGAAGAAGCATAAGGTGGTCATCGTCGCGTCGCTCTTCGAGAAGCGCGCCTCCGGGCTGTATCACAACACCGCGATAGTGTTTGACGCCGACGGTTCGGTAGCCGGGATGTATCGAAAGATGCATATCCCTGACGACCCACTTTACTACGAGAAGTTTTACTTCACCCCTGGCGATCTGGGCTTCAAGGCATTTCAGACGAAGTATGCCAAAATCGGCGTGCTGATCTGCTGGGATCAATGGTACCCCGAAGCAGCACGGCTGACCGCGTTACAAGGCGCGGCGATCCTGTTCTACCCCACCGCGATCGGCTGGCACCCCGCGGAAAAGGCCGAGCATGGCCGGTGGCAGCATGAAAGCTGGGAAGTCATCCAGCGAAGCCACGCGGTCGCCAATGGCTGTTTTGTGGCCGTTCCCAATCGAATCGGCCATGAGCATGTGCTCGGCCCGGACGGTAAGCCGGTTAGTACCGACGGCATCGAGTTCTGGGGCCAAAGCTTCGTCGCCGCCCCCGGCGGGCGAATCTTGGCGAAGGCTTCCGTGGCAGAAGAGGAGGTGTTGATCACCGAATGCGACCTGGACTTGGTGGATTACCATCGCACCCACTGGCCGTTCCTCCGCGACCGACGGGTGGATGCTTATGGGGATTTGACGAAACGGTTCATCGGGTAGAGATTTGCCCACGAATCTTCACCAATGAAACACGAATGGGGAAAGGAGTTGCGCGTGCCGGAGCTGATTCTTGCACGGGAAGTCTATGAGATTGTGGGGGCGGCGATGGCGGTGCAGAATGAACTGAAGGCGAATTTTCTTGAAGCGGTTTATCAGGAGGCGATGGAGATCGAACTTGGCCTTCGGTCGATTCCATTTTTACCGCAGGTGTTGCTGCCGGTCTTTTACAAGGGCCGTGAACTGAAATGTCGTTACAAGGCGGATCTGCTGTGCTATGAGAAGGTCGTGGTTGAAATCAAGGTAATGGAGCGGCTTACGAGCAAGGAAGAAGCTCAGATACTCAACTACATGGCCGCAACAAGAATGAAAGTAGGCGTGCTCATCAACTTCGGTGACCCGGGTCGGCTAGACTGGCAGCGCCTTGTACTCTGATCTCTTCATTCGTGTCTTATTCGTGTCCATTCGTGGGCAGTCTTTGGTAATCGCATGGAAAAAGTAGCCACCTTAAAAGTCATCACCCGCGGGACGCCCAATCAGTTGGGGTACAGCTTTCCGCCGGAGTGGTATCCGCACGCCGCGACATGGATGAGTTGGCCCCGGCCGGAGGCAGCGTCGTTTCCAGATCGGTACGAGCACGTCGTTCCCAACATCTGCCGCATCATCAAGGAGATCTCCAAGCGGGAGACGGTCAACATCCTCGTGGAGAACTATAACTACGAGGTAATCGTGCTCCGGACTTTGAAGGAGCACAAAGTCCCAACCAACAACGTGCAGTGCTACCACATCAAGACCAACGAAAGCTGGTGCCGGGATCATGGCCCGGCGTTTGTCCTGCGCAAGGGCCTCCGCGGCAAAACTGAGGCGGCGGTGGTTGATTGGGTTTTCAACGCATGGGGCCAGAAGTATGACGGTTGGGACGACGACGACGCTGTGCCGACTGAAATCGCTGAATTGCTTGATCTCCCCGTCTTTTATCCCAAGATCGTCATGGAAGGCGGCGCCGTTGATTTCAATGGTAAAGGCACAGTGCTCACGACGGAGTCAGTGCTGCTCAACAGTAATCGCAACCCACTGCTGAAAGAGTGGGAAGTGGAGCGCTACTTGAAGGAGTATTACGGGCAGAAGCATGTGGTGTGGCTGGACGACGGCATTCAAGGCGATGACACAGACGGGCATGTGGACGACCTGTCGCGGTTTGTCAACGACAACACAATCGTCACAATCGTCGAACACGACAAATCCGACGCCAATTTTGAGCCGCTGCAGGAGAACCTCAAGCGGCTAAACGGCGCGCGGGATCAGGACGGAAAGCCGTTTCATATCGTCGAACTCCCGACGCCGGGCATCGTAGAAGTGGATCGCCAGCGGTTGCCGGCGAGTTATGCGAATTTTTACTTTGTGAACGGCGCTATCCTGATGCCGACATTTCGCAAGAAGAAGACGGATAAGAAGGCAATCGACATTCTCCAATCGCTTTGTCCAAAGCACGAAGTGATCGGCGTGGATTGCACCGACCTGATCTGGGGCCTCGGTGCGATTCACTGCTTCACGCAGCAACAGCCAAAGTTTTAGGGCGGCGGGCACGTGCTCGCTGGGCCAAAAAATTTTTGATTTACTTGACTTGTGCGCAAACCTGATACCATTCACACATGCCGGGCGGGAATCCGGCGTTTTGGAGTTTGAAACAAAGATGACCACGCACGCGCAGCCGGTTCTTCCTTCGGTTCCCGCCGGCAACCGCAATGGCCTTGCTAGCCCCATGCAACCTAAGACCTGGACGATCGAAGACGCCGCTCGGCTATATGGCATCCGAAACTGGGGCCAGGGCTACTTTTCCGTGAACGACCACGGGCATGTCGCGGTTCATCCGACTCAGAACCCGGCACTCAATATTGATTTGAAAAAGCTCGTGGACGAACTCCGCGAGCGAGATATCCAACTGCCTGTCCTGCTTCGATTTACAGACATTTTGCAGCACCGTGTGCAAAAACTCCACGATGCGTTCGCCAACGCCATCCGGGAGCATGATTACAAGGGAACCTACCGCTGCCTCTACCCGATCAAGGTCAACCAACAGCGGCATGTGGTGGAGGAGATTCACGGGTTTGGCAAAGCCTACAAGTTCGGTCTTGAAGCAGGCAGCAAACCCGAACTGCTGGCAGTGATGGCGGTCGTGCAAGACAACGAAACGCCGATCGTCTGTAATGGTTTTAAGGATGATGAATTCATCGAAGCCGTCATTCTCGCGACCAAGATCGGCAAAAACATCATCCCCGTCGTTGAAAAGTTCAGCGAGCTGGAACTGCTGGTGAAATACGCCAAGCTGCATAACGTCACCCCAAGTATCGGGGTGCGCGTGAAGCTTTCGGCCCGGGGTGCCGGGCGATGGCAGGAGTCCGGCGGAGTTCGATCCAAGTTTGGACTGTTTATCAGCGAGGTGATGGACGCACTGGTATATCTCCGCGCCCATGGCATGGGCGATTGTCTCAATATGCTGCATTTTCATCTGGGCAGCCAGATCAACAACATTCACAACATCAAAGCTGCAATCATTGAACTGGGAAGGGTTTACACCGAGTTACAGAATCTCGGTGCCGGCTTAAAGATGATCGACGTCGGCGGCGGCTTGGGCGTCGATTATGACGGGTCGAAGAGCAGCTACGAATCGAGCATTAACTATGGCCTGCAGGAATACGCCAACGACGTGGTTTTTCACATCAAGGAAATCTGCGATGGTGCCGGCGTAGAACACCCCACCATTCTCAGCGAATCGGGCCGGGCGATGGTGGCATATCACAGCGTGCTGGTCTTCAACGTCATCGGCTGGAGCGGGTTCAACCGCTTTGATCTCCCGGTCGAACTCACGGCAGAGCAGCGAAAGACCATGCCTCAGCCAGTGATTAACCTTTTTGACGCGTTTGTCGGCGTAAATGAGACGAATTTCACCGAGTATTATCACGACGCGCAGCTCGCCAAAGAGAGCATGCTCAGCCTGTTTAACCTCGGCTATTGCAATCTTGAGCAGCGAAGCCTGGCGGAGAAGCTCTACTTTGGTCTGGCAGCGAAAATCCTCAACATCGTCCGCAGGATGGATTACGTTCCCGAAGAGTTCTGCGGGCTGGAGGCGCAGCTTTCGGATACTTATTTCTGCAATATGAGCATCTTTCAATCGATGCCCGACAGTTGGGCGATCGATCAGTTGTTCCCGATCATGCCGATTCACAAGCTCAAGCAGGAACCTACCTGCCGGGGCATCCTTGCCGACATCACCTGCGACAGCGACGGAAAGGTGGATCGGTTTATCGACCAGCGCGATGTGAAGAGCGTTCTCGAACTTCATCCCTATGACAACACCGATTACCTGCTTGGTGTGTTTCTGGTGGGGGCTTATCAGGAGATCCTAGGGGACCTTCATAACCTTCTCGGCGATACAAACGCTGTGCATGTGACTATTGACGACACCGGCTCGTTCAGCATTGATGAAGTTATTGAAGGGGACACAGTGCGCGAGGTGTTGAATTATGTACAGTTCGACGCCGACGACCTCAAGCGCGCCATGTTCAAGACAGTCGAGCGGGCTTTGAAGGATCAGAAGCTCAGCACTGAGGAAGCCCGGTTGCTGTTGAAGTTCTATGAAAACGGACTTGAAGGGTACACCTACCTCGAGTAGCTGTTCCGCGCCTATAATGGCCGGTTATGAGCAGACCCCGAATCATCAGCCCCGACACACAAAGAGGCACCCCCGCTGCTCGCACCCCGCCGGCGCAGACACTCACGGCGAAATGGCCTGTCTTGCACTATGGCGACGTGCCCAAGGTCGATCCGACGCGTGCCGACTGGAGGCTGCGCGTCTTTGGGCTGTGCGATGGGCCATACGAGCTAAGCTACGCTGACATCCGCGGCCTGCCTGCGGTCGATGTCTTTTGCGATATGCACTGCGTCACACACTGGAGTCGTTTGGACAACACCTTCACAGGCGTGCCCACCAAGGCGATCATCGAGCGCGCCCGCCCAAAGCCCGAAGCAAAGTTCGTCATGTGCCACAGCGAGGCCGGGTTTACAGTCAACGTGCCGCTAGATGAATTCACCCGCGAAGATTGCATTCTCGCATACCAGTGGGAAGGCAAAGACCTCGAACCCGACCACGGCTGGCCGCTGCGCGGGCTGGTGCCGCAACTCTACCTTTGGAAAAGTGCTAAGTGGTTGCGTGGAATTGAGTTGCGCGCCACCGACGCTCCCGGTTTCTGGGAGCAAAATGGCTACCACATGCATGGCGACCCGTGGAAAGAAGAACGGTTCGGCTGGTAGAAATCTCCCCTCCCGAGTTTTCAGGAGGGGAGATTTATTACTTCTGGTGTCAGTGGTTGCCGGTTACGCCCGTCGGCGACGAAGCAATTGCAGCGCCGCGATGCCCGCCAATGCAACCGACCCCGGTTCGGGGACAGTAAACGCGATGATCGCTTCTACTGCCGCAGTCCCGCCGATGGGAATCAGGTCTACGTCTACGTAGATCTTCGGACCATCTCCCAAATCGATCGGGTTGCTGATGGTTGACGATCCGTTGAAATCCGTGAGCGTGTAGTCGGCGACGGTATCGCCATTCACGTCGAGCAGGTCGCCAGTGCGGCCGAGCAAAATTGAATCACCAATGCTGTCGGCATGGCCAAAGAACAGTCCTTCCTGAGACGTCCCGGGTAAGTCCCATAGCTGGACAATCTGGTTAAGATTGTTGATTGCTGCAGCATCAATCGTGGTGCCCAGTGTCAGCCCGGCGAGGGTATCACCCTGCCGAACGATCACATTGCCGTTGTAGACGAGGATGTCATCGGTTGCGGTCGGGCCGGCGTCGTCACCGTAGACGATGTGGTTGCCAGCGTTGTTGATATCGACAGAGCGAAACGCCTGCCAGGCCGCAGACCCACCGCCGGGAATGCTCCCTTCACGCGCGACGATGGTCGTGCCATCGACAACCACTCCCTGGTCGGTCGCCGTGGGGCCCGTGAAAATCACGCGGTTGATAAAATGGTTGCCATCGGTAGAAACGTTGTAGCCGAAATCGAGTCCGGTCGCGGTGATGTTGGTACCGCCGACCGCGGCCCCGCCTACCAGACGTGGCGTAATGACCCCTGCGGGCGTTGCGCTGTAAAGGACGCGCGTCGTGGTGCTGGCAGCAGGCCCCACCCCACCGATCCAGAAGGGCGAACCGTCGGCGGCCATCAGCGGGCGGCTGTTGAACACCGAGTTCTGCCCCGGCAAGCCCGGCGCAAGATCGCCCGCGCGAAGCAGCAGTCCATTCTGCGTGTAGACCGAATCGCCACCATCGGCACTTGGGCTAAAGTTAAAGCCACCCGTATTGCTGATTCCCACCTGCGATTCGGCACCTGTGAGGACTGGAGAAACGACGTTGGCGTTCACATGGACGATCTTGTCGCGCGTGTAGACAAAGTTAGTTGTTCCAGCACCGTTGACGACCGCACCGGTAAACCCCGGTTGGCCCAGTTGGTTCACCGACGGCGTGTTGAGTGAGGTAACCACCCCGCCATCCCAGCCAGTGAGCGGCGCGCCAACGAGCGCAACAAGATCGACCTGTACTTGTGCCAATACCGACGACGTGGCAAATGCCAGCGGAAGCCCGGCGAGTAAGACGCTGCAACGCATAGTTTTTCTCCCAAACAAAGATGTGGTGCCCGAAACGAAGTGAACGACCCGTATTTTGTACGCGGAGCGGCGCGCAGCCTCAAGTAAAATCCCTATTGCGGTAAGATTTTTGTCTCTCTCGACGCAGTTCCGCTCGTTGAGCACGCACGGGTGGTCCGTGGGACGCAATGACCCTGACCATTCTGGCTACAAAGGCTGTTTCGCTGGTCCGGGCAGCCCTCAGCTGGGAACGATCATAAATATCTGTCAAAAATACACTTACGGCGATGCCTAGCGAGGCTCCTCCTCGAACTCTTACCTGAACGAATTCTACCGAGATGCTTGCATGAACTGGACAGATTCGATATCTTTGACCTTCCTGTTTTGCCAAGAAACAGGGCCTGCGTCGGGCATGAGGGTGGGTTTCTTCGCCGCGGGCATTTTACATCTTCTTTTCATGGACCTTGTTTAAGCCTCAAGGCGACGAACCGTCTTGGCCGTTGTGCCGTCGCTCGGGCTGCCGACTTCAATTGTTAAGTCGTTGAAAGGACAGTTATGGCGTTGTCTCAGGCAGAATTGGTGAAGGCATTGGTGGATGCTGGCGTACACTTTGGTCACCGCGTAAGCCGGTGGAATCCGAAGATGCAGCCCTACATCCACGGCAAGCGGAATAACATTCACATTATCGACGTGCGCGAAACGGTCAAAGGCCTGCTTCGCGCCAAGAAGCTCATTCAAAACACCGTTGCCAGCGGGAAAGACGTGCTGTTTGTCGGCACCAAGCGACAGGCCCGCCACGCCGTGCAGGAAGAAGCCGCGCGGTGCGGCATGCACTTCGTGTGCGAACGATGGCTCGGCGGAACGCTCACCAACTTCACCACCATCCGCAAACGCCTGAAGCGACTCGAGGAGTTGGAAAAGCTCTGGGAGACCGGTGCGATTGAGAACTACAGCAAGAAGATGAAGAGCACGCTCGGCCGCGAGAAGGACAAGATCAAGGCCAACCTCGAAGGCATCCGCAAAATGGAAAAGATGCCCGGGCTGATGTTCATCATCGACACCCGCCGCGAACACATTGCGGTAAAGGAAGCCAAGAAGCTGGGCGTGAAGACGATCGCGCTGATCGATACTGATAGCGATCCCGACTTGATCGACCTTCCCATTCCGGGCAACGATGACGCGATGCGCGCCGTTGAAGTGATCGTTCGCGAACTGGCCGAAGCGGCAATCGAAGGAAAGCAGGGTCGCGGCGCCAATGAGCTAAAGGGCGAAGAGGTTCAAAAGCCGAAGAAGCGCAGCTCGCGCTCGCAGTTTGCAGCCGAGAGCGACAAAGAAGCCCCCGAAACCGCAGGCACGATCGAGCCCCCGTCGGAAACCGTGGCGGCGGCAACGGCGTAACCAACATTCCAGTTTTTGCACCGCAGAGATTCGTACTGCGAGCGGTGCAGAGGTCGCGGAGACTCATCCAGAGTCCAAGGACAGCACAGTCCTTCCTCTGGGCCTCCGCGGTTTGTATCAACTGAAAGCTATAGGAGATAATGATGTCCGCTACGATTACTGCCTCGCAGGTAAATGAGCTTCGTGCCAAGACCGGCCAAGGCATGATGGAGTGCAAGAAGATGCTGGTCGAAACAGGCGGCGACCTGGGTAAGGCCATTGAAGAGTTTCGCAAAAAGGGTGTGAAGTCGAGCATCACAGAGCGAGCCACGAGCGAAGGCCGCGTGCAAGTGGGTGTCTCCAACGATGGCAAAACCGCCGCAGCGGTAAGCGTGCATTGCAATACCGATTTCACCGCTAAGAGCGACCCGGTGTTGAAGATTCTCGACGCCGCAGTCGCCAAGCTGCTGAAAGACCCGACGGCGAATCTGATGGAAGACGCCGAAATCAAGGCTAATCTCACCGCCGTCGCGCAGACGACCGGGGAGAATGTCCAACTCGGCAAGGCAGTCGCGGTGAACAACCCCGGCGGCGCGGCCGGGGCGTACATCTACAGCATCACAAACAAGATTGCCGTTCTTCTGAGCCTCAACGGCAAGGTGAACGACGACCTGATCAAGAGCCTGGGTGGGCACATCGCATTTGCCAAGCCACTGGGCATGACTCGCGACGCCGTCCCTGCGGACCTCGTGGCGAAGGAACGCGAGCTTGCGGTTGAACAGGCCAAGGCAACCGGCAAGCCGCAGCAGATCGCCGAGAAAATCGCCGAAGGAAAGCTCAACGCGTTCTTCGCAGAGCGCGTTCTGCTCGACCAGGAGTTCTTCAACGCCCAGGCATTTAAGGGTAGCGTCAGCGCCATGCTGAAGAACAGCGGCGCGGAACTGGTTAAGTATGAACTGGTTGAAGTGGGTCGTTAACACTGAGGCACGACAGCATCTGGGTACGAAGGCACGAAGTGAAAACAGTTCGTGCCTTTCCCTTTTTTGCAGCACCACTCGTGCGCCACGGTTTCTGGAGGATTGATGCAACTCGCAGTCAGTACATACTCACTTTGGCGATGGATGCGGGAAGGAAACAAAAGCCTCGAAGCAGCGGTCGAGCAGATCGCCGACTTCGGTGTTTCGGGGGTTGAGTTTGCCGGATTTGATCCTTACAAGCCCGACGCATCACCGATTCGACGAGCCGCCAAGCTGGTCAAGGTGGCCCAAAAGGCAGGCTTAACGGTGGTGAGCTATTGCGTGGGCGCGGAACTACTGGTGGGGGCCGAGACACAACGGCACGAGATTTCGAAGCTGAAGGAGCACGTCGACATCGCCGCAGAATTGGGCGTGACGACGATGCGTCACGATGTGACCCGCGGGTATGGCGAGCATAGTGCTGGGGTTGGCGGCGCCAAAACGTTTGAGAATGCGGTGAAGCACGTCGTTCCGGCGATCCGTGAGGTCGCGGACTATGCCGCGACGAAACGAATCCGCACAAGCCTGGAAAATCATGGGTTCTTCATGCAGGCCGCAGTGCGCGTGGAGGCGCTGCTTAAGGCGGCAAAGCACGCGAATTTTGGCCTGACAATCGACATGGGGAACTTTCTTTGCGTAAACGATGACCCGGTGAAAGCGGTTAAGCGCCTGGCAAAGTTTGCGCAGATGGCGCATGTGAAGGACTTCCATGTGCGGCCGAAGGATCGCATGCCGCCAACCGGTTGGTTCGCCACACCGACAGCAATTGCCCTCCGCGGGGCGATTGTGGGGCATGGCACGATCGACATTCCGGCCCAGATCAAGCTGTTAAAGGCAGCGGGCTATGACCAGTGGCTGAGCCTTGAGTTTGAAGGGATGGAAGAGCCGACAATGGCGATTCGACTAGGGCTGGAGTACTTGCGCAAGTTGATTTAGCTGGCGATGACCTTGCCCATGGTGAATACCGGCAACATCAACGCCAGCGCCACCCCGCCGATGATCAGACCCATGATGATGATCATGGCTGGCTCAATGTAGCGGGTGAGTTCGGTGATCTTTTCTTTTAGCTCGGCCTCGGAGTAGACGGCGACTTGCTCCATCACAATAGCGAGCTTCCCGCTATGTTCACCGCTATGCAGCATCTGCGCGACATCGGGAGGCACAAGAGCGGTCGATCCCAGTTCTTCGCTCATCGGCTTCCCCTGCTTAATCCGCTGGGAGACCCGCGTCCACATGTCGCGGTAGCAGGCGTTGGTGGTGGCGTCGATGGTGTTCTCCACGCAATCGAGGAGGTTTACACCCGACCCGCTAAGCGTGCCCATCATGCGCAACCCACGTGAGACATTTAGCTGGCGGAAGACCGAACCAAAGACCGGGAGCCTAAGTTGAGCAACGTGCCAGCCGCGCCGTCCCGCCTCTGATCGCATGAGCATCCAAATGCCAAATGTCGCCGCCGCGAGGCCGAGGAGTATCGGCAGCCAGTGGTGGACGAGAAAGTTACTCATCGCCATGAGAATGCGCGTGGGTACAGGAAGCGAGGCACCCTTGTTGGAATAGATGGTGGCAAAGCGTGGCAGTACAAATGCGAGCAGAAATGTAGTAGTCAAGACCGCAAATCCGAGCATGATCGCCGGATAGGTCACGGCACCCTTTACGCGGCGGATGATCTCCTGCTCATCGCGAAGGTATGCGGTCGCGCGCTGGAGCATCTTCGACATCATCCCGCTGCGCTCCGCCGCCCGCATGAGTGAGATGTATAACCGGGGGAACGACCGAGGGTGTCGACTGATCGCCGCCGAGAAGTCGCCGCCGCCTTGAATGGCCTGGCTTAGTTCCGAGGTAAGGGCCTTGTACTTTGGGTTCTTTGCTTGCCTGCCAATCGTGTCGAGCGCTTCGCTGAGGGTGACGCCGGTTTCCAGCATGATCGACATTTGTGTCGATAGATGGATCAGTTCCTTGCGCGTGACCTTGATCCCCCCTGCCGCCCGCGCCATCGTCGTCGTGACGCCTGCTTCACCGGCTTCCCTGATGGTGATTGGATACTTCCCTTCACTGCGCAGCGCCTTCTGCACATCTTCGCGTGATGCCGCGGTCATCGCACCGGTAGTCATGCTGCCGGATTCGTCGCGAGCGGTAAAGGAATAGTTCGGCATCGTCCTACATCAGTACTTCATACAACTCGCGGCCAACGCCGCCTACGCGGTCGCCCGATACACCTCTTCAAGGGTGGTGATTCCAGAGCGCACTTTTTCCATGCCATCATCGCGTAGCGAAAGCATTCCACCCTTCTTGGCCATGACTTTTAGATTGTGAAGCGTAGCGCCATTGGCAATCATCTCATACATCTCGTCGGTCGGCGCAAAAAGTTCATAGATGCCAATTCGGCCAACAAAGCCAAGATTTCTGCAAGCAGAGCAGCCGACAGGCTTGTAGAGCTTTTCTACGGCACCGACGGTTCTTTCGAGAATGCGCAATTCATTCGGCGCCGGTGTATACGGCTGACGGCACTGCGGGCATAGCTTGCGCACCAGCCGCTGCGCTAGAACGCCTGTAACGCTCGCTGCCACGAGATAGGGTTCGATGCCAAGGTTAATCAGCCGGGTGATCGCGCCGGGCGCGTCGTTGGTGTGCAGTGTACTGAGCACCATGTGCCCGGTGAGCGCGCCCTGCGTCGCCAGCCTAGCGGTCTCGCCATCGCGAATCTCGCCCACCATGATGACATCGGGGTCTTGCCGCAATAGCGAGCGGAGCGCGCTGGCAAAAGTAAAGCCGGCTCGCTCGTTTACCTGAAACTGATTCACACCTGCAAGGTTGTATTCAACCGGGTCTTCGATCGTGCAAATGTTGACATCATCAACATTTATCTCTTTGAGCGCCGCATAGAGCGACGTCGTCTTGCCGCTGCCGGTGGGCCCGGTGACGAGCAAGATGCCGTGTGGGAGGTTGATGAGTCGCCGCCATTCCTTGAGCGTATCGACGCCGAAGCCGAGCTTCTCCAGATTTACGCTCGCCTTATCGTTATCGATGATACGAATGACGACTTTCTCGCCGTGGCGCCCCGGCATCGTGCTCACACGAAGGTCGACCGGGCGTTTATCCATCATCACATGAATGCCGCCGTCCTGGGGCAGGCGGCGTTCGGAGATGTCCAGGCCGGCCATGATCTTGATTCGGCTGGCGACCGCCGACGCCATCATCGCCGGCGGTCGCATTTTCTCGACTAGTCGGCCGTCAACTCGAAGGCGAATTCGAAGCGCGCTCTCGTTGGGCTCGATGTGAACGTCGCTGGCACCCTCCCGAACAGCGGTGTACACAATGTAGTTCACCAGCTTAATGACGGGCGAATCGCCGGCCGCCTCTTTCAGATCGCCAATGTCTTCAATCTTCTCCTCGATGAGCGTGAACTCTTCGAGCTTGGCATCGTCCATGATCTCATCAATGACAAAGACCTTGTCATTGGGAAGATAGGTTTGCAAGGTGCTCTTGATATCACGCGCTGTCGCCGCAACGAGTTGCACCGAGAACCCGCTGATTCGTTCGATTTCTTCGAGAAGAAAGAGATTGGCCGGCTCGCTGACGGCAACCGTCAGCACGTTCTCGACGAGAAACAGCGGAAGTACCTGATGCTTCTCAAGAAACTCCTTTGGAAGAAGTGCGATCGTTTGTGCATCTGCCAGTTTAGGGCTGATGCGCGCGTAAGGTACACCGTAGGCGCTCGCCAGCGCTTCGGTGATCTGGTCATCGCTACAAATCTGCAATTCAACCAGCAGCTCACCAAGCAACTTTTGATGGTTGTGCTTCTTCTGCTCCTGCAGCACGAGTTCAAGCTGCTCAGCGGTGACGAGCCCGCTGTCGAGCAGGAGCTGGCCAAGAGGTTTTCGTGCTGTTGTAGTGGCGACCATGGTTATCTTGCCGCGAATGCGTGTCACCCGCGGGCGTTTACTTATGACATCGTTTTCAGCGCGCTCTCGAGGCCGTTGTGCGACTCAAAACGATGGCTAAGTCGTGTGATTTCAAGGATTTTGCGGCAGTTGTCGTCAAGATTGGCGAGCTTGAATTGGCCAAAGAGGTCTTCACACCGCCGCTTGGCCCAGAGCAGGGTGGAAAGGCCCTTGCTGTCGATAAAATGGCATTTCTCAAAATCAACGACAAAATCGGCAAGGTGGCGCGTCTCGATCATCGCTTCCATCTGGTTCTGCACGAGCGTGTTCTCGTCGCCCGCCAGATCACCTGCGAGTGTCAGAACGCACACTTTGTTATATTCATCACATTTTACTGCCATAACAGTCTCTCGCAGTCGTTCAAGCGGCACGAAGTGCAGGCTGTTGCGCCAACATCCGGCGGGGCGATACCGAATGGTTCTTTAGAAGGTCCCTAAGTTCATCAGGTTCAAACTTAACGAACGCATCAGCCAGCATCGGATCAAACTGCGTGCCCGCGCAACGGCGGATCTCCATCAGGGCGACTTCTACGGGCAACGCCTTGCGATAGGTCCGGCTTGAGGTCATCGCATCGAAGCAATCGGCAAGACAGATGATCCTTCCCATTAGAGGAATGGCATCCCCTGCCAGACCGCCGGGATAGCCTTTTCCGTCGTATCTCTCATGATGGCGAAGCACACCGGGAATCAGGT
Source organism: Phycisphaerales bacterium UBA2421 (assembly GCA_002343075.1). Lineage (GTDB taxonomy): Bacteria > Planctomycetota > Phycisphaerae > Tepidisphaerales > Tepidisphaeraceae > UBA2421. The sequence continues at coordinate 144,311 of DDRH01000062.1, read as the reverse complement.
CTTCAATTTGTTTGATATCTCGCAAAATGCGCGCGCCGACGTCTGGATGACGCTTAATCTGTTCAAACTCTTCGGCTGTCAGCTTGCCCGTTTTCTGCAACACACCTTCGGGTACACCGATTTTGCCGACGTCATGCAACAGACCCGCCATATAAATTCGGTCGGCTTGCTGTTCAGACATGCCTGCAGCAAGCGCAAGGTGCCTGCTGATCAATGCCACGCGCTCGCTATGGCCACAGGTATAAGCATCCTTGGCATCAACGGCAGAGGTGAGGCTGTGCAGCAGTCCCATTACAAGTTCATGCACATCTTCAAACAGACTGGTGTTTTCGAGATAGACCGCCGACTCGTCGCCGATGCTTCCCAGAAGCTTGCTATCGACGCTATTGAATTCATCCACGCGCTTATCCATCGCGAAGAGGCATCCGAGTAGCTGTCGGCCGCGCGTGAGGGGCACAGCAAGCAACTGTCGTGCCGAGGCTGCGAAGAAGCTCAGTGCCGGGTCGCGATGGAGATGATTGACCAGAAGTACGCTTTTCCCACTCTCGAACCAGTCCATCACATACTGCGTAAGCCGGTCGAGTTCACCGGGCTGCGGATTAATCTCGCCGAAGATGGTCGGAGGCTGATTCAACGCACCTTCGCCTCGGAGCGCCACACCCATCCCGCGCACGTCCAGCACCCCCATCACGTCGGAGCAGGCCTGCCTGAAGAAGTCCGCGGGCGCGCGATTGACTTTCATCCCGCTGGAGAGTTGATAGATCAGCGACAACTCTTCATAGGTGTTTGACAACTGCGTCGAAAGCGACTCCAGTTCCCGCTTCTGCCGGTTGATCAAGGCGCAGTCTTCGATGGATTGCCGCAGAACCTGCACTTGGCACGACAATGCCTCGGGGCCATAGCCAGGCAACACCTGCGCATGGCGATTCAGCCAATTCAGTTCAAGCCCGAATTGAGCCGCATGGCGTATGACAGGGTCATTCAACGAAAAGTCGACCGATTTCGCCGCCGCGAGGATAAAGCCATCGATACCCTTCCGATCTGAGTACGGCTCGGCCGCCGTGAGCACTCCCGGGACGATCTCGCACGCTCGCTCAGCACTCGGTCGGTCAACGGACACGTTTTCCGCGTGCTGCTCCGATGCCTGCTTTCCGACAGATTGCATCAACCCTGCAGCATACCCCTTGAAGAGTTCCGCGCAACAGTCGTCAGCATAGTACACCGTGCCGTCGGGCAATGCGGCGGCGAACATGATCCCGCTCGCACGTGCTCGCTCGGCCAGCCGCGCAAGCACCTCTGGTGCCAGCTGGCTACCCGCAATCGGCTCGATCCTGTTGTTGACCCGCGCACTGGACATCGTCAATGACTCCGAATCGCCTTCCTTGCGATTAATCAGGCTGCAATCCCAAGCACGTCATTCACCGCAGTCAACAACTGCCGCGGGCTAAAGGGTTTGCTGATTAGCTGGTTAATCCCTGATTGCTCGGTATCACCCGGCTCAAGGTTGTAGCCTCTTGCCGTAAGCATGATGGCCGGAATGCCTGCAGTTGCCGCTGACTCCTTCAACTTCTTGCACAGCTCAATCCCAGACAACTGAGGCATATGAAAATCCGTAATCAACAAGTCGGGATGTTCGGCGGTGGCAATGTCATATGCCTCCTGGCCATTGTTCGCCGTCAGCACCTTGAAACCCGCGTTGCGTAGTTTCAACGATACGACGTTTAGAATGTGTGACTCATCATCTGCGACGAGTATGGTTCGCTGCGACATAGCTTTCTCCCATCTGATCTCTAAACAAGCGGCAGTTCGAAGCCGAACGTGCTACCTTTTCCTTCTTCACTGGTCACAAACACTCTTCCCTGATGCACGCCTTCTACGATGTGCTTTACGAGCGAAAGGCCAAGGCCGGTGCCGCTGGCCATCTTGTTGTTGGACTCCACTCTAAAGAACTTGCCAAACAGCATGGGCAGATCCTTTGCCGGAATGCCAACCCCATTGTCAGTTATCTTGGCAACCACCTTCTTCGCTGATTCATCCACGACGGTCTCAATGATGAGCCGGCCGCCCTCGGGCGTGTACTTCACCGAGTTGCTCATGAGATTTAGTAACGCCTGATAGAGCATGTCCCGATCGGCAAGCGTCTGATAGAACGCCGGAGGAACACGCTCTTCGATGCTGATATTCTTGGTCTTGGCTTGCGGTGCGATGACTTCAATTGCATCCTTCATCACGACACTAAGGCTGATCGGCTGCTTGTTCACCTTCACCAGCCCTGACTCGATCCGGCTGATGCTCAAAATGTTGTCAATCAATCGCCCCAGGCGATTCGACTCCGACTGAATAATCTCGTAGAAATCGCGTCGGGTCTTCTCGTCGGTCGCTTCGCCGTCTACCAGCATCTCAACATACGCCCGAATACTGGCGAGGGGCGTGCGCAGTTCGTGGCTGA
>DDRH01000062.1:140813-141722 GCA_002343075.1 Phycisphaerales bacterium UBA2421 | reverse complement strand
GCGTGCGCAGTTCGTGGCTGACGTGACTCACAAAATCATTCTTCATTTGCGCGATCTCTTTTTCGCGCGTCATATCGTGCAGCACACACACCACCCCGGCAGGCTCGTTGCTCTCGGCCGAGCGTGCCTCATCCGCCACGCATGACAGGGTGACCTTGTAGGTTCGGTCAACACCCGAGACAGCCGTCGTATGTTCTACAACCCGACGCCCGTTGATGCTGCCGCTCTGCCGCATTTCGCGGATGAGGTCAACCACCTTGGCATCGGATAGCACCTGGTCCACTGGGGTCCGCCGGGGTTGTTCGGTCTTGAACTGCAGCGCCTTTGCAGCGGATTCGTTAGCGAGCACAAGTTCATCAAACCGATCTGTCACCAAGACCGCATCCGAAATGCTCTTGATAATCGCCTCAGCATGCTGCCGCTCTGCATGCGCCACCTTCAATTGAATCTCCAGCTCCTTGAAACGCAGATTGGCGTCGGCAACTTTCTGATTGCTGTAGTCGACCAGATCATTGATTGCGTTGGCAAGGGGGCGAATCTCCGACTGTTTGACGGGAATTCGCTCCACCGCCCCATCAGCAATCTGGTCTACCAATCGCTTGGCGGCATCGCGGCAATTGCTTCTTAACACGGTGACCGCCAGCAGTCCTGCCACCGCCGCCAGCATGAAGAGCACCACCCCCGCGACGATCATCGCCTGCGCGTCAGGGTGCGAGCGCCAAACCACCCCCGCGGAGGATGCAGTTGAAGCAAGCCCCGCCATGAGGAGGCATACAATGAAAATGGGGAAACTTCTAACTTTCAAGCGATATTCCTGTAATATTGATCGGCGTTAACGCTGCCTCACTTCTGCAACGCACCGCAAAAATACGACGGCGTGCGATGCCCATCGGTCAGCCACCGAAAGGT
>DDRH01000062.1:16604-140672 GCA_002343075.1 Phycisphaerales bacterium UBA2421 | reverse complement strand
CCCCCCCCCCGCCATTTCTCCTCACAGGAAACTGTGAGGCACCAAGTTATCGGGCTTGGCTCCTCAGTAACGGCCCCTGCGCCGACCTACTCATTCAACCCGATATTGGCCATCAGTTGTGTAGCCAACTCATCGCCCGGCCTCACCCGAAGGGCTTTGGCGTAGAAATCCATCGCCTGCTGTTGGTCGCCCATGCGTTCCAGAATGTAACCTGTCATGCAAAGTGCCACCGCATCAGCCTGATCGAGTGCCGCTGCCTTTCGGAATGCTACCATTGCCTCATCAAGCTTTGATTGACGAAGCCGTAGATAACCCGTCAGAAGCAGCGCTTGCGGGTCTGCCGGCTCGAGAGCAAGCGACTTTCGAATCGCCATTTCGGCCCGCCGGAGGTCGTTTGCATTCAGCGCAACCTTTCCAATCCCCTGCCAGGCCAGCGATGACGAAGGATTAATCTGCGCCGCCGTCTCAAACGCTGCCCGGGCTTGACTCGCTCGATCGGCCTGCATGCATGCTTCACCTAGCATCACATACAGTTCCGACCGCTCGGCGTTGCGTTCATCGCGGGTGAGCCGGCTCAGCAGCTCCGCTGCCTCACGCGACTGATTGTTGAAGAGCATCGCCTTGGCCAATCGCTCCTTAATGCCAATATCGTCCGTTGCAAGCATGGAGGCCTTGCGGAACGTGTCGACAGCTTCGGAGTATCGCTTCTGCTGCATCAACAACTGCCCAGCTGCATCTCGAATAACAGGGTTGTTCTCGAAAAATGGCTGCTTTTCCTGCAAAAGCGACAGTGCTTCCTTCGCGCGATCCATCGCAACCAGGGTCTCCGCCCGGGCTAGCACAAATGCGAGTTCGGTTGGAGCTTTGTCGCTTGCGATCTGGTAATCGCTCGCAGCATCTTCCAGCTTCTGCCACCGCTGATTGATCACGCCGCGCAGGTAGTATGGCTCTGCATAATCCGGTGCCAGTTCCATGGCCCGGCCCAAATCCTGCTTTGCCAACTCCAGTTGGCTCTGCTCAATATTCAGCTTCGCCGACAGCACCCACAGATCGGCATTCTGCGGAGCCATCCGAAGCGCTTCCATCACCGTCTTGCGCGACTTGTCGTAGTTTCCGGTTTTGTACTGGTCGTTGGCCAGGCTGTACAAAACTGCCGCGCGGGCTCCGCTCCAATGAGCAACGGCCGCCTTCTTGTTATCGGGTGGCTTTGTCTGCGAACATCCGACCAGACTCGACAGTGCAAGTGCTGCGATCACTAACGTCCGGCGCATAACAATCTCCAGATCAAAACGTGAAACAAGCGGCTACGCTGCCAGCAAAACACAGCGGAACTACTTCGGCTCGCCCGATGTCAAGGGCACCACGGGCTCCATGGGCAACTCGGTAAAAGATGTCGTGTTGTGCGGTGGCTCGATCGGATGCTCGGCGGGGTCAACCTGGACGATCGTCGGCTGTGTTGTCGGCGATTGCTCAACGCCCTTCTGCGCAACGGCCGAGTCCGTGGCCGACTTCAGCCAGCTCGACCAATCGATTGTCGGTGGTGCCGCCGGAGTAGTGGCCGAAGTACTGAAGGAGGAATTTGAATCTTCGAAAACGCGCGATGTCTCCAAGCCAACCAGGAGTTTGGTCGGCTGGGTGCTCGGCTGGGTTGCCGGCGAATCGCTCGCGGGGAGAACCTGCGACTGACTTGCCGGCATCGTTCGTGTCGAGTCGCTACGCGGCGTAACAGTGATCGGGACGCTGGAAGGTAGCGTGGTCGGAACAGGCATATCCTTCTCCGCCAGAATCTGACGTCGGATGAACGAGCGCACGGAGCTGTTATCCGAAGCCGACAGTTGCCGCCCGGTGATGCGCTCCTGGAGGGCACGTGCTTCGGTAAACTTCGGATTGAGATTCGTCGCACAGTTGAGGAAGAACAGGGCCTTCTCGCGGTCGGGCACATCCTTGTTCATCTCATTGCTTGCTTTCTCGTATGCCGATTCAGCCAATCGCTCGCGACCAAAGGGCATCATGCCTCTGCGAACGCCGACTCGAAGCTTGTCGAGCTCATTCAGTTCCTGTTCCGATGCATCAGAGAACGCCTTGTCGTCTTTAATGATGTGTGGCGTCAGAAGAATGATGATCTCTTCGCGAGTGGTACGGTCGCGCTGGTTGCGGAAGAGGTAGCCGGCGACGGGGAGATTGCCCAGGCCAGGAACCTGGCTCTTGCTGCTGTCCGTGGCCTCTCGAAACAGACCGCCGATCACAATCGTACGACCATCTTTCACCATGACATTGCTGGTGACTTCAGTTGTAATCTTGAACGGTAGATTGTCAGCCGTCAGGCCACCGGAGGAATCTTCCGGATGGATTTCCATGCGGATGTTGCCTTCATCACCAATGAAAGGCCGAAAAATCAGCCGCGTACCAGTATCGAGGAACTCCACAGTCTGGACGGTACTGCTCTCGGTAACCGTCGTGGTGAGGTAGCCGTCCTTGCGACCAACGATCACCTCGCCCTTCTGCTTGTTGAGTGCGAGCACCTTGGGATTGGCAAGCACCACGGTATCCGTCACGCCTTCCAGCGCAGAGAGGAACACACTGACGTTATCGCTGACAAATCCCAGTTTCAGCCCGCCGGGCACGCCACTTGTGAAGCTGTTGCCGGTGCCCACGCCACCGACGCCGTTGTTCACCGGCGCGGTGTTGGCGCCGGTGTTACCGCCGGTCACCTGCCCGCCGTTATTCAGCAGGACATTCTGGAAGCTCACCCCAGCAAGCACGTTGAAGTCGACGCCGAGCGCATTATCTTCTGTGAGTGCTGCGCGAAGAATGGTCGCCTCGATCAGAATCTGCTGCGGCCGACGATCAATCTCTTTCAAGACCTTGCGAACTCGTTCAAGGTTCTCGGAGTAGTCGGTAACGACGAGCACGTCTTCGGTCGCGTGGCTCGAGCCTCCGGTGTCGTCGGTGCCGGTCGCGATGCCCGAGTTGGATGGCTGATTGAGCGACACTTGCGCGGCGTCACTGAGCACAGGTTTGATCATGTTGGCTGCGTTGGCAGCCGGGGTATAGAAGAGCCGGAAGACTTCCGTGGTGGTAACGCGTTCAGCCTTTTCCATCTCCGCGATCTCTTTCGCGGTGTAGACGTAGATGAAATTACCCTTTTCACGGTAGGCGTAGCCGTTGGCGTGAAGAATGGCATCAAGTGCTTCGCGAACGGTGACGCCGTAAAGGTTGGCGGTCACTTTGCCGCCGACTTCCTTGCTGGCAACAATGTTCCGCTGCGCCTGGATCGACATCATCCGAAGGACTTCCACAAGCGACGCATCGTTGACGTGAATCTCGACCGAGCCTTCATCGTTCACGTTGACAGCGTCGGCAGTGACACTGGTGCCCTGGCTATTGGCGTCATCAAGGAGAGGTTGGCTGACGGGACCGTCTGAAAATGGATCCTCACTCGCAGCAAGCACTTTGACATTGGTTGTGCCGGAACCGCCGGAAGGCGTTACCGCGCCTGGCGGCTTTGCCGCAAGCGCCTGTAAGGTATAAACGGATGAGACAGCCAGAAAAAGAACCCCCGCGGCCTTGGTACGATTGAACATGGGAGACACCTCTGTACGACCTTTGTCTGCGACTAATTGGTCTGAACGGGCACCGTCGCTATTTCATCTGGATCTCGAGCCGGATGCCCTCGGCCTCGACAATGATCCGCCGCGCCTCGATTTTGAGGACACGGAAGTTCGCGACGACATCTCCCTCTCCCACGAGCTTGTCATCGATTAAGGCCCGGGGCGACGGACCCATCATGACACTCGCAACCCGCAGTTCGCTGGCGCGACGCTGCAAGTCTTGAAGCTTCTCATGCTTCTTCTCTTCCTCATCGACCGCCACGGTGAGCGACTTAGCAATCTCATCCCAAAATCCGCGCCCGCCGAGAGTTTCCTGGGGTTTTGTGGCGTCTGGGGGGAATATCTCGTAGCGAATGTAATAAGGATTCCGCATAAGCGGTGCCGCCGGCGCATCCAGCCAGTTGAGCACCGCGGCCGAAGCGCCAGCTACGTCGCGCCGGGACTCAGTCGGCGCCGGGCTTGCACCTGCGATCGTCGGGCCTTGCCGCGCAGCCAGTGCCACGGAGGGTGCCGCCTTGTCCGATAGCACCATTCTGCCACCGGCGAGCAGCAGCACGATCAGCAATGCACCGAGGAGGCCAGTTCTCCCCGGCTGCTGCTTAACCTGCCGCTGAATGCTCCGCTGCCATGATTGGATCGTCGTTTGCAGCATCTTGTTATGGCTCAGTTGAGAAGAATGTGTTCAGTGCCATCTCGACGCGCACTTGACCGGTCTTCTGGTCAGAAATGATGCTTATGCCCCGGAGTCGAGTCATTCGTGGCAATTCTTCGATCTGGCGGACAAACGCGTACACGTCCATCATTTCGCCCTCAAACTCCAGCATGATTGGCAGTTGCGAGAACGTCGAAGATCGCTTGGCAAGGCCATACTTGTAGCTGAACTTCTTGAGCGACGACTGATTGCTGAGACGGGTGATGTCCCGAACGAGATCTGCCCACTCCGATTGTCTCGGCAGACGCTTGCTGCGGGCCAGTCGAAGCGAAAGCTCGGCATTTTCGGCAGAAATGGTGGGAAGGTTCGCAGCGCGGGCCTGGGCGGCTTGCAACTCGGCGACGTGCTGCTGGTGCTCAGATTGCAGGCTGGCTGCGCGGGCAGTGCTTGGCCGCTGGATCACCAAGTAGAAACCGAGCGCAAGCACTGCCAATACACCTGCAAACCAGTATTGCAGCTTGGTAAGCGATTCAGTCCGAGCTTGGAGATCGCGTGTCATCCATCATTTTATTCGGTTGATGGTGAATTGAGGTTGATTAAGAAAGTCAATTCAAATTCGCGCATCAATCGCCCGCCCTGAACACGGTCTTTGGCGTAAGTCATGGCTACCTGGTCGAAGCAGGGTTTATTGGTCAGTCCGGAAAGAAAGTTAGCTACATCGACATCACTCGGGCTCACTGCAACGAGCTTGATCTTGAGGTTACGATCGACCTTGGCTGCTGAGGCCTTGTTAAAGGACGATGCGCTGTTGCCCTGGTTTGACTTATTGGCCGAAACGGCCGGGGCGGACCGTGTCTGCTCCTCGGTTTGTGCCGAGAAATCGATGAGAAACATGTCCGGGCCCATGAGTTGGTCGAGGTCGCCAATAATCCGCGTGAAATCAACCTGCAGCCCGACCTCAGCGAGGATGGCGCTTTGGCGGCTCAGCTGCGCCTTCAACGCAAGTTGCTCGTCGAGCAGTACCAACTGCGTCCGCGTCTGTGTTATCTGGTTCACTATGCCGGCATTCACCTGCGATTGCGCGTAGACGCGCTGGTGGTGTGAAATGCCCAGCAGGCCCAGCGCGGCTACAATGGTCACGCTTGCCCAGATCTGAGTCGCCAGCAGACGACGCCGGCGGCGGAAGGTGGGATACCACTTCGGCAAGAACTCAAGTTCACGCACCCGCCACCTCCACCGCCGAGGTGACCGAGCGGGCACCCACTGATGAATTCGGCACCTGCGCCGTAGCCACGTTTGAAGCGTCGAGACTAGGTGAACCGGATCTGGCGCGCCCTTCCCGGCCCGCAAAATGACGACTGGTGCCCTTCAATGACAGCCCCATCGCAACCGACCACTCGCTCATCTGCCCGCGGCGGAGCGCGATCCGCATGGCGGTGTAGTCGACATTCTCAATCGCCCTCCACGCGGCGACCGGAATCGACAGCGCACCGCTTGCGATTCGGATCAGCTGCGCGTCGTTTCCTTCCCCGCCGATCATTCGTACGCTCAGTGGGCGCGATCCCCGGAATGTCACGGAGTAGTAGCGAAGGCACAGCGCAATCTCGCGCGCGAGGTTTTCCATGATCGGCCGAAGTGTGTCCTCTACACTTTCCCGCACGGCGTCTCGGCCCACCACTGCCTCGGGGCTGGCCGATGCCAGCCTCTGTCGAAGTGCAACGGTCTCTTCCAGCGTGATGCCGAGTTTTCGCGAGACCGCTTCTCGCATCGCCATGCCGCCGACTTCGACGGGCTTGATCAGCGCAATTTCCCTGCCACGGCCAATGATGACCTGCGTTCGCCGAAGGCCGACATCGACCAGCACATGAACATCCTGCTCATCTTCCTTGCGGCGCATGAAGCGCTCAATGCTGCGGTAGATCGCGCAAGGTTCGTAGTCGAGCGACTCCACGAGCAGCCCACCGCTGTGCAGATGTTCTACGTAATGCTCCAATTCCGAGTTTTTGGCGGCGATCACCATGATTTCCTGCCGCGCTTCACTGCCTTGCCGGACTTCCCCAGCGTGTAGGTATTCCAGGGTGGCCGAGTCTGTGTCGAAGGGAAAGAGGCTCTTGGCCTCAAACTGCAGTGCCGCCGCCGTATCGGCTGCGGGCATGATCGGCATGCGCAAGTTCTTCAGATGAACCATTTCGCGAGGCAGCGGCATGACCACCTTGCGGCCATGGAAGTCGTTATCCTGCAAGGCCTTACGAATAACTTCCAGCGCGATGCGATTTCGGGTGTGCACATCCTCCCCCGCGGTCATGGGCATCGGCTCGCGCGCGGCGCATGCTACCGAGAGTTCGTCGCCGACGATCTGCAACTGCATCAACTTGACGCTGTCCGAGCCGACGTCGATCCCAATGGGCAGATATTGTGTGCGCGATAGCCTAAACACTTCTATCAGACCTTTGAAACGGTGATTTCCCCGGTAAACGGCTCAACTTCAATTCTGAGTTGATAACTCCCGCTCGCAATCACGATCGCCCCCGCCGCCGTCAGCGCGGTGTGGCTGTTGGCGACTGAATTGTAAGAATAGGGCGCACCCAGTTCGTCGAAGGCGACCACCGTCGCGCCGTCAAAGGACGTGGAACTGATTGCCGAACCGGTCAGCCCGGTCGTCCCCCCGCTGCCAAAGATCGCGGTGAAGGCCGAGCGGTTGATGGGGTGCAGGATAGGCGTCGTGCCGGTGGGCGTGTCGTAGATGCCGTAGCCGGTGCTGGTAAACCGGACATAAATTGTCCGCTGCCCGGAAATCGCAAGGTTCTGCGCGTAGATCAGGTCGCTCATCACGACGCGCGCAGAAGCGGCACAGCGAAGATCATCGCGCGACCCGATCTGGGGAATCACCATCGCCGACACAATGCCGAGAATGACGATCACCACGAGGATTTCCACCAGGGTAAACCCTCTGACACCGGCGCGCGACTTTTCGGAAGACAGTCGATTCATGTGGACTCATCCCGGCAAAAGATACTTTGCCATACCGTTCGCTGTTCGACGCGACCCTAGGTGCCAACGATGCAACGCTTCAGCCAGCACAGTTAACGAGCGCCGCCATCCTTGCTATCGGGCATGATAGCCGTCACCTGAAGTTTGCCGGACTCAAGCAGGCTGATCAGGCGATCGAGCTTTTGATTGGTCTTGCGCAGTTCCTCGGTCATCGCGATCCGCTGGGCTCCCGGGTCGGCCACCTGCGCCCCGGCCGTGGAGATTCTCGGACCACCCGTCCACTGCCCGAGCAGAATGAGTCCCTGCAATACCACCACGAATGAAAGCAAACGTCCGGTTTTCATAACAACCTCTCTTATCGCTAAACCCGTCAGGCTCAATTGCCCGACCAGGACACCACTTGCAATCCTTTACTATTCGGATCGGCAACCGCCATCCCAAACCCGGGAATATTCGCGCGCCCTGAGTTATAGGTCACTTTGAACGGCCCCAGGAATCTGCTCGACTCGATCGGTTCTATCGGGTCAGAAAGAAGCAGAGCACCATTAACTTCAACGCTGCCGTCGTTGTTCGCTGATTCCGCAACGATCTTCGTGGCGCGCACCAGTCCATTGACGGTGAGATTGCCTGGGTTCTTGAGAGATATCACACCGTCGGAAACGATCGCTGGATATCCGCTCATCGCAGTGACTGTGCTGAGTCCACTCTTTACAGTGATTTCCTTGCCGCCGGTGACGATGAGTGTGCCGTTGATGATCGTCTCGTCCAGGACAACATCCTGGTTACTCCAGTAAATGCCCGCAGGGTTTGCCAGGGTGGGGCCGAGCGTGACCTGCTTAAGGCTTGTGCTGGAGACGTTGACGGCGTTGTACGTCAATACAGTACCGGTCAGCAACAGTTTGAATCGATAGGTGCGCAGGTCGGGATGATGCACGATGTCCATTACCAGCTTGGTGTCATCAGTAGGCGGCGCAGGTGTGACGACGGCCGGAGACAAGAGTGCGCTCCAGAGTTGTTCGAGCAAGCTCTTGCCAGTGGCTTTTTCAGTCTCTCTAACCTCGGCACTGGCTTGTGCATGCGATCGCTTCTCTCCGGAGATCGATCCGCTCCCAGCCGTAGCGGCGTCGTCGGATGTCACATTGCCTACGACGCGTCCCCCCGCGACAACCCGCACCTTGCCGATCGTGCGCACACCGCCCGGCGATCCGGTGATGGTCATCTTGTCATCGATGAGTAAGTCGCCGTTGGTCACCAGTGCATCAACGATGGGCTGCACTTCAAGATTGCCTGTTGGTATCGGTTTGACGACGGCAACCTGCGTGCGGCTTACAGGAGCGTCGGCCCCACCGACGGAGGCGACTGAACGGATGGCGTAGCGCTTGGTGGCAGAATCGTAGGTGACATCGGTCGTCACGCTCGAACCCTGAACGCCGCAGAGATTGGCATGCGTCGCGCCGGGGAAGTAGCCGTCAGGTTTGGCCCCCGTATAGGCAGCGGGGTTCTGCAGATAGTACATCGCCAGGTTGACGCCAGACTCTGCCAGGTACGCCGCTTGAGCCACCGAAGCCGAGTTCGCGCCGGCCTTGGTTTGCATCGTCGAAGCTGCCAGCAGTGCCAGCCCGAGCGAGGAAGCCACCCCTGTTGTCACAACAACCATCACCAGCGCGCCGCCCCGGCGCGCCTTAAGCGTTAAATCGAGAATCTGCCTGCACTTGATCATCATGGTGTCGAGTCCTTTGCGCTGCCGCGCAGTGTCGTAACCACGGAGAATGCCTGCCTCTGGCGACCACTTTTCACGCGAATGCTCGCTTCGACCATCTCTGCATGGTCTGCCGTCCCGGTGTTGTGGAAGCGCATCGCGTCGATCCGGGGCAGGAGCGGCGACATGGTAAAATCACCATAGATGCGCGCAATCATGGCCGGGTCTTTAAACTGCTCGGGCGTGAGGTCTTCATCGTCGCGCACGTCCAGCGGTTGAAATCGCTCGACGCGCTTCTCGGTCGGGTTGAATGCGATCATCTCCAGTTCGAGCAGTTGAATCAAATTGTCTTCGTTGGCGTCGCGCACCCACACCACCATTGCTGCGGCAGGACCGGTATTGTCGAACGAGCCTGTCTCCACCGCGCCCACTGCGCGGGCCGTGCGGATGTGTTTGTCCATGCTGGCACGGGTGATGTTGGCGATCATCGCCGTCTCGGTTTCCTCGCTGCTGGCCCGCCAGGAGGTGGACATCGCGAGCGTTATCGCCGCCAAGGCGCCGAGGGTGAGCGTGGTGATCGCCATGCCGATCATCAGCTCAACGAGCGTGAAGCCGCTACGGATGATTGTGACGGATCGTGGTGCCACGGGCCTACCCTTCCATTTTCACACGACTGACCAGCCGGCGGAGCTGATACTGTCGCCCGGCCGGCGAGGTGGCGGTGACAGTCACCTGGGCCAGCTCGCTGCCGGCCAGCGTGGGCGCGGGGGCGAGCGTTGCCAGGAGCGGTTCAACGATCACGCTCCGACGATAGTTGGCCGGGTAATCCAGCGGCGCGCCGGAGACGGTCATGGATTGGAAGGGCGACGCATCGGCGTAGCCGTGCCAGTCATAAATATCGTCGTAGGTGCGCCGGTCGCGATTCAGCGCAGTCCACCCCCCGCCGAAGCCGTCGGCGGCGTCGGTGAACGGGGTGGAGGCAATTTCCTCGATCAGCGAGCGCGTAAGCTGCAGGAGCATGCTCTGTTCGCGCATCGCCGTGGTCTGCTGGTGCGACGACATCAACGCCGTGGATATGCCAATGACAACCGTCGCCAGCACCGTGCTGGCGATCATGCTTTCGATCATGGTGAATCCGCTGCGACTTTGCATGACCAACCTCTGGCATCTTGCTCCATCCCGGTGCATCGGGTCGGATTCAGTCGGAGGGCCGTTGCGCCCCGGGCAGCGTTTGGTTCGCTGCCGGCGATCAATAGCTGTAGTAGGCGGCTCCGGAGCTATCGGTTCCGACGACGTTGGGCGCGATCTGCTGCGTTTCGGGCTTGTAGTAATACCCTGTCGTGCCATCTGGTGCTGCAGGCATGGGCGCGCCGTCGGCAATGATTGTAAAGGTGCTGAACGTGTTCAGCGGATTCTTGGGCATGCGGCTTAGATATGGCCCGTACTTGAACACCGCAGAGCCGGTCGGATTGGCGTTGCCCTGCTCGTCGGTGTAGGTGGTCATCTGCAGCTCAAAGTTGGCCTCGGTCGCCACGCCCGACCCGCTGCCCGGTGCATAGCCCGGAGAATAGTCGTTGTGTTGGGCACGATAGACGGCGATCTGCGTCCTCAAGTAGCGCATCTCGTCGCGCAGCGTATTCTCGCGCGCGGTGGCCGAAGCGTTGGAAAACTGCGGGATGACGATCGCGGCGAGAATGCCCAGGATCACCACCACGATCAGGACTTCGACAAGCGTGAATGCGGATCGATCCAGTTTGCGTTGCATGCCGACCTCGGGAAGGAAAAAAGGACCCCCGCCGGCAGTTAAGCCGGCGGGGGCCGAGGGTTCTAGTGAATTAGTCGGTGATCACGGCACCGGCTTCGTCGAAGGCCCAGAGCTTGCCAGTCGCCTGGCTGAAAACGTAGCCCTGACCTGCAGCGGCGGTCGTACCGAGGGCAGCCGCATCGTCAGCAACCGAAACCACCGTGGTCGCGCCAGAACGCAGCGCGTTGGCCGGGGGCGCCTGGAGGTACGGACCAAAGGCGCCGGTTGCGTTCAGCGTGCCATCTTCATCGGTCTTGTTAACAAGCTTACCGAAAGCCACACCACCCGAAACCCAGTTGCCCGCAGCAGTGTTGTTGTCGGTTGGATAACGGTCCACATGCTGGAGCTTGTACAGTTCCACCTGGCTGCGGATCGACTGCACCTGGCTTCGCGTGCTGCTCAGCCGGGCTTCGGTTGACGCGTTGGTAAACTGCGGGATGACGATCGCCGCAAGAATACCGAGGATGATCACGACGATCAGAATTTCAACGAGCGTGAAACCACGCTTCAGGGAACGATACGAATTCATTTGCGGTCTCCTAAATCTTGTCTGCTTGCTTTGCCCACCACCAACACGGCAGCAGGCGAATGTCTGCATTTGCGTGGCACTCGAGCGCGATCGGCCCGTTAACGCACCATCGCATCGGAATCACAGGCGCACCCGCCCGTGGGATCGGCCATACAGGCCGCCTGGGCTAAGCGCGAAAAGGATCGCTCCTTTCGTCGCCACCACGACACAAGTAGAAACGCATTGGGTCGCTTGTTCGGCTGGCGATACACACGCCCGGACACACATCGCCGAACAATCAAGCCATCGGACAAGCGGAAGGGTGACTTAACCGCAAATCCTGCCGCAAAACGGAGCACGCCGAAAAAGCCGACGTGCTCTGCACCACAGCGATGGCCCAAACGACCGACAAGAAGAGACCAAAAGAGAGGAATCGCACAGAAGGTGTCTAACAGAATCCTTCGACTGCGAAGACCCATTCGGCAACGGCTCGATCCATTTACTGGACCAGCCGCTTTGCGCATCACACAGGCCGGACAGCACCCGCATGAGTCGAGCGTTTCGCCCTCGCTCGACGCCGCCTCTCGACGGCTTAGCCCTTTCGGGGATCCTCTTGTCAAACCCGCCAGCAACAACCCGGCGGCTGGGAAGATGTACGATTTGGTTTTGGGAGGTGCAAATGGTGGTTAATGGAAATCAGAAACCAGAAACTCAAATCAAACCCAAGGTTAAAATGACGAAAACGCAGACTGACCCGATCCGGCAGACACGCCTGCCTGCCGTAGCACTTGTGTTGTTTGAATCACCATTCAAGCTTCGTCACTGATTCGGATTTCTGGCTTCGAGTTTCGGATTTGAAAGAACCGCTTTACCGGACCCGTCAAACTTCCACATCAAGCCCGATATCCAGCGCCGTGGCGGAATGAGTGATCGCACCGACACTGATACGTTCAACGCCGGTTTCTGCGATCGCGCGCACCGTGTCGAGGGTCACCCCCCCGCTGGCTTCGAGCTGCAACTTGCCCTTCTTCCCCGCAAGATCGCGCGCCTGCACGGCCATCGTCATACGCGGGCAGTCCATGTTATCCAGCAGAACGATGTCAACGCCGTCAACCTTGAGGACTTCGCGTAACTGATCAAGTGTATCGACTTCCACCTCAATCACCCGGGCCAACCGCTCGGCACGGCTCGCGGCGATGATCGTACGCAGTCGGTCTGCAAGGTCTCGCGGTGCTGTGCCTGCGAGGTGATTGTCCTTGATCAAAACAGCATCAAAAAGTCCGTAACGATGGTTATGCCCCCCGCCGGCGCGGACGGCATACTTATCAAGTGCGCGGTAGCCTGGGAGGGTCTTGCGGGTATCGAAAATCTTTGCTCCAGTGCCCTGAACGCGTCGGACAAAGCGATTGGTGGCCGTCGCCACCCCTCCGAGATGTTGCAGAAAGTTTAGAATGACTCGC
Organism: Phycisphaerales bacterium UBA2421; assembly: GCA_002343075.1. GTDB lineage: Bacteria > Planctomycetota > Phycisphaerae > Tepidisphaerales > Tepidisphaeraceae > UBA2421. The sequence goes on along the minus strand of DDRH01000062.1, from coordinate 127,947 downwards.
TCGGCGGCAAGCAACGACTGCAAAGGACCCCGAATGCGCATCAACGGCATCGCCCGCTGGTCATTAAAGCGCCCTTCAATGATTTCCAGATGAAAGCCGGGGATCAGCTCCACCCGAAGCCGCTCATCATACGCACGGCAAATCATCTCGACGATAGGCAGTCCACAGATAACGCCGACCTCTTTCTGTAACAGCGTGCCCACACCTACCGCATCTTCAGCGATAGTCAGCCGACTTGTGACGTCATCACTCTGCTGCCCAAGGTCCTCACGCTTGGCGAGGGCAACGAGTTCTTTAATCTCATCAAAGCTGGGAAAAGTCTTGAGCATGGCGATCCGTCGCGAAACAAGGTTGAGGTTCTGCGCTTCCTTGGAAGTCGGCGCAACATTATAGCACTCAGCAACGGCTTCTTGGCGATGCAAGACGCCGCAGCTGTGGAGTCTATCGCTTTGACAGCTTTTTCCCCTTCTTCCCTCCCCCCTTCGGCTGCCAAATCTTCACCGCCGGCTCGCTGCTGTCGGGTTTGCCGAAGTTGCGGCTTTCGATTAGGGGGGCACCTTTAAGCTCTTGAATTCGGTCACGAAGCTGTGCGGCGCGCTCAAACTCCAGATTCTGTGCCGATTGCAACATCTCTTCTTCCAACAACTTAAGCAACTCGGTGTTGTCGAGGGTAACCTCATCAGCCTTGATGGCGTCGGCGGCGGTTTTTCGGGCTTTGATCTCGGATTCGATGTTGCTGCGGATCGCCTTTTGCACAGTTTGCGGCGTGATTCCGTGTGCGGCGTTATACTGCTCCTGCACAGCCCGGCGGCGGTTGGTTTCGTCCATCGCACTTTGCATTGCGGGGGTGATTGTGTCGGCGTATAGGAATACTCTGCTGCCGACATGACGCGCGGCCCTGCCAATCGTCTGCACAAGCGAAGTTTCTGAACGAAGAAATCCAGCCTTATCAGCATCGAGAATCGCCACCATGGCCACTTCGGGCAGATCGAGCCCTTCTCGCAACAGATTGATGCCTACCAGAACATCAAACTCGCCCTTGCGCAGGTCATTCAAGATCTCAACGCGCTCGATCGTCTGGATTTCACTATGCAGATACCGGCCGCGAAAGCCGGCTTCCTGAATGTAGGCACTGAGATCTTCGGCAAGCCGCTTGGTCAGAGTTGTCACCAGTGCGCGCGTTCCGGCGGCTACACAAATCTTTATCTGTTCGAGCAAGTGCGGTACCTGGCCCTGCGCCGAGTGCACGATGATCTCCGGATCGACCAACCCCGTAGGCCGAATGACCTGTTCCACCACTTCCCCGCCGGAGTGTTCGAGCTCTTCTTTTCCGGGGGTCGCCGAGACGTAGACGACCTGATTGACCATCTCCACGAACTCGTCGTACTTCAACGGGCGATTATCGAGCGCGCTTGGCAGCCGAAAGCCGTGATCCACCAGCACCTCCTTTCGCTGCCGGTCGCCGTTATACATCGCCTTAATCTGCGACAGCGTGACGTGACTCTCGTCGACCATTAACAAGAAGTCCTTCGGGAAGTAGTCAATGAGCGTGAAAGGCTTTTCGCCGGGCTTTCTTCCGTCGAAGTGGCGGCTGTAGTTCTCGATCCCACTGCAGAAGCCGACCTCCTGGATCATCTCAAGGTCATACTTGGTGCGCGCCAGTAGCCGCTGCGCCTCAAGCAGCTTTCCCTGCCCGCGGAGCTTCATCACCTGCAGATCGAGTTCTTCGCGAATTGTCTGCACACCGCCGGCGATGCGCTCCTCCGGCATCACATAGTGCACGGCTGGATAAATGAAGATTGAGTCATAGCTACCGAGCAGTTCCCCGGTCAACGGATTGATCGCATCAATATTGACGATTTCCTCCCCAAACATCTCGATTCGGTACGCAAACTCCTCGTAGCTGGGCCGCAACTCCACAACATCCCCGCGAACACGAAATGTGCCCCGCTTGAAATCGATGTCGTTGCGGCTGTACTGCAGATCGATGAGCTTATGAAGCATCTCATCGCGATCCATCGAAACATCCTTGCGAATCGGAATCACCGATCGCTGGTAGCTCTCTGGCGAACCAAGGCCGAAGATGCAAGACACGGACGCCACAATCAGCACATCGCGCCTGCTGACCAGGTTGCTGGTTGCGCTCAGACGCAGCCGATCGAGATCGTCGTTTCTGCTGGCATCTTTCTCGATGTAAATATCTCTCTGAGGAATGTATGCCTCAGGCTGGTAATAGTCATAGTAGCTGACGAAAAAGCCCACCGCATTATTGGGAAGCAACTCCTTAAACTCCTCATAGAGCTGCGCCGCTAGTGTCTTGTTATGGCTTATTACGAGGGTTGGCCGATTCAGACGCGCCACCGCGTGCGCCATTGTAAATGTCTTACCAGATCCGGTAACGCCGAGGAGCGTTGTGTACTTCCTGCCGCCGTGAATGGACTCGACGAGCTTGTCGATTGCCTCAGGCTGATCGCCAGCGGGCTTGAACTTGCTGATGACTTCAAAATTGGGCACGCCAGAACCTCCGTCGGTTATTGTATGCGTGCTCGACATCTACTGCGATTAATCTGCGTTTCGCGGTTCAGTGTTGCTCGGCTGCGTGGCAGGAAAGACCATAAACGGCGAGAGCTGGGTCATCATTGCCACCCCAATGCCATCGACCCTCATCAGGTCTTCTGGACGCCGGAATGCGAGTTCGCCCGGAGACCGCTGCGCGACTGACTCGCGATAAAGCACAAAGCCGCGTGCCCGAATCTTTCCAAGCCCGGGCAGTGCGGCAAGGGTTGCCACGTCGGCGGTGTTGGGATCGATTCGATTCGCAAGTTCGACCGAGCGCGCCCCGAGCACCGGCGGAGGATCGGTGACGGTAGTGCTTTCGCGCATCAGACGGATCAACAGAACCACAGCCACTGCAAACGTGAGCACAATCAAGACGCGCCGCTGGGCCTCTGTCCAAGCGATTGGCTCGGTCGGCTTTGGCATGGATTCACTTCTTCAATCGAACGAACTGATCGCGAAACTCCTGGATCTTCTTGAACGACGGCTTGGGCTTGAGCATGTCATCCAACAACCCCGCTCCGGGAACTACGGGATTGATATCCGCCAAGTCGCCCCAAGCGATGGATTCGATGTAGGGCTTACTTAGCATGAGCTTGTACACCGCGTCGATCCACTCGGCCTGCAAGTTCGAATCCCAAGGCCGGTGCCACTTTCCGGCGGCGGCGGGATTCTGTTGGCCTTCCGACTTGTCATTGCGGTCGGGGTCATTGCGCCCCGGAGCCGTCACCGCCGTCACAAACACGGGACGGCCTGTGGAACTGAAGCGGTCCAGCATGGAGCTGATCTGAAAGAGATCCCGCGAAAAACTCCCCGACCGAGGGACGCCCATCTGCAGTTCCAACCCGAAGGCGTCAAAGTTTACTCCCGCCTGCGCCACCATCTCGGCATAGAGCATCGGCGGCACGCTCGTGTGTCCCTTGGCGTGGTATTCGCCAAACGGTTCCGTGACAGTCACCAGAGTGCGCGCATTCGGAAGAAGTGTCTTCACCTGCGCCACAAGAAGCCGGGTCAGTTCAATAATCTGCTCAAAGGAAAGCGTGAAATGGTTACTCGTGTGAAGCCCGGCGACGACATTCCACACGTTCACAGCCTTGCGATATCGGTGAACCACCTTCTGCACAAACTCGTATGCAAGCTCGCGCAGGGTGTCGAAGTCGTGTTCCCAGATGAACGACCAGTCGGGCATGCCCATGTCGGATAAATCCACCAGCGGGCCGGCGATGATCGGCACGCGCTTGCGGCTCAACTGCTCGACCCACTCATCCACTGGCTCGGTGATAAAGTTCTCTTCATCCGGCTGAAGCTGTTTCCAACTCATCGGCAAGACTGCGCAGTCAAACTGTTCGGTGATGGTGTCTTTGTACCGCTGATTTTGAATTGTCGAGTCAACCCGGCACGCAAACACATGCCGAGGGATTCCTGCGGCCGCCCGACGACGGTTGAGCAGCAACTCGGCATGAAAACAGGCCAACTGCTCCGAGAGGTCGACCGATATCGCCAGCGACCGGTCTGCCAGACTGGCGGCTATCGCTGGCTCGTGAAGCTTCCCCAGCGCATCAGCGAAGAGGTCCTGCGCTTCACGAAACATGGCCGCGAACTGATCGGCTCGGGGAAAATCGAACAGGTTCCAGTCTTCCTGTTTTTGGACGATCTTCATCAGCCTGCAACGGGCGAGTTCGACATTGAGATGATACGGCGACTCACGCGGCTGCAGTCTGGTGGTTTCGAGGTGGTAAATCCCTGTCTCGCTTACCTCCCAGAGCAGTGCAACCCCGACGGCATGCTCGTCGGTTCTGCTCACAACAAGATGACCATTCTCAAATCGCACTTCGCCCGGGATGGGGACGCTCTCCGGCCCCATCGCCACCGGATTGATCGGGGTGAACTGCGTGACGCGCTTTCCGTCGCGATAGATTTCAAAAAGAATGGGCATGTGAGTGCGCGATCCCGTTGCGTAAGTTCAAGTCCGGCTTCATATTAATTCACTCGCCAGAAACAGACAACTTTCCCCCGCAGTCATCGCGGCACCGTTGAACTTTGTAGCATCGTTTGCATATCACCCGCCGGGTCGAATAGTCTGCTGCATCTATGGCAAGCGAGGCGCTACTTAGAAGCGAGTTGCCGTTTCACGTCCGCAGGGGAAAAGTGCGCGATGTTTATGACATTGGCGAATACCTGCTCATCGTCGCGACCGATCGAATCAGTGCGTTCGACTGCGTAATGCCCAATGGCATCCCCGACAAGGGAAAAATTCTAACACAGCTCAGCCTCTTCTGGTTCGATCTGTTCGCTCCACAGTTCGAGAATCACTTAATTGAGTCCGACGCTCATCACCTTCCAGCACAACTGCGAGGGTTCGCCGACCAGATAGACGGCAGGGCAATGTTCACCATTAAAGCCGATGTCATACCCATCGAGTGCGTTGCCCGAGGCTACCTCGCGGGCAGTGGTTGGAAGGAGTATCAAAAATCGGGGGCGGTTTGCGGCGTGCAACTCCCACCAGGGCTGAAGATGTGCGACAAACTCCCCGAACCAATTTTTACGCCAGCAACCAAGGAACAAACCGGGCACGATATCAACGTCAATTTCGGCGAAGTTGCCAACCGAGTCGGCGCAAGCCTGGCTGAAGAATTGCGCGAACGGACGCTTACCATTTACACCCGGGCCGCAGAGTACGCGCTGCAGCGTGGGATCATCATTGCTGACACCAAATTCGAGTTTGGTCTGATGCCCGACCATCGCATCATCCTCATTGATGAGATGCTCACGCCCGACAGCAGCCGCTTTTGGCCCGCCGACGGCTACCAGCCCGGCCGAGAGCAAGCAAGTTACGATAAGCAGTTTGTTCGCGACTATCTTGAGACGTTGAATTGGGATAAATCGCCGCCCGCCCCGCCGCTGCCGGAGGACGTGGTGCTTGGAACTCGCGCGCGATACGTTGAAGCCTTCAGAAGGTTGACCGGCCAACCGTGGCGTGATTGAGCCAGGCGCGCTGGCTCGGCCAACGGCAATTGCGTCGGCGGACAAGATGGTCTTTGTCTGTTACGATGGGAGTATGGCCAGTCTGAGCTACCGCACCGCCGGAGAATCGCACGGAAAAGCACTGATCTCGCTCGTGGAAGGCATGCCCGCGGGCGTGCCACTTGACGTTGAATTCATCAACAACGAGCTAAGGCGCCGCCAGGGCGGCTATGGCCGTGGTGGGCGGCAGAAGATCGAAACCGACACCGTGGAGTTTCTCACCGGTGTGCGGATAGGGAGGACGATCGCCTCGCCGATTACAATGCTCATTTCCAATCGCGACTACCGCCTCGACGACCCGACCGCCACCCCGCCGCTGCACCGGCCCCGCCCGGGCCACGCTGATCTTCCCGGCAGTATCAAGTGGCTGACCACCGACTGCCGCGAGACACTCGAACGCGCCAGCGCCCGCGAAACCGCCGCCCGCGTTGCCGCAGGCGCGCTGGCGCGCTGCCTGTTGGCACAGTTTGGCATCAAGGTCTTTGGATTCGTGCGCGCGGTGGGAACGGTAACGGCACGCATCGATTCACTCGACCGGACGAGTGCTCCGCTCACCTTCGAAGCGCTCGCGCAGTTGGAGCAGGCTCGAGATCATTCAGATGTTTATTGCCCCGACGAAGCTGCCAGCGAGGGTTTCCGCGAATTCATAACGCAAATGAAGCAAGCCAAAGACACCGCGGGGGGAATTGTGGAGACGTGTGTGGTTGGTTGCCCCATCGGATTGGGCAGTTGCATGACCTGGGACAGCCGACTCGACAGCCGCATCGCCGCGGCAGTCATGGCGATTCAAGCTTTTAAGGGAGTTGAGATTGGCCTGGGCTTTGACTGCGCGAAACTTCCCGGTTCGCAGGTCCATGACGAGATTGCATATGATGCAGCACAAGCCGGCGCGCCGTCACTCGGCTTTACCCGGAAGACCAACAACGCCGGTGGCTTGGAGGGTGGAATGACCAACGGCCAGCCCGTCATCGTCCGGGGTGCGATGAAACCCATCAGCACGCTTGGAAAACCGCTGGCAAGCGTCGATCTCAATACCAAGCAACCCAGCGAAGCCGGCTGGGAGCGCAGCGACGTGAGCGCCATCGCCGCGGCCAGCGTCATCATGGAGAATGTGATTGCGTTCGAGATCGCCCGGTCGATGGTCGAGAAGTTTGGAGGCGATTCACTCTCGGAAATGAAGCAGAACTACGATCTCTTTCTGGCGATGGCGAGAAAACTCCCGCTTACATAGGCAGGCACCTGCTCCGGAAACCCAACCTGTCTCCAACAGAGTAATGTATTTGTTCGGGAGGCTGTTGAGATTACACTCCCGCCGTGCTCTCTCGGATTCATAGCTACATTCTGGTCGGCATCGATGCGCTCCCCTGCGAGGTTGAGGCCGACGTCGGCGGTCGGGGCGGGGTCGAGAAGGTCACAGTGGTGGGCCTCGCCCAGACCGCCGTTAAGGAGAGCATCGACCGTGTTTACCGTGCAATGGTGAACAGCGGGTACTCGCATCCCGGGAAAGATGTCGTCATTAACCTCGCTCCGGCGGACGTCAAAAAGGAGGGGCCAAGCCTCGATTTACCGATCGCCATCGGGTTGCTACGCGGCACAAACTTCATTCAAAACAATAATCACAAGGACTTTCTCATCGCCGGCGAACTGGCGCTCGATGGACGGGTGCGGAAGATAAGGGGCGGCCTTTCACTGGCGATTCTCGCGAAAGAGATGAAGAAGCGCGGCGTCATTCTGCCCGCAGAGAATGCCCTCGAAGCCGCTGTGGTTGACGGTGTGGAGGTTTATCCAGTCTCGTCGCTCGCGCAGGCCGTCTCGTTTTTGAATGAGACGCTTCCTCTGCCCCCGTTTGTTTTGGATGGGGAGTCGTACACGTCATCGAGCAAGAGCGAAACCCTCGATTTTGCAGACGTCCGCGGGCAGGAGGCAGTAAAACGCGCCATCACGATCGCCGCCGCAGGGCAGCATAACATCCTGATGATCGGCCCGCCGGGTACAGGCAAGACGATGCTGGCCAGCCGCATCCCCGGGATCATGCCTCCGCTGACACGAAACGAATCATTGGAGACGACGCGGATTTATTCTGCACTCGGCCTCTTACCCGAAGGCGTCGCCCTGCTTGACCAGAGGCCATGCCGTTCACCCCATCACAGCGCAAGCGCCCCCGCGCTGATCGGTGGGGGCGCGATCCCAAAGCCTGGCGAAGTATCGCTCGCGCACCACGGAGTGCTGTTTCTTGATGAACTACCCGAATTCAGTCGATATGCCCTCGAAATGCTCCGGCAACCCCTGGAAGGCGGAGAGGTAAATATCGCGCGCGTCCACGGCTCGATCAAGTTTCCCGCGCGGTTCATGCTTGTAGCCGCGACCAATCCGACAGCCAGCGGACACGATCCGAAAGACCCGCGGCACCGCGACAAGTACCTATCGCGCCTATCAGGCCCGCTGGTCGATCGCATCGACATCCATGTGGAGGTGCCGACTGTTCCTTACAAAGAGCTTACCGGCAAACGCGCCGGCACGGATAGCGGCACCATGAAGCGGCAAGTGGACAACGCGCGCTCGCGGCAACGCGCCCGCTTTGGCGACGACACGCTGAACTCGCAAATGTCGAGCAAGCTTCTACAAAAGCACGGGAATCTGAGCGAGACTTGCCTGCTGTTGATGAAGCAGGCTATGGACGAGTTGGGATTGAGCGCCAGAGCCTATGATAAGGTTCGCAGGGTCGCCCGGACGATTGCAGATATGGATCTCTCGGACGAGATTCAGGAACAGCATCTCGCCGAAGCAGTACAGTATCGCCTGCTCGACCGAAAGCAGTGATGGTCCTACCCCAACCTTCCTGTAAAGCCGTCCGACGGGGTGCTGGCGGAGATTCAACTGATCCTTCGACTCTGTTACAGAGGCGAATGCTGCCCCCGAAAGCACCACTGCGTCCGCGGTCGCGACACGCCCCGGAAATGACCCCGTACATAAGTGACATAAGCCCCGGAAGCACCGGGGCTTACGTTAAGCGGGCGAAGGGGGTCGAACCCTCGACATTCACGTTGGCAACGTGACTTAACTGATGCGATTGCGAGTCACAAACGCAGTTTTACACTACATAACTGGAGCGTACTGCACTACAATTCGACCGCCGATAAGGCCTGCTACCAGTCATGCGTCGTGACTGTACCGCCCTTCCCTTCCAGAGGTCCACGACGTCGCTCGCGACGCCTCGTTCTCGCAGTCGAGCGAGGATTCCGAAGCTCGGGTTCAGCGACCATCGCGGAATCGTTTGGCACGTGAGCCAGCGAGGCGGTTTGCCGAGGACGCTTGTACCCTTTTTCATGTTCGCGGCCGAAAGCCGAGCGGCGGAAGGCATCAGCAGAGAGATCAAATCCAGTCAACATCTCCCCCGAAAAATCCCCAGCCCCCGTAGGCATTGTTGCCGGTGACCCATAGACTGTCTCATCTGAATATCACCGTCGCTACTTTTATCGCTGCGATCTCCTTCCTCTGCTTTGGCTTCGGCTATTTGCTTCTTTCCAAGATGAAGGCTGAGTTTGTGCGCTACCGTCTTGCACACTATCGCCTGATCGTGGGATGGTTACAGGTTGCAGGGGCGTTGGGATTGTGGTTGGGATTGAGATACCCGCTGCTGGGCATCACTGCTGGCGGCGGGCTGGCGCTGATGATGGCGGTGGCGGTCGCGACGCGTATGCGGATTGGTGACACGCTCATTCAGTGCGTACCCGCAGTCTTATATTTGCTGCTCACTGTCTACATTTGCGTACTGCACGTCGGACGGTGATCGAGGACGACATCGGGGTGGCCCCGCTCACAGGACAGCCGCAACGATCGACAGCCCGAGCATGCAAACGGCTGGAAGTGCCTTCATCGGCGGGTCGCCCACTTTCAAGTGCATACCAATCGCTCCAACCATGAGAGCGGCCATCCCGATTGCGGCCGGCATGACCAGCGTCGGCACCCAGATTCCCACAATCAACGCTATCGCGAGCGCGACCTTTAGTCCGCCTATTAGGCACATGACCCCAAACGGCAACCCATACGCAGCAAACTCTTCGCGCATGTTGCGGGCTGATCCGCCGCGGTATGCCGTCGCCTTGCCGTAGCGCAGCACCCAGACGTTGAAGATGCCCAATGCGATCACGATCTGCGCGACAAGTCCAAGGTTATGCATGAAATCACTCTCAAAAAGAAACGACTTCTTCGAATCTTCAGGCAAGATACTAACACGCGACAAAGCTCCGACAAATCAGATCAGATCATCAACAATCTGCGTGAAGCGGATGGTGGGTTGGCGGCCGGGGATTCATCCGCAGGTTTTTCAGTTGCTTGGTGTAAGCGAGGCGCCGTGTCGACGAGCGAAATTTGTTGCATCGGGACTCAGCGCAAGTCCCCACAGGACGCGATAGAGTAAGGGCATGGACGGCTCCGCGCAGCTTCTTGGACAAGTTGACCGATTGATCAACGATTGTCTGGCCTTCGAGAACGCTCACAAATCGGAACTTGCCGCCATCCCCGACCGTCGGCGGGCGTCGGCACAGAATCTGTTGCACTACTTGTCAGTTCGGCAGCGAGATTTGCGGGAACTTCAACTGCAGTTGGCGGAATTGGGTTTGAGTTCGCTCGGGCGCATGGAAGGTCATGTCTTGGCGACATTGTCGGCGGTGTCCGGTGCGTTATCTGCCATCGCGGGAAGAAGTCGCAGCTCAGGCAACGTAGTGCCACCCGTTTCGATGCGCGGCGGCAGTGCTTCACTCCAAGAGCACGCCGCCGAACTCTTCGGCCCTCCGTCGTCGCGACCTTCTCGGATCATGGTGACCATGCCTTCCGAGGCTGGAACTGATCCAGGTATCATCTCAACGCTCGTGCAGGCCGGGATGGACGTTATGCGAATCGGAGATTTCCAGCAGCGAGAGAAGTGTTGTCAAGTCGGCGCTCTTCGCGACGGTCGCTAAGTTAGCGCCTGCCTCAGGCACTTTCCCTTCGGCGCTGATCGCCCGGACGAAATCGATGTCCAGCTGAAAGGCGCCTGGCTTCTTGTCCGCTAAGGTCACTCCGATTGACTCCACTCGCGCCGGCGTAAGCTTCGGAGCGTTGGGGACAAGGCGACCAAAGCTGTAAAGACGAAACTGTTCAAACGGTAGCCGAATCGTCACCCACTCGCCCGCAACGGTGTCAAACTTCGTCTGAAAACTTCCTGCCATCATGCGGACATCCGAGCAGCGCACGTCAAACTGGTAGGTACGGCCGTCACCGCGGACCCTGGTTTCGATGCCGATGGCACCCTCAAGTGACGCTTCGGGCACCGATGTCTGTGTCTGCGAGAATCCGCCGTTGTTCTCCAGCGATAGCTCGCCGGAAAACCGGAGAATGCCTGCTTCGGGCTGCGTCACGCGCCCTGTCGAGCGCCCACCCATGACTCCATCCAGCACCGTGCGCCATCCGGCAACCCCTGAGTCAAACTCGAGGTTGACGGGCTGAGCCGCAGCGACACAGCAGAGTGAAGGTGCGGACGCAACGGCGATTACGACAGCAAACTGCATGCAAGACTCCTTGTAGCGCGCGGTTCGTCGCGAATTTATTTGTTGGTGGACGAAATACGAGTTCGAGTGGCCGAAGAGCCTCACGCACGATCGTATGCATTCGCGCGGTTATCACTACCAAAAGTATCCGCACACCACGGGTGCCTATACTATGGACGGCTCACTCGACGAATCAACGATGAGGAGGTTCATCATCGCGGTGTTTTCGAAGAGTTCGGAGATTCATGCAAGTGCAAGAGACGTCTTTGCTTGGCATCAGTCACCCGATGCGCTCAAGAAGCTGATTCCCCCCGTGGGAGAAAGTGACCGTTGAGCAACCACCCGCATCGTTGGGCGACGGGGCGCTGGCGGTGCTTGTGCTGCATATCGGTCCGATGAAGTTGCGATGGGTCGCTCGGCACCGTGACTTCATCGATCGTGGCGACGAAGGGAGCGAGTTCACCGACGAGCAGGTCTCCGGGCCATTCGCGTCGTGGATACATCGGCACATCGTGCGAGCGACGGGACCAACGAGCTGTGTTCTCGAGGATCGCATCGAGTATGCGTTTCCGCTGGGGCGGCTGGGCGAGATACTTGCAGGCTGGCACGTGCGGAAGAAGCTGGGGAGGATGTTCGACTATCGGCATGGCGTGACGATCTCAGCGCTGCAGCCCTACAGGAGCAACCTTGGCCAGTGAACCTCAGCGAACGACTTTGGCTCCCGCATGGATGCGCCGTTGGCTCGTTGCAGCCGGCGTGTACAACCTTGCATGGGGGGCCGCGATGGTCATCGCGCCAATCTGGACGTTGAAGGCCTTGGGCGTGTCACCCGCAAACACGGAACTGTGGCCGCAGTTGTGGGCGTGCATTGGGATGATCGTGGGCGCGTACGGGCTGGGTTACATCATCGCTTCGCGAGACCCCGCGCGACACTGGCCGATCGTGCTGGTGGGCCTGCTCGGCAAGATTCTTGGACCCATCGGTTTTGTCGATGCAGCGATGCGAGGCCACCTTCCCTGGTCGATGGGGGTGACCATACTCACGAACGATCTGTTGTGGTGGATACCGTTCTCGATGATTCTGTGGCACGCGGCGAGGACTGCCCAGCCGTCGCCGCCAGAGGGCAAGGTTACGCTCGACGCGGCACTGGACGCGCTCCACGACGACAGTGGCCAATCGCTTCGCGCGTCAACCGATGATCGTCAAACACTCGTCGTGCTCCTGCGGCATTCAGGCTGCACATTCTGCAAGCAAACGCTTGCAGATCTCGCAAGACAACAATCCGAGATCGAAAAGGCGGGCGTGGGTCTGGCGGTGGTCGGCATGACCGCGTCGTCCGAAGAACTCCGTCTCTTTGGTCAACGGCACGGACTTGTCTCAGCGAGGTTTTTCGCAGACCCGGATCGGCTCCTGTACCGGGCGCTGGAACTGGGGCGCGGAACATTTCTTCAACTCTTTGGGCCGCGTGTTTGGGTCGGGGGTGTGCTCGCCGCCGCGCGCGGGCACGGCATTGGCAAGCTCGAAGGCGATGGCTTTCAGATGCCCGGTGCGTTCGTGATTCATCGTGGACGGGTCGTCCGCGCCTACCGCCACGCCACCGCGTCCGATCGGCCCAACTTGAAGGAGTTGGCGTGTCCGATCAACTAGCGACTCTGATCCCGCTGGTGCATGCCGGCGCGACCTGGTTCATGACCGGACTGATTTGGTTCGTCCAGATCGTGCACTATCCACTGATGGGCGCGGTACAAGCTGACGCATTCCCGGCTTACGAGGTAGCCCACCAGCGCCGAACGACCTGGGTCGTCGGGCCGGTGATGCTGATCGAGGCCAGTTGTGCGGTTCTCCTGTTTTGGTTGCCTCACGGAGAATTCACGGGCACGACGCTGCGGTGGGTCGGTTTGGCTCTTCTTTCGATCATATGGGTCTCGACCTCTGTCATGCAGGTTCCCTTGCACGCGAAACTGGCAATCAGGTTTGACAACGCCGTGTGGCGGCGGCTGTTGGCTTCAAACTGGTTGAGGACGTTTGCGTGGAGCGATCGGGGAATCGTCGCTCTGTTGTTGCTGAAATAGGTATGTGGCGTCAGGATGACCCTCGGGCAGACCGCTTCGAAAACAAGGAAAGAGACTTCATGGGAGATCCAAAGTGTCTAATCATCGGCGCAGCGGGCGGTATCGGTCGAAAGCTTGTGGAGCTGCTCCATCGTGACGGCTGGTCTTTGGTTCTGGCAGGCCGAATGGTTGAGCCGCTTGAGCAACTCGCCGCCCAATCAAACACAACTCACGCAACGGTCGATGCGCGCGATTTCGACGCGGTCGATCAACTCTTCTCGGCCCACACCGGCATCACATCGGCGGTAAATCTCGCAGGTTCCATTCTACTCAAGCCTGCCCATTCGACGTCAGCCCGGGAGTACGAAGATACGATCGACCTGAACCTGCGTACGGCATTCGCAGTCGTGCGAGCGGCGGGCAAACACATGAAACCAGCGGGCGGGAGCGTGGTGTTGATGTCGTCTTGCGCGGCTGCGATCGGCTTGCCGAATCATGAAGCGATCTCCGCCGCCAAGGCGGCGATCGAGGGCCTGACCCGTAGCGCCGCGGCGAGCTATGCCGCGTCGGGCATTCGGTTCAACGCCGTCGCGCCGGGTCTGGTCGATACGCCTCTGGCAACCCGGATCACTGGCAACGAGGCTGCATTGAAAGCGTCGATGGCGATGCACCCGCTCGGACGAATCGGCGCACCCGAAGAAGTTGCACGACTTATCGCATACCTGCTTGATCCCGGCAGCAGCTTCGTCACCGGCCAAGTCTTCGGGATCGACGGCGGGCTGTCTCGCGTCAAAGGACGCGGTTAAGCGCGGCCGATTGATCCGACGACCGCGACAGCGCTGAGCCATGCCGATTCGATCGAGTGGCCCAGACACCAATCGCCACAGACGAACAGGCCGTATTGATCGGTCAGAAATGGCCGGCCCAGCGGGTTGTCGGCAAGAGCGAAACGCCAGCGATGCGCGGCGATCGAGATCGGTGTTGCCGATCCCAGAACGGGCAGGCACAGTTCAGTCAGCAACTTTCCGACGGCGTTGGCAGCCATTTCAATGTGCTGAATGCTCCAGTACTGCGATGCTTCGATCACCAGCGCATCGCCGACCGGATTTGAAGTCGATCGCCTTACCGTATGCCCGTTGACAATCGACTGATCTGGCACGCGATTCAGTGGTTCTGAGAACGCTAACATCACGACCCAACGCGGCTGCATCCGTACCGACGCGATTGTACTTGCAAGCTCGGTATTTTGCTCGACGACGGCTTCTGCCGCATTCACTGGCGGGACTGCGAGAACGACTACGTCGAATGGACCGTGCGACTGACTCTTCTCATCAAACGCGTTCCATGAGGCAGTTCGTTCGAGCCGAATGATCTTGGTGGCATATTGCGCGGGCAGTCCGTCGAGCAGCCATTTGCAGAGTGCGTGTAGCCCGGTCGGGCTTGTATAGGCGTCATCGACCCGGCGAAGCACACCCGCCGCAACGGCCGGGTCGAACAGTTCTTGCAGCGCGGGTTGGGTGACATCGATTCGCGTCGCGCCGTGATCGAAGCGGTGCCCAGAATCCGTGCGGCGCGAACTCATCCTTCCGCCGGGCCCTCTACCTTTGTCGAAGACTATCACAGCGTGTCCCAGGGTTGCGAGTTGACTCGCGCACACCGCACCAGCAATACCAGCACCAACGATCGCAATCGACTTCATCATGGTTCGCGATGTTAGGCGAAACCCGTCGAGGAACTGGGAGCAGCTCAAGTATTGCAGCGACGCGTGCCGACGGGACAAATCAAAGCAAGTTGATCTGACGACCGTGTGCTTGGCTCGATCGGCACCGGCGAAAAAAAATGAATCGCATCGCCCCACTTTTCGATTGGGAACGACTACACATACACTCATCTCATGAGCCTGCTTGTCAAAGCCGAAAGCGATCATTCGTCACCCGCAACCGGAGTGAGCGACAAAAGGACTGACGTTGGTTATGGCCGGAGCAGGCTGTGGCTGGGGATTACTGCGGTCGGGACGCTTGTCGTGTTCTGCGTCATGGGGCTTTGGCTCGATCTTCCCCTACGATGGATAGGTTCGATCGATACAAACTCTGCGACGCAGGCGCTGATGATCGCCGGCTTCGTGCTCGCGTATGTGCTCGTGCAACTTCCCTTCGACGTTCTCGGCGGATTTGTGTTGCCCAGACGATTCGGCCGCAGTCACCTGCCGCTGGCGCGATATCTGCCGCTGCTCCTGCGCGGCGTGGCGATACACGCGACGATCTTGTGGATGATGGCGATGGCATTCACGGTCGCAGGCGCTTACGCCGGGGTCGTCGGAGTCGTCGCGGCGGGCTTGATCGGCGTTCTATTGCTACTGTGGCTGCGGACCGTGGTCGCAAGGCTCCTGGCAACTCTGTCTCCCGCAGGTTCGGCAGAAGTCGACGCTGCGAACCCGCTGCGGGCGGTTTACGTTAACTGTGCTGACGAGGGCTTCACTGGCAACATTACCGGCGTCTTTCGGCCGCGGGCGCAGGTTCTGCCCACGGAGTGGCGTGAACGCCTCGACGCCGACGCGTTCGCCACCGTCCTGCGTCGGCGGGCGGTTGCCGTGTCATCGGGCAGCTGGCTGCGCGGACGCCTGTTGGCGATTTCGTTTACGCTCGCTGGGCTCGCGCTCGCGTGCTGGCTTGTCGGGCCGGAACGTCTCGGCCAGGCCAGCGGGACGATCGAACTGAGCCTTTGGTTCTCGCTCTGGTCGTTCGCGGGACTTCTCGTCCTGCCGACGCTCAGTCGGCGCGCGGCGGCAGACATCGATTGGCGCGTGGTCGAAGCGGGCGCGAGTCGTGATTCGATCGATCGAATGTCGCGACAGCTCGACGCCTTGCAGGACGGCGAACCGTTTCGGCCCGGCGTGGTCGAAACGATCTTCTACACGATTCCCAGCGCGGGGCGTCGGGTCGGTCAGATCGGGCCGTCGTGGCTACCAGGATTTTGGGACGTGGCGCGAACGAGCGTCTACCTGAGCATCGCCGGGTGCGGCCTTCTCGGACGAGCCGTGCACTGCAACTGCGGCCGACCGGCATTGTGGGCCTTCTTGCCGACGGACTAGTTGCGACGACACCGACGCGTGGCGAGAAGGCCGCCGGTGGAGTGCTTTCAAATGTTTTACCGGATTGCACAGCGACTGAATTCACGGTGGTTTTACGGTGTTTTTCATGCAGGCGCGTGGTGCCCGCATGGACTCGCAAAGGGTTTGACGTGTCGCAAGCCTATAGTGAAGAGCTAGGGATCGCCCGCATGCAATTGCTACTTCACAGTTCACGCTTTTCCGGACGAAACAAAGCACGCTAGAAGGATTTACCATGGCAGACATTATCGATACCGCTGTAGCCGCAGGCTCGTTCAAGACACTCGCCGCCGCCGTTGGGGCTGCGGGTTTGGTTGAAACCCTCAAGGGCGCAGGGCCGTTCACGGTCTTCGCACCGAACGACGAGGCATTCGCCAAGCTTCCCGCGGGAACAGTGGAGTCGCTCGTCAAGCCCGAGAACAAAGCCAAGCTCGTCTCGATTCTCACGTATCACGTCGTAGCCGGTAAGGTACTCGCCGCCGAAGTGATGAAGGTGACCTCGGCCACAACCGTGAACGGCAAGCCCGTCGCAGTCGTTGTAAAGGACGGAACAGTTCACATCGGCGCATCGACCGTCGTAAGCGCTGACATCATCTGCGACAACGGCGTGATTCACGTCATTGACTCAGTGCTCTTACCCGCCTGATTCATTTTGCCGCGAACGCGCGTCGCAGAATATCGTTCGACGCAAAGGCCCTCTGACACTTTTGTCAAAGGGCTTTTTGCGTGCCCGGAAAAGTCGTAGAAACTCTGAAAAATTGTTCCGCGGTGAGCGGGGATGAACTTGGAGCTAAAGCAAACCGACGCTCAGCAGGCATCGGCCCGATCGCGTATTGCTGATCGAGTCGAGGCTGAGTACCATCACGTTAGTGTTGTGGAAGGACGTTGGCCCGCAATTACACTCTCGCAGCAGGCTGGGTTGAGTGAGTCGTTCTTGAATCAACGTGACGAGCGACGCGGCGGAGCGATCGATGGGTAAAGTATCAGATCATGGTGATCAGGAGTCCGTGGCCGCCAAGATTCGCACAAGACTGATCTCGGCCAATCGCCGATTCTATGCGAACGACTCGATTGCCGAGTTCATCCAGCCCGGCGAGTTGGAGTCGCTCCAGAGCGAGGTTCAGGCCAATCTTCAGCGAGTTCTCGACTCGCTCGTGATCGACACCTCAAGCGACCACAACACCCAGGACACCGCCAAACGGGTCGCAAAGATGTTCATAACCGAGGTGTTCCGCGGGCGGTACACGCCAATGCCTCCGGTCACGCAGTTCCCGAACATCGAACATCTGAACGAGTTGATGATCGTCGGCCCGGTGACGGTCCGCAGTGCCTGCTCACACCACCTATGCCCCATCATCGGACAGGTGTGGGTTGGGGTCATGCCCAACGAACACTCGGCCCTGATTGGCCTTTCGAAATACGCTCGTCTTGTGGAGTGGGTCATGGCCCGGCCGCAGATCCAAGAGGAGGCCGTCATCCAGCTCGCCGATTTGTTGCAGGACAAGATGCGTCCGGACGGCTTGGCGATTGTCCTCAAGGCCGATCACTACTGCATGCAATGGCGCGGCGTGAAGGACATGAACTCGAAAATGGTGAACAGTGTCATGCGGGGCAGCTTCCTGAAGAACCCCGATCTGCGCCGCGAGTTTCTGTCGCTCCTGCACGACAGCAGCCAATCTTGAGAGGAACCGTCATGTTAGTACGCCTGTTGTACGCGAGCCGATCACGAGACCCAATCACTGACGAAACGCTGCTCAGCATCCTGTCCCAATCGCGCAAGAACAACCCGGAGTCGGGAGTAACCGGCGTGCTCTGCGTCAGCCACAACAACGTTTTCATTCAGGCGCTGGAAGGCGGACGCGCCGAGGTGAACCAACTCTACGGCAAAGTCCTCCGCGACGATCGGCACATCGACGTGACCCTCTTGGATTATTCAGAGATCTCCGAACGCCGGTTCTCGGGCTGGCGCATGGGCCGTGTTGACCTCGATAAGGTTAACGCGGCGATCGTGCTGAAGTATTCCGAAACGCCGAAGCTCGACCCGTTCCAGATGACCGGTATCGTGGCGCTAAATTTACTAGAGGAGCTGGCAAGCACGGCGTCGATCGTGGGTTGAGTAAGGCCATTGGCTTAGGGGCGGAGTGGAAACGGTCGGAGTGCGTCGCGGGTGACCTTCCCCCGCGAATCATACCAACTTCTGTGTTAGTCCTTCCACGATTTTCCCCGTCAAGAAGAAACCGTCCTGGCTACGCGTCGGTGTCTTCCGGGGGGGAGCACCTTCAATCGCCAGCGGTACTTCTATGAAGCCGATTCTGTCAAGCGGTGATGGTCCCTTCATCGAAGGCCAAATGACATGCCATTGCCATCGATGAAACCCCGCGGTTCATCCTCAGATGAGCCCGCCAACCACGATTCGAGTGTGGCCTGGGCGTTGCCGACACGAAACGCTCGTGATCACATCTGACGTGCTCAAGTCGGGCCTTTTGAACTAAACGTTCATGACGACTCCTCAACGTGACGGTTGTTTGACTTCAATCACGACATCCCACGCTCGCCGGCAGATCTTGAGCCCGACAGCAGATTCTCCCCGTTATCAATCGGCTGCGACTGCCGTGCCTGCTTTTCGATTACGCCGGCTTCGCTGGACAGGCCACCTTCTGCTTTGGTCGAAGCCGCACCAGGTTCATTCGTGGACGCACTTTGATATCGCTCCTCGGACTTGCCTCGAGGCTCGTTCATCTCTGTTTTGATCATGGTTACCGGAATCCCTCGCGGGAAGACGACCTCGCGAGCCTCATCTGGCATCGAGATGCCATTTTTCTGGAAGGCGAGTTTCACCAGCCGAATGACCGAAGATCGCACCTTCAGCCAGCTGTTTTGGCTGCTGTTAACCCAGAAGTAGACGCGCAAATTGACCGTTGCTTTTCCCAGGCTATCGGCCAGGACTAAAGGCTCGGGATCGTTGAGTACGGCGGGATGGTCGACCAGCACCTTGAGCGCCACTTCCTGCGCGTCATTGATCGCGTCCTCGTAGCCGATGCCAACCTCGAAGTCCTCCCGGCGATTGCAGTTGGTCGAGAAATTGCGGATGTTGCTTTTATAGACGCCGGCGTTGGGAATCTGCACAAGGATGCCTTCGAACGTCATCACGACCGTTGTTCGCATATTCAACTGCTGCACGTAGCCGGTGATTCCCGACACTTCGATCAGGTCGCCACTCTCAAATGGCCGCTGCATACTGAGAAAGATGCTCGCCAGAAAGTTCTCGGTGATGTCGCGGAACGCGATGCCAAGCGCCAATCCGATAAGTCCAGTTCCGCCGACGACGGTGAGCGCGAGTTGGGTCAGTCCGGAGACTCTCAGAACGATGTACGTACCAATCAGGAAAACGAGTGCGCCGAGTGCGACTGCAACAACGTTTCGCAGAATCCGCGCTTGAATGCGCTTGCGGAGCAATCTCCGGGCGCCGCGCGTAACGAGCACTCCCGCGCCAGCCGACATCGCCAAGATCAGTAGTGCAAGCAGAAGAAAGGGTATGGAGTGGATGACATCGCCCCAAAGTGTGAGCAGGCCGCGCCAAGCCGGCCGCAGATCCCACGTCGATGGCCGGGGCACTTCCATTCGATTGGCCACCGCGGCCACGTCCTGCGTGTTCCGTGCCAGATCGCCGGCCCATTTCTTTAGTTCATCGGTCTCGGCCCGACCGTTCAGAAACACCACTCCATCCTCGACTCGAACGCGTGGCTCCACAAACCATTCCGTAGCATCGAGCACGCTCTGGAGACGATTGCGGATGTCTTCATCGCGTGAAACGGGCTTGACGTCGACTTTGGCGGGGGCCGGGGAAAGATCTGCCTCCGCGGGACTCGGCGCGGGAGTCGGGTCGAGCGAAGTCTCCCGCGACCGCACGCCTGGCTCCGATGCGGGGATTTGCGCCGTCGCCGGCGAGATCGCCTGCGCCCAAAATGCGACGAGAATCGCAGCGCAGACTACTCGTGGAAGCAAGGAGCGCGCGGTTTGCTGCACGGGAAACTCCTCCGGGTATTCTGCATGCAGGACAACATCCGCCGGCGGATTATCTAGCGGCGCTCAGCTTTCCGAATGTCGTTTCAATCAGGTGGATCACCTTGTCCACGGCGTTGTGCAGAGCCTGATCTTGAGAATCGGCGTGATCAGTAACGCTAATGGGCTGCATCCCGGCGATGCGAACTTCAACCTGGCATCGCTTGTCGTTCCCACCGGACTTCGAGGCGCTGTTCTCGTCGTTAAGATGAACTTCAACGCGCGTGATCCGATCTGCAAAGCGGCTGAGCTTCTCTTGGATCAATCCCTGAATGTCGATTGACCAATCGGCCGAGCCTTTGGTTTGACTGTCGGTGTTCACTTGTATGGTCATTTGCAATAACTCCGTTGTTTTGTTGACGCAGCGAACGACATGCCGATACCTAACGTGCATTACGCATCTGTCTCGTTCACAAACCCAGACAGATGACGTGCCATCGTACATCTATTTCTTCGGCGAGGCTTTCACCGTACGACGTGTCGCTTTCCCGTCAGCGCCGTGCTTACGTGCTAAGGCCTTGCTTGAGGAACGTTGTGCCTTTTTCGACGTGGCTGTCTTTCCGACCGATCGCATGGCCTTTCCAAGTCGCCCGGTCCCCTTCCCGGATGCAGTGCGTCCAGGAGTTCGGCCGCCCGGGGGTGTCACGCCCAACGAAAACGGACCTCCCGCCGCAATTTGCCGATCCCGACGCCGTTTTGCTCTTTTTCGAATCATGTCTGCCTCGCTCTGGTACGTCGCGTTTCGGAAAACGCTCGAAAGTTAAACCACCCCTCGACTATGCCGGGAGTGTCGTTCGCAGAGTGCCGAGCCTTTCGACCACGGGCCCGACGCTCTGCTCTTCGACAGCGTCGTTAGAGGGTTCGGTCGCTATGACTCTACTTTTCGCGACAATCACTGAACAAGGAGCCTTAAACACGACTTGTTCAGTAACGCTGCTTGTAAACCATCTTGAAAATCCCGATCTGCCGTGTGTCCCCATCACGATCAGGTCACATCCGGTTTGGTTCGCAGCATTCAGGATTTGCGACACCGGTTCGCCTTCAACAACCCGATGCTCGACCTCCAAGCCCGCCTCAATCTCGCGCGGCCAGCGCAGCGTTTCCCACAATTTTTCCTGCAGTTCCTTAGGTGGAAGCTCGCTCGCTCTTTCGATGTAACTCACAACGTTTTTGTCAGTGACATGCAGGAATATGATCTTTGCCTCGCACTGTCGGGCGATCTCGCAGGCCATCTGATGAGCCTCTGCGGATGGCTCAGAAAAATCTCTCGGATTCAGAATGGTTTTTACTTTCCACATGGTTTCTCCTGACAGAATCACATCGGCGAACGTAGAGCGATGATAGAGAGGTGCATGCGATCCCATCATCGGTCAATCCCCCAGATACCTATGGTGTTCGACAGAGCAATCGCGACCGGGCGACAGCGCGTTTCGCTCACGGTCATCGATATCGGCTTTGCTCCATTGACGTAGCGAAGCGGTCCGTGCCCGCCCGTATGCTAGCGCGGTCGGCTGCACACGGGACGCTGCGTTCGACCGCCTCGGTAACAAATTTCGTCTGTTCATCGAGCGCCTGACGGCGTTGGGCGTCGGAGGTTCGCCCTGCAATGATTTCCATGACCGCAAGCAGGCGAGCAAGCACCGCAACATTGCCTTGAGCGTTCTGACGGATCTGCCCGAACGCCTCGCAAAGCAACCCCGGGAATGTCGGGCCACGCGTAATGAGGCGCAGCCGGGCATCGTCAGCGCGGTAAGGTGCTTCAATCGATCGCGCAGCCAACCGCGCCAGGATCGCTCCCAGATAGTCGATGCAGTTGACAGCCGTGGTCGTATCGTTGATGCCCGGCGACAATGCCTTAAGCGCGACATCGACAATCTGCCGGATGCCATACGCCGCGTCCTGATGAACCGTGCGATGTCGTCCGACGGTGTACGCATCGTTCAGTTTTTCAATGACGTCCTCTTCACATGGCACTCCGGACACCGCGGCGAGCGGCGCATTCTCGATCACGAACTCGCCGACGCCGCGCTCCATCCGCACAACGGCATCCACCTCGCGGGCGAGGTCAAACAGGGCATCGGCGTCGATCGACTGAATGTAGCCAGTTTTCCTCGCCGGAATTGGGATCCAGGTCGCCGTGGGTTCGGAGCGTTGGGCACTGCTGGCGGGATCGACGGCGTCACCCACTTCGTCAGGGAACAATCGATCGACCGCCGCAAGCGTCTCCTCGGCGGCCGCGGCGATGATGCTCGACGCCTGAATTGACGCCGCAATGTGATGGATGAAGAAGATCAGGAATCCGATCGCCACGAACGCCAGCAGCACCGCGCCGACCACCGCCAGCGATGGAACGAACAACCCGTCGTCCCCGCCGCGAATGGTGCGCAGCACGACCAGGCAATAAGCAAAGACGCCAACGAAGACCCCCAGCACTGACTGGCTGGCACGGTCGCTCATAAAGTTACGGAGAATACGCGACGTGTATTGGCTCGACGCCTGCGCCAAAGCGACGATAGTGATTGAGAACGTGGTGCCGGCGACGGTGATCATCGACCCGGCGATTGCCGCCAGCAACCCGCGCGAGCCTTCAGCGCCGGCACCGAACAGTCGGGGGAAACGATCGGCGAGTTTCCAGTCGTAGTCCGCCGCGTCGATCTCGATCAATACAACGGCCAGTGCGACCGCACCGGCGACAATAAGCGTCGGAACGAACCAGAGGCTCGATCGTAGACCTTCCCAGAGGTTGGTCAGTTTATACATAAGCGTACCGACACCTTCGAGCCAGAACGCTTGGAACTGGATGCGCCTATGACTGCTTGCGCGCCTTCGCTCCGGCCAAGCGATGATAGCGCCGCCAGTTCGGCCAGATGCAAGAGAGGTTGCCAGAATGCGCAACGTCGCGCTGTGAGCATCGACAATCGGCGACGCCGTGCGATTTTATCACCGTGTAACGAAGTTGGCTTTGTCGCCTTCGGGTTCGTGTTGTGCAGCCGTGTGTTCAGCCGCGCAAATGCCTCGCCAGGGAGGAGCAATGGGTGCGGCAATCTGCCGCGTAGACCCCTCTCCCGCGGCGCCGACGGGCTGGCGCACGTCCTGATGTCAAGACGCGAGAGTTCACCGATAGCAATCAAACCCCTCTTGAAAATCATCGAGTCATCGCACGCGCGTATCAAAGACAGAAAGCGGCGTGCGGCTTCCCCGGGTTTTGTTTCTTGAAGAACAATGCTCGAATGCTGGAACACTCAAGACCCTGGGCATAGCCGGCTGATCGAATGCCTTTCAAATAGGAGCAACTGATGAAACACGTACTTGCCATTCTAGCGGGGCTGGCGGTCCTCACTGCGGGATTCCGCGGTGTGCAGAGCCAAGCCACCGAATCCGACACTGCGAAGAGATACCGCGTCGTCTGGCAGGTCACAGCAAAGACCCCTGAGCAGTGGGAAGCAATGCAGCTGAACATCGAGAACTTTCGGGAGTCGGTCGGTGCGGCGAACAGCGAAGTCACCGTCATCGCCCACGGCAACGGCATCGGCCTGGTCCAGACCTCGAACGCCGCGCAGGCCGAACGGATCCAGAAGCTGATGACCCAAGGTGTGAAGTTCATGGCCTGCGAAAACACGTTGAAGCGAAAGAAGATCTCGAAGGAAGAGATCATGCCAGGCGTTGGGTTTGTGGATTCAGGCGTCGCTGAAGTGGTCCGACTTCAGACCGACGGCTGGGCCTACATCAAAGCGGGCGAATGATCGATTTGGCGGGCACAATGAACGAGCAGACACGAACGCTCACGCTGCTTCAGATTAACGACACCCACGGATACCTCGAATCACATCCTGAGTTGTTCTGGGAGAGTGGCAAGGCGGTATATCGCACGGCCGGCGGCTACGCACGCATCAAGACCCATTTTCGAGAGTGCTCGGCGCGAGGCCTCGGGGCCAGTCTTTGCCTTCGATAATGGCGACACCTTCCACGGAACTTACTCCGCGGCGCAAACTAAAGGCGAAGCGCTGATCAAGCCGGTGAACGCACTTGGCCTGGATGCGTGGGGGGCCATTGGGATTTCGCGTACGGCGTTCCCCGGCTAAAGGAGTTGGCCGAACGGCTGCATCATCCCCTGCTCGCGATCAACTGTTACAACAAGAACACCGGCGAGCGACCGTTCAAGCCGTGCACAATCATCGAGCTCGGCGGCCTGCGTGTCGGGGTGATCGGGATGGCGGCGACGACGCTCCACATGATGACGAGGCGGACAGCTGGTCGTTTCATGTGCCCTTCCCATCTCGATTCAAACTACCCGCCGGACGATTGGATTCGCACTTCGAGCTTGAAGCGGGAACGCAACTGCTCAGGCGTTGTGACAAGGAGCTTCTCTCGCTCTGCGATCTCGCCGCCGATTTAGTACGGCAGGCCGCAGTTTGCCAACGACGCGTCCGGCCGCGTTCAAACACCACGATGTGAAGCGTCTTCCGAGAGTCGCCGCGCACGGGCCGCTGCGGAAGCTCTACCGGCCACGCCACCAATAGTCAGTAGCTTCATCACCTCGACAACTCCAAACTTCAGTTTGGAAAGGGGCAGTAGCTTCCGACGTGGCGACAAACATCAATCAGCGGCGCGACGCCCAGTACCCGTCCGCCTCGGCCTCAAGCCGCTCCAGCCGTGTGTAATAATCCGGGAACTCCTTGAGGTGTGCCCAGGCAATCTTGCCGGTCAGCACGACATCATCGTTGGTGACGTCCGTCTCGGGATCGCGCGCACCGTGTTCGAACTCCACCTCCAAACCGCGTTGAAACTGTTCCAGATCGACCTTGGCCCAGTTCAGTCCCAGCCCGTCGCCGATCTGCTTCGCTTCATCGGCACTCATTTTTCTCTTGATCATGGGTAGCTCCTTTTCATTTCCGAGGTTCTAGACAAACGAGATCAGCGGTTTGACCATCCCGTCCTCTTTGGTCCGCATCATCCTGAACGCCGTCTCGATGTCCGTGAATGGAAATCGATGCGTTGTTAGGGCGAGGGGATCGACACGCGCCGTCTGAATCAGGCGCATTAACCGGCTCATCCGCTCCGAGCCGCCGGGGCACAAAGCCGTTCGGATGGTCTTGTCGCTCATGCCCACACCCCAGTCCAGCCGCGGGATCGGTACGCTGTCGCCATCGCCGTGGTAACCGATGTTGGAGATGGTCCCGCCTGGGCGCGTCGCGCTCACGCACGCGCCGAATGTCGCCGACGACCCCAGCGCCTCGACTGCCGAATCCACGCCTTTGCCGCCCGTGAGTTTTAGGATGGCCTCGACGGGGTTCTCTTTCGTGAAATCCACGACCACGTCGCAACCATACTTCCTGGCGAGCGCGATGCGGTTTGGCATCGACTCTACCCCGATGATTAGCCCAGCGCCCCGGAGGCGAGCGCCAACGGTCGCCATCAAGCCCACCGGTCCTTGCGAGAACACCGCGACGCTGCCGCCGACCGGAATATCCGCATGTTCGGCCCCGACGAAGCCAGTAGAGAGCATGTCGCAGCAGTAAGCAGCCTGCTCATCGGTGAGACTGTCAGGAATCGGCGCGAGGTTGGCTACGGCGTTGTTGACGTGGAAGTAGTCGGCAAAGCTGCCATCCTTGAGGTTGGCGAACTTCCATCCGCCGAGCATCCCCCCGCACTGACTGGAATAGCCGCGCTGGCAATTGTCACAGGCATAGCACGGTGTGATGGCGTTGACCGCCACGCGCTGGCCAATCTTGAATAGACCACTGGCGGCCGCGACTTCGCCCAGTTCGTGGATCACTCCGACGGCTTCGTGCCCGAGCGTAAGGTTCTGGCGGTCGCCGATTGCACCGGCAACGGTATGCACGTCCGAGGTACAGACGAGTGCCGCGGTCGTGCGAATGATGGCGTCGCACGGCCCTGGTCGTGGGACGGCTTTCTCCATCATCCCGACCTCGCCGACCCCGCGCATCACAAAGCAATTCATCATCTTAAGCATAGGACGCACCTCGCTCTTCAGCCGTGACTCGTGTGCCACCTTAACGAGTTCCACCACGCAACTGGGCTCAGAGCACAGCTTGCCCTCACTCCCTAATCCGCATGTGGGCGTCGCGGATTGGAGTACCTGCGGCAAGAAGTGGCAGGTATCTGCGTCCTGAAGCATCAGCCAGATGAACACCGCCGTACGCGGTGAAGATCCATGGTGATCGAGGCGAAGAATCCATCTGTTGCTCTTTTACTAATTCGGTAAGAACGCCCATCCGCCAGTGTAAGCTGAACGTTTACAGATCCTATCAGGGGTTCCTCGCATTTCTTTCTCAGGGCTGACAAAGCTCGGTGGATCACCGCGTAGGTCTGGTCCAGTGGAACATAGTCATTTTAAAAGTGGGTGGATGCGCAAATTGGCAGACTGCAAGAAACAGTCTTTCCAACGGCCAACAACCTGAGGAGCTCCGAGGGGGAGTTCACGGATAGCAATCCAGCCCAGCAGTTGAACAGTGCCCGGATCGCTGCTTCGCCAGAAGCACCTCGAGGTGTTCGGCAACGCGTCTTAACTCGTCACTGACAACTTGCGTTTCCGAGGATTCCGCTGAACAAGGTGACGGGCAGCACATCGTCCCCGCTCGCCTGACACTGCACTACATTTCCGTAAGCGTGAAACACGCTTTGACCGTGTATCGCTGTCTGGACCACTGGTGTAAAAGGTGAAGACACGAAGTAAACGGTGCCGAAGAACTCAATTGCTTGGAGCGTTCAGGCGGACAAACGGGGCTAGAATAGGATAAAAATCCGACGGAAAAATGCTCTTAAGTACCTGTCTCATATATACTTATGAAAGCGGGCGAAGGGGGTCGAACCCTCGACATTCACGTTGGCAACGTGACGCTCTACCACTGAGCTACGCCCGCGCTGGTTCAGCCTCAAATATTACTCGCGTTCAGCCCGGATGCAAGTTCCTGATCGAGAGCCGCAAAAACCCGTTTCTTGCACGGATCGTTCAGATTCTCCGGCTCGGCGCGATGACGTCCGATTCTCGGCGCGAAAGCCCCTTCTCACCAGTCCATCTAAAGACCCACAATGTTGAATCCGCAATCCACATAAATCGTTTCGCCGGTCACCCCGCTGGCAAGATCGCTGAGCAAATAAACGGCCGTCTTGCCAACTTCGTCTCCCTCTACGTTCCGTTGAAGCGGTGCCTTTTTGGATACGTGGCTGAACATCTCATCGATCCCGCCCACAGCCATGGCACTGA
The DNA here is from genome assembly GCA_002343075.1 of Phycisphaerales bacterium UBA2421. Lineage (GTDB taxonomy): Bacteria > Planctomycetota > Phycisphaerae > Tepidisphaerales > Tepidisphaeraceae > UBA2421. The sequence goes on along the minus strand of DDRH01000062.1, from coordinate 100,389 downwards.
GCGTGCGAATTGGCCCCGCGCTGATGCAGTTGACTCGGACATTCTTCGGGCCGACATCGAAGCTAAGGTATCGCGCTGTCGCCTCCAGGGCAGCTTTGGCCACGCCCATGACGTTGTAGCCGGGGATCACCTTCTCCGCGCCGTAGTAGCTCAAGGCGATGACCGAACCACCCCCTGGCATCATTGGCAGCGCGGCGCGCGTGACGGCGATAAGGCTGTAAGCACTGATATCGCACGCACCCTTGTAGACATCCCTCGGGGTACTCGTAAAATTGCCCCAGTCCTTCTTAAGATACTCATGGTTGGCGAACGCGAGGCTGTGCACGAGGAAATCGATTGTGCCAAACTTCTCCTTTGCCGCAGCGAAAAACTGCTCGATACTGGCATCATCACCGACATCGCACGGGGCCATCCATGCATCACCATAGCCGCCCTCTTGCATCGCCTTGCCGACACGCCGCTGCATCTTTTCGCCGGGAAGATGCCCGAAGCCACAGGTAGCCCCCTGCTTCACGCAGTGGTTGGCAATGTGCCACGCAATGCTGTTGGTGTTGGCCACGCCGAGAATGATTCCTTTTTTTCCTTGCAAGAGGCTCATTATTTTCCTTTCAATGCCGAACCCGGGTTCCGAAGAAACTGTCGAGGATATTCGCCAGTCGCGCCTCGGACAAGCGGCGTTTGATATCATTGTATCCATGCGATTTCGAGTTACCGGCACGAATCACTCGACCGGCGCGCGGATGACGCTGGAGTTTGAAGCTCCCGCCAAAGCCGCTGCCGAGCACAAAGCGCGCGGCGCAGGCATGGACGTGCAGCACGTCGCCGAAGTTCACGACGGCCCTCCGGTAGAGCGCAAGCGCACCACACACCGCGGCGATCATGGCGGCGATGTCGAGTCGGTCGCTGGGTTTCACCCGGTCCTGAAAACCCTGCTCATTCTGGCCATTATTGTGTTGGCGTCTTGGATTGTTTGGCCATACGTGCGCGGCTTCTTTTCGTGAAAATGATCGCTGTGAGTAGCGCCGATACGCAGACGCCCTTCCACACAAGCAACCACCATGGCCGCCACCACGCTCCAGTGCTGATTTCGACGATATCCGAAGCACCAAATGCCACAAGGATCACGGAAATTGCCGCAACAAGGGGCTTCCCTCGCGCGCGCGTCGCGAGCACCAAGGCAATCAGGGCCCAAAGCCCCGCCTTCACGCCATTGGCAACGGAAAATGGGTCTCTGAGAATGAAGATCTCGCCCATGAGCATGACTGCACGTTGCGAGCCAGAATTCGCTCAGACCAGCCAATCGTAGCTCAAAACGAGGCTCTCGGGTGGCAGATTCTACGGGGGTGGCGACCTGGGGTGGGGTGCCGGACTGAGATTTGAGCGCTCGAAATGTTGTGGTAAACCCGAAATTTCGATAAGTTTGTCGGACTTGGGTCTCAGATAGAAGGTATAGAAAGGAGTTTTCATGGGTAAGCCGCGGCGCCGACGGAAAGTTGGCAGCAAAAAGCGAAAAGCTCGGCGTGATCGTCGCAAGCGATGATGCGGGTTCGCCGTCAATCGAACTGACGGATCAATTACATTGAAACAGCGGAACCGGCTCCATTTTGGGGCCGGTTCTTTCTTTCGCGCGGTCGCGATGACCGCATAGAAGCAATTGTTAAGATTAGGCTAGGGAACGAGTTAAGCGTTTCAACTCGCGAGCGACCGGGGTATGCTCTGTAGGCGGGACGGCGAGTACGTTCCGCTGATCATGAGCACCCAGCCCCCACCCATCACGATCGTGCCGGCCCCGGTTGCAACGACACCTCCGCCGCAGTGCCCGCCGGAGCCGTTGTTTTTCAACCGCGAGCTTTCCTGGCTGGATTTTAACGACCGGGTGCTGCAACTGGCACGGGACGCAGATAACCCCTTGCTGGAACGTGTACGATTTCTGGCAATCTTCGCCAGCAACCTCGATGAGTTCTTCATGAAGCGAATCGGCGGGCTGCAGCGACAGCGCGCCAGCCGTCTAAGTGAGCTAAGTATGGACGGCATGACCGCCGACGAACAGTTGACAGCAATTCAGTTGCGCGTCAGGCATCTGCTCCAGCAACAGATGGATGTTTGGACCAATGAACTACAGCCTCAGTTGGAGCAGAATGGCATCGTTATTCACAACTACGACGCGTTGTCAGAATCAGACCGTGCAACCTGTGACGAGTTCTTTTCTCGAAACATCTTCCCGATTCTCACCCCGCTTGCGGTAGATAGCGCCCATCCATTTCCCTTCATCAGCAACCTTAGCCGCTCGATAGGCGTGTTGTTGGAGCATCCGGTGCGGGGCGAGAGTCACTTTGTACGCATCAAGATGCCCGAGAATCTTCCACGATTTGTACCGCTGCCGGCGCGTAATCAGTATGTGCCGCTGGAACAGGTGATCGGCGGGAATCTCGCCCTACTTTTCCACGGCATGAAGGTGATCGAATGGCAGCTGTTCCGGGTGACACGAAATGCCGACATCGAAATGGACGAAGAGGACGCTGACGATCTTCTTGAGATGGTCGAGCAGGAGCTTCGTCGCCGCCGGCTGGCGCATGTAGTTCGGCTGGAGTTGCCTGAATCGATGAGCAGTGCAATGAAGCAGTTCATCGTCGACGGGATGGAGGTCGATCAGCGCGACGTCTGGACCGTTCGCGGCCCGATCGACATGGATGACCTTTTTGCAATTGCGAATGTTGACTTACCCAACCTGAAGTTTAAGCCGTGGAACCCCCTGACATCGCCGCGACTTGCCGACGACGAGATGGACATCTTCAGCATCATCCGCCAGGGCGATGTATTGGTGCATCACCCATATGAAAGTTTTGCGACGAGCGTAGAGCGCTTCATCATGACCGCGGCCGACGATCCGAAAGTGCTCGCGATCAAGATGACGCTGTATCGCACAAGTAGCGATTCGCCATTCGTCCCCGCACTCATTCGTGCTGCAGAGATGGGGAAACAGGTGGCGGTGCTCGTGGAGATCAAGGCGCGGTTTGATGAACAACGCAATGTGGAACTCGCCCAAAGACTTGAGAAGGCCGGCGTACACGTTGTGTACGGGTTGATCGGACTGAAAACGCACACCAAGCTGGCCATGGTCGTCCGCGACGAACCAGACGGCCTGCGCTCTTATGCGCACATCGGCACCGGCAACTACAACAGCAAGACGGCGGTGCTTTATACCGATCTTGGATATTTTACGTGCAACCAGCAAATTACCAGCGATGCAATTGAGCTGTTTCATTATCTGACCGGCCGCAGCCTGAAGCGAGATTACCGAAAGCTGCTGGTGGCACCAGTCAACATGCGTGATCGATTCCTGGCTAAGATTCGCCGCGAGATGGATCTGGCGCAAGCGGGCAAGCCCGCGCACATCGTCGCAAAGATGAACCAGTTGCAAGACGCCCGCGTTATCAAAACACTCTACGAGGCAAGCCAGGCTAGTGTGAAGATTGACCTCATCGTCCGGGGCTTCTGCTGCCTGCGGCCCGGCGTGCCCGGGATGAGCGACAACATCCGGGTTATCAGCATCTTGGGCCGCTTTCTAGAGCATAGCCGCATCTTTTGGTTTCAGAATGGCGGTGAGGAGGAGTATTACATCGGCAGCGCGGACTGGATGAACCGCAACCTAGATTGGCGCGTCGAAGCCATCACGCCAATCGAAGACCCGAGCCTGAGGGCCACTCTGAAAGAGATCATTGATACGGCGATCGGAGACTACAGCTTTTCATGGGAGTTGCAGTCTGACGGCACATGGCAACGGCGAAAGCTAGAAGCGGGCGACACCGAGAGCACCAACACACAGGAGCGATTCATGGCTCGCGCCCTTCACGAAGCCAAGAAGGTCATTCGATAAGTCGCTCACCAGAGGCGAGCCGCCAAAAGCAAGCCGCTTCCGGCGGCACCGCACGCAATCTAGGGTGCTACCAGGCTAGATCGTATCGAGCACAGCCTTGAAATCTTGTTCTCGCTTTAGGCCCACAAATTTGTTCACAATCTGCCCGTTCTTAAACACCAGAACGGTCGGAATGGAGTTGATGCCGTACTGCCCTGCCACCTTGCGGGCGGTGTCGCAATCGACTTTACCCACCTTCACTTTGCCGGCATAGTCAGTGGCGAGCTTGTCGATCGTAGGCCCGAGCATCCTGCACGGCTGGCACCACTCCGCCCAGAAGTCTACGAGCACCGGCTCAGCACTCTTGATCACTTCGGTTTCAAAGTTTTCGTCGGTGAACTCTTTGACATGTTCGTTTGCCATCTATCTGCTCCTGTCTTTTAGATGTACTTCAGTCGATCGTAGTTGCATTCAATTGAGAATGTCAACGTTTCCGCCCACTTCGCGCCGCTGCGGCCATGTTCATCGCTGCCAAAACCGCGGCAACGACCCCGCCGCCGATGAAGGCTGGCGCGCTACATTTCGGTAGCTGATTAAATGGAGAATCGATATCAACCCGCTGGAGCCAGATCGCCAGTGACGGCAATAGCACTGCCAGCGTGATTAGCATTGGAATCAACGTCCGGCGAAACGCCGAAATTGGCTTGCTGACCAGAATGCGATGCCCGGGCATCGCCGGGCGCACCGCGCTGCCGCGTGGTGCTTGCTCCCGCTGCTCCGGTTTGTTCGGTTCTCTTGGCATGTCACAGATATCTCGCACGCCGTGCCATTTCGCAACAATCCTTGCAAGCCGCGCAGGTTATCGGTCATTTTTCGCTTCCTCCTGTCGGACACGCACTTTTTCCGCGCGTCCGACTGGGGTGTCAGAGTATAGTGCGGCTCGCGGTGGCCTGTCGCGTTCCGTTCATAACGGCTGCGCCGATTGTAGTTGGCACAAGCAGCAGATTCTTGCTGATTCTGCGAAACGAAACCGCTGATTTGGCCGCCACCTCAAGGTAACGTGGCGTGAGATCGCCGCGTTCGGCTGCATGCGAGTTGCGAGAATGCAGCAGCCGGAATAATCGGCCCGCAGCGGAACGCGGGCGAAAGAAAGATTTGAGGCGTCGTGGCGTGCTACGCGAATCGGGGCGTGAGCATGAGCAAATGCGGCAGAACGTGGAACGGGCTTTGCAACTAGCTTGGGATGAAACCACTCCCTATCAATCGCAGGCCGGAGCGCAGGGATATGAACGAACAAGAGTTTCAGGGAAAGCTCGCGGAACTTATGGGCGAAATCAGCACGCTACCGCCCAGTGAACGCGCCAAGCTTCAGCAACTCGCCGACGAGACACGCCAGCGGCACGAAAGGCTGCGACAAACCGTCAGCAGCCTGCAGGAGAGCTTGGATTACCTGCGGCTGAGCATTAAGTATCTCGTGTTCGATCTTGAAGCCACCCGACGCGAGAATGGCTACCTCCGAAAGATGCTCGAAGAGACCAGCGGAAATAATGAGTAAGACCGATTCGCGTCTGTAACACATGCAACGGGAAGCGTTCTTTGGGAATCCGTTGCGGCGTCAGGACCGCTCGCCAGATCGGCCCTGACGCCTTCAGAATCGAATCAGACTGCAGAAAGCGGAGGGCCAGGCGTGGCCTCCGCTTTCTCTTTTGTGAAGACTCGCTTCCGCCGTGCACTGGAGACGGCTGACGCCCGCTGCGGGTTGCTGTTTTTACAGAAATCCTCAATGCTTTGCCTATGGCACTCGACCGACAGACCCTCGCGCGAGCCAGAGAGCTTCAGCCGACCGCCATCGAGGAGATTGTCAATGAGTCTTTTCCAAGCATTGCCCGCCTCAGCTATTCCCTTTCCGGGAGCAATGAAGTCGGCGACTCGGTAGTCAGTGCGGTTGTTCGCAAGGGGCTTCTGGTATTGCACAAGTGGCGGGATGAAGGCGAGCCGCAGCGGTGGTTCCTTCGCCATACCATTCTTCAATGTCGCCAACTCGCGCGAAACGGCAGTGGCGATGATCTGCTGATTGATTTGTCTGCTGAGAGGCCGCGGGCATACATTGCGTTCATCAGGGCATTACGCCAGTTGCCACAGCAGCAGACCGAGGCGTTCCTTCTCCACTTCGGCGAGGCATTCAACCTTCGATATACCGCAATTGCCATGGACTGTAGTGTCAGCGCCGCAGAACAACATCTTGCCGCCGCGACAGCCACCATGCAATCAATGGCTGGCGACGCCTATGACCAAATGATCGCGCTCTTGCGGCAGGCGTATCATCTGCTCACACCCACCAGTCGAGTGCGGGTGCCACGCGTGAAAACTGCGATCCGCCGGCACGTCTGGCCGCGGCGAATTTGGCGGGCGGGGAAGCTACTGATAATCACAGGGTTGGTAGCAGCTTTGATCTGGTTCGGCTACAAGATCATTCCAGCGATCGAGTATTGAACATGCTCCAATATTCGCCGCGGGAGGACGAATTCAACATCATGTGGTTGACTTGGCTCTATTTCCTTACGCTATTGGTCCTGCAAACTCTGGGCATTGTTCTCACGCTGGTCGGGTTACCCGGTCTCTGGCTGATGGTGGGCGCCATGGCACTCTATGGATGGCTGACGGGGTTCAACCAATACGTCGGCTGGCCGTCGATGGTTTCGATGCTCATGTTGGCACTGACGGCAGAGGTGGTGGAAACCCTCGCCGGCGCCGCGGGCGCGGGCAAGGCCGGTGGGAGCAAGCGCGGGATGGTCGGCGCTGTTGTCGGCGGATTTGCTGGCGCAATCGTGCTGACTCCGGTGATTCCGATTCCTATCGTGGGTACCATCGCCGGGCTGTGCATCGGGAGCTTTGCCGGCGCGTTCGCTGTCGAAGCGGTGATCGGCAAAGAATGGGGCCAATCGGTCAACATTGGCTGGGGGGCAGCCAAGGGCCGATTTTGGGGCACGTTGTTTAAGGTGACGATCGGCGTTGTAATGCTCTTTGTCGCAGCGATTTGCGCGCTTCCGCTCTAACCTTGGCTACAATTGTCATTGGGGAGACTCCGATGCCGACACAGTTTATTCTCGGGCGAGCTGCCAGCGGGAAAACCAAGTTCTGCATGGAGCGGATAATTGCCGAGGTCAAGGCCGATCCGCTCGGGTCGCCTATCTACTACATCGTTCCAAAGCAGGCGACGTTTCTGGTGCAGCGCCGGCTTGCGGTCGGCGGCGAGTTACCAGGCTTTTGCCGCATCCGGGTCATCTCCTTTGATAAGCTCGCCTCGGACCTGCTCACAGAGCTTGCTGGTGATGCTACGCCCGAAGTCTCGCCGCGGGGTCGGCGGCTGATTCTCACACACGTTCTGAGGATTCTCTCTCCCCAGCTAAGCGTCTACCAGCCCGCAGCTACCCGCATCGGGCTTGCTTCCGAGCTTGATCGCACGCTAAGCGAGATTGACCGAAATGGCATTGATGAGCATCAGTTGCAGTCGTTGATCGAACAGCTCGCCGCGGAAGACCCTCCGGCCGACTCTTCCCAGGCTCAGCTCATTCTGAAGTTGCGCGATCTGCTGCTGATTCAAAACGCTTATTCAACCTTTCTAGGCCAGGATCGCATCGATCCACAACGCCGCTTGGCCGCAATCGCCGCCGCGGCCGAGCATTCGAGAGCGTTGGCCGGTTCGCTGGTGTTTGTTGATGGCCATCTCGATTATACGCGCGTGGAATGCCAGCTACTTGCGGCGATTGCCAGTCGTTGCCGGAGTTTGACGATTACCGGGTTGGTCGACCCGAAATCGCCGGTCGCGCGCGACGTCAACAATCTTCCTGATGAATTGTCCTTGTTTCACCGGACCGAGACGGCATACCGGCGACTGCACTTCTGCCTGAAAGAGGCAGGCGTTGCGATTGCCGAACCGGAGCGTCTGGGCACAACCGCAGTGGAGCGACCCGCGGTGTTGCGTCACCTTGAAGCACACTGGGAAGCCGCCGAATCTGAGCAGATGATTGACGACAGCCGTCGCGTACGGGTCGTCGCCGCACCATCGCGCCGCAGCGAGGTGGAAGCTGCAGCGGTGGTAATTCGAGAGTGGCTCCGGGACGGATTGCGTCCGCGCGAGGTACTGGTGGTAAGCCGACGTGCCACCGAGTACGCCGACCTGATTGAGGCAACATTTACTGAGTTTGGCCTTCCATTCTTCTCCGACCGCCGGCGGTCGGCGACACATCATCCTCTCCTGCAGGTGGTGCGAGCCATTGTGCAGGCGTGGCGAAACGCCTTCCCGCACGATGCAATGATGGTGATAGCCAAGAGCGGCTGCTGCGGCATAAGCCATCACGAGGCTGATCGCGTTGAGAACTTCATTCTAGAGCACAATTTGCTGGGTTCGGCCTGGATCAGCGCCTCGCCATGGGTGTTCTCGCCGCGGTCGGATGGTGAACCAGCGATTGGACGACGGCCAACTACCCGAGACAACTTTGAGGCGGTCCGCGAACGGCTTGGGGGGCCGATTCGAGCAATGCTCAGCGCCTGCCCACCGACAGGATCTCGCCTGCCCATTCGGAAGTATGTGGCTGCATTGCTCGGTGCAATCGAGGGATATGGCACCCCCGCGGTGCTTGCACAATGGATTGAGACCGCTGAGGCTGCGGAACAGTTTGAACGGGCGGCCGAGCATCAGCAGGTCTGGGCCGAACTAATCGAGTTGTTCGATGAACTCGTCGAACTTCTTGGCGACGATACTTTAACTGCGGCGGAGTTTGAAGAGCTTCTCGAAGCGTCGCTTGCAGAGTTTGATCTGGCGATCGTTCCCGCGGCGATCGATCAAGTGATGGTTGGCGAGATAGAGCGCACGCGATTCGAGCACTATCGTGGGGTTATAGCGATCGGCTGGAACGACGGCATTTTTCCTCACGCGACCGAAGAAACGATTGTTCTGGGTGACGCCGATCGTGCTTCGCTCTCAAAAGCCCGCATCGAGCTTGACCCCGACACAAGTCGTCGTTTGCTCAATGAACCCCTTCTGGCTTATCTGGCCATCACACGAGCGGCTGAACGGCTTGCGGTGACATATCACGAGGCTGACGAGGCGGCGCGGCCGATCGGGCCATCCCGATTCGTGCAGCAGCTAACCGGCCTGATCAACTGGGGAATTGAGGGCGGCCTGGCTCCCGAACGCCTCGACCTCTCCCTGGCCACACCCCGGACTGCGGTCGACTGCCTCGCGCGGTGGGCACGCCATCCAGCCGCAGCGCACGAGTGCGACACTGCCGAAGTCTACGCCGCCGTCACCACGGTCGCTCCCCTTCCGCAGCCGCTTGAGCGACTCCTTTCGCTCGCGTGGCCAGCACTCTCATACGATAACCGCGCGGCCCTTTCTGCCGAGGCCTTAGCATCACTGTACTCGGAGGGCCTATCCACGAGTGTGTCGCGGATCGAATCGTTTGCAGCGTGCCCATTTAAGCACTTTTCGGCGTATTCGCTCCGATTGCGGGCCCGCGTCGAGCCAAAGCTGAACGTGGCGGACCTTGGTACGCTCTATCACACGGTGCTGGAATCGGTCGTCGAAGAACAAATCCAGTCGGGCGCCCCGTGGAATCCAAGCTCCCCGCCGGCGCTGGCTCAGGTGAAGGTAGCGGCCGAGCAGGCGGCCCAGTCGCTCCGCGGGAGCATCATGCTCTCGTCAGCGCAGCACCGCCAGCTTCTGAATCGCACCGAAACACGGCTGGCAGAAGTCCTTCGGCACATCCACACCGCAGGGGCGGCAGGGAGTATGCTACCTCTGGCCGCAGAACTGGTTTTTGGCGACGAGGGTGACCTTCCACCGCTGGTAGTTACCACCCCCAAGCAGCGCACCGTCAGGCTCTCCGGAAAGATCGATCGCATCGATCACGCGGTCGACCACACATCGGACGCGGGCAGTGCGCTTCTCGCCGTCTACGACTACAAATCGAGCGAGCGAGCGCTGCAGTTGTACGAAGTCTATCATGGCCTGTCGCTGCAACTGCTCACCTATCTCATCATGCTGGAGGCGAACGGCGGGGCCCTAATTGAAAAATCTGTCGAAGGTATAGGTGCTTTCTTTGTTGCCATCATGCGCGGGTTGCAATCGGTAGATCACCCTAGCAGTGCCGCTGATTCGACCAGCCTCGACTTCGCGCTTAGATCGCAACCACGAGGCTTGTTTGATCTTCGACGCGCGCACTTGTTCGACCGGGCGCTCACACCCGGCATCAAGTCGAAGGTTATCAAACTGCATCTTACGAAGGATGGTCCGCCCAACGCCACCGGTTGCGATAGCGCGGAACATCATCATTTCCGTGGAGTGCTCACATTCGTGCGCGACAAGATTGCGGCGATCGCAGACGAGATCATCGATGGCGTGATTGAGGTGCATCCATACCGCATCGGGACCACGACGCCGTGTGCCCACTGTGAATTTCGCCCGCTTTGTCGGTTCGAGCCTACGATCAACCGGTACAACAGACTCAATCGTTTGAAACGTGAGGCAGCCCTGGCTGCGATGGCGGGGGATATCACATGACCACGAAGGCGCGGCAGTGGACCGAGGAGCAGAAGACTGCCATTGACACCATCGACCGCAATCTCTTGCTGTCGGCTGCGGCGGGATCGGGTAAGACGTCGGTGCTTGCTGAGCGATGCGTACACCTGATATGCGATGCCCCCCAGCCCGAGCGATGCGACGTGGGCGAACTCCTCGTGGTGACGTTTACGCGCGCATCCGCAGCCGAGATGCGCCACCGGATCGAAGCCGCTTTGCACAGGCGCGCTGCCGATGGTGATCGACGGCTACAGCGGCAGATACAGTTGATCGCAAATGCCGACATCAGCACCCTGCACAGTTTCTGCACACGTCTCCTCAAACGACATTTCGCAGCAGCGGGGCTTGATCCGTCGTTTACCACGCTCGACGAAGCCGACGCCTTGCTTCTCCGCAACGAGGTCTGCAGAAGGCTCATCGCCAACACGTATGAATCGTCCAGCGGTGAGGCGTTGTCACAGTTGGTAGATTGCTACTGCAATGGGAATGATGAGGAACTGCGCAGGCACATTCTGCACATCGACAATCTTAGGCGCTCGACCGTTGATCCAGACGCGTGGTCCTCGGCTGCGCTTAACCAGATCAACGCTGCTGCAACGCTCCCTCTCAAAGAGGCCGAACTCGGGCGAAGCCTGTACACGCTCTTGCATTTTGAGATTGCAGCCCTGCTCCGCCGCGCACTTTGGGTTGAAGGTTTTGTGGCTGCCGAGTCCGATCAGTACGCGGCCCATGTGGGTGGTATCAGGGCGAGTTTGGAGGGGGTGAAATCTTTACTAAGTCGCGAAGGGTATGAACCGTTTCGAGTAGCATTCGGCGCGTTCGTGGGAGCGATTCCGAAACTGCCCACCGTAAAGGGTGGTACTGACCGCGCAAAGAAGCCGATCAAGGCTTTGAAGGACGCGATCAAAGGCAGCTTGCCCGCCACTGTCATGCTGTTCAGCGAGAAGGACCTGCAGAACTCCGCCGCCGCAACTAGTGCGTCGGTGACACTCTTGCTGGGTCTGGTTGAAAGCTTCTCGAAGCAGTATGCAGATGCGAAATCTGCCATGCGTGCGGTGGACTTCGCCGATCTGGAGCGATTGTCATTGGTTGTGCTCAGCGATCCCAATGACCGCAATCGACCCAGCCCTGCCGCGCTGGCCTATCGCGCACAGTTCAAGCATGTGCTGGTTGACGAGTATCAGGATATCAATGCGCTTCAGGATCGGCTTCTGAGGCTCGTCAGCCGCCCGGCCGACGGTACTTGGGGAGGCAATCTGTTTTGTGTTGGAGATGTGAAGCAGAGCATTTATCGTTTCCGGCTGGCAGACCCGTCGCAGTTTTTGCAGCGTGCGCAGAGCTATGCGCAAGACACAACCGACGGGCAAATGCTCAACCTTTCCCGCAATTTCAGGAGCGATCCGGGCGTAATTCATAGCATCAATGCGGTCTTCAAGCGGTTGATGGCCGCCGAAGCAGCTGAGATTGAGTACGACGATACGCACGAGCTTCGCGTCGGCAAACCGGAGCCAGATTGGCGCAACTCAGGCGCTGCGGTCTCGCTGCATCTACTCCCTGACGTTCGTTCGACACCCGCAGCGGGCGACGCCGGCGACGAGGGCGCCTCCGACGAAGCCGCGGACACCAGATTGGCCTCGTTTGCCGACGCTGATGATGACGATAACACCGAACGCGAAGCCGAGTTAGCCGCCCAGCTCATCCGAGAATTCACATCGACGACTCCGTTCCATCGCTTTGAGTATGGTGATATCGCCATATTGTTGCGGTCGCGCAAAGTGCGTGCAGAGAAGTTTGCCAACCGGCTGCGCCAGCGCGGCGTTCCGGCGCGAGCAGATTCGACAACCGGCTTTTTTGATGCCGTCGAGATTCGCGACATGCTTTCGCTGCTTCAGTGTCTGGACAACACCCTGCAGGACATTCCCCTCGCGGCGGTGCTGCGGAGCCCACTGGCAAGGATGAAATGCCCCGAGGACGTTCTACTGCTGATTCGTAGAGCATATCCGTCGCTGGCCTTTCACGACGCGGTTACTCGGTACGCAGCCGAACAGCGAAGTGGGCTCGCCGAGTCGCTGCGCCGGTTCTTGAGACAGCTCTCAACGTGGCGCACGGAGATGAGCCTGCGCCCGGTTTCAAACGTACTCTGGCAGATCTTTGATGAAACGGGATTCCTAGCATTCTGCTCATGCCTGCCCGACGGTCGTCAGCGCGTAGCCAACCTGCTTTCGCTCCACGACCGCGCGCTAACATTCAGCCAGTTTTCTAGACAAGGCTTACTTCGCTTTCTGGAGTTTCTCAAGGCACTGCGCGAGGAAAGCGACATCGGCCTCCCCCCCGCTGGCGATGAGGCGCGGAATGTGGTGCAGATCATGAGTATCCACGCCAGCAAAGGACTGCAGTTTCCCGTGGTGATCATTCCTGAACTGGGGAAGAAGATCAATCTAACCGATGCCGCGGGGGCGATGCTGGTTGATCGTGAGCGGTACATCGCCATGCAGGTGGTGGATAGCTCACGGCGGGCGCGGTGGGAGTCGATTGCGACCATGGTGGCGCGCGACAGCATTAAGCGAAAGTCGCTCGCGGAAGAGCTACGAGTTTTGTACGTCGCCATGACGCGTGCCGAGCACAAACTCGTCCTGACTGGAACGGTGCGTAATCCAGATGAAGCCGTCGCGCGATGGAGTGACACATGGGGCAGCCACCACGGCGCCTTCCCGCCGGATCTGATCCTGTCGGCACGCACTGCTCTCGACTGGGTCGGCCCAGCTGTTGCGGCAACAGGACACGGACCGGGGGCAATCGCGGTGGAAACCTACGACGCTGATCTTCGTCGTCAGAGTCCGACAGGGAACACCTCATCGCCCGCGCCGACGCAACTCAATTCAGCACCCGAGGGGGGCCACCGTGAAGGCGCGGACAATCCGAGGCACAGGATCTTGCCTGCAGTACGCGAACTCCGTGCCGTTCCCGGCCAGGCCCCTCCTTCACCGGCGACGATGGCGGCTATAGAAGCGCTCGGCTGGCTTCCCCCTACCCTGCATCTATCCAGGGTTCCGTCGGCGCGGGCCGTCACCGCACTCGCCAAGAGTGGCCGCGACGCTCCCGCGGGGGAATCGCCGAGCCTGCGACCAATTGTAAAGTTCACCGCCCCGCTACCCATGCCGCGGTTCACCACCCCTGGTCGGAAACTCTCGCCCACCGAATCCGGGACCATCACCCACCGCGCACTGCAAGCGATCGACCTCGGCACCCCGCCGAATGTCGCATCCGTTCAAGCTGAGATCGACCGGCTCATCGCCATGCGAGTTCTCTCCGCCGAGCACGCCGCGATGATCGACGTCGCTGCAATCGCATGGTTTCTGGGCACGCCCCTCTGCATGCGGATGACGAACGCTGGAACGAGCCTGTTCCGCGAATTGCCCGTCTTCGCGCCAGAAGCCGCCGAAACCGAAACTCCACTCGATCGTGTCATGCTGCGCGGACAAATCGATCTGCTCGCCCGCGTACCAGAAGGCCTGCTGATCGCCGACTACAAGACCGATCGAATCACGCTGCAGACACTGCCTGAACGCGCAGAATTTTACCGACCCCAGGTACGGCTATACTCGGAGATGATTGAGCGAATCACCGGCCTGCGGGTAATCGAGAAATCACTAATTTTTCTGTCAGTTCGCCAAGTGGTTATCGCGTGATTCGTGCGTACAATCCTGTGAATGGCTCACGTCCCTTGTGTGCGCAGTAAAGCATGTCGCTAACAGCTCAGCATGATATTCGTCTCGTTGCGCTCGATTTGGACGGCACACTGCTGGACACACAAAAGCAGATCGATCCCGAGACACTCACTGCGCTGCATCAGTTGGTCGAGCGCGGTGTTCAGGTGGTCATCGCCAGCGCGCGCCCGCCGAGGGGAGTGCGGCATTTGTACCAGCAGCTTCGGCTCACCAATTGGCAAGTGAACTATAACGGCGCTTTGATCTGGGATGAGCCATCGCAGCGCCCAATCTTTCACCGACCGATGCCCTCCGACATCATGCTCGAGCTGATCGAGGTGGCGCGCGATCAATACGATGAGATCGGCGTCCACGCTGAGGTGCTCGACCGCTGGTACACCGACCGCCCGGTTACGACGTACGTCACCGAAACGGGCCGGCTTTTTCAACCCGATGGCATCGTCCCCATCGAGCAGGCGTGCGCCGCCCCGGTCACGAAGCTGATGCTTATGGGCGAGCCTTACATGCTAATGAAGCTCGAACCAATCCTGCTCGAGAGGTTTGGCCACGGCGTGACCATCGTGAGCACCGATTCCCATCTGATGCAGATTATGGATCGCCGGGTAGGCAAGGCAACAGCGTTAAAGAAACTTGCGGCGCACCATGGCATCCGGCCGGCGCATATCATGGCGATCGGTGATGCGCCAAACGATGTTGGCATGTTGCAACTCGCTGGCGTTGCGGTAGCGATGGAAAACGCCGTGGCTGTCGTAAAGAAGGTGGCCGACTGGATTGCCCCACACAACGATCAGCAGGGCGTGCTGGCGGCGCTTCGGCGATACGGGTTGGCTCCCTGAAGTGTTCCGCGGCGTAGAATCAGGGTTTGGGCCGGCGGTGGTGGGTTATCGCTTGTAGTTTGGGCTAATGGCCCAGTGAAGCTTTTCTGCCAGCGTACGCCACTCCCGGGCGCCTGGGTTTTCAATCACCTGCACGTCGTTCGCGCTTCTTCGGATGATGACCACGTCGCCAGCGGTGAGACGCGTGCTGGCCTGGCCGTCACAGGAAAGTGTGGTCCCCGAGTTCACTCGTTTCGCGGCAATCTGCACGACCGTCTGCGACGATACGACGATCGGTCGAAACGCAAGGCTGTGAGGGCAGACGGGAGTGACGCACATCGCCTCAACATTGGGACTGATAATCGGCCCCCCTGCCGCCACATTGTACGCCGTGCTGCCGCTTGGGGTGGAGACGATGACGCCATCGCCGAAATATCGCACGCCGCCCTCAGTCCCGCCGTCGAGGTCGGCGCCGATCTCAAGTTCGATCATACGAAACGGTGCCCCTGCATTCACTACCGCTTCATTGAGCGCGGTTGAGTGCCACTTTCGCTTCTCCGTCACCGCCGCGGCATCGCTTGCGCGCACGCCCAGTTTGGAATCAAGAACACTGGCTTCGATGACCTGCCTGCAACTAATCGGTAGCTTGCGTTCCAGTAACGCATCAATGTGCGAGCGGAACTCGGCCGGCGTAAAGCTGGCGAGAAAGCCGAGCCGGCCAAAATTAACCCCCATTAGAGGCGTCTGCTTCCCGTTCAGCCGCCGGGCGGTGGACAACAGGGTTCCATCTCCGCCGAAAACGAGCACGACATCCGCCACGACATCATCGAGCGCCATCGTCCCATCAGTGTCTACGCCGACGCAGTCGATCCGTGCTTGCGAAAAGGCAATCAGCGACTGTATCTCATTGGTGAGTCGCGGCTTCTTGAGATTGGCAACGATGATGGCACGCATGAATCAACAAACGAGGAACAGCGTTGCAAACGGCTGCCGAGAACAATCCGCGATGATCAACGCATTCAACAAGAAACGCCATCGTTGTGAAAGACGGCCGGGGACACGACGGCACAGAGCCTATTCTGTTTAGGGCTGCTTCCTTTCGGACCTGACCCGGTTCACAGCCGACCCTTGCATCGGACCCGGCCGTCATTCACAACGACGGCGAGCCTCAAATTTTACACTCGATCTGGCCTCACCTCAAACACGCAGCCCGACTCGAGTTGATATTGCGTCATCACTGCGCATTCTTGCAAGTGGCCCCGTCACTCGGATTTTTCCTCGGTCACGCGCAACAGGGTAGCGTATGGGTTGCTCCCCGCTGTGACTGGTAAGACCTGAACGCGGTTGATTTTATGCACCACAGTGGGCGTATCACCGTTGGGGCCCTCCGTCAGTGTAGCGCCAATTGCGGTAACGACATCAAGGCCAGAGGTAACCTTGCCGAATACGGTGTACTTGCGATCGAGTTGCTTCGTCTTCTCGCGTGTCAGACAGATGAAGAACTGACTTCCCGCAGAGTCGGCAAACTCCGGGCGAGGCATGCCGCCTTGCCGTTCGAGCGGGTCGCCTTCTCTGGCCATCGACAACACACCGACGTCATGTTCACGGTCGCTAAACTCTGCGCCGATCTGGTAGCCCGGCCCGCCAGAGCTGTCGCCCTTTGGATCGCCGCCTTGAATGACGAACTCCGGTACAATTCGGTGAAAGGCAAGTCCGTCGTAATACCCGCCCTCGGCGAGGCGGAGGAAATTATCGGCGGTGTTGGGGGCGACATCGTAGTAGAACGCCATGGTCATATCACCTTTGTCGGTTGACATGACCGCATATCGGAGCGGCTCGATCTTGACCACCATGGCCGTTGCCGCCGGCCCGCCGCCGCGACGTGGGTCGCTGCGCACGCCAACCACTAGCGGCGTGCCCGAAAACTCCTTCAGGTCCTTCCCCTTTGGAACTGCAAACAGCAGGTATGTGCCAGGCATTTCAAGAGACGGATAGCTGCCGCGTAGATCAACCGTTGTCTCTTTCTCGATCTCGACTGGGTCTTTCGCATCAAAAACTTTGCCGGAAAAATCGGTCAGCACAAGAGACACGGGGCCGCTTTCAGGCCTCACGGTGATCTCCAGGGGTGAAGTTGGGGAAAACCACGTCTTCACGGGAAACAAAACCGAGAAGAACAACACTGCCACGGTTGTAAAGGTCACGGCGGGTCACTCCTTCGCTGCACAGTCATTCGCTGCGCCGGCGAGCTAAGTCGGGAAACGAGTCGGCCAGAACATGCTTGAGTATATCCCGATCAACCGCGTGAATCACGTTGACGGGATCGAGCCGTAATGAAGTCGACAAGAGTGCGCACACCCCAGCCTGTTGCCCCAGGCGAATAGAGGGAGGTCGCCTTCTCATTATCGGCCACTCCGGCGATGTCGAGATGTGCCCACGGTGTGCTGCCATCCTCAGGAACGAAACGTCGCAGAAACTCGGCGCCTTGAATCGCATGCGCGTGACGACCCGCTGAGTTCACCATGTCAGCGTGGTCGCTCTTCATCATCTCGCGCACTTCTTCGCTCATCGGCAACCGCCAGAGCTTCTCACCCTGGTAGGAGCCCGCAGCGGCGATTTCCGCTGCGAGACCGTCATGATTTGCGAACATCCCGGCAAACTCTTTGCCGAGCGCGACAACAACGCCACCGGTAAGCGTTGCCAGATCGATCACCGCCGACGGCTTGAACGACTTGATTCCCCATGAAAGCGCATCAGCCAACACGAGCCGCCCTTCGGCGTCAGTGTTGGTAACTTCGACCGTTACGCCGTTATGCATGGTGAGGATATCACCCGGGCGGTAGGCGGTATGGCTTACGTGATTCTCCGCCGCTGCCAGAATACCGATGACGCGCTGCGGCACCGCCGTGCGGGCCAATGCGATCATTGACCCGATGACGGTCATGGCACCACATTTGTCAAACACCATCCGCTGCATTCCTTCGCGGGGTTTAATGCTTATTCCACCGGTGTCGAAGGTAATGGCCTTCCCGACAAGCAACAGCGGCCTGCGATTCGCGTCTGCCTTGGACTTTCCCGCGAGCCCCGGCCACTCGAGCACAATCATCCGCGGCGGTGTGTGCGGGCTTCCCATGCCCACTCCTAGCATGCCGCCCATGCTGAGTCGGGCCATTTGCTTCTCATCGAGAATGCTGCATTTCAAGCCACAACCCTTCGCAACCTCCTGGGAAATCTTCGCCAAGACCGGTGGGTTGAGCACATTTCCAGGATGACCCGCAAGCGCGCGGGCAAAGTTCTGGCTGCTGGCGATCACCTGGGCGCGCCGAGCTGCGGCAGCGGCAAATCGTTCGGCGGCCGAGTCGACGACGAGAGTCGCTACCAACGATGCCTTGGCCGCTTTGCTGTTTTCAGTTGCCCCCTTAAATGATGTCAACTGGAAAAACCCGTTGCACAATCCGGTGGCAAATGCGCCGGCAATTTCATGAGAACCAGGCATCCAGCTCGGCTCGATCAGCATGGCCACCTGCCGGAGGCCATGCTCGCGCGCATACCTCGCGACGACACCCGCGGCGGATCGGTATGAATGAATCGATCGAGTCTTGCGCGTACCCATATTCACCGCAAGCAACGTTCCGCCGTCAAAGGCTTGCGCACTAATGCGCCCTTGCTTTGACGGGAACGCCTTCGCGGTCAAAAGTAGCTCGAACGCTCGACGCGCCGCGGAAGGTAATCTTGCGGATTCGAAACCGCCTTCGTCATCGCCACAGATCACAATCGCCGCACCGCGAGGCGCGGTCGCCGCGGTGTGGATCGTCACGGGTGTATGCTGGTCAATCAGCTTCATCTCGATCTCCTTCCAAGCTAGGCGATTACATCTATGAACAAAGTCGCCGCCGGGCGAATCAGTTCGACCGGCGGCGACAGATTGATCGAGCAATCGCGCGCGCTCCGCCGCTGGTTAGCTACTCTCCTGCCCGGCTCGTTCCGGTGCCTGGCTTGACCACGACCACCAATGAGTTGTCGGTACTGTAGTATTTTGCGAAGACGTCCTGTACGGTCTTGGCGGTCATCGCGTCATATGCCGCAGGGGCATCCAGGACTGCATCAAGATCACCATTGCGGAAGGTCATCTCTCCGAGGACGCCGGACCAATAGCCTGGTTGCTTCACCTGCTCTTGGAACTGATTGGCGATTTGCTTCTTCGCTGTGACAAGCTCATTTTCGGTCGGCCCGTTCTTTGCGAACTCGTCGTACATGCTTGCCAGCTTTGCCACGAGTGCGTCGGCCTTCTCCGGTTCGGTGGGTGCGGCAGCGCCGAACGTGCCAAAGCCGCTGAACGTGCTTCCAGGCCGAGAGCTAGCGCCGATGCTGTACACCAATTGTGCCTCCTCGCGCACTTCTTTGGTCATACGGGTCGAGAGAATCCGCGACGCCATGCTGAGGGCGCGTGCATCGTCGCGGTTGGTCTCGTCGGCACCATAGAAAGCGCTTGAAACAAAGGCCTGTTTCGTCGGAGTCTCGACGGCCTTGTCGACGCGCTGCGCGCCCTTGACCCGCTCGATCCTGCGCAGCGCAGCAAACGAGTTCTGTGACACTCTCTCGCGGGCGGGCAGTGCACCAAGGTATCGCGTGGCGAGTTCCAAGCTCTTCTCCCGGTCCAGATCACCTACGATTGTGACCTCAATCGGCGATTCGGAGATCAGCTTTTCCAACCAAGCCTGAGCCGCCTCTGCCGTCAGATGGTCAATATCGTCGGGAGTGACTGCCCTAAACCTCGGCTCATTCGGGTACAACAGTTGCGCCGCTGCCCGCGCGCCGGCCATCAGCGGGTTGCTCTCAGCCTCGGCGAGCATCTGCTTGGTAAGCGACTGAAACTGCAGAAACGACGGGGTCTCAAGTTTGGGCTCCGTCAAAAGAAGGTAGGCAAGCTGGAAGCCGGTCTCGAGGTCGGAGGGGCTGCCGCTAATTGAGAGATTGATGGAATTGCGAAATCCGCCCGCTCCGCCGCCCCCACGACGACCACCGCCCATTCCACCAACCATGCCCCCGCCTCGGACAGCAACTTTCTTTCCGGCCATCAAATCCCGGATGGTTGTCGAGGAATGCTGCTTCGTCGCCGGCCGGCCCCAAGCCAGCGCCGCCGCTGTCGTGATCCCTCGGTTCCCGGCGGTTTCCAGCAATTCACCGCCGATCAGCGAGATGCCCACAGAAACTTGGTCCTTCTCGTTGTCCATGAACCGGTGATGCACGCGCACCCCGTTGCTGAGCCAGCCCGACCACACTTCAGATCTCTCGTGCGTGCCCCCTTCAACCACGGTGCCCGGTGTCGGGAGTGCAGCAAGCAACTCTGACGCACGAACTACCTCCGCATCAGGGTCTGGCCTCACTGAGAGTGATTTCAAGCCGAGATCGAGCAACTCTGCCTCTGAAGGTGTTGAACCAGACGAAGGCAAAATTGCAACAAATACCGCAGTGGAGAAATCGAAATCAGCGGCAAACCTCTTGCTGATTTCTTCCTCGGTAATCGTCGGCAACAACTTCTGGAGCAATTCCAGACGCTGCTCCGGGGACATCGACGGCTCTTGATCATTCACTTGGCTGGCAATTCCTCGGATCAATGCCCCAGCCGTTGCGGTCGAAGTTGTATCAACCGCCCATTCTGCTCCCGAGATGATCTCTTTCTTCACAGAGTCGATTTCGCGCTGTGTGAAGCCGTGCAGACGGGCTCGCTGTAACTCAGTTGCGGCCTCCGCAAGAGCTTCCTTCCACTTCCCCGGCTTGGCACGCGTGCTGAGGCCGGTGGTCAACACCGCACCAGCGCTATTGCTGGAGGAAACGCGTGCACTGGAGAATGCGGTGTCTCCTTCCGACACCTTGTCGCCCACGCGATCGTTCCATGCCGAACGGCCAATCGAGCCGACAAGCTGGTCGCGGTACAATGCGACGGTTGTCACCGGCGGCTTGGGTAAGTCGATACGGCTGATTTCCAACTCCTCCCCGCGCACTTCCGGGTCCGTTGCAACGACCGCAAAACTCTTGGCATATGGCTTGACACCAGCATCCTGCGCTGGGGGCACCTGCTTCTCGGGAAGGGCGGAAAATGCCTCGTTTATGCGGCCGACAATCATCGCGGGGTCGGCATCGGCCACCACAATCAGGGTGGCGTTGGCAGCCCCATACCATTTGTTGTAGTAATCCTGAAAGTCGGCCTGCTGCACCTCTTGGATAGTCTTCTCAGTGCCGATCGGCAGGCGGCGGCCAAAGAGTGAGTCGGGGTAGGTCCGTTCGAGGACGTACTCTGTCACCCGCTGCCGGCCTGACAGTCGCGTCCTACGCTCCTCCTGAATGATGCCTCGCTCGTTATCAATCTCCCCCGGCGAAAGAGTCAGCCGCCCCGCCACATCGGCGAAGAAGGTCAGGCCCTTGTCGAGCGTGGTTTCTTCAGTGTTTGGGAGCGAGAGCTGGTAGACGGTTTGATCAAAACCGGTGAACGCATTCTGGTCGCGCCCAAACTGCATGCCCAGGGATTGAAAAAACGGGATGAGCGAACCGGGAGGATAGTTGTCCGATCCGTTAAACGCCATGTGCTCCAAGTAATGCGCAATGCCCCTCTGCTGCTCGGTCTCGTTGAGCGAGCCGGTGTCGAAGTGAATCCACATGACGGCTCGGCCCTGAGGATTGGCATGCTTGCGCACGATGTACTTCAACCCGTTATCCAGCTTACCCGAAACCAACGCCGGGTCGGTTGGCAACAGATCAGTCGGCAAAGGACCGGAGACTGTCGGCTCGGCCCCAACGAAAGAGTTCAAACTCAAGACGACAATTGCCGCGGCGGTGGCGCGACGCAAGGCATGCAGCATGTGTTTGCTCCATGAGTGAGGGGTGCGGGTAATGGGACTCACAGCCGACATAGTTGTCGGAGTACTCAAACAATTTTCCGAATCCAAGATTCTACGGCCGACGTCGTAAAACCACAATCTTTCACGATAATACGGCTGAATGGCCATCGGAATCCGGCTGCGGGGACTGACCTGATCCCTGATCGGAAGCGGCTTCGCAGGATTGCCCGGGTATTCACGAAGGGTTTCACCCCCGGCCTTAGAAAAAGTTTCACGTCACCGCCGCTCTAAGAGATAAGGGCGCATCTCGGCCACGATTTGGGCCACTTAAACGTCATTTCGCGGATTCTCGCGCGGAGGGCATGAAATCAGGTAGGAAAGACCCAAAAGTGCAGTCCCCACGACATGCACTTCGGGTAAGCTTCGGCGTTTTGATCAGTTTCGTAAGCGTGCCAACCGTCAAGCTGCATCCGCGGCAGCGAGGACCCCCGCGACGATCTCCACCCCTGCTGTCATGTTTGGACCACCGTCGCCTCGGTCGATCCAGACAACGCGTGCCGGCAGCATCCCGTGCCGCTGCGCAAGGCCTTCGAGACCCTGACTGACGCCAACATGCACGTGTACCAAACGTCCGGGGAGGATGGGAGATGCGATGGGCAATTCCAGCCGCAGGCCCGACGCACTCACATCCTGCGTTCGACCTCCGACATACTTGGATGATGCCGGATCAAACACCTTGATTGGACGTTCCTGACGAATCCGAAAGCCACGACGTCGTTCGTCAGGAGCTTGCGGGTCGGAGGCTGCAAGGGTCATACTCATGGCTCAGTAACTCTTATCGGAACGATTGTTTGGGAACTTTTGCGGAACTTGCCGAATTTTCCCTTTGGATGGTGGTTTGACCCCACCTCGCCGCTGCGTATCCTCCTTCGGATGGCCTATAACTTCACAGCCATTGAGAAGAAGTGGCAAAAGCACTGGCTGGAACACAAATCCTTCCGTGCCCTTGACCCAGCCGACGCAGGCGACATGCCCAAGGCCTATGTGCTGGATATGTTCCCATACCCCAGCGGGGCCGGACTGCACGTGGGCCACCCGGAAGGGTACACCGCAACGGATATAGTCAGTCGTTACCTGCGAATGACCGGGCACAATGTGCTGCACCCTATGGGCTGGGATGCCTTCGGCCTGCCGGCAGAGCAGTATGCCATCAAGAACAATGTTCACCCCGCGGAAACAACGCGACGAAACATCGCCAACTTTCGCAAACAGATCCAATCGCTCGGCCTGAGCTACGACTGGGACCGCGAAGTCGACACCACGGATGTGACATACTACCGATGGACGCAGTGGATTTTTCTGCAGATCTACAACAGCTATTTCGATCCTGTCCTGAAGAAAGCCCAACCTATCACGCAGTTGATCCATCAGTTGGAAAATGAGAACTTGGTCGTGACTCCAGATGGAGGGGTTGCCCTGAATCCGCAGCAGGAGGGAATGGAAGCAATCGCTGGCCAAGCTCCGCTCGTTCGCCTTTGGCACGAACTGTCGCCACCAGAACGGAGGGCCATAATCGATGGGCAGCGCCTGGCGTTCACAGACGAGGTCCCTGTGAATTGGTGTCCCGGTCTGGGCACGGTTCTTGCTAACGAAGAAGTGATCGACGGTAAGAGCGACGTTGGTGGGTTTGCCGTGGAAAAACGACCGCTGCGGCAATGGATGTTGCGGATCACTTCGTACGCAGAACGTTTGATCGATGATCTAGACCAACTGCAATGGCCCGAGTCGCTCAAGGAAATGCAGCGAAACTGGATCGGAAGATCGGTCGGCGCGGAAGTCGACTTTGATGTAGCAGGGGCGCAGGCTTCAGCCGGCGATGATGACGCCGTCATCACCGTTTTTACCACCAGGCCCGACACGCTCTACGGCGCGACTTACATGGTTCTGGCCCCGGAACACCCACTGGTAGACCGCCTGACCACAGACGCGCAGCGCCCCGCAGTGGCGGAGTATCGCCAAGCGGCCACAAACAAGTCCGAACGCGATCGCATGGCCGATGCGAAAGATAAGTCTGGTGTCTTCACAGGCGCGTACGCGATCAATCCGATTAACGACGAGAAGATTCCTGTTTGGATCGCAGATTATGTGCTGATGGGTTATGGCACCGGCGCGATCATGGCAGTACCCGCGCATGATGAACGCGACTTTGATTTCGCCAGAAAGTTTGGCCTGGAGATACGTCCAGTTGTGAAACCGGCGAAATCAGCAAGCGCGCTGAACACCGGAGATTCCGCCGAGGCCACCCCTGAGCGACCGTTCGTTGACGAGGGGATTGCAATCAACTCGCCAGTGATCGACGGCTTGCCCACCCGCGCCGCCAAAGAACGGATCATCGAAGATCTGGAACGCGAAGGCACCGGCAAACGGTGCGTCAAATACAAGCTGCGCGACTGGCTCTTCAGCAGGCAGCGGTACTGGGGCGAACCATTTCCAATTTTGCTCGACTCTGAAGGTAATCATTACGCTCTGCCCGAATCTGACTTGCCCCTGAGTTTGCCGGAGATGGCCGATTTCAAACCAACCGGCACGCCTGAACCGCCTTTGTCAAAGGTGAAGGACTGGATCAACTACACCAGCAACGCCAGTCCCACGCTGGCCGATGGCGCATACACTCGGGAAACCAACACCATGCCACAGTGGGCTGGAAGTTGTTGGTACTACTTGCGTTACATCGATCCAAAGAATTCTGAGCAGTTTGTCGATCCGGCAAAGGAAAAGTACTGGATGCCCGTCGACCTCTACGTCGGTGGGGTTGAACACGCGGTTCTTCATCTGCTTTATGCACGCTTCTGGCACAAGTTGCTCTTCGATCTCGGTCACGTTTCAACCCCTGAGCCTTTTAAGCGGCTGGTAAACCAGGGGCTGATTCTCGGCGAGATGGAGTATCACTTCTTCGAGAAGTCCAATCAGCCCATCTCCGCGGTGGAGTTTGCAGATATTGACGAAGAAGCCACCGAGCAGGGCGTGCGCATGTACGGCATTCACAAGTCGACCGGAGAGAAGATTTATGCCACGCGCGTAGACGAACTGCTTGTCGAAAAGAAAGGCGATCGCCATGTGTTGAAGGCGAACAACGCTATCGCCGTTGACGCGCGCAGCTTCAAGATGAGCAAAAGCCGGGGCAATGTAGTCAACCCCGACGCGATTGTGGAGAACTACGGTGCCGATGCTTTCCGGCTTTACGAGATGTATATGGGCCCGCTCGAAGCGCAAAAGCCATGGAGCACGCGCGACATCGTCGGCATGACGCGATTCCTAAACGCGGTTTGGCGCAACTTTGTCGGCGACGAGGAAAGCGGCAAGCAAGCGAAGCTCGAAGCAACACCAATTCCCGAAGCACTGGACCGGATGTTGCACAAGACGATCAGGAAGGTCGGCGAAGATATCGCGGGTCTGCGGTTCAACACCGCAATTGCAGAGCTGATCAAATTGAACAACGAGATCACCGGTATCGAGCATGTGCCGCACACGCTTGCGAGCACGTTCACGTTGCTTCTCGCCCCGTTTGCTCCGCACATTGCCGAAGAACTCTGGCAAAGGCTTGGGCATTCCAACAGCTTGGCGCGACATCCCTGGCCGAGCTTCGACCCTTCAAAGCTCGTGGAAACTTCATTCGAACTCGCGGTGCAGGTGAACGGTAAAGTACGCGACCGTATCACGGTCGACGCCGAGGCAAAGGAGCAAGAAATCTTCACCGTCGCCAAGGCTGCTGCGGGGGTTCGGCCCTGGATGGAGGGTAAGACCGTGAAATCAAAGCGATACGTTCCCAGACGCCTCGTCAATTTTGTCGTAGATTGAAGTCGATCCGATCATGTTCCCGCGATCGATCCTGCTCACAGTTGGCCTTCAATTTCAGATATTTATGAACCACGCACTTAAACTTCTCGCCGTAGTCGCGCTGACTCCCGTGGCGTCTGCGGTATCCACCAGCCATTGGACCCACACCAGCGAGGCCGAATTTGCTGCGGGAACGATGGTGAGGACAGTGGCGACCAACTTGGGCGACGTCAAGTTGTCGCGTGCGGTCGACTCGATCTTGAAGCTCGATGCCCGCATCAGCGCCGTGCACGCGCTGGCGCAGACCGCCGACGGCACCATTTTCGCCGCCACAGGTCCACAGGGGGTTTTGCTACAGTTGACTGACGGTACTGTCTCTGATGCCGCAGTACTCGGTGACAATGTGAGCCTGTTTTCCCTTCTCGTTGACAAGCAGAACCGCCTACTCATCGGCACCGGCGGCGAGCAAGGAGAGGTCTATCGAATCAACGCTGCGGGGGCTGCGCCTGAGAAGATCTTCAGCGCCGAGGGCGTGCAGTATGTATGGTCAATGTGGCAAGCCGACGACGGAACAGTCTACCTTGCCACGGGCCCCACCGGCCAGCTTCACGCCATCTCCCCCGATGGCACCTCCGAAGTGATTTACGATGGCGATGAAAACAACATTTTGTGCCTCGCCGGCGATCCGAAGAGCGATCTTCTGTTTGCCGGCACTGATCCGCACGGGCTTGTGCTTCGCATCAATCGTCGCACGAGGGAGGTCTTCGTTGTTTACGATGCGCCCGAAACTGAGATCACCCATCTGATTCGCAGCGCAGGCGGTGACATTCTTGCAGCGACCGCGCAGGCAGTCGAGGGCGATTCGACGCCACAGATTACGACTGAACAGATTGGCCGGCCAGAAGAAACGACTGGCGGAGTTCCGTTTGACGCCTTCACACCGGACGATCCGGCGCCGCCGTCCGTCCCCGAGCCTCCGCCGACGGAGCCGAAACCGATTCCGAAGTATTTCAGCGTCAATGTCTCTGACGCCCCCCCCGCAGATGCCGCTCCCGCGAATCCGCCTGCGGCCGATGCACCTTCTGTCGAAGACGCCCCTCCCGCTGAACCGGGCGAGCCTCCGGAGGCCGCAACCGCGCCCGCCGACACCTCAGACTCCGGCGGCATAACCACCCCGGCGCGCGGAGCGCTGCCCACCGCGCCCGCTGCTGCAGGCAATGCTGTTTACCGCATCGATGCAGATGGATTTGTCACCGAACTCATGCGATCCAACCTCGCGATTTACGCCTTGCTTGAACAGAACGGGACCATTCTCGCCGGCACCGGCAACGACGGCCAGTTGTATCAAATCAACCCCCGGGATGAAGAAACAGTGGCGCTAGCCAAGATAGACTCAAAGCAGATTCTCACGGCTCTGACCGCCACCGACGGCAAAGTTTATCTGGGCTGCGCTAACCGTGGTGATATTGTGGCTGTCAGCAGCGGCTACGCTTCCTCAGGCACCTACACCAGCCCGGTGCTCGATGCCTCGCAGATCAGCCGATTTGGAACAGTGCATCTTCGAGGGCTTCTACCCGACGGTACGTCGCTGCTCATCAGCTCGCGCAGCGGCAACGTCGCCGATTCGACGGGCCACGGCTGGTCGAGTTGGACCGAGGCCCGACCCGCCAAGGAGTTCATCGAGGCTGGCGCACCGCCGGCGCGTTTCTTCCAGTATCAACTTGCGTTCGCAAGCGACAACGGTGCCGCATCAGCGGTCGTGCAACATGTAAGCGTAGCGTATCAGTCCCCGAACGTCGCGCCGAAGATTTCTGCCGTGAGAGTGGTAGCGGGCGATACTGCCAATGCTGATTCGCGCCCGAAGTACTCCATCTCCTGGGACGCTGAAGACCCCAACGCCGACGCAATGTCGTTTACAGTCAAAGCCCGTGCGCTGCCGCGTGGCAATTGGGTCACGATCAAAGAGAAACTCACCGATGCCGTTTGGGAGTGGGACACGCGCACCGCGGCCGACGGGCGATATGAACTGCAGGTCGAAGCCAGCGACTTTTCAAGCAACCCCCCCGCCGCTGGAAAAGTCGGCCGGCGTACAAGTGAACCTTTCATCGTCGATAACACCCCTCCCGTCATCGGCGATCTGTCGGCAGAGACCAAGGGAACGACTGCAACGGTCACCGCAAATGTGATCGACCGCACTTCCGTTGTCGCCAAGCTCGAATATTCCGTCAATGGTTCCGCAGACTGGCAGATCGTGCTACCAGTTGATATAATCGCCGATTCGCCTAAAGAGGCGTACGAGTTCATTTTGGCCGATCTCAAGCTGGGCGCGCACATCATCGCGCTGCGAGCGACCGACTCGGCGGGAAATGCTGCGTTCGCCACGGTGGCTGTAAGTGTTGTCAAATAAAGAGTTTACAAGCGAGACATTGCCATGCATTACCCCCACCGAATCAGCAAAGTGAAGCGAGCCCGAAAACTCGGGTTTCGAGCAAGAATGCGCACCCGCAACGGGCGCGCCATGATCAACCGCAAGCGCCGCGCCGGCCGCAAGGTGCAGGTAGTCTGAGTTTGCTTGGCTGTCCAGAACTTCGCCCGCAAGGCCGTCACTAACCCGGCGTGTGGCGGGATGGTACCCCCCAAGCTCACCCCAGCGTCGATAGCTTTCTCGAAACACCACCTGTGCCGTATCATTCCCGGCCCGTATGTTTGTGCGTTTGAGCAAAACCTTTCGCTTTGAAGCCGCGCATCACCTGCCCACCTTCCCGGACGGTCACAAGTGCCGTCGGCTCCACGGACACTCCTTCCGATTTGACGTTATCGTCGCCGGTGAAGTGGATCCAGCCAAGGGATATCTAATTGACTACGGCGACATCAAAGCCGCGGCCGTACCGATCGTACGATTGCTGGATCATTACAACTTGAACGACATCGAAGGCTTGGAAAATCCCACCAGCGAAGTGCTCAGCAAGTGGATTTTTGACCGGCTGAAGCCGGCCTTGCCACAACTCAGTTCAATTGTAGTGCATGAAACCTGCACCAGTTCCTGCGAATACTCCGGGGGCAAATAACCGGCTGCCGCGCGGTGATTGCAGCGAACCGGCCTTACTCCTCGCGGTCAATCTGCCGGACGCTCGCTCACCTTCGACTTCACCCGGCCATCGGCGAAACTCGTCACGATCACCTGCCCTGCTCTCAAATCGCTCGCAGTTCGAACAACCTCGCCATCCTCCCTAGTTGTGATCGAATAACCGCGCGCCATGGTTGCTTGCGGCGACACGGACCGCAGGTGCAACCCCGCGGCCAGAAGTCGCTGCTCGCGGACTAACACGGTCGACCGGATCGCGCGCGTCATCCGCACCTGCGACTGCGCCAGTTGCTGAATGGCCATGGCCACACGGTGCCGAGGATGATTCTGCGCAAATTGCGTCGCGGCATCATTGAGCATGTCGCGCGCGGTGCGCGCGCGATCGTCGAGTGCTGCCACCAGACGCCGCTGGTGGTCATCGAGCCACAGCCGGCGTTGGTCAACCATGTCCGCGGGGCGACGAAACATCTCATGGCCCGCAACCGCGCGCAGCCGCTGCCACGCCCCGCTCGCCTGCTGCACCAGAGCGCGCCGCAATCGATTTGCTAACGCATCAACCGCATCGTCAGCGTTGCGCCACCGTGCCATCGCGACCTGCGCCGCTTCTGTCGGGGTATGCGCATGATAATCGGCGACGAGGTCGGCGATCGATACATCCACCTCGTGCCCGATCCCCGTGATGACAGGCACGTTGCTGGCAGCAATCGCCCTCGCCACCGGTTCCTCATTGAACGCCCAGAGATCCTCCAGCGCCCCCCCGCCACGTGCCACAATGAGAATATCTGCCGAATCAGCACGATTGACGGTCCGGATCGCCGCACAAATCTGCGCCGCAGCACCTTCGCCCTGCACGAGTACGGGCAACAGAGAGACTTTTACGAAAGGAAATCTGGCCAGCACCTTGAGCATGTCGTGCAGTGCTGCAGTCTCACGCCCGGTAATCAGGGCAACTCGCATTGGGTAAGCGGGAAGCGGCTTCTTCGCTTCAGTGTTGAAAAGCCCCTCACTCTCCAGGCGATCCTTCAACTGCTTGAACGCAAGTTCGAGCGCACCCTGCCCGAGTGGCGCTATCGACGCGACGTAGAGCTGATATCTACCCCGCTGTGCATAGACCTTCACGCTGCCGGTCGCGAGCACTTCCAGTCCGTCGGCGGGCGTGAACTTGAGCCTCGCCGCGTCGTTTCGGAACATCACGCAATCGATGCAAGCTGACGCATCCTTCAGGGTAAAGTAAAAATGCCCACTGGATCGGTGATGATTGAAGTTGCTCACCTCGCCTCGAACCGTCAGATTCGCGGGGACACCCGTTCGCAGTGCCGCCTCGATCCGGCTCGTAAGCTCTTTTACAGTAATGGCTTGCGCATCGTCCGCCTTCAGCGGTGCCTTCTGGCCGGCCTTGACAAGTTGCTCGCGAAACTCAAAGAAGCTGCCCTGTGTCATAAGTTTTGCACAAGTATACGCCCGGCCCTTCAGATTGCCGATATTCTGAAAGGAAACAACGTCTGCCTCCTACAATTGAACTGGACCATGCGAACTGCAACCGAAACGCTCGACACCTATTTTCAGGAGATGCGATGGCGCGCCCTCTCCCTCGCCGCCGACCTTGACCGTATCGCCCGCGCGCCCGGCGGCGAGGCGGCAATGGCCGACCCCCGTCTTACCGCACTCAAGCAGTGCCTGGAGGTGCTGACGCATGACACCGAAAATCGTGCCGCCAAAGTGCAGATGATACTCTCCGACACATCGGCCCCACCCGAAAGATAGCATCCCGGCGGCCCCGCGGACACCGATCAAGATCCGATCATGCAATACATCGACCCACACATTCACTGCGTCAGCCGCACAACTGATGACTACATTTACATGAGCCGTGCCGGAGTAGTGGCGGTGAGCGAACCTGCATTTTGGGCCGGATATGACCGCTCCTGTGCCGCTAGCTTCGGCGACTACTTTCGGCATTTGGTAGACATCGAACCGAAACGTGCCGCGAAGTACGGCATCGATCACTATTGCTGGCTATGCATCAACGCCAAGGAAGCCGAGAATGTGGAATTGGGACGGGAGGTAATCAAGCTCATCCCGCCGCTCCTGGGCCAGCCGACCGTCTTGGGTATCGGCGAGATCGGTCTGAACAAGAACACGCGAAACGAGATTACCATCTTTGAAGAACAGGTGGAGATTGCTGCGACGCACGACCAACTGATTCTCATTCACACGCCCCACCTTCACGACAAGCACAAGGGCACTGCGATTATCTGCGACGTGTTAAAAAATGACCGCCGCATTCGCCCGGAGCGGGTTCTGATCGATCATTGCGAAGAGCACACGATTCGCATGGCGCGCGATCATGGGTTTTGGGCCGGACTGACCGTCTACCCTGTAACCAAGGTGACACCGCAACGAGGGTGCGACATTCTTGAAGAGTTTGGCACCCAGATGATCTGCGTCAACTCAGCCAGCGATTGGGGTGAATCGGGACCGCACATGCTCACCGACACCTGCCGCGAGTTCCGCGCCCGTGGGCACACGACTCAAGAGGCAATAGAGGTCTTCTACAATAACCCCTGCCGCTTCTTTGGACAGAATCCCAAGTGGAAACACCGGGTAATCGATACATCCGAACCAGCCAACACAAACCGGGCTCGATAGCGCCTGATCGACGCCCCGATAACCGATCTCGAGGTCAACGAGCTTCCCCGGATGGTCGATCTCAGGGCATGAGCTTGGAAACCGTCACGGTAGGCAGTCCCAGGGAAGCATCCACCACAGGCCGGGAGCGCCGGCGCAGCTCGCGGAAGGGGATGATCGTGGAATCTTTCATTCGCTCAGCGGAAAACGCACGCCTCCACGAAGTCACGAGCGTGAACCTCAGCCGTCACGGCGTGGCGTTCAGCTCGCCCAATCCACTGGTTGTCAGCGCAACATACATCGTTGAGATTGGTATCGGCGAGCAGCGAATGATGAGCGAAGTGCGGATCGTCTCCTGCAGGGAAGATAGCAACGGCCTGTTTGAGATCGGGGCGGAGTTTTGTTGATGCGTCATCGAGACTCTGGCCCGAAGGACTGCCGTTAGTTCCCGCTCTTGCGCCCCGAGGAGTTCCGCACCACAAGCCTCACCTGCAGCCGGTGCGTCTCCGGACGTTCGTTCTCAGTGATCAAGTCAATAGCAAACCGGGCGGCCATCTGCCCCATCAGGCGCATCGGGCAGGCAACGCTGGTAAGCGAAAGATGCTCGGCAGCTTCGACGTTGTCGTAGCCTGCGACCGCAACATCGCCAGGCACGCGGATGCCGGCTCGCTGCAGTTCGCTCATCAGGCCGATAGCCATCGCGTCATTAAGGCAGAAAATCGCTTCTGGCAGAGGGCGCTTCCCATCGAGAAACTCCCGGGCCGCTTTCTGCCCGCTGGCGAGGGTGAATGCTCC
The DNA here is from genome assembly GCA_002343075.1 of Phycisphaerales bacterium UBA2421. Classification (GTDB taxonomy): domain Bacteria; phylum Planctomycetota; class Phycisphaerae; order Tepidisphaerales; family Tepidisphaeraceae; genus UBA2421. Next base: position 68,226 of record DDRH01000062.1, on the reverse strand, counting down.
GTTGCGGATAAAACTCTCGTCGAGCGACAGTCCGAGGCGAGAAAAGGCGCGACGGCAGCCGAGAAGCCGCTGGTCAGAGTCGTAATTGCCCGCTGGCCCGCTAAGCAGCGCGATGCGGCGGTGGCCTTGCTCAAAAAGATGTTCAATCATCGCTTCCGCCCCGCCGACATTATCCATCCCCACTACGGGTAGCTTGCTATCGGGCATTTCGTGGTCGATCAGGATGATGGGCAGGTGGTCGTAGATGTCAGGCTTCAGATCGAAGGTATCATCCAGGTTGAGCAGAAGCATTGCATCGACCCGGCCCTGCCGCAGGAGACGGTTGACCAACTCTGGCCGGCTCCGTCGCTTGCCCACAAAAGAGGCGAGTACATCAAACCCGCGCTCTGCAGCGACTTCGTCGATTCCCGCAAGCACATCGGCGTAGAACCCACTGGCAATCTCAGGGAAAATCGCGCCCAGTGTATGTGTCTTACGCCCTGCCAGCGCGCGTGCGGCATGGCTCGGTTCATAGGAAAGCCGCTTGGCGGCCTCGAGCACGCGCTTCCGGACATGCTCACTCACCCGGGCTTTACCACTGAAGACGCGCGAAACAGTGGCCGACGAGACACCAGACATCCGGCTCACGTCATACAACGTGGGTTGAAGCTTGCTCACGCCATTGGAATTAACCGCTTGCGGCATTGTTGGCAATGAAAAACCTTGTAAGCGGTTACAGTATCTAGATTTCAGGCAATCAGGTCAAGGAAAATGTCCGGAGCGCGCAAGATTCGCCCGCGCGCAGCAGCAGCGGGCTTTCAGGCGGTCTACTTGGGTTGGTCAAAGGTCAATCTCAACCATGTTGTCTTCCAGTGAGAGCATCGCTTCAAACTCATTCACCGGAAAACGAAAGCCGCCATGGCGATAGGGGTTGGCGGCGTGCTGAGTCGGGCGGACCGTGATTCCGTTGATGCGGACGTGCTTCGGACCTGTCCGGCCCAGTTTGCACGAAAACCGGTACCTCACCCGCCGACCATTCTGCGTGAGCACACACTCGGCCCCGTCAAACTCAGTCGGAAGAACCGGATCAAGCTCGACCCAATCAAAGTAACGTCGCAGCCCAAACAGGTGGCGAATGACGAGGTTTGTGTAAATCCCCGGCCCGCTGGAATAAATGCGCCAGCCTCCATCGACAGAGATTTCGCCGGTGCGGAGCTTCTGATAATCACGGGAGGCGTGTGTGCGATCAGAAAATGCCGCGTCGGAAGAGCTGAAGAAACAGTTGCGTTGCCGGGCCCGCGCGTTGGGTACCACGTCGGTCACAGCGATGGGATTGACCACGAGCAGCGCGCGAAGCAGATCATCTGCCCGGCCAAGGACTGCCATGGCCTCGGCATACCGGAGGTGCGCGTGCACATACTGAAGCCCGATCTCACGCCCAAAGAACGCCGCCGACTCGGCCCTGCGGAACACCGTCTCGCGTCCACCGACGTACGCCGTCGGTCGATCCATGAGCCTTGCGCCGTCGGGATACAGAAGATGTTCACGAATTAGCTGGAGATGCCGCTCAGCCTGCGCGGGCGAAAAGATATTGCTGATGATGCCGCGCGTCATTGGCAAGAGCCGGTAGCGCAATCCGGTGCGCCGGTCGAGCGGATGGAGGAGATATTCAGTCCCGGCGGTATCGTTGAACACCGCAAACCCGGCAACTGTACCCCCTGGCATGAGCAAGGTCTGGAAATCGTCAGCGATCCGGCTGGCGAGGGTGTCAACGCGTGCGGCGCGCTCGCCGTGCCCAAAGTGTGCCAGCGCCACCGCATACCGGCGCAGGGTCTGATACATCAACTCGGTGGTCCAGGCACTAACCATACCGTCGCGCAGACGGGCATCGGCGGGCTGCAGCGAATCGTCCCAGTCGCCGTCGCCAAACTTTGGTAATGAAACGCCGGGCACAAAATCTCGGACCATTTTCTGGATGACCCGATCAACGTGATGAAGGATCGACTCCTGCGACACAGTAGAGGTAAATGTCTCGTCGTCGGTGTAGGGCACCCGACTATTCAGCAGATCCCCGTCGTTGGTTTGCTCGAGGTAATCGCAAAGCGCCTTCAAGGGCCAGATGAGCACGTCGCCGTGACAGTGCGTAGATTGAATATCTTGATAGGGCGCAAACATAAACCACTGCGGCCAGTCGTGCCGCCGGGCATATTGCTGGGAGAAGAGCTTCAGGAGGATGCCCGCAGCGACCTCGTTGTGGCCATAGCTGAGCAGAAACTCCATCGGCCCCTGGCACACATCGCGGACGCCCCACGCGCCGCCGTTGGCTTGTTCGAGTCCGCGCGGCGTGCTGAGGTGAACCAAGGCATCACGACCGAACCACCGGAGTGTGTCCTGCAGCGTGGCTGCGTGGGGCGAACCTGGAATCGCCAACTGTACCCGGCACACGAACTCGTCGATCGAGAAAACGGGACGATCCCGATCGATCGTCCTGGCTCGTCGTCCCGCGGGCTCCGCCGATTCGGCCGCATCTTCACCAGTCACTTCAAGAGCGAATGACTTTATCGCGCGCGTCTGAAATGCAATGTAGGGTAATCCGCGGGGGCGGCGGTCATCGAATAGCAGTTCATCTCCTCCGAGCGCGACCAGATCTGCCGGGTTAAAGGCCCTGAATTCAAGGCTCAGTCCCGGCTGGCGCGCGCCAATTAGCGCATCAGCCGACGGGTGTACTGACAGCACACCGCGCGCCGCATCGACCTTGACCGTCGCCGCATGGTCATACTCGTTCGGCCCGGCGGCGATCTCGGCTGAGACGAGCAACTGCACGGGCAGGATCGACGAGACACCATACTCCAGCCGCGGAGCATCGACTGACGCTGCCAGCGACACAATGATCTCATTTGTCTCATCGCGGTAGACCCATCGGCACCCGTCGGTCACCATCTCAAACGCCGACGGAACCGCGAGTATCTGCCATGGCTCATGATCAGCGTTCCGCACGAAGATTCGTAGCCCGCTGCTGCGCACGAGGTTCAAGGGATCGCGAACAGCCGACGTAAACTTCGCGAGTACGGAATTGCCGAAGGTAATCTGCGATCCGAAGACTCCCGCGGCGTAACATGCAACTGAGAGCAGCGGCGCTCCGGGAAGAAAACCCTGCCCGGATCGCACGATATGTCCGTGTGGCCGCTGGACAGAGCACTCCTTGGCTCGAAGCACAACGTGCCGGGCAGTGTCTCCGCAAAAAAAGGAATGCAACTCTCCTCTAACGCACTCTTCATGCCGGCGCGGCATCGGATAAAGGCGATTGATGGCCGCGGTGGATAGATCCGAGGACGCGAATGCCGTCGCAGTCGAGAACGCGTTGCGGGACGGGCCTGCATCACTCTCGTTGGCTTGAGCGAAATCATGCGCAAAGCGCTGTGGCTCGACGTCGAGCTGCTGCACGAGTTGATCAACGAGTGTCAGATCGTCGCGCGACGATGCGGCGGGATGGTCGGGTTTGAAAAGTGAAAAGAACACCACCCTACCATTCTCGCCGGGTTGAAGCACCAACTCAGCGGATTGGATACCAATGTATGCGGTTTCGTGTTGTCGCACCGCCGTACCGATGACCGCGCGCGACAGCGCCTCGGGCACTCCCGGTGCGCGATGGCCCACACCAAAGAAGTCAGAACCATCTGTGACAAACCCGTCGGCTGAAGGATAACACCCCTGCGCCAGCCACGGATGGCTCCCCCCGGCCTGTGGGAGGTTTTGACGTGTCATTACGATCCAGCCAACGCGGTCATGTGCCAGGGACGCGTGATCAAGATACTGAGAGTTATATAGCTCGTTGTTACGCGCCTGAGAACGGGATGCGAGCGCAACGTCTTGTAGCTGGACAAAATCGATGTGCCTGGGTCGAAGGCCCGTGTTCTCGACCTCAACCCGCATCGTCCAAGCCGCGCCGTCTGGCTGAAGCGAAAAAATCGCTCGAAACCGAAGCCCGTCATGCCCGCCAGTCCACTCGAAGCTGTCGGCGCATGCCCGAAGCATCGCACGGCTGCCCGGACCAACGATCGACTGGGCAACAATGGTCTCGCCGCCGAGATCGCGAAGGAAAAGACGCGCAATACCCCCTGATGTGGGGCTGGCGAGCACCTGGTTGAGCTGGATGGCGTGCTGGCCCGTTCCATGCTCGATACTATAAACACACCCGCTAGGCAGGATACGAACACGCATCGCGTCGGCGACTAGCGTACTGCATGCAAAATGCTCCTCGGCAACGAGCAAATGCGCGCTAACCTGCTGCCGAGGGTGAATCGGAGTGCTCAGCGGCTGGGATTCAGCCCCCGCCGCCGCGACCGTCCGCTCGACGGGATGCCGCGTCCCCGGTTGCGTCGTGGAGCCTTGCTGGTCAACACCCATGATAATAGAGGTCCAATAAGTACGCGCCGTCAAACACAACTACCGCAAGCGCGTAACCGCTTACATTTCACCCTCATCTGCACCCGTATCCGCAATTTCGACTCAGAAAGGGCCTTTTGAGGCAGTCTCGAAGCCCTAGTATGCCGTCCGCTGGTTTGTTCCGTCAAGGATTAACATGCCAAATGTGTGAAAATGCGTGTAAATTATTTTGTGGCAGAGGCTTACGGCAACCCGAATCAACGTCCGACCGGGGCTGGTGGCACCCGGATCGCTAGTTCGGCAGTCGGATCAAACAGATCGGCGGTTAAAAACGCCTCCCAGCGCGTTTTCCACTCCGGGTACCTCTCGATAAACCGCTCCCACGCCGCCGACTGGGCGCGCAATGTCCAGGTTCGCTCGGCGTACTGCGCCGCCTCGGCGTCGCGCTCGGCAAGCCGCACCTCAAGCTCTGCCAAGCGGAGCGCGAGTTTTTCGTTCTCCGCAGCAAGCTCATTCTTACGGTCCTGCGCAGCTTTGAGCTGCGCTACCGATTCATCGTATAATTTTCGGAGTTCATCCGAGTTCTTTTGCTCCTGTGCCTCCGATAGCCCAGCCAGCGTTGTTAAGAGCGCAACAGCAGAAACGAGCAGCTTTGATCGCATGTGCATCCTTTCGCAACCACAAATGCTCCGACAATTGTAGGCCCCATGGCACCGCGTACAAAGGTGTCACGTCATCGCAACAGCGTCAATGTATAATCTAAATCGTCACGGAGACGGATGATCGAGTTTAAGTGCCATTGTTCGCAGAATCTGCAGACCCCCGAAGATCAGGCAGGCGGGATGATGCAATGCCCACGGTGCGGGCGGTTGAACGACATCCCTACCCTCTCCGACCTGCGCAATCTCGACGCAGAGGGCGGGTTTAAGATCTCGGACCTCGAAATCGTCGACACACCCGACCGTCTCAAGCAGGCCGCCAAGGCTTTCACGCGATCGCGCACGACCGACACCGGCGGCGAGATCGACCTGCGACCGACCCTCGAAGATGTAATGAAAGCCGGCGTTGAAGAGATTCCACTCACGGATGATGCCGCGATCGGGAATTCTCCAAAGTATGACCCAATCACCGGAGAGTTGATTGTGCCGCTTACGGTGAAGCGGGAGGACGCCTCGGCGGAGACAGGCCCGATTCCAATGGCAACCGCAGTCGTCGGCTACGCCACCCGCGACACGCAGGCGGGACAAGGTTCCGTCGCTCTTGCGTTGCTCTCGCCCGTCAACTTGATCGTGCTGTTCTTTGTGATGCTGGCGTACATGCTGTTCGCTCTCCTGACCATCTTCTTCGCCCCGATCGCCCTGATTTTAGGCTGCCCACCGACGCTTGTCGGTATGGTGATCGTCGGACCCGCCGTCATGGCACATTACTCGAATGTCATCAACGAAGTTGCCTTCGAAGAGCGCGACGAACTGCCCCGGTTTATGCGGAACTTCTCATTGAGCGAGGATATCTGGGTGCCGATGGTGCAGTTCGTTCTGGGAGTGGTGTACGCTTTTGCGCCGCTTGCGGTCTGGGTGAAGCTTGCAGGGGTTTCCAGGCAAGGCGACGCTCTCGCACTGGGGTTGCTGCTCCTTGGGTCGTTCGTCTTCCCCGCGGCACTGCTGACGATGACATCGAGCGGCAGCCTGCCAAACGCCCGGCCCGACCGGTTGCTGTCCGTCATCGCGGCTGCTGGCACGCGTTATCTGTGGCTTGCGGTTGTATCGTTCATCGTCGTCGTCACCTCCATGATCACCATCGGGGGCTTCGGCATGATCCCGGTTGCGTCGCTACATGACTTCTACCGACTTCACATACCGCCGGGCTGGGTCGCGATTCCGATCGTCTTAAGTCAGCTTTACCTGGCCCACTATGGCGCGTGGCAACTGGGCCTGCTTTATCGTTCCAAGCATGCCCAGTTCAAGTGGGTGAACCAGCTACACATCAAGCGCAACCGGACGACCCTGGCCCCGCGCCGGCTGGCACGTCGAACTATGCCCACTTCGAGCGTAAAATCCAAACCATGAAGATTGCGATCGCGCAGATAAACCCCACCGTTGGCGACCTCACCGGCAATACCGCTCGACACCTCGACTTTATTCGGCGCGCGCGCAACGCAGGGGCAAACCTCGTGGTTTTCCCGGAGCTTTCCATCACCGGCTATCCTCCGAAAGACTTGCTGCTTAAGCCCGGCTTTATTGACGACAACATCGCCGCCGTGAATGCGGTCGCTCGGGAGGCACGGGATATTGAAGTGATCGCAGGGTTTGCCGACCGCAATGCCGATCCTATCGGTCGCCCGGCGCGCAATTCGGTTGCGGTCCTGAAAAATGGCAAGATCACTTCAACCCACTACAAGACACTCCTTCCAACCTATGATGTCTTTGATGAGAGCCGCTACTTCGAACCAGGCCCGATATCGTCGCGCAACCAACTGGTTCAAATCTCTAACTTGAAGATCGGCCTGAGCATCTGCGAGGATCTCTGGAATGACGAGAGGCTCATCACCAGGCGGCTGTACCACCAAAACCCAATCGCCGACCTCGATGCGGCCGGGGCAGAAGTGATGATTAACTGCTCCGCGTCACCGTTTGTCGTCGATAAGCACGACTTTCGGCTGAGACTGTTCAGTGAACAGGCCCGCAAGTTTAACAACCCACTCATCTATGCAAATCAAGTGGGGGGCAACGATGAGTTGGTGTTCGACGGCAATAGCTGCGTGTTTGACCAGACTGGCGCAGTCATTGCGCAGGCAAAGGATTTTGAAGAAGATCTACTCGTGGTGAATCTCCCACCCAACGCGGGTGTGGAACCAGCAACCACCAGGCCCGAAAAACCACGCGCCACGGGCCTCGAATCGATTTACCGCGCGCTCGTGCTCGGACTGCGCGACTACGTTCGAAAGTGCAATTTCAAGACCGCCGTCCTCGGGCTCTCCGGCGGGATCGATAGCGCGCTCGTCTGCGCACTCGCGGTGCACGCAATTGGAAAGGACAAGGTGGTCGGCATTGCGATGCCGTCTCGTTTCAGCAGCGATCACTCGCTGAACGATGCTCGTGCACTGGCAACAAATCTCGGTATTGAGTTTCAAACTGTGCCAATCGCGAGCGTGCATGACGCTTATGAGTCGCTCCTCAACCCGTACTTCGCCGGCAGACCGCCGGACATCACCGAAGAAAATCTGCAAGCGCGCGTCCGCGGCGCTATTCTGATGGCATTCAGCAACAAGTTTGGGCATCTGCTTCTTACAACTGCTAACAAGAGCGAGTCGGCGGTGGGATACTCGACCCTGTACGGCGACATGTGCGGCGGACTTGCCGTGATTCAGGATGTGCCCAAAACCACGGTCTGGGAACTGTCCAAGTGGATCAACGGCTATCACAATCGTGAGATCATTCCGCAAAGCAGCATTGAGAAGGTCCCGTCCGCGGAGCTTCGACCCAACCAGACCGATCAGGACTCACTGCCCCCATACGAGGTACTTGATGAAATCATCGAGCGGTATGTCGAACGTGAGATGGGTGCGGCAGCGATTGTTGACGATGGCTTCAATCCTGCACTTGTGTCGCGCGTCATCCGGCTCATCGACCGGAGTGAGTACAAGCGTCGCCAGGCAGCCCCCGGGCTGAAGGTGACAAGCCGGGCGTTTGGCTTTGGCCGCCGCATGCCAATCGCGCAAAACTACCACCCGTAACCAGCGGCAGCGGAAGGAAGCGCCAGTGTTGACGGCGGTCGCGCGTTGTCTTGAAGGCTACGCCGCTGCCGCCTCTTCCTGACGCTCACTATCGCGGATCGCATCGGCACTGATGCGGCCGCCCTGTGCCACCTGATCAAACTTCACCGCCACACGCTTGCTCACGCCCTGTTCCTGCTGGGTGACGCCGTAGAGCATGTCGGCCACCTGCATTGTGCGCTTGTGGTGCGTGATGATGATGAACTGGCTAATATCCAGAAACTCCTGAACGATCTGACCAAAGCGGACATTATTCGCTTCGTCGAGCGGAGCATCCACTTCGTCAAGAATGCAGAATGGGCTGGGTTTGCTCTTGAAGATGCTCATCAGCAGTGCGATGCAAGTCATCGCTTTCTCGCCGCCTGACAGTTGGCTAATCGTGACGGGTTTCTTGCCCGGCGGGCGGGCGATGATTTCTATGCCTGCATCCAGCGGATCAACCATTTTCTTCATCACCGGCACCGGTCCCTTTTCACCGGTCGCCGCCATGGCTTCGGCCTGGGCTTTCATCGCCTCAATATCGTCCACCTCCAGTTCAAGAAACACATCAGCGCTGCCTCCGCCGAAGAGTTTTCGGAACATGTTCTGGAAATTTTCCTTGACGGCGTTGAAGGTTTGTTCAAAACGAATGCTGCTTTCTCGATTCAGCTCCTCAATCAACTGCGACAGTTGCTCGCGGCTGGTGTTAAGGTCGGCAATCTGCCTATCGTAGAACTGCTGCCTTTCTTCTAGTTCTTGCAGTTCGCCCAAGCTATCGAGATTGACATTGCCCAGGCGGCCGATCTTCTCGCGCAGTTCCTTGATCTCGTCGGCAATCACATTCCAATGCGCCTCGTTGCCCTCAAACGGGCTTTGTGCCCCGGCATCAAGTTCCAGTGCTACGGCGTGAGCAGCAATTGCTTCCTGATACCGGCTGGGAAGGTCCAGCTGCAGTTCATCGCGCGTTCGCTGCACGAGCGATTCGAGCCGGACGCGCTGTTCGCTGAGTTTCATATCAGTGGCGTGAAGCTGCTGTTCAAACTCGCCGTGCTCGCCACGTAATGAATCGACTTGCCCCGAAAGCTGGCTCACCAGCTTAAGCATGTCGGCAAGTTCGCCGGCTAGTCGGGTTAACTGCTCTGCGAGAAGCGTTTCGCGCGACTGCAACTGCTGTTGAGCCGCCGCTGCAGAGGCGATCTCGGCCTGCACAATGCTGATACGCGAGTTAACCGACTCGATGCCGCGGCTGATTCGCTCAATCTGCTGCGAAAGCTCATCGCGCATGGCTGCGTGGCGTTCTACACTTTGCCGACACGCGATCTGCTTTTCCTGTACCTGCCCGAGCAAGACGCGCGCGAGGGTCAACTCTTCAGCCCACTTCTTTATGTTCTCGGCGAGATCGACCTGCTCGGCCTGCAACTGTTCGATCGACCGCTGCTTTTGTTCCTGCTCCGATTCGATCTGGACGCGGTCGACGGTGCGGGCTGATTCTTCATCCTTCAGCTTCTGCTGCTGATCGACGAGCGCTGTCAGTTCTCGTTCGAGCAACGGTTGTTCGCGGCCGAGCAGCGCCAGGCGGTCACTCGCGGCGGAATCCTGGCTAGTTAGTTCAACTTTGCTCGTGTTCAACTGGTAAATCGCCTGCCGAAGCACGTTTTGCTCGTCTTCAAGCTGCTTGGCTGAGACGTTTCCCTCAGCCAGCTGATGCGAGAGTTGGTTGATTCTCGCATCGATCTCCGCGATCTGCGCGGAGATCAATTCCAGCTCTGACCGCCGGGAGAGCAAACCCATCGCCGCAGTGAGGGGGCCGCTGCGAAGCGTGCCATCGGCTTCGAGCACTTCGCCGACGGGCGTCACATATCGAGCTCCAGCCGGCCCGGATGTCCTCAACATCACGGCGGTGGCTAGGTCATCCACGACAACAGTGCTTCCAAGCAAGCGACGGAGCAGCGGTTGGTTTTCGACTTCGGCCCGAACAAGATCGGCCGCGAGACGAATGTCAACCCCTTCATGCTGCTTCCAGTCGTATTCGGCAATCGACTCGCCGGTAGAGACTTCGTCAGACCTGCACAGCACATTCACGCGACCTTCAAGATTGGAGAACAACTCACGCGACTCAAGCACCGCTTGAGCGTCGTTTGCGAGCAGCCATTGGTCACGACCATCCAGTGCCGCCTCAACCACTTGCGCATGTTCCACGTCAACGCGCAAAACATCTGCCACAATTCCCGCGATGAATGGAAAATCAGTGTCCCTGCGGCGGAGAACCGCCTTGGCACCTTCGCTGACACCCTCTCGTCGCGCTTCCAGGTCCTGCAGGAGCTTCTGCCGCGAGAGTAGGCCGCTTCGATTTTCTCTTGCCGCACCGAGCGATTCACTCACCTGCTTGATCTGCGTCGAAAGCGTCGTCGACTCATCCCGCTTGGCCTGCAACGCAGTGTTCTCTGATTCGATCTCGCCAAGAACCTCGGCGATCTGCTTTTGGAGATTATCCCGACGCGTCGTGGTTGCTTCAACTTCTTCAATCACAGCACGACGGCGGTCGGCAATGCGGGCCTGTTGCTGCGCGATGTTCCGCCTCTCGATGTCAATTGAACTCAGCCTCGAGCTAACCTGCGCCAGCCGACGCATCAGGTCGAGAATAGATGATTTGTCTCGTTCTACCTGCCGCTCAATGTTATTGATCTTCAACTGACCATCTTTGAACGACACCTGCCGTTCATCAATGAGCCTTTTCTGCTCATCAAGCTGCCCCGTCAGCACTTCGAGTGATCGCGTTTCCTCGGCGAGGAGTTGGGACACCTCTTCAATCCGCTGGGCCGCATTGGCGCGCTCATGCTCGTAGGATTGCGATTGCTCGTGAATGTGCTGCAGTTGCTCTTGCGCAAACTGCTGCTTCTGCTGGGCTGATTGAATCTGTGCGCGGGTCTCGACGAGTTCAAATTCCAACCGCTGCTTGCGCTGCGAAAGCCCCTCACCGGCCGATCGCTTCTCGGCTAGCTCGTTTTGGCGATGTGCCAGATTGCCAGCTGCGTCGTCGAGGCGAAACTGAAGTTCTTCGCGGGCATTTTGATTAGTCAAAATCTGTTGCTGATGCGTGTGATACTCCTGCAGGGAGTAACTTAGTCGAAGCTCATTCAGCCGGGTTGAGTACTCCTGATAGTTTCGCGCCTTTCCCGCCGCCACTTTCACACTTCGCAGGCGTTTTTCCACTTCATCAACGATATCATTCACACGAAGCAGATTCTGCTCGGCACGCTCGAGCTTCCGCTGTGCTTCCTTTTTCTTGACTTTGAACTTGGAGATGCCCGCCGCTTCTTCAAAAATCTGGCGACGCTCGTCTGGATTGGCTTCGAGCAGCGCGGCAACGCGACCTTGTTCAATCACGCTGTACGCATCGACCCCGACGCCGGTATCAAGAAACATTTCTTTAATGTCTTTAAGCCGCGACGCGGTGCCGTTGACTTGATACTCACTGGTGCCATCGCGAAACAACCGCCGACCCACCGATACATCGTCAGCATCGAGGTTCAGCAGCCGGGTGCCGTCTTCACGGCGGGGGTTCTCGAACACCAGCGCGACTTCCGCCATCCCAGCAGCCTTGCGCGTGTTGCTGCCATTGAATATGACATCCATCATTGCGTCGCCGCGCAGACTCTTGGCCGATTGCTCGCCAAGGACCCACTTCACCGCATCCACAACATTGCTCTTCCCGCAACCGTTTGGTCCGACGATGCCCGTGATTGGCTGATCAAACTTAAACTCTGTTCGATCAGCGAAAGACTTAAACCCGTGTACGATGAGTTTCTTCAAGCGCATGTATTTCGGTCCTCCATGACCGATGTGGCTTCCAAGTGTTGGAGCATCGTGAACGCTCCGAGAGAGTCGATATTGTCGCGAAAGATCGCGACTCGGCAACGGCTCATTAGTTTGGCCTTCCCTGCACCGGCTGCGGCTCGATTGCGGTGGTTTGCGACGGCGAGGCACCCTCCCCCGCTGGTCGCGACTGGTCGACGATTGCGGGCGCGTCGATGATCGATTCCGTCAACGCGGGTGCCGCCTGCAGAACGAATGTCGCCGGCAATTGTTCGCCCCCTGTGGTGGCGACCAGGTACTTTCTGTCAGCCATCGCCTGAAGTAACGCTACAATCTCCGTGTATCCAAACTCGAAAGGCCCGCGTGCCGATTCATCGCCGCCCAGCCGGGCTACAATCTCGCCTAAGTCGGGACGGCTCAGAACCTTCGAAGGCTTGGTGCCATCCGCGGGCCGGTAGTAGATCGTCACCGGTTGCCCTGGTGCCTCCGAGGCGAGCGTCAGCCGGTCGTCAAAAGTTGTGAAGTTGAATGGCTGATCGACCAGTGCCTTCGGCCCGATCAACGCGATCCGAGGCACGCCCGAACGTGATGCAACCACCAGCGGCTTGCCCTCGCAGGGGATGACGTCAAGGACAAAGCTCTCGTTAATCACGCGGGAATAGACCGCAGGATCTTTCTGCCTTGCAAGCACACGATAGGCCTCAATCCGAACGAGCGTTTGTCCGGTATCCAGCAATCGACGAAGCATTCCCGCAACTTCTGGCGATGGCTGTAACGAACCGAGAACACGAATCGCGTTCACCTGGAACGGGTGCTTCTCATCGAGAGCCATGTTCGCCAGGATAGTTGGCGCCGCCGGGTCGCCTAAGAATGCCGCAGCCCGGGCGGCCGCGAAGGCGACATCGGGCTTTTCATTCGTCATCAGGGGCGTGACGAACGGCAGCGCGCCGGGCCCCAACCCCTCGAAACAGTATGAGATGTCGAGCAGCAGAGCATCCGGCTGAACAGCGGCCTCGGCTAGTTGTGCTCCCTTGTACGCGACAAACTGCGGGGAGGAATCAAAAAACAGGTGGCTCGTCAGCGCGACAAAGTGTTCCCAATCGCCCCGGAAAAGCGGGGGGATGGAGACTTTCACCACACCTTCATCCTGACTTGCGGCAACTCGATCGCGCTGGCTCTCCTTCAACTCTGCAAAGCGAGAGTCAACCCGCGCCTCGACGGCCCGAGACATGCGACGCTCCGGCTGGCGGATTCGCAGGTTGATCGGCCGGGTTTCCATAACCCGTCCGCCGTCCAGCACCCAGCCGGTGCGGATGCTGCGCTTCGCGCCAGGCTCGGAGTGGTTGCTTTGAAGGATATACGCCGGATTGGTGAAAATCGCGCCCTGAGCCATCACAAGCGTGTTCACAGGCACGCCGGGTGCCATTGGGTTGGCCCCGCCGAGTTTGAGTTCAGTGCGATACAGTTCCCCGCGGGCAAGACTCGTCGTGGCGGCGGTGGGTAGTGCGGTAACGCGTACATCAATCGCATCACCCCGACGGGCACCCGGCATGATGACGGCGTCTACACGCACAACCGCCGTCCGCGAGTCGCGAAGGACTTCTTCAGGGCTTGTCGTTTCAAAGCCCGGCTGAAGCTTGCTTCCGAAGCCCCGCTTCACCATCTCGCGCACAATGAACTCGCGGACCGGCGTGGGAATCTGAGTGTTATCACCGGTGCGTTCAAGGTTAACGACCAAGCCGAAACCCGAGACCACCTGCGGATCGACATCGATCACATCGGTGACCTCCAGCAACGACCCTCGCAGATACTCCGGCACATGCTTGGGCGGAAGCGCCTGGTACTTGGTGACGGGCTTTTCGAGCTTCTTCTTGTACGGATTGCATCCGACGACGACTGTCACAATGCACGACAGCACGAACAGCCGACAAAACAACCTGTGCGCGAAAGCGAAAGGTGTCATGGCCAAAGCCTCCAAATGTTATCGGACGCAATCACAGCGTTACTTGAGCACAATCATGGGTGTTGTGAAATCAATGGTGTTTTGGGGGCTTTGCTTCGACATCGTCACGCTAATCAGCAACGGCTTCGACGGGCGAACTCGCTCGTTTACGCGAGACGCTTCGTCCCTTGCCAGATGCACCCGACCCGTTGGCCGCCGCGGCCTGTTCCAGAAAGAGCCGGCCCTGCGTCGGGTCTTCAAATCGCTTGGCATCAAGCACCGCCTTGGCCTCTTCAACCAGCTCTTCGAGTGTCTTGAACTGTTTATAGACGCTGGCAAACCTCACATACGCCACTTGGTCAAGTCGGCGCAGTTTCTCGGCGACCATCTCACCCACAGCGGTGGTATCGACTTCGCGGTCGGCTGAGCGGAACGTCTCCTCCTCCACGTCGTCGACGATCCGCCAAATCTCGGTATCGGCAACGGGCCGCTTAAAGCATGCGCGTTCAAGCCCAGCGTAGAGTTTGTTGCGGTCCCACGGTACGCGCCGACCATCGCGCTTAACAACAGTCAATTTCAGCGTGTCTTCAATTCGCTCGTAGGTGGTAAACCGCTTCGTGCAACTCGCGCATTCGCGTCGGCGGCGGATGGCGTGCCCACCTTCGCAGGTACGCGAATCGATCACTTTCAGCGATTCTTTCTCTGCGTCGCAGAACGGACAATGCATGGTCCAAAACCGTATCCGAATGCCAATAAAATTCAACCTGAGCGGTGTTTTTTCGCGGCAACCACTACCCCTTGGGCGGCGGGGGCAATGGATGCGTCAGCCAAAGCAAGGATGGTAAAATGGGATACTCCAGTGTCGCCCGATAGCCTAGGAACCGCTTCGGCTCCCACGAAAATCGCTTCATGCAATGTTTCAGCAGTGCAGGGTAATCGGCAGCAAAAGGCATGGCACTCTCGCGGATGCCGCCGGGAACGGGATCGACCGATACCTTCAGCGGCAAAATGTTCTGCGGGACAATCGCCTCGGCACCCTCGTTGTGGATCGTCGAATACACCTTGGCATCGAATTTCAAGCCTTCAAACAGGCTTCGCTCATGCCAAACATCCAAGACTAGCGTTGCGGTGGGTGTTCGGACGCGAGCGCCGTACATGAAGTGGTCGGGATCCTGCTCGGCCCACCGATACCCGAGCCTTCGGCGAAACTCGCCTGTGGTTACATTCACCGCCGCATCCGGTCCCACCCCGCCGGGGAGGAGTAGGTCTTGCACATACGTGGGCGCGCATCGTTCGCGGCGCATCTCGGGCATTGGAGAGGAGCAAAATCGCGCTATCGCCGGCACCCCCCCGCTCCGCTGCGCCGTATGCGGTTCAATTGGTTCAGATCCTCCTGCGGATTGATGGTGAACCGCGTCTGCATATTGGAGGTAGTAGCTATAGCGACCAAGAATCGTAGTAACACCGGATCGAAGCCGCTGAAACCCTCGGAAACTGCTGAGCATCATCCAATCGACCTGGTCCGGATCGTCGTGATTTGGCGCTACAGCGACGGTGATAATCTGCGCCGCCACCTGCGATCCACCGATCGCCGCATTCGCCCGAAATGCTGCGCGCCGCGTTGCGAGGCTCTCCGCGCCAGCGTTCTCGGGCCGAGCAATCCCATTCAACATGGCATCGAACAACTCGCGGCGAGGTGCCTGACGGCGCTGAAAATCGCGCAGCGAGGCGTCAGCGTCTGCTGCCGACTTAAGCAACGCCTTTGTTGCCCCAAACCGCGCCGCCGCCTTCAAGAAGCGAGTGACCCCGGCGGCACCCGGCACGTAGCGCGCATCCGCTGGCTCCGACCTATCCGAAAGTTGAATCACCTGCCACACGAGCTTTCGCTCCAACGCCATTCTGCGCGCCAGCTGGGCCGGCGATTCCCCAGGATGCCGAATAACCCGGAGCACTCCGGCTAAACGAACCCGGAGTGTCGCAATCTTTTTCAGCGCTTCTGCTTCGAAGTCGTGCGACATAGTTTATTCGCCTACCGGCGTGCCTCGAAGGATAAGTATTTACGCTCGCCTGCTAAAAAACCGGACAAGTTTCTGGAAACAGTTCTGGAAATGCGCTGGCTCGGACGATATATTCAATTCATGCAATCGGTTGCAAACTCCAGTTTGCGTCACCGGCTATCGAGTTGATGATAACTTCCAGTTTTCTGTACGAGGTCGGCATGTCGGTCGGGACTGCCGGCCTCTTTTTTTCTCCCACAACGGGCCTGATAACATTCTCGTCTGCAAGAACCTCTTCAAGTAGCGGTCTCACTTTAAGAGCATGTTACCATGATCTGATGTTCACTGGTCTACTTCTCTACTTTTTGCTTGGCCCCGCGTCTAACCCTGAAGCCTGGCAACAGAGCGAAGCAGGTGAAGCTGCGGTGTTTGCGTTCAAAAGTGCGCCTTTTCCGCACGAGAGTCGCAATGAAGGCTTCACGGCTCGCGATGGAGCGCACTTTCCTGCTGAGCAACACTACGCCAGCCGGTCCGTCGGGCTACTGATCCCGAAGGGCTTTCGTGATTCGAGCACAATCAGTTTTGTGGTGCACTTCCATGGGCACCGCAACAGCGTCGGTAACGTGATGACGCAATTTCGGCTGCTCGATCAGCTCCACAAGAGCGGCGTGAATGCCGTTCTTGTCATTCCACAGGGGCCGCTGAATGCTCCCGACAGCGGATTCGGGCGCATCGAGGAGGCAGAAGGGCTAAAGGATCTCCTCGCCGAGGCACTGGAACGGCTCCGTGGCGAAGGCAAAACGCAGGCGACGGAGATCGAGCGTGTTGTCCTTACGGCTCACAGCGGTGGATACAGGGCGACCGCGGGGTGTCTGGCTCGGGGAGGGCTAGGGCACAAAATTAAGGACGTCATCCTCTTCGATGCCACATACGGCGGACTGAAGGAGTTTGCCGAGTTTGCAGCGCAGCCCGACACTCGTCTCATTTCCATTTTCACAAAGCACCTTGCAAGCGAGAATTTTACGCTGCTTTCGAGCCTACAAGGTAGCGGAGCACCCTTCTCCGTGTTTATGGAAGACCAGTGGAGCGAACAGTCCCTGCGCCGCCACCATACAGTGTTCATTCACACGCGTAAGCTGACGCACGATGCGGTAGTAAGCGAGCAGGATTACTTCTCAGTCTTCCTGAAGACTTCCGGGCTACCACAACGGTAAGTTGATTGCATCGAGCCTCTGTTTTATCGTGCAGTCGGAATGGTAGAGAAGTCTTTTCTTGTTCAGAAGTTCGCCAAACTCAGTTTCGGGACGTTTCACCTTATTGGGTATAGCGTAGGTGGCGAAGAGACCGTGGTTCAGGCACCGGAGTTCAACGTTTGTTTCGATTTCGGACGTTGCCCTTTCTTCGCGCTCACCAGCGACATCGTGTGCCTGTCGCACAGCCACATGGATCATATCGCCGGCATCGGCTATTACCTTTCGCAGCGGCACTTTCAGGGAATGAAGCCGGGGATGATCCTCCTGCCTCGCGAGATTGAGCGGCCTGTCGATGCGCTGCTTCGCGCGTGGCGCGATGTGGAGCGGCAGGCAACTCCGTACGAACTCGTTCCGATGTCGCCGGGCCAGTTGTTCGAGGTGCGGCGGGACTTTGGCATTCGCGCCCTCGCCACGCACCACGGCGGGCCAAGCCTGGGATATGCGCTCATCAGCATCCGCGAAAAACTCAAGCCTGAGTTGGCAGGATTATCCGGCCCGGAACTGGTGAAAATGAAGAAACGAGGCGAGGAGATTCAGTATCGCACGGAAATTCCCACAATCGCCTTCCTGGGTGACACGACGGCAGGGCCGGTTTTTGAAGATCCCGACGTGCAGAATGCACAAGTGCTGGTGACGGAGTGCACCTTTTTTGATGACATTCACCGCACTAAAGCCAAGGCGGGGCGACACTTACATGTTGACGATTTTGCGAGGATCGTTCCTAAGCTGAAGAACGAGTTCATTATCATCACCCATGTCAGCCGTCGAACGGGGCTGCGGCGGGCGAAATCCGTTTTGCGCCGGCGCATCGGCGATGAACAGATGAAACGAATCCACTTCCTAATGGATATGGAAGGTGCAATTGATGCGGGCGACGTCGAGCAAACCCTGCCCCCGCCGACGGGGGAGGAGTAGCCTCAGTATTCGACAATAGTTGCCTGGGGGAGCAGACGGGCGAGCCTAAGCCGCCTCCAGCAGAAGCCCTCGGCGGCCGCTGAAACGCACTTTTCGGTACGCCGTAACGCACACATGCCCCGTGTGAAGCATCGGCTGAAGCATCTCAGCGGATGCATCGGCGTAGTCTACGAGCAGTTGCAAACGGGGTAACTGATGACTGTCAATCGCGAGTTGCGGCAGCGCCATCGATATCAGCGATCTGTTCTGGCTAAGCCACTGGTACGCCTGACCGATCGACCGCAACTCGCTCAGTCCCTTACTTGCGACCGCCAGGAGCGTCAGCACACGGTCGCGGGACACTACGAGTCGCGCCTCGTCGTACATTGGCGCTCGAATCGGGCACTCCAGCCATTGCTGCGGCGAGCCGGCAATGACCGCGGACAAAACTGAGGCAGCGTCCCCGCCACCGGGGAGTTCGACGATCTCTTCCGCGTCGTCCTGCGGCATCTGGTTCATTTTGATCGCAGGCGGGCGATGCGGCGCGGAAGCCGATCCCGCAGCATGAGTTATTCGCGCTGTCACCGGCGTAGCACTAGGAGCCGACTCGGGTGCGACGGGTACGGTGCCACCAGCCAACGGCCCTTTCGCCGGCGGCTCGACCTCGTCGTCCGGGCGATTGCTCAGGCGATCGAACAGGCCGTTCAGCAGTTCCCATTGCGGCGCGGCAGCGGTTTGAGACTTTTCTGTGCAGCTTCGGCAGTTGAATACCAGGTGCTCATCGACACTGGCATTGGGATCGATCACGGTCTCGGCTGTGGCGTGCCAGTTGAGAAACTGCATTGCCACACCGTTGATCTTTTCAAATGTGCCGGATGCATGTGCGGCGTCGTTCGCGTCAAACAACGCGAGAGAAAGCGGCGGGCGGGCGTCACGCTGCACGATGTCGGAAGTGCCCTTAAGCGTTCGGTACGCTGCGACAATGCCATCGGGTTCGCAGGAACTCAGCAACACGAACCCGCCGGCCCGCCGGAGCAGATCACGTGATTCTGTGGCGCGGGCACCCTGCCCGAAGCAGATAAACCACTGATCGACATCGCAGGACAACTCCTCGAACGACTCAGCAACCCGCCGGACATCCAGCGGCTCGGCCGGGGGCAAAGCGTTGCCTACAGAAGCGGTGCCATCGATCGAGCGTTCGTAAATCCACAACCGCAAGTCGTGCGATTCGACCTCGATCAAACCGACGCGGCCGGCGGTGAGCGCGGCATTGGCGGCCAACTGTCGGACCCGCTCAGATTGTCGCTCTTCAAAGTGGCCTGCGAGTACTGCAGTAACACTCGCGGCGCAACTTCTGCGGGAGGCAGGCCCGGTGGCGTCGGTTACCCGCGCCATCTCTTCCGGCGTAATCTCTACCCGCTGATCGACCCGCGCGCCCGGCCCAATGCGCTGTGGCCGTGCCCCACCGGTTTGCTTCTCCCGCAAGCCGGAGAGGAACAGGTGGCTGATTTCACGAAGATCTTGCTTGGGCCTGTCGCTCACTATTAGTTAATCCACCTCGACTATGTTGTTCAGCTCGCCGAACTCGTTGGTTTCGACATAACGATTGTTCGGATCAGTTTGCCACTTGCCGTCGATTACAAGCCGATATCGATATCGACCGGGACCCAGCGGAAGCTTCATCTTCCATTCCCCTTTGCCCACCATCACCATAGGCGTGGCAGAGGGCTGCCAGTTGTTGAAGTCCCCGGCAAGAAGAATGTGGGCTGCTTTCTCGTTACGCAGCGCGAAAATAACCTGATCGCCCACTTGCTTCACACCGTAGAATGCTTCGATTTTCTGTTCGGTCGTCCTGACAGGTGGCGCGAGAGCCGATGGGGCGGCGGCGATTGGTGTCGCGGGAGAGGCGGGGGCGGCGGCCACAACGCGATCGAGCATCGCATGGCCGGAATCTCCTTGGCCATCGCCGCTCTCAACTCCTGCGCCGACAACGACTTGGCTATGACCATTCCCCACCGAACCAACGGCCGGAACCGCTGCGGGGGCGGTGCTGACTCGGCCAAACTGGTAGTTCGTGAGTTGTGCCAGTTGTTTCGCACGCTGAACCAATTCAGCGGGCCGCGAGAGCCGATCGCCGTTGTTCGCTTCGACGTCCACAGGCTTGTGACCCATCAGCTCGCGCGCCAGATTGACGAAATCTTTGTATCCCCTGCTTCCCGGATCATATTCCGTGATCGGCTGCCCAAAGCTCGCCGCTTCCTTGAGCTTTGTATTGAAGTTGACCGTGCTTTCCATGAGGTAATCACGAAATCGGCTGCGCAGCTCGCTGAGAACCTCGCGCGCCAGTTTCGTGCGCGTATCGTAAAGTGTTGGCAAAACACGAATTGTGATCTCTTTGCCGCATTTCTCGCGCATGATTTCGAGGGTTTCCATCATCTTGGTCAGCCCGTGCAGGCTGAAGAATCCGGTTTCAACCGGCACAAGCACCTCGTCGCAGGCACGCAGCGCGTTAAACGTCAGCAACCCGACGTTCGGCGGGCAGTCGATAATGCACCACGCATAAGTGCTCTTGACTGACGCCAGCGCGTCAACCAGTCGATCTTCCCGGCCGGATCGACCTGCAAACAGTTGCTCGAACGCGGCGAGTTTGATGTTCGCCGGGGCGAGATCAAAGTCGCTGGCGATTTGCCAGGTCATCTCGGTGATCGTGGCGGGTCGGCCGTCGGTTGGCTCGATCAACGCATCAAACATCGTGCGTTCAATCTGCTCTTCCGGAACCGCAAGCCCCACACCGCAGTGGCCCTGTGGATCCATATCCACGAGCAGCGTCTTGTGGCCCAGACGTGCCATGCACGCTGCCAGATTGATACTCGTGGTGGTCTTTCCGCAACCGCCTTTTTGATTAATCACAGCGATGACTCGCATTGCAATCCTTCCTTGGACTTGTCTTCCCTCATTCACCGCGCCAGCAGCGCAGCCTCAACTTGCCAGCCGATCCTTGGCCAGGTCGTTGTGTTATTGAATCGTCGTTTTGCTGCTGGGAACTTGAGATTTATGGGACAACTCGATCGGCATCGCTCAGAAGTGCTCAAGCCGCCGCCAATCGCATCGACGGCGCGCTGCCTTGAACCGGCTGATACTCCCCCACCGCGCGCATCAGCGCCGCGATCACTTGTTCGCGGGGCGCGTCAATCACACTGGACAGGTCCTGCAAAAGCGTGTTCACCTGTTGCGGATCGGTTTGCGGCAGTTCCCAAACCCGAATACGCGGGTGACTGGTGGGCAATGTCACATCATTTGCGCCGCAAAGCTCCTCGAATAGCTTTTCTCCGGGGCGAATACCCGAGAAGCGAATTTCGACGTCTTTTCCGGGTTTTTTGCCCGCATCTCGAATGAGTCGGTGCGCCAGGTCGAGGATGCGGATGGGCTGGCCCATGTCGAGTACGAACACCTCCCCGCCGTGCCCGATCGAGGCTGCTTGCATGACGAGTTGGGCCGCTTCGGGAATGGTCATGAAGTAGCGTTGCATGTCCGGGTGGGTCACCGTCACCGGCCCGCCGCGCGCAATCTGCGCCTTGAAGATCGGCACGACACTTCCACTACTCGCAAGCACATTGCCAAAACGCACCGCGAGGAACCGGGTGCGGGAAACCGGTGCATTCATCGAAAGTAAGGGCCGGTCGTTGCGCAACGCGCCCGGCAAACCCGCCTGCTCGCGATCGACCACTCTCCTCGTCGGCAACACACTCTGCGCCTGCACCACCATCTCCGCGACGCGCTTGCTGGCACCCATCACGCTGGTGGGATTGACTGCTTTATCAGTACTAATGAGCACAAACGTACCGACGCCGAATTTTGACGACTCCTCGGCCACATTTTGAGTGCCCAAAATGTTGTTTTTGATTGCTTCGCCGGGGTTGTGCTCCATCATGGGCACATGCTTATGCGCCGCTGCGTGAAAAACGACATCGGGACGGTGCTGCGAAAAGACGGCCTGCAGTCGAGTGAGATCGGTGATGTCGGCGATCATCGGAACAATTTCGGCGCCGATCCACCGTTCGCGAAGCGCGCGATCAATCTCGAACAGCGCGTTCTCGGCTCGTTCGACTAGCACCAACTTTGCCGGACAGAACCGCATCGCCTGCCGACAGATTTCCGATCCGATGCTCCCTCCAGCACCGGTGACCACGATGACCTTTCCCGCCACAAACCGCTGAAGTTCGGGTGTGTCGAGATTCACCGCAGCCCGGCCGAGCAGGTCGATCGGTTCGACCGGCTTTCGGGTCGTTTTTCGCACGACCTTTCGAGGGGTACGCGAGGATTGAGGAGTTTTGAGCGACATTATCGGTCTACCCCGATATCGACCGCTCACACGGGGAACTTTGGGGATTTTTACCAGTGGGAATTCAGCGACCGCTTCAACCAAGTGCTGAACCCGGCAGCAGGCGAAGCTGCTTCGGTGGCTGCCGGTCATGAAAAGCAGCCGAATGATCGAACATTCCCACCTCACTAACGGGGTGCTAATCAATTGTTAACACAACTGGCTACGCTTCCGTTCCGTGGAGGGCGTCCGCAGGGAGACTCCCCACCGATTGAGGATAACGACAAGGAGAGCAATATGCTCAGCATGATCAGAAAAGCAGCTTTTGCTGCTGTGGCGTTTGGTACGGTTTCAGTGGCGTTGGCAGATGCGACGGTAAAAATCGACGGTTCGAGCACCGTTTACCCCATTACCGAAGCTGTGGCAGAAGAGTTTCAAAGGGAAACCAAAGGCGATGTGAAAGTAACCGTCGGCATTTCCGGCACCGGCGGGGGCTTCAAGAAATTCGTGCGCGGTGAGACCGACATCTCCAATGCGTCACGCCCGATTCTTCAGAAAGAAATCGACGAGGCCAAGAAGAACGGCATCGAGTACATCGAACTGCCAGTTGCGTTCGACGCGCTGACCGTAATGGTCAACCCGAGCAATGACTGGATCACGCAATTCACGGTTGCTGAACTCAAGACCATCTGGTCCCCTGACGCCGAGGGCAAGATCACCAAGTGGAACCAGGTGAATCCCGCTTGGCCCGACGCGCCGCTGAAGCTTTACGGCGCTGGCCCGGATAGCGGCACCTTCGATTACTTTACCGAAGCCATCAACGGCAAGAGCAAGGCTAGCCGCAAAGACTTCACCCCTTCGGAAGACGACAACGTGCTCGTTCAGGGCATCGCCAGCGACCGCAACGCAACGGGTTACTTTGGCTTGGCATACTACGAAGAAAACAAGGACAAGCTTCGGGCCGTTCCGATCGTCAACTCGGCTGGCAAAGCCGTCCTGCCTTCGGTTGAAGCGGTGAAGAGCGGCGACTACAACCCGCTTGCTCGGCCGATTTTTATCTATGTCAACAAGAAGTCGCTCGAAAAGGCCGAGGTCAAGCAGTTCGTCGCGTTTTATCTGAAGAACGCCCCGGAACTGGTAAAGGAAGTCAAATACGTTCCGCTCCCGGATAAAGCGTATCAGATGGCTGCTGATCGCGCCATGTCCGGCAAAACCGGCAGCGTGTTCGGTGGGAAAGAACAGGTCGGCATGACCATTGAAGAGCTGTTCACCCGCGAACTTCAGAACTAAGTTGGGCGCGCCCTGCCAACAGTGCACGGGAAGTGCTTATCCGCAAATCAGCAGCTACGTTTGAAGCGTAGCTGCTGATTTGCCAGACAGGCTTGATCGAACCGGAGCGCAATGTCGGTCCTCCCATCCGATCCCATCATTCCGCCAGCCACTCAGATTTCCTTCGCGCCGGAGCGCCGGAGTATCGGGCAACGCCGCAAGGAATGGTTCATCGAAGCGGCGCTGTTTCTCGCGGGTGCGTCGTCGGTGCTAATCACGCTCGGCATCGTTTTTGTTTTGCTCTACGAGTGCATTCCGTTTTTTCAGGAAGTGTCGCCGGCAAAATTTTTCGGCGATACCATGTGGGCGCCAGTATTTGACGACGCCAGATTCGGCATCTGGTCACTCATCGCGGGCACGCTGACCACGACTGTTGTTGCGCTGGTCGTCGCGATACCGGTCGGGACGATCAGCGCGATCTGGCTGAGCGAGTACTGCAAGCCGGGTATTCGCGAGATCATTAAACCCGTACTCGAACTCTTATCTGCTGTGCCAACAGTTGTTTACGGCTACTTTGCGCTGTTGGTTGTCACACCGATCCTGCAGTGGCTTCTTGCCAAAGTGGGCATTGACCTTCCCGGCTTTAACATGCTCTCTGCGGGGCTGGTGATGGGCATCATGATCGTTCCCTATGTTGCATCGCTGTCGGAAGATGCCATGCGCGCGGTTCCAATGCAGATGCGCGAGGGTTCTTACGCGATGGGAGCGACTCGGTTTCAAACCGCAGTGCGCGTGCTGATTCCTGCGGCGCTGTCCGGGCTTACCGCTGCCTACATCCTCGGGATTAGCCGCGCGGTAGGCGAAACGATGATTGTCGCGATTGCCGCCGGGCTTCGCCCTCAGTTTACCTTCAACCCGACCGACGAAGCCGCCAGCATTAGCGCTGCAATCGTCCAGGCGACACTCGGCGACCTTCCGCACGACAGCACGCCCTACCGGGGCATTTTTGCCGCGGGACTTGTGCTGATGTTGATGACGTTGTTTTTTAACATCGCCGGCTACTTTCTCCGCAAACGTTACAGGGAGGCATACTAATGCCTTCAGGCAAAGAACTACTTACCAGCGACACAACGTTGCTCCGACGGCAGCTCGCATCGCGGAAACGGTCGGACATGCTGTTTGGGATCACGGGGCTTTCCTTCATTGCGTTGTCGCTGCTTGTCTTGTTCGCACTGGGCATCAACCTGCTGGTGGAAGGCTGGGGCCCCTTATGGCAGACGCACGAGATCAAATCCGATGCAAGCGGATTCGGCCGCCGTGAGACGGTTGGCTCGTTGCGCAAGGTCGGCGAGCGCTGGGAATTGCACCTCGACACACTTCAACTGAAATCATCAACGCCGGAGGCAGAGCTCGAGAAACTGATCGGCAAGAAAGTGGTTGTTGATGCCCGCCTGCCGCGCGGAACCGATCGCGAGCTTGACGCCGAAACGATCGCTGTTGCTGCACCCGGAACGACCGGCGCAATCATCGGCACGATCGGCACGAGCATGGTCAAGGACGAACAAACTCGGGAAGCCAAGCGAACCCTGGTCATTGCACCCGAACCGATGTCTATCGAAGCCGATGGTGAAGTGCTTGCTGGCGCGACGGACGGCGGCCGCTACGCCGTTGAAGTGACGGGAAAGCCCGACTCCGGCAAAGTCGGAATCTCGTCAATCGTGTCCTTGGTTACAAAAAACTTCTTCACTTCGTACCCATCGCGCTTTCCACAGGCAGCGGGAATTCTCTCGGCGTGGGTGGGAACGCTGTTAGTCATGTTTGTCACAATGGTGCTCGCGGTGCCGCTTGGCGTGGCGGCGGGCGTCTACCTGGAGGAGTACGCTCCCAAGAACCGGCTGACAGCAATCATTGAAGTCAACATTGCAAATCTGGCGGGCGTGCCCTCGATCATTTGGGGGCTGATGGCGCTGGGCCTGTTCGTTTATATTCTGGACCTAGGCCGCAGCGTGTTGACGGCGGGGATGACGCTTGGGCTGCTGGTGCTTCCGATCGTTATCATCGCCACGCGAGAAGCGATCCGCTCGATACCCAATACTATTCGTGAAGCGGCAATTGGTCTTGGCGCGACGAAATGGCAGACGGTTCGGTATCACATCCTGCCCTACTCAATGAGCGGGATTCTCACCGGGGCGATCATCGCCATGAGCCGCGCCATTGGCGAAACCGCGCCGCTGGTAACCATCGGCGCGCTGACGTTTATCGCGTTTCTGCCCCCGCCACCGGCTGAGTATCGCGTGGCCGATGCCGACCGCGCGGCATACAGCGAGGCTGCCAGCGCAAACGCGGACGCTCCAAAGCCAACCGCGACATTGCATTTTCAACCGTTCCGATGGCTTGGAAGCGGATACACGGTGATGCCGATTCAGTTGTTTCAGTGGATTTCACGCCCGCAAAAGGCATTCCACGAGAACGCCGCTGCCGCGGGCATCGTACTGCTTGTGATGACTCTTGGCCTGAACGCTGTGGCCATTGCCATTCGGTATCGTTTACGAAAGGCGATAAAATGGTGACGACACCCACTGGCTCGGCAACGCTAGCCCCGGTCGATAGCTCGGTCATGCTGCGCGACGTCGGACCGCTGAAGGCCGAGGTGAAGAACTTCAGCTTCTACTACGACAAGTTCCGAGCGTTGAAGAACATTAACATGCCGATCGCCGAGAAAAAGGTGACGGCGCTGATCGGCCCGAGCGGCTGCGGCAAATCCACTCTTTTGCGTTCGTTCAATCGCATGCACGACCTATACGCCAACAACCGCTATGAGGGCGAAATCATGCTCTATCCCGAGGGCATCAACCTCGTCGGAAGAGAACTTGAACCGATTGAGATTCGCATGCGCTGCAGCATGGTCTTCCAGAAGCCCAATCCGTTCCCAAAATCGATCTATGAAAATGTGGCGTACGGCATGCGCGTCCGTGGAATCTCTGATAAATCGCTTATTGAGCATCGTGTCGAGCACGCACTCAAGGGTGCCGCCCTGTGGGACGAAGTGAAGGATCGCCTGCACAGCAGTGGAAACAGTCTCTCCGGGGGTCAGCAGCAACGGCTTTGCATCGCCCGCGCGCTCGCCACCCAACCGGAAGTGCTGCTCATGGACGAACCGACCGCCGCACTCGACCCGATGTCGACTTCGCGCATCGAAGATCTCGTCACCGAGTTAGAGAAGACCGTCACAATTGTGATCGTAACCCACAACATGCACCAGGCGGCGCGCATCAGCGACCACACGGCCTTCATGTACCTCGGTGAGTTGATCGAGTTCGACGAGACAGAGAAAATCTTCACCAATCCTTCCAACCCGATGACTGAATCATATGTAACCGGACGTTTCGGTTAACCGGGCACCGCGGCTTCCGCGCTCCGATGACAGTCTCCGATGCTTTCTACCGGCTGGGATTTGGTTACTCGTCCCGATATGTCGCTTTCTTCATCAGCCTCGCAAGGCGCAGCGGCTGAAGTGTGGCACTCACCATGTTGTTGTAAATGTTGGTTGTCATGTAAACGAGCGTCTCGCGAGCTGGCCGGGCTTGTGGCTCGTGAATCAGGGGCAGAAAGATGACAAACGCCAGGAGTCTGAGAATTCCACTGATGATGAACAAGAGTTCGTAGAATGTCATCGTGGGTAGAAATCGAATCGTCGGCTGCCATTGCCACTCGCGGAGCAGTTGGGCGATCAACCCCGCCGCGAGCCCGCCGAGGCAACCGGCAACATTGATGATCGCGCCATTGACCGCGACGAAGTTACTTCCGCCACGCACACCAGTTTCGCTCTCTTCGCTGCCACTAAACTCGAGTACAAAATTGAAGTTCGCTACCTCGACCCCCGCCCAAAGTGCTGCGCCCGCGGCCGACAGCACATAGCCCAGCCACGGGCTGGCCGGATTGACAAAAATCCAGCCAAGGCCCACAGGCACCAGTCCAAGCCCGGCGATTGCCATCACCGGTTTTTTCCCCATTCGATCTACGGCTCTTCCCCAGTGTCCCAGCACCAGAAATGTCGCAACCAGCGGCGCGATCAGCAGCATGAGCTGTGTAGCCTTTGCAGAAATCTGCAGCCGCTCGATCATGTAGAGTGTCACAAACTGGCCCA
Source organism: Phycisphaerales bacterium UBA2421 (assembly GCA_002343075.1). Lineage (GTDB taxonomy): Bacteria > Planctomycetota > Phycisphaerae > Tepidisphaerales > Tepidisphaeraceae > UBA2421. The sequence continues at coordinate 40,471 of DDRH01000062.1, read as the reverse complement.
TGAAGCTGATCGCGAATGTCATCGTCCCCACAAATCCAGCAAAAATGAGAAACTGCCGATCGCGGAGCGGGGAGGCGAAAATGGTATGCAGCGGGGCTTTCTCGGCGGGGGCGCGGTGAGGCTCTTTCACCGGAAGAAACAACGCAATATCCACGATCCCAAACACCGCCGCGATGGAGAAAATGACCCCGCAAACGATGAGAATCCCCACTCGGTCGGGATGGCCGTCCCCGTGCGCGAAATGGTCCATCACCCACCCCACGATGTAGGCCGCGGGTATCGCCGAGAGGACGCCCCACTGCCGCCGCCGGGCAAAATACTTTCCGCGGACGCGCTCCGGGATGATGTCTGCCATCCAACTCACCCACGCCGGCCCCCCCACCGCCACCCCCGCATGCATAAAGAACGCGAGCACCAGGAAGATGACCGTCGCGGTTCCCACCCAACTCTCGCCGCCCGAGATAATAATCCACACCGGCACCGTCGCGATTGCGAACCAGAGAAATCGCTGCGCAAACAGAGAAATGAGAAAGATCGCCTTCCGCTGGCCTGTCCGCTCAATGAGCACGCTCGCTGGCATGCTCATCAACGATGCCAGAAACGGCATAGCAGTAAGCAAGCCAAACTGGAACTCACTGGCGTCGAGTTGGCGCGCAAAGATGGCGATGGGCGCGCCCGACACCATCGTCAGCCAGACCGACCCGAACACCCAGCCGAGAGTCACCAGTCGCATCGTTCGGCGCAGATCCCCCGGCGACTCCGGATCGGCTGGCAAATCGCTATCAGTGGTCAAAGAAATCTCCGGCGGACGGATGCCTGAAGGCTCGTGCGGGCTCGAGGTCGCATCGGTTCGTGCCGACACTAAACACAATGCACGAAACTCTCAAGCCGCCCTTCGCCCCGATCGGTGAACCCGCAAGACGAAGCTCGAAGATACGGTCAGAGGACCGCTCAAAAGCGAATGGTGACGGAAGGAAATCAGGCGGGAAGATGGTATTTCCTTCGGAGGTGCTTCTCAAGCAGCGCGACGTTCTTCAGGTTTGCCTTGATCAGCACATCCGCCACATCGCCAACCACCGGCACAACGCCCGCAGCGAAGTCGATCGCCAGATTCGCCCACATGCGCAGGATAACCGTCCGGCCCAGCCCATGTTTACGCGCGAGGTAGATCGGATACATGCCGACCATCATCGATGCGAGATCGCCAACGACCGGAACCAAGCCCAATACGGCGTCAAGGCCGAACTTGACAGTACCGAGCTCAAACTGCGCGTCCATGACGCGCGCGAGAATCCTCGCCGCGGCCAGATCTGCCTCGACATCCGTGCCCTCCAGCGACCGCCGGACATTCACTCGAACGGTTTCCATACTTCAGTATTCGTCTGCAAGTCACGAATGTTCAAGCGGTTCCAGAAAATTCTGGGGTTTGGAATACAGCGATTCCGAGTTCTGCTACAATTAGGAGTATGAATGGGGAACTTCTTGAATCTCTGGAAAATCGAAGATTGCTTGCGGCCAGCATCACCGGCACCGTCTTCATCGACGCTGACCGCGATGGCAAATGGGACTCGGGTGAGCCAGGGGCTGCTAATCGCACGATTTATGTCGATCTAAACAACAATACCAAGCTAGACGCTTCCGAACCGCGCACCACGACCAACTCCGCTGGTAGATATTCGCTTACCGCGGTCCCGGTTGGCACGCTAAAGGTCCGGCAGATTTTGCAGTCTGGCGATTCACAGACCGCGCCGGCCAACCAGTTTGGCCGCAATGTCATTGTCAAAGCGAACCAGACCACGGCCAACCAGAATTTCGGCCTCGTCCCCCCGCCGGCGACAGGCTCGCTGAAGGGAACGGTATTCGCCGACCTCGACGGCGACGGCAGCCGCGATATCGGCGAATCGGGCATGGCAGGTCGCATGGTTTATCTCGACTTGAACAACAGTGGGGCACTCGAAACCGGCGAACCACGCACCACGACCAACGCGGCGGGTGAGTATCGATTCGATCAGCTATCGCCTGGTAAATACAAAATCCGCGTTCAACTCGATGTAGCGGCACGCCAGACATGGCCGCTCAGCGGTTACGGTCATAGCAAGTCCGTAGCGTCGGGGCAGACCCGCGCGGGGATCGATTTTGGAGCGGTGGAAGACGACAACCCGCTGCGCGAGAGTGTGGCAAGGGTGTTCGCGTACGCCGTCGCTGCCGCTAATCGCACGATGAGCGACATCGGCAAAGACGCCAACACGTTTGTCGAACGAACGCGCGTCGATGGCACGTGGAAAACGGTGAACGCCTCGCACTGGACTGCAGGATTTCTGGCAGGGACGATGTGGCAGATTTACAACTTCGTCGGCAACAGTACTTGGCGCGCCAATGCCACCAAGTGGACCACCTCACTGGCAAGCCAGACCAACCAGACCGGCGATCTGGCATTCAAGTTTCTGACGTCGTACCTGCCGCTATATCAGTCGAGCAATGATCCGGCTCACCGAAACGTGCTGCTGGCGGCGGCGGCGTCCAAGAACGCGCAGTGGAACAACAACGTCGGCGCATTTCGCACGACTTGGTTCACCACCCGCAGCGGCAACCCTCGGGCCAATTTTGCCGTGCTCATGGACATGACGACCGACATGGAACTGCTGATGTGGGCCGGCCGCGAGACGAACAACCAGCAGTACATCAGCCGGGCGATCGCGCACACGCAGAAAGTGATCGCGAATCAGGTACGACCCGACGGCAGCATCAGCCAGTTTGGCATGTACGACGCTGCAAACGGCGACATTATCATGCAGGAGACTTACCAGGGTTACAGTAACAGCAGCACATGGAGCCGAGGGCAGGCCTGGGCGATCTTGTCATTTACAACGATGGCGCGCGAAACGGGCCGCGCCGATTTCACTGCCGCCGCGAAGAAGGTGGCGGACTATTTCATTAACCATCTTCCCGCGGACAACGTTCCTTTCTGGGACTTTAATCACCCATCCATTCCAAACACGTTCAAAGATAGCAGTGCCGCCGCCGTCGCCGCGAGCGGATTGCTTGAGCTTTCGACATTGATGACCGATTCGACCGAGCGAACGCGCTACCGCGCCGCGGCCGAGCGCATCCTTTTGTCGCTGGTCAGCCCGACGTACTGGGCCGCGGGCACGATTCATCGCGGCCTGCTTCAACACGGCGCAGTCAACATCCCCAACGACGAGTTTGGCCGCGACAACTCAATCATTTACGGCGATTACTACTTTTTGAAGGCGATGAACCAATACCGCGCGTTACTCGACTGATGACTGGCGCGGGTTCGGTCGGATCAGGGGTGCTACGCTTTGCGCCACACGGTCTCGCCCTGAAGGTCTTCCAAGGTGACGCCAATCTTGGTCAGCCCGTCGCGAATGGCATCGGCGAGAGCGAAATTCTTGCTTGCCCGGGCATCCTTGCGGAGCGTGATGACCAGCGACATCACTTTCCCCAACAGTTCGTCTCCGCCGGAGGTTGCCGCCGGAGCGGCCCGGAACAATCCCAGCACTCCACCGAGGCGCTTGAGCGTGATCGCCGCCGCGGCAACCGCGGTCACGAGTTCGGGCTGCTTTTCCTGCGCGAGCGAGGTTGCTTCGATAAACCGGTTGATTTCGGTGGCCATCTGGTGCATCACCCCGATTGCGCCGGCGGTGTTGAAATCGTCATCCATGCTTTCGAGCCATCGCATTTTGCTCGCTAGTACATCGCGGGCAAACTTTTCATGTTCGCCCTGCATCATCTCGGCCGAATGCCTGTCCATGTCGGTGGCGTCATCAAGCTTGCCCCCCTGCAGCCTCTCAACGCGCTCGAAAAGACGGTGAAATGCAGTGAGACCCTTGCGCGCTTCCACCAAGGCGTCGTCACTAAACTCGATGGGGCGCCGATAATGCGTGCTTAGCAGCAGATATCGAATCAGCTCCGGGCCGTGCCTCGACAAGAGCGCGTGGACGCGGATGGCATTACCCGATGACTCGTGCATGTCATCGACCGTCCAATCGCCGCTGTTTGATTTCGTGCGCACCCGGGTTAGACCATTGTGCATCCAATACTTCACAAACGGCCTGCCCGTGCAGCTTTCACTCTGGGCAAGCTCGTTCTCGTGGTGCGGAAACATGAGATCCATGCCTCCGCCGTGAAGATCAAACGTTTCACCCAGGATCTTGGTGCTCATTGCCGAGCATTCGATGTGCCAGCCGGGCCGGCCCTTGCCCCAGGGGCTTTCCCAGGAAGGCTCGCCGGGCTTGGCGGCCTTCCAGAGTGCGAAGTCGGCGGGGTTGCGTTTTCCCGCTCCTTCAAGCTCGCGCAGCCCGGCTTCCTGCTGCTCGACCTTTCGGTTAGAGAGCTTGCCGTAGTCAGCATCCTTGGCGACATCGAACCACACATTGCCCCCTGCGGCATAGGCGGCACCGGTTTCGACAAGCCGTTCGCACATCGCGATTATCTCGGGCATGTGTTCGCTGGCCCGCGGAAAGTGATCGATCGCGTCTACCCCCAACGACTTGAGCGCGTCAAAATACTCGGCGGTGTGCTTCTCGGCCATTTCGCTCATGGTGATGCCCGCCCTGGCGGCGGCATCGATCAGTTTGTCGTCGACATCGGTAATGTTCACAACCCATGTGACCTCAAACCCTTTGTAAACCAGATATCGCTTGATCGCATCGAATATCACCGGCCCGACCATGTGACCAATGTGCGGTGATTTGTAGACCGTCGGCCCACAAAGATAGATGCCGACCCGGCCCGGGCGGCAAGGCTCGAAAAGCTCTTTCTGACGCGTGAGGGTGTTATAAATGCGGAGGCTCATGTTTCGCAGCCGATTCTAGTCAGACATTGCGTGTGAGCAACACAACCGCGTGCGCCGCAATTGCTTCGCCTCGGCCGATCGCATCGCACCCCTCATGGGTGCCGGCCTTGACGTTCACCGCCGTCGTCCCGAGATGGTGGCTTATCGCCTCTGTCATCGCAGGTTTGAAGGCATGTAGCTTCGGCCGCTCGGCCAGCACGGTGATGTCGGCATTAACCACCTTCCACCCCCCCGCCGCCGCAAGCCGCACTGCTTCGGCCAGAAAATGGCCGCTCGATGCACCACGCCATCGCGCGTCGGAGTTTGGAAAATGCTCTCCTATATCTCCGCCACCCGTCGCACCGAGAATCGCATCGACCAACGCATGGATGGCGACATCGCCATCGCTGTGAGCCACGGCGCTCATTTCCTCCGAGACCACGACCCCGGCGACAAACAGCCTGCCGCCGCTGGCGAGTTGGTGAATGTCGTAACCGTGGCCAATTCGAAACTGCATGAGACCCGGGAGAAGCGCAACAGCTACATCCCATACTCCTTAATTTTGCGATAGAGCGTCCGCTCGCCGATACCGAGCATTTTCGCGGCTTCTTCACGATTGCCGTTACACAGATCGAGCGTCTGCAAGATTGCCTGCTTGGTTATACTGTCCAAGGGCACTCCACCAAGGCTGGTGGCGGTCGCACTCTCCGCCGTCGTCCCGCGGCGAAGGTCTGGAGGGACATCTTCAAGCGACAAGTTTTGCCCCTGACTCAGCACCACCATCAATTCGATCGTGCTCTTGAGCTGTCGAACATTGCCCGGCCAGCCGTACGCGTTGAGAACCCGCTGCGCGTCGGGCTGCACGCCATCGATTTCCTTCCGATGTCGCTCCGCGGACTGCTTCAGGAAAAAGTGGGTCAACAGCGGAATATCTTCCCGGCGCTCGCGGAGCGGCGGAAGGGTTACGGTTACGCCCTTGATCCGGAAGAACAAATCTTCACGAAACTGCTTATCTGCAACCAATTCTTCCAGATTCTTGTTAGTCGCGCTCACCAGCCGCACGTCCACCTTGCGCGGCTCATTACTCCCCACGCGAACGACCTCGCCCGTCTCCAGCACGCGCAGCAGTTTGGCCTGCATCGCTGCGGGCATGTCACCAATTTCATCCAGGAACAGCGTGCCACGGTCGGCATATTCAAACCGACCCTCGCGGTCACTCAGCGCACCGGTGTAGGCACCCTTTATGTGACCAAAAAGCTCATCTTCCAGAAGCGACTCAGTAAATGCCGGGCAATTCACCGCCACCAAGCGGTGCTTCCGCCGCCGTGACGCGCTGTGAATAGCCTGCGCAATCATTTCCTTGCCTGTCCCACTTTCGCCGAGGATGAGGATCGGAATATCACTTGCCGCGACCTGCCGCGCGGTGGTGATTACCCGGGTCATCGCCGGCGAGCGGCCAATAATCCCTTCAAACCCGCCTCGATCGATAATCTGCTCCGCGAGGATCTCGTTGTGACGAGCCAGCTGCGCCTTCTCCACCGCGCGGTTCACCTGGGCGCGGAAGTCCTCCAGATCAAGCGGCTTGGTAATGTAGTCGTATGCACCTTCCTGAATCGCCTGCCGGCTCGTCGGCACATCATTCACAGCCGTCACCAGGAGCACCGGCGGCGGAGGGTTGAGTGCCTTGCTTCTGCGCAACACTTCCAGCCCGTCTTTGCGACCATCCATCAGGAGGTCCGTCACAATCACGTCATACTTCTTCGCGGCCAACTTCTTCTCGGCATCAGCCAGACTGTAGACTACATCACATTCGTGCCCGATGCGTTGAAGCGCTTCGCACATCACCTGCGCGTGCTCGGTTTCATCGTCCACAATCAAAACGCTCGCGGAGTTATCTGCTTTGTCGGTCATGGCGATAAGGACTTCTGCTGCGGCATTCACTAGCCCCCTACGGGGAAGAATTCAAGTCGCGGAGCTGCTGAAAGGCAAAATCAGGCTTAAGACCGCGGTTCAGGCGGCGGCACACGCGGCGTGGCGGTTCGTGGGAGTTGGATCGTAAACTTGGTGCCTTTCCCAGGCACACTTTCCACGGTCAACTCGCCGCCGTGCTCGCGGGCTATTCGGCGTGTGAGCGCCAGCCCAAGCCCGTTTCCGCCTCTCTTGGTCGAATAGTATGCCTGAAAAATCTTGCCGAGCACTTCGGCAGGAATTCCTGGGCCAGTGTCTGTGACATCAATCCGGGCTGTGTCTGCTGTCGCCTCGATCGCGAGCATGAGTTCCCCACCGTCTGGCATGGCCTGAAGCGCGTTTATCATCAGGTTGAGGATGCCCTGATTGATCAGCTTGACATCGAGATCCATTACGACCGGCTCGGGGGCCTTGCGCACACGCAGTTGCGTCCGCTGCAGTTGAGCCTGAGGCGAAAAAAAATCGCAGAGGTCTTCCACAATCACATTCAGATCAACCGGCCGCCGATCCAACTCCATGCGGCCGGCATAGCGAAGAAAGTCCTCGAGAATCTCTCGCAACCTCCCTGTCTCGCGCTGCACGGTTTCCAGTCGATTGGTCAGCCTTGCACTGCCGGAATGCTCTGCGGAGACATCTTCCGCGAGCAATTGCAGGTTTAGCTGAACTGTCGAGAGTGGATTCTTGATTTCATGAGCCAGCCCGCCAGTGAGTGTGCCGAGTTCGGCGAGGCGTTCGGCTTCGCGGGTGCGGCGTTGAAGCTCGTTGAGCCTGCGAAACGCGCTGATCGTCCACACCGCAGCTATGGCCGTGCAAACGATGAACCCACAGAAAATGCCTGCGAGAAAGTTAAGCAAAGGACGCAAACTCCCCTGCGGCGTGCCTTGCTGCCAGCGTTGCATAGTGCCGCGGCAGCCAGCGCATGTACGTTAGGTCCTTCTCTGTCACTTCCCGCACAATCTTTCCCGGTACGCCCAGAACCACGCTGCCATCGGGAACCACCATCCCCGGCGGCAACAGCGCACCCGCACCGATCAGGCAGTGTTCCCCAACAACCGTCTCGCCGAGCAGCTTGGCACCCATTCCAATCAGCGAACCTCGCCCGATGCGCCGGCCATGAATAATCGCTGAATGACCAATTGTAACATCGTCGGCGATCTCATTGGGCACGCCAGAATCGCAGTGGATCATGACAAGCTCCTGCACATTCGCGCATCGGCCAATGGTGATCTTCGCGACATCACCGCGGACAATCGCTCCAAACCACACGCTCGATTCAGCGCCGATGACGACATCGCCAAGCACGGTGCAATTGTTCGCGAGATACACCCCGCCGCGGGTTTGGGTGAAGAATCTGCTCATGCAGTATGATTCATCTCTTGACGTTGGCGGCGAAGCGTTCCTTGAGCGTCACGCCAGAAGTCCCCCCGGCGGCAGCCGTAATGCGCGTGATGCGATCGGCGGTGACCGGATGCGTTGACATGTTAATGCCCCCCGCCGAGCTTTTTTGACTCATCCTGCTCAAAAACCGCGCAAGCCCGTTCGGATCATACCCAGCCAGCTTCAGAATCTTCACTGCCTCAGCATCGGCACTGTTTTCCTCGCCCTGGCCGAATGGCTTGGTCAACTCCTTCACGCTGGCATCGACCACACCCCGAAGCTGCTGCAATTCCTCGTCGGCGGTGGCCGCCTGGACCAATGCTTCCGTTCCCTTGACGGCCTTGAGCGCGTTCTTCCCGTGCTGCTTGCAGATGTGCCCGACCTCATGAGCCAGAACTCCGGCCAGTTCGCTTTCATCCTGCATCGACAACAGCGCGCCGCGGGTGATAAAGATGTATCCGCCGGGCATGGACAGCGCGTTGGGCTTGGCCGACTCGAGCACGCCGAAGGTATAGTTGATATCCGTGCGGTCGGATACCGACGCGACGGTCAATCCCACTTTCGTTACATAGGCGTTGAGGGCATCATCCGTCGAGAGCCGCATGTCCGGCTGATTGATAACGGCAACGGCCACCGACTCGCCAATCTCCTTGGCGCGCTGGTCAGAGAGGGTCATGGCCTCGACCCCCTTGGCACCGGCGGCGAAGAGCTGGGCCTCTTTTGACTGGCTTCCACCGGTCGCGCCCGCAACGACGTCGCTCAGCGCGCCGCCGAGTTCCCCGCCGCAGCCGACGATGAGTGGCAATAATGAACCAGCAAGCACGAATCCGATGAAAGATTGACGCATGGATCGCTCCTCGCTTTCTGCAATATCGACGCCCGGTTATATCATGTCCGCGTTGTCATCAAAACAAAAGCAACTTCAATCGCTCGCCCCGAGGCTTACGGCACTGGAAACGTCGTTTGCACAGCTAAACGCGCCGGCCACCGCCGACGCCATCGCCCGATTTCGGGCCGATTCTGCGGCGGCCCGATTTCACCTCCACCCGGGTACGGGGCCGGCGGTGGTGGCGATCCTTGGGGGCACGGGAACCGGGAAGTCTACCCTGCTCAACCGCCTCGTCGATGCCAATATCTCCGCCGCCAGCTTTCGACGCACCCACACTGCCGGGGCAGTGGCTGTGACCGCGCGCGAACATGGCCTGCCCGCGGGGTGGTTGGGGGTCGACGCGCACATGGTTCCCGAGACCGAACTCCCCGCCCGCGGGCGACTCGATCAACTCGTGATCGTGAGTTCGGACCATGAACTCCTGAGCCATATCACCCTCATCGATACCCCCGACCTCGACGGCGACCAGCCCGTGCATCATCTTCAGGCCGACCGCGCATTTCGATGGGCGCAGGCGGTGCTCTTTCTCGTCACGCCTGAGAAATATCAGATGCCTGAGCTGACCCCGTACTACCGGTTGGCGCAACGATATGGCGTTCCGACAGTTTTTGTCATGAACAAGGCAGAGTCGCGCGATGTGCTTGATGACTTCACTGCCCAGCTTTCCCGCGTTCACGGATTCTCGCCGCAGAAGGCGTTCTGTATCCCGCGAGATGATTCGCAGCTGATCGTCCCGGATGAGCAAAATCTAAACTGCCTGAAGACCCACCTAAGACAGATTAATATCCCGAGTGCCGCCGCGGATTCGGCAAAGAAGGAAACCAACGGAGTGCAGGGGCTAAAGAATCGCCTGACAGATTTGCTTTCGAGAGCGCGAGATCAGGTTCTTCAACCGCTGCTCGACGCCCGGGCACACAGCGATCGGACGACGGCGGCGCTGCGCTCGCTTGCCGCGCCCGAGCCAAACATTGACGTGCATCCTATCACCACTCAACTTCAACGTCGGTTGCAACAGAAGAGCGTCCTTTACCTAATGGGTCCACGGCGCGTTTTTGACCGCGTGCGGCAAGTGCCGCTGATGCTGGCGCGGCTCCCGCGGAGTACATGGGACCTGTTCCGAACCGGCACGATTCGATCGCCGAAAGCAGTTGAAGGACCCCCGGACGACTGGCAGGAAACCGGCCCCGATTTTCAAGCCGCGCTGGCCGACCAACTCCGTCTTTTGCAGGCGAGGATGGACGATCTGATCCGGTCGAGCCGTCAGGGCGAGCGGTGGATCGCCGGCGACGAGACGGGCTACGCCGCAGTCCGCATTTCGCCAGATGACGCTGCCAAGATTGCCGATGACGAACTCGCAGACTTAAAGGCCTGGCTCGAACAGCGGTGGAACACGGTGCCCCGCGATACGCGCGTCGTTCAATCGCTGCTGAAAGTGATCCCGGGTGGGCGGAAACTGGTCGAAATGTCGGAAGCCGCGCCCTACCTCCTGACGGTTGTCGTCGCATCGCATCACGCGATGTTCGGCGGGGTGGATCTGCTGATTCTCGGCGGGTATTCACTGGCGACCTGGCTGACCGAAAAGCTCAGCAATGAAGTCGCCGGCCGCGCGAAATTGAGCAATGAACGCATCGCCACCGAATACACCCGGCTTGCTCAGCGTCAGATCGACCGGATGATCGGCTGGATCGACGCGCAGTCGCCGGGAAAGGCTGAGCTGAATACGACGCTGACAGAAGTCGAATCGCTGTTTTCAGAGGTGGAGAGGGTCTGATCAAAGCCGAATCGCAAATGAACAGTGAACTTCACAATCTCGTGGCCGATGTGATGGGCGAGACAGGCGGCGACGGGCCCGAGTTGCTCTCGCCCGACTCGCCCGGGCTGGCGATCGCGCAAGACGACCCGATTTATATGGTCGGCCTCATCGGCGGAAAGGATGTGGGCAAGAGCAGTCTGATCAATGCGCTGATCGGCCTGCCCGTTTCCCGCACCAGCGCGGCCGGTCCGGGAACGGAAAGCGTGATCGCCTACGCACACCGCTCGGCGGTGGACCGACTCGATCAATTGCTGGCGAGAATCGTTCCAGGCAAGTTTGAAATCATTGGCCATGACAACCCTGAACTTTTCAGACAGGTCCTGGTGGATTTGCCCGACATCGACAGCGTCTATGCGGAACACGTTGAGATCACTCGGCGGATGCTTCGGCATCTGCTTTACCCCGTCTGGCTTCAAAGCATTGAGAAATATGCCGATCTGCAGCCGCAGCAGTTGCTGGCGCGCGTGGCCGAGGGTAACGATCCGGAGAATTTTCTCTTTGCGATCAACAAGATTGACCTGCTGGTGGCGAGGGAAGGCGAGTCGGCCGCCGGCGAATTGTGTGACGACTACGCCCGCCGGGTTGCGAAGACGCTCTCGCTTGCGCATCCGCCGCATGTCTTTGCGGTCTCTGCTGCAAAGCCGGAGAGATATGATCTTCCCCGATTGCGCGCGGCGCTGTCGCGCGAGAAGTCTCAGCAGGATGTATCGCAAGCCAGGCGGCTCGCCGCGCGCCAGCACGATCGAACCCTGCTCCGCTGGCTTGAAGATCAGCAGATATCAGACCGTGCAGCGCGTGCCCGCCGAGTGTTCATTGAAGCCGATGAACTCGTGCGACAAAGGCTTCTTGCCCCAGTCATGGAAACTGCGCTACCCCGACTGCTGGACGACCCGGCGTATCGAGCCGCGTTGGTTGAGCCAGCGATCAAGCGAAGGCTGTCACGATGGCCGATCGTGGGAGCAATCAATACGCTCGCTGCGCCGGTCATGGCGTTCATCAAAAAGAGCATCTCGAGTGCCGGGCACATGACGCCGATTGATGCCGTGCTGCAGGCAGATAGTACACCGCTATCGCATCGCATCAGCACCACATTTGCGCATCTAATGCAGACAAATCCAATGGTGACTGCGACCTATGCGCACAACAAGCTGTGGGAAGAGCCTGCGGCCCTCGCCGCCGCCGCGGCGCTGCGGAATCGGCTTCGCACGACGGCTACGGCGCAGAGTAATGCGATTCTCAAGCAGGCGGGAGGCCGCACAGGGCTTTTCGCGCCGATTGTGCGCGTTTTGTTGACCATTGGGGCGATCATCTGGTTTCCCATTGCCCAACCGATAGCGGCGGCAGCATTGCACGCGGGCGCGCTGGATTGGGCGGCGCTCGGTAAGCAAATCGTGAGTGTGCTCAGCGCGGGACATTTGCTTCAAGCGAGTTCGTTCCTGCTTATCTGGTTTGCGGTGCTTTGGGCCGCGCTTCGATGGCTTGCACACGCCCGGGCCGAGCGGCTCATTCGAGACTGGACCGCGAGAGATCATGATGCCGTGTCGCAACTCTCATTCGCAGCCCAACTTATCGACTGGGCCGACGATTTGCTGGCCCCCCTGGAGCAGTCATCGCGCCGCCTGACGGAACTCGCCGACAGGATCACCGCCGCCCGAGCGCAGTCGATTGACCAGCGCGCGGCGTAGACTGCACTGACGCAGCGTGAGATGCTCCGCGTAGTGATGCGTTGCCATCGAAGATTGCCCTCGCCCGGCTCAGCCGATAGCCTCTGCACGCGACCGACAACATGGGCCTTACGCTTTTCAAGTACATCTTCCGCGACCTGCTTCGCGTCTTCCTTCTAACGAGTGGAGCGCTGGCGGGGATAATGAGCTTTGGCGGACTGCTCAAGCCGCTTACGCAGAACGGGCTTGCACTGGGCCAAGTCGGTGAGATTCTAGGATATTTTCTGCCCGCGATGACCACCTACTCGTTACCCATTGCGGCACTGTTTGCCACCACGCTGGTCTATGGCCGCCTCGGGGCCGATAACGAGACAATCGCGTGCCGCGCCGCGGGCATATCGCATCTGGCGCTGGCGTTGCCTGCATTTGTGCTCGGCGTCACGGTCGCGCTCATTAGCCTGTTACTGCTTGGCTTCGTCGTTCCAGCACTCATGCTGCAAGCTGAAAAGGTGGTATTCTCCAACGTGGCGCGAATCGTCGCCACCACGATCAACCGCACGCACCAGGTGCAGTTTGATTCTGCAGGCGATCGCGTGACCGTGTTCGCCCGCGACGCCTCGATGGTGCCAGAGGACCCCTCGCGGCCAGGCGAGCAGGCGGTCGAGCTGAACTCGCCCACGATCGTCACTTTTGACCCAACTCCCAGGAACGCGCTCGCCCCCGTCCGCAAGCCGCGCGATTTCTGGATGGCCGATCGCGCGACTGCGTTTATCTCGCCTGCAGATGATTCCGACGAGCTTCTGCTGACGGCGGTCCTGGAAGGCGGCACGAAATTCCCCCGCAACGCAGCAGGCGGCATGCAAGGTGGCGTGGGGTTGACTCAATTCGGTCCCATCCCTCTGCCCTCGCTCGTGCGCGAAAATACAAAGTTCATGGATATCACGCGGCTGTTGCACCTGTTGCGACATCCGGAAGAGAGCAAGCGCGTGAAGCAGGTGCTGCGCGATTTCGTCCGCGCCGAGCAGATGAGCTACTTTTACCGGCAAGTGCTCGACGAGCTTTCCGGCAGCGAGTGCCTGCTCAACAGCGCGACAGAAAGCTATACCATCAGAGCGGCGGGCGCAACGCTTCGGACCGAGTCGGGCGTGATGATCGCCGAGTCACCCGCGGGGAAGTATTTCATTCAGTTCGTGCAAGATCGTAACGGCACCACCGTGCTCAAGGTGGAAGCCCGCCGGCTGCGCCTCACCGCACTCCCCGACACCGCCCGCCGGCAGGTTTATGTGAGCATCGAGCTGCAGGATGCGCGCGTAAAGGCAGGCAATGATGAGGTGATCCCGCGGGCGGTTTTTCCGCGCGCGTTTACCGTGCCGATGAGCCCCGACCTCATCGAGCTGGAAAAACGCGATGCGGCCTACTATCTCGGCAATGCCAGGGTCCTGCCGGAACAGCAGCGGACATTGCGGCGCTCGCTGGTCGTGCTCTCCAACGGAATTCTGTCAGAAACGCACGCCCGGGCCAGTTTCTCAGTTAGCTGTCTGATCCTCGTCCTCGTCGGCTGCGCGCTGGGAATGATGTTCCGCAGCGGGAACTTTCTCTCGGCGTTTGCGGTTAGTGTTGTGCCGGCATTGATTTGCATCGCACTCATCGTCACTGGGCAAAACACCTGCGAGAATGTGCCACGGGATCTCACCAAGTTTCAAGATTCCAAGGATCTCGGGCTGGCGCTAATCTGGTCGGGCAACGTCGCCGTCACCATCATCGCCGCGGTGCTGCTGGGGCGACTGCAGCGGCAATGAACGCGTTCGATTCATGAAGATCCTACATCGATACATTCTCCTGCAATTTCTGCGGAACTACCTCATCAGCATGATGGTACTGCTGGGACTCTATGTAGTGCTGCACATGGTGTTTCAGTTTGATGAGATTGTCGAAGTGCGCAACGTGAACCAAAGCCAGGGGCAATCGACATGGCAACTCATCGCGGCTCTCGCGGACTACTATTTCCACCAGTCATTCCTGTTTTTTGTACAGTTATCCGGCATTATCCCCGTAGTCGCAGCGGCGTTTACCATGGTGCGAATGAGCCGGTTTAATGAGCTGACTGCCATCCTCGCTGCCGGCGTACCGCTGTTGCGCGTGCTGCAATATGTCATCATTGCGGGGGTGATTCTTAATCTGCTGCTCCTACCCGCAGTGCAGGAACTGATCATTCCGTCGATCATTCCAAAACTTGTTCCGAAAGTGGACGATTTGAAGATTGGCAAAGTGCGCGCCTTTGAAATCAAGATGATGCAGGATAGCGACGGCACCTTGCTTCGTGCAGGCAGGTACATTCCTGCCCAAAACGAGAACGTCCCACGGATGGAAGTGGTCGACATTCTCGAACGCGATGAAAACGGGGCTGTGGCGCGACATATAAGTGCCGACTCTGCCGAATGGAACGAAACGTATCAGTTCTGGGCGCTGGAGAACGGCCAGGAGATCACCGGCCTGCTCCCCGACCAGCGCCGCAGTGAACCCCAGCCCGTTCCACACTACAACACCAGCATCACGCCCGAAGAAATCGAACTCTATCGCAGCAGTGATTACGTCGAGTTGCTGTCGACCAGTCGGATCGATCAATTGCTTCAACGCCCGAAAATTTTTGGAACCGCGGCGCTGCTGCGGGTGAAGCACAGCCGCTGGGCGACATTTATGATCAACATCATCCTGTTGCTGCTCGCCCTACCCTGCGTGACGACGCGCGAGCCGAATCAGCTAAAGCGCACGATCGTCTGGTGCTTCGTGGTTGTCGGCGCGTGCATGGCGATGGTGTTTATCTGCCAAAACCTGGCCGGCAACCCACCGCCACAGTTCCGTACGTCGCCAAACTGGCCGCTGATGATGGCGTGGGCCCCTATCCTGGTGTTTGGCCCACTGGCAGTGTTCATGCTTGACAGAATGAAGACCTGACTGAGCAGGTCGCGCACCTGAACATCTGCGACTCGCAGCAGACTGCCATTTTGGCAGCATCGCGCACGCGGCTACTTCGCCATAAAGTCATTCAAAATAATCACTTAAGGTCATTCGATCCCATTGGCACACAGATTGATACTCCACCTCTCGGCGGCGAGATGCGCTTGCCAGAAGGAGTCGTACCATGCGTTTGGACAAACTGACCGTGAAGGCGCAGGAGGCCGTCGCGCGGGCGCAACAACTCGCACAAGAGCGCAACCATGCCGAAATCGTCCCGCTGCACTTGCTTGCCGGTCTGATGGCCGAGGAAAACGGTGTGGTGCGACCGCTCGTACAAAAGCTCGGTGCAAATCTTGCGCGCCTCGCGTCCACAGTCGAGGCAGAGCTAGACCGACTCCCAAAGGCCACCGGCGTGCAGTTGCAAGTCAATCGCGCCACACAAGAGGTTCTTACCAGTGCGCAGAAGGAGGCAGATCGTCTCAAGGACGAATATCTCTCCACCGAACACCTGCTGCTCGGCCTGACACAGGTCAAGAGCGACCTGCGCGATCTGCTGGCGGGCAACGGAATCACCGCGGACACCATCCTCGCGGCGCTGAAAGCCGTCCGCGGCAACCAACGCGTTACCTCAGCCGACCCTGAGGCGACTTATCAGACGTTGAGCAAATATGGACGCGATCTGATCGAGCTTGCCCGCCAGGGGAAGATCGATCCGGTGATCGGCCGCGACGACGAAATCCGCCGAACGATGCAGGTCCTGAGCCGCCGAACGAAAAACAACCCGGTGCTCATTGGCGAACCCGGCGTCGGCAAAACCGCGATCGTTGAAGGGCTGGCCATTCGCATGCTCAACGGCGATGTTCCAACCGGATTGCAGGGCAAGCGCATCATCGCTCTGGACATGGGCGCGCTCATCGCCGGTGCAAAGTTCCGCGGGGAGTTTGAAGAACGCCTGAAGGCGGTCATCAAAGAGGTCACCGAGTCGGACGGGCAGATCATTCTGTTCATTGACGAACTGCATACCGTAGTCGGCGCGGGCAAGAGTGAAGGTGCCATGGATGCCGGTAACTTGCTCAAGCCGGCGCTGGCGCGTGGAGAGCTGCGGACCATCGGCGCAACAACGCTCGATGAGTATCGCGAGCATATCGAGAAAGACCCGGCCTTTGAGCGCCGGTTTCAGCCCATACACGTCGGACAGCCCAGCGTGCAAGACACGATTTCGATCCTCCGCGGGCTGAAAGAGCGCTATGAACGGCACCACGGCGTGCGCATCACCGACAGCGCCATCGTCAGCGCCGCGGTGCTGAGCGATCGATATATTCAAGACCGGTTTTTGCCCGACAAGGCGATCGATCTGATCGACGAAGCCGCGTCACGGCTGCGAATTGAGAACGACAGCAAGCCTGCTGAGCTAGATGAGCTGGACCGAAAGGTCATGCAACTGCAAATCGAGATTGAAGCCCTCAAGCTTGAGAAAGACAACGCAAGCAAGCAGCAGTTGGAGAAGGCCCAGAAAGAGCTGGCCGACCTCAATGAGCGCCGCACACCGCTGATGACGCGCTGGCAGAACGAAAAGCAGGCGACCGACCAGGTGAAGGAGCTGCAGGAGCAGATACAGCAGAAGCAACTCGAACTGGATCAGGCGCAGCGCGACGGCAAATGGGAACTGGCGGCGCGCCTTAAGCACGGCGAATTGAGCACCCTGCAAACCCAACTGGTCGCTGCAGAGCAGACGATTCAGGCCGCCATCGATACCGGCCATGCAATTGTAAAGGATTCGGTCACCAGCGAAGAAATTGCCGAAGTGGTTAGCAGATGGACTGGCGTCCCGGTGACGCGGATGCTCGAAGGCGAGCGAGAAAAACTGATGCAGATGGAACAGCGGCTTGGCGCGCGGGTCATCGGGCAGGATGAAGCGATTCTCGCGATCAGCAACGCCGTGCGACGCAATCGCGCGGGCTTGGGCGATCCCAATCGACCCATCGGCAGCTTCCTCTTTCTAGGCCCAACCGGCGTCGGCAAGACCGAGTTGTGCAAAGCCGTCGCCGAGTTTTTGTTTGATGACGATAACGCGATGGTCCGCATCGATATGAGCGAGTTCATGGAGCAGCATAGCGTAGCGAGACTGATCGGTGCCCCGCCGGGATATGTGGGGTACGAAGAAGGCGGTCGGCTGACCGAGGCCGTGCGCCGGCGTCCTTACAGTGTGGTGCTCTTTGATGAGATCGAGAAGGCGCACCGCGACGTCTTCAACGTGCTGCTGCAGGTGCTGGACGACGGCCGACTGACCGACGGGCACGGCCGCACGGTGAGCTTCAAGAACACTGTCATTGTGATGACCAGCAATCTTGGAAGCGACCGCATTCAAACGCTGATGGGCGAAGGCGCAAGCGATTGGGAAGTGGAAGCAGCGGTGAAAGATGTTCTCAAAGGCGCGTTTCGGCCGGAGTTCATTAACCGAATCGATGAGTCGATCATCTTCCATCCCCTGCGAAAGGACCAGCTTGCGAAGATTGTCGAGGTTCAGCTGCGCTATCTGCGTAACAGACTTTCGCAGCGCGGCCTTCTGCTGCAAGTCACCCCCGCCGCAGCGGCGCTCCTCGCCGAGGAGGGATACGATCCGGCGTACGGCGCGCGACCGTTGAAGCGGCTTATCCAGCAGCGAATTGAAAACCCACTGGCGTCCCGACTGCTCAGCGGGGAGTTCGGCGAGGGGGATACGATTGAGGTGGACGTTGACGCGAATCGGCAGGACTTCACGTTTCGCGGTGGCGCCGCCGGCGTTCAGGGTGAACCTGTCGGAGTCTAGCGACGCATCACCTGCAATTCCGGCGGCAACTGGTGTTTACCTGCGCCGGTGAATGCGCCTACTCCACGAACATGGCGTCGCCGTAACTGAAAAAACGATACTTGCGCGCGATCGCCTCCGCATAAATGCACCGCTGCGCTTCAAGCCCGATCATCGCCGCTACCAGCGCGATGAGTGTGCTGCGCGGCAGGTGAAAGTTGGTGACCAGCGCATCGACATGCTTCCACTCATAAGGCGGGTAGATGAAAATCGCTGTCTCGCCCGAGTTTGGTTCGATCACATCGCCCCGCGGCTGGCTCTCCAGCACGCGGGCACTGGTGGTGCCAACTGCTATGACGCGTCGCCTTTCGCGCCTTGCGGTGTTGATCGCTTCCGCCGTTGAAGCGGGAATGCTGTAACGCTCTGTGTGCATCGAATGTGTTTCCAGCGTTTCGGTTGCGATCGGTTTGAATGTGCCCAGCCCCACATGAAGCGTGAGATATGCGCATTCGACCCCACAACTCTTTAGCGCATCAAAAATGTCTGGCGTGAAGTGTAGCCCGGCGGTGGGTGCGGCGACACTGCCCGGCTCGCGGGCGTAGACAGTCTGATATCGATCGCGGTCCAGATCATCGCGCGCGTCTTCATCCTTTGCTCGCTTGATGTAAGGCGGCAGGGGCATGCGGCCCAGGCGCGACAACAGTTCAGGGGCGCCACGGTCGAAATCGACTTCGATCAGGTATCGCCCATCGTCGTACTGCTCAATCACCGACGCGCCAATTGACGGGTCATTGGCAAAAAAAAGTGACCCACCCGCGCGCACTCCCCCCAGATTTCGCAGCATCACCTGCCACCGCCGCGGGGAGGTTTGTCCGATAAACAGACCCTCAACCCGGCCGCCGCTCGGCTTACGCAGTGCAAATCGGGCGGGGATGACGCGCGCATCATTGAACACGAGCAGATCGCCCGGCCTTAGCAGCGACGGCAATTCTGCAAAAGCCCGGTGGGCCATAGATCGTTCATCGCGACGGTAGTGCAACAGCCGCGAATCAGCCCGCCGGACCGTGGGAGCTTGCGCAATCAGTTCGGGCGGAAGAACAAAGTCGAGTTGATGGATGTTCATGTGACTCGTAACAGGTCGCGCGCTGGGTCGATGTTGATTCGCTGCAACATCCGGCATAACCGGACTATCTCACGAACCACACGTCGCGATCAATTGTCCTCATTTTATGCGATTTCCGGGCATTTCTCTCACCGATCACGCGACGCCTCCCAGCGGGTACGCCGGTTTGCGTGTTGGGAAATGTGGTCTCACCGGCGTTGCCCTCAAACATCTCGCTCCTCGTCGCTGCGATTGACCTGCAGGTCGTACGCCTCATCCGCGGGGCGATGGCAGATGGCGGACCGTCGGCGGGATGCGGCGACGGCGATTGCGCCAGGATCGGCCCGCGCCGTTCCGTGACGCCCGAACCCGAGATTCATCCACGTTTCGCCATCACACCAGAACCAGAGATTGAACCTCGGATAGTCGTGCATCCAGACCCTGCGATCGAGCGAACTCCCACACTGTACGCGGGCCCCACCGAGCCGGAACATCGGCGCGACCTGCCCAACCCGATTCAACCCCCGTGGGCCGTACTGCCGTGGGAGCAACCGTTGCCTCCCCCGCCGGCGACTGAGGTTGTTAAGCTGATCCGCTATCGGCCCGATAGGTTTCGCAGGGGCGTGTTAGTTGATGTTGTCGGCTAGTTCCGGTGAAACCACACCCGGTCGGCGGCGTCTTTCGTTCGTGCGGAGAAAGTCATGCTGCGAAACGATCAGATCGAACAACTCGTCACCACCATCTCAGCTATGAGCCGGCCGGTGCTCATCGAACAGTTTCGATCTTACCCCGCCCGATTTCCGCTCGATCTAACCGATGACTTTCTTCAGTCGGCAAGCATCGAACGCCTGCGACACATTTTCCTGGCCGTCTGCCTGCAGAACCAGAAGCTGCCTTTTCGCGACGCGGTTGCGGCGTAATCAAGGGCCGCGCCGTAAGGGCCGTCAGGCGCGCGGGTGAAACTTCCTGTGAACAGCCCGGATACGGTCAGAATCGACATGGGTGTAAACCTGCGTCGTGCTGACGTCGGCATGCCCCAGCAACTCCTGCACAACACGCAGGTCCGCCCCGCCGCTTAATAGGTGGCTGGCAAAACAGTGGCGAAGCGTGTGCGGCGAGACACCTCTCGAATACAGCCCGGACTTCTTCGCATACTTCTCGATAAGCTGCCAGAGCGCCACGCGCTCCAGCGGTCGGCCTGTCCTTGACAGAAACAGCCTGTCCGATCGCTGCTTATCGAGCGTTGGCCTCGTCTCGCTGATGTATCGCTCGATCGCAATCCCCGCCGCCCGGCCTATGGGCACTACGCGCTCTTTGCGGCCCTTTCCCAGCACTCGAACACATCCCACCTGTAGACTCACATCGCGCAGCGGAAGTTCGCACAGTTCGGACGCTCGAAGCCCACTCGCGTAGAGCAGTTCGAGAATTGCAACATCGCGGGAGAACATCGGTGAATTCGGATCGGGCGCGGCGATCAGCTCATTAACGTGCGTGCGGCTTAGAATCTTGGGCAAGGACCGTTCCGGCTTCGGGCGTTCGATATGTTGAAGGATCAACTCCACGTCTTTCCCTTCGCTGCTCATGTAGCGTAGGAGAACGCGTATCGCCGCAACCCTGCGGGCGAGGGTCTTGGTCGACTTGCCCTGACGAGTCTGCTCGCGGAGATAACCCGTGAAATCGTGAGGTCGAGCTTGCTCCAGAGTGGTGGCGGTACTGTTGAAGTGCTCGACGAGGCTGACGAGATCGCGGCGATAGGCGGCAAGCGTGTTGGGCGCAAGGCCGCGCTCAGCCGCAAGATGCGAGAGGAACCGCCTCACCAACGGCGGCGGTTCGACCTGCGATACTGACCTGGACGATCGACTGGCCATTCCCACCCATACTACGCGCCACCGACTGCCGACGCGCCTGCCGCTCCACCAGCAATTCAACGTAAGTCGGGCAGGCGGAATAGTTTCCGGTGCAATGCCTCAGCGCGTGGCAAAGTCGGTCGAGACTGAAGTTGTTCCCGCAGCGCGGATCGGATCGGTTGAGGAACGGACAGTGCTCACCAGGGTGCGGCATCAAGGTTGTGTCGCCACAGCGCGACTTGAAGTTTTATCGGCACGTCTGCACAAACCGCTTCAGAATGATTTGGCGCGCCCCGCACCGGCTTCGGTGGCCCCGGTCAGATCTGCACAAACGGCTGGATTTCCCGCACAATCCCCTCGTCGCCGGAGGCATCATCATCGGCAGATTGCCCGGCGGCGACATCGGGCGACTTGTCCTTCCGAATCTCACCATAGGCTTTTGCCAGCGACGATTCGTCGAGCTTGTCGATCGGAATCCAGATGCCGGCCTGCTTTTCTGCGAACAGGTGGCGGGCGACAATGCCGAAGGTCTCCCGCGCCCCGATATCAAATGCCTCCACGCGCGATGCCGCCGCAAGCGCCGCCTGCACGATGCCGCTGCCGGGTGAGGGCTTATCGAGCAGGCACGCGATCGGCCGAACTTCGGTTGGTGTGACCAGAAACACCTTCGCAGCTCTTCTGGAAGGGCCATGTTGTAAAGTGACGAAACGAAGGTCCTCAAAACGCCGGATATTCCGAAAAACAGGCGTGGTTAGCTGTGACAACGAGGCAATGTACGCCTTGATCCGCCCCGCTGCTTCAAACTGCAGTGAGGAAGCGGCCTGCTGCATGCGCGCCTGTTGCGCGCGAATGTAGTCGTCGGGGTCGGCGAGGGTCTTGGCGCTCAGTCGGACGAGTTGTCGATACTGCTCCATCGACACGCTGCCGTCGCAGGGTGCCGGGCAGCGTCCCATCTCCTTATAGGCACAGGCTTTACCATGCGGCGCTTGCTGCAGGATGTTGTGGTACCGGCAGAGGTCGAACCAGTCTTCCAGCCGTTCGATCAGCCGGGTCGCGGTGGCTTTATCTTCCAGCGGGCCGAAGACCTCCCCGGAGGTTGAGCCCGGCGCGTCGGTGCGGGAATAGCGCGGAAACCGGGCATCGCAATCGACCTCGACAAACCAGGCCGGTCGAAGCGCCACGAGCTTTGCGTAACCGGCGGGAAACAACTCTCGAACGGTGCGAAGATAGAGCAGATCCGCCTCAAACTCGCTATCGACGCGCGTCCAGTACACCCGCCGGACGAGCTGGCGGTAATCGACACGCTTCGACGGCTCAACATCACTCTCCGGCCCAAGCCTCCGGCGGAGACTGGCGCGGAGATTCTTCACGCAAAGCAACTGGATGGCACGATCCTGCTTGTCGGCGAAGAGATACACGACCCACCGCGCAGGCACGCGCAAAGCGAGCGACTCGATATCGCTCGACGAATCAAAATCGATGAGGTCGTCAAGAGGCGGTCGATCCAATGGTGCTGCTTTCACAGGTGCCACCTTGGATCGTACGATTCGACCGGCCAAAAGCGAATGAATTCACCGCCGTCGAAGCGATAGTTTCCCGAAATCTGCGGCGGCGGGCGGGGATTCTCCGGCTTCGAGCAATTGAAGCAGCCGGGCGGGCGCGACGAAGCAATAGGCCTCGGTCAGCAAGACCTTAAGCAACTTCCAATCGACACCGGGCACATCGAGCCATACGCCGATCCAACCCTTGTTGCCCACATAGGCGGGAATGTGAAACACACCTGGGAATCGCGCTGCGAGCGCGTGCGATTTGCCGGGCTGGGCCTTGCAGTTGAGCTGCAAACGTCCGTCGCCGTGATGGTTATCCATGTACCATCCGAAGCACTTGCCGCGCACTTCGAGGCACAGATGCGTGAGAACCGGTTTTGCAACACCCTCGGGCAGCGCCTCGACGATGTGCATGATGCGCCGCCGGGCAGCGGGCTTGGGTCTTGGCATGGGGAGAGTGTATGGAGGCCGTGTGAGAAAACAAAAAACCCCCGACTCGTGAGAATCGGGGGTCTTGGTTGATTAATGCTGGCAGTGACCTACTTTCCCGCTGATGCAGTATCATCGGCCCCGCAGGCTTGACGACCGTGTTCGGAATGGGAACGGGTATGACCCTACGGGTATAGCCACCAGCAAAGCCCCGGACGGCGGTTTCCCACCGACCGGGGTGTGATTGCAAGTGTTACGTGAGATTCGCTTTCAAATTGTCGAACAACTTTCTTTAGGTGAATGCTTTCGACATACTCTAGACATAAGTCTGATCCACGGTTGTAGATCGACGGCAGTCGATAAATATGGCCAAGCCAATCGACCATTAGTACTGGTAACCTAAAGACCTTTCAGTCCGTACAGCTCCAGCCTATCAACCCGGTAGTCTACCGGGGGTCTCATGGGAACCCTTGTCTTGACGTTGGCTTCACGCTTAGATGCTTTCAGCGTTTATCCTTTCCTGACATAGCTACCCAGCCGTGCCGCTAGCGCGACAACTGGTACACCAGGGGTCAGTCCTTCCAAATCCTCTCGTACTATGGAAGAATCGCCGTCAAGGTTCCTACGCCCGCAACAGATAGGGACCGACCTGGCTCACGCCGGTCTGAACCCAGCTCGCGTACCGCT
>DDRH01000062.1:15521-16436 GCA_002343075.1 Phycisphaerales bacterium UBA2421 | reverse complement strand
CGAACAGCCAAACCCTTGGGACCGCCTTCAGCCCCAGGATGCGATGAGCCGACATCGAGGTGCCAAACCGCCTCGCCGCTATGGACGCTCGGAGGCGATCAGCCTGTTATCCCCAGCGTACCTTTTATCCGTTGAGCGATGGCCCTTCCACACGGGACCACAGGATCACTTTGGCCGCCTTTCAGCTCTGCTTGTGCCGTAGCACTCGCAGTCAAGCCCGCTTCTACCAATGCGCTCGACGAACGATTGCCAACCGTTCTGAGCGGGCCTTTGCACTCCTCCGTTACTCTTTTGGAGGAGACCGCCCCAGTCAAACTAACCACTTAGCACGGTTCCCTGCCCGGATTCACGGGATCAGGGTGAGACGACGAATGCAAACAGGGTGGTATTTCACTTGTTGGCTCCTTCTGGGCCGAAACCCAGCTATCAACGCCTCCCACCTATGCTACGCAGTTTTCAGCCGGCGTCAGTACCAAGCTATAGTAAAGGTGCATGGGGTCTTTCCGTCTTGCTGCGGGTAGGCGGTATCTTCACCGCCACTTCAATTTCACCGAGTCTGCGGTTGAGACAGCGACCAAGTCGTTACGCCGTTCATGCACGTCGGAACTTACCCGACAAGGAACTTCGCTACCTTAGGACCGTTATAGTTACGGCCGCCGTTTACCGGTGCTTCGGTTGCCAGCTTTGGGGCGAACCCCTAACCGACTTCCTTAACATTCCGGCACCGAGCAGGCGTCATTCTGTATACATCCACTTGCGTGTTAGCACAGAACTGTGTTTTTGATAAACAGTCGCCCAGTCTGCTTCCTGCGCCCTCTCCCGAAGGAGGAGGGACCACTTCTCCCGAAGTTACGTGGTTAGATTGCCTAGTTCCTTAACCGCAGTTCTCTCGAGCGCCTTAGGATACTCTCCTCG
>DDRH01000062.1:10325-15379 GCA_002343075.1 Phycisphaerales bacterium UBA2421 | reverse complement strand
CTACCTGTGTCAGTTTTAGTACGGACAATGCTTTGCCCCCAACGCTTTTCTCGGTTCTTTCGTCGCAGACTTCGGCAACAAAACGGCCTCGATCTTGCGAAACCTCCACAACTAACCGGAGGATCTGCCCTGAAAAAACGCACGTTGGTTCGATCTCCACATCGGTGCAGGAATATTAACCTGCTGTNNCATCGTCTACGCCTTTCGGCCTCGACTTAGCTCCCGACTAACCCTGGGCGGATTTACCTTCCCCAGGAAACCTTAGGCTTTCGGCGTGCAGGATTTTCACCTGCATTATCGTTACTCATACCGGCATTCTCACTTGCACACGCTCCAGCGCTCCTCACGGTACGCCTTCGACGCGGTGTGCAACGCTCTGCTACCGCTAATAAATTAGCTCGCGGCTTCGGCACACTGCTTATTCCCGATCATTTACGGCGCTACTCTACTCGACCAGTAAGCTATTACGCACTTTTTAAATGGTGGCTGCTTCTAAGCCAACATCCTGGCTGTCTCAGTAGAATAACTTCCTCACGAACTAAGCAATGTTTTGGGGCCTTAGCCGGCGATCAAGGTTGTTTCCCTCTCGACCGCGAAGATTATCCCTCGCGGACTCACTCCCGAGATAGTCATCATAGTATTCGGAGTTTGGTAGAGGCGTGTAGGCGGGTAGCCCCACGTCCTCTTTCAGTAGCTCTACCCCTATGATGTAGTGGCTCGAGGCTGCCCCTAAAGGCATTTCGCAGAGAACCAGATATCTCCCAGTTTGATTAGACTTTCACTCCTCCCCGCAGGTCATGCCAGAACTTTTCAACGTTCACGGCTTCAAGCCTCCCAACCCTTTTACGGGTTGTTCACTCTGCCCACGGGTAGATCACTAGGTTTCGGGCCATAAGCCTGCAACTTGACGCCATCTTAAGACTCGCTTTCGCTACGGCTCCGGTGCTTGACACCTTAGCCTTGCTGCAGACATATACTCGCCGGTCCATTATGCAAAAGGTACGCAGTCACACATTCCCCCGAGGGGGCATAGTGCTCCTACCGCGTTGTAAGTGTACGGTTTCAGGTACTTTTGACTCAGCTAATAGCTGTACTTTTCACCTTTCAATCGCCCTACTTGTTCACTATCGGTGATCGAGGAGTATTTAGCCTTGCCGGGTGGTCCCGGCAGCTTCACGCCAAATTCCACGAGTTCGGCGCTACTCTGGAGCACCTCTCAACGCCTATTTCAGTTTTCGCATACGGGGCTATCACCCGCTATGGCCGCACTTTCCAGAGCGTTTTGCTAACTGTTTTTCAGCTCGAGGTGTCCACAACCCCAGTCCGAAGACTGGTTTGGGCTTGTCCGTTTTCGCTCGCCGCTACTAACGGAATCCATGTCTGTTTCTTTTCCTGTAGGTACTTAGATGTTTCAGTTCCCTACGTTCGCTTCTGCACACTATGCATTCATGTGCAGATACCCTTGCGGGTGAGTTTCCTCATTCAGAAATCTCCGGATCAATGCTTGTTTGCCAGCTTCCCGGAGCTTATCGCAGGCTTCCACGTCTTTCATCGCCTCTCGATCCCAAGGCATCCACCGTACACCCTTAACAGCTTGACCACATTTATCGATCACCGTCTTTGATCCTGACTCGCGCCAGAACCGCATCCGACAATCAACACTGTGGCAATTCGCCAAAAAAAGGTGCTCGACGACATCCGCCCCAAACGGAAAGACATGCTGTCCTGGTGAACAGCAAAACCGATTTGTGAAACCGGTATACTAACTGGGCGGATGTCAGGTTTGGTGCTCCGACTTTTTCACGGAATCACCAAAGAACCCTTGTAATTGAACCTCACGTATTCACTTGTCAAAGAACTGTCGTAACTCTCGCTACGACACCCACTTAAGTGCGGGAGTGACTGCCCTGCTGCCAAGGCCTTCATTCTCAAACTTAAGCGACACTCACCGTGCGATGACTTCTCATCGCATTTCTACTCACAGTCGCCTCAACTCGGCGACCTCCAACTATTGAAGGGAACCGACTAAAGCAGCGAGTTTCGGGTGGGTGCTGTCTTCAAATCCTTCGTAACCTCTCAAATCATTGCAGCCGCGTCGTTTACTGCGGGTCGAAGATCATACGGCGTTCGTGGCGTGCGTCAAGGGCTGCGAAACATTTTTTTTAACTTCTCTTAACGCCTCAGAAACAAGCCCTTCAAACACCTGCCTGCCTGCTGTACGCCGACCGTTACTATCGGGTTCGACGAGGCGGGGACTATAGAGAATTCAACCAGCGAATCAAGCCCCGGTGCCCTTTCGCGACAGGCTCTCCACCGAAACGAAGGATTCCGACCCTACCTTTGAAGCAGAACCAGCGCTACACCCCTTCTCACAACACTTGCCGAGCACCGACTTACGTCCGAACCAGGAACCGAAAGCTTGGTGCAGAAAAAACAAAACGCAGAGCACGACGATGACATAGACGATGATGTGTTGGGTTGATTCGGACATGTCTTTTCCCGCCTCGGGCCGACCGGTTCACCGGACGATTCGATATCATTCTACTCGAGTGTTCAAACCTATCCGAAAAACCTCCCGGAGTTGGACAGAGTATGTGAACGGGGCCATCGTTACGAGCACTGGTTCATCGATAACCAAGTCTACTTCATCACTTCCCACGTCCGAAACCACATGCACGCATTCGAGTCCGAACGTGCGAAGGAGAACTTCTGGGATCGGTTCGAGTATCATACCCGCGCCAATGGGTTCACGCCCTGGGTGACCTCGCTCTTAAGCAACCACTATCACACTATCGGCTATCTTAAGCTCGGTGCCGGGCTGCCGATCATGGTGCAACGGGTTCATGGCTCCGTTGCCAAGCTCGTCAATGACATTCTACCCGCACGAATCCCCGAATTCTGGCGCAACTTCAAGGGACACGAGTATTTCGACGGTTGCATTCGCCACGAACGTCAGGCCCGGCGCGCTTACAAGTACACCTTGCAACAATCGATGCGCCACCGGTTGTTGACCGACTATCGAAAATACCCGCACACACGGGTCAATATCGAGATTGAAGTTGCGATCAAACGATCGTTGGAACTCAAGGCATTTCTCGAAGGCATTCCGTACAAACGGTACCTGGTTGACCCGAAACGGCGCGATTTGGACTGAACATCCAGTCGCTAAAGCGACCGGCCCGGTTGATCATGTGAAACATGCTCGACCGACCTGGTACACGACCAAACTCACGACATACGCCAATCCTGTCATGTACAACAATTGCAAGATAGGCCACTTCCATCCACCCGTTTCGCGCTTCACGATGGCAACGGTGCTCATGCATTGCATCGCCAGCACGAACCAGACGAGCAGGCTTGTTGCTACGAGTGGCGTCCAGACTCTTGAACCGTCCGGATATCGATCGGCCAGCATCGCTTGTGCAAGGGGCGTGGTGTCTTCGTCGTCACCTCCAACGGAATAGACGATGCCCATTGTGCTGACAAACACCTCGCGGGCCGCGAACGCGCTGATCAGGCCGATACCCATCTTCCAGTCGTAACCCAGCGGCTTGATGGCGGGCTCGATCAAATGACCTAGTCGGCCGGCGTAACTGTGGCAGAGTTGGGCAGAGGCGACGGATCGATCAAGAAATTGTTCGTCACTGATAGCTGTGGCCGGACTTATCCCTGAATCAAAACGCCACCATTCAGTCCCCGACATTCCGTCTAAAAACGGTTGGTAGTTGTAGGTGAACAATGGTCGTAGGTGAGGCGGAAACGGGTAACGCTCTCCATCGCCAACAACAGTTGCTGGTTGATAATCTAGCTGCGGCCGGTCGCTTCCGGCCACATGCCAGGGACGACGATACGTTTTCTGCGTCTTCGCGATTTCGGCTCGCAATTGCTGTTCGAGTGCAACGCCGGACTCGCGCGGCAACCGCGGGTAATACATCATCGCCCACAGAATCACGCTCAAGCAGAAGATGATCGTCCCCGCTTTGCTGATGAACGCCCATGTGTTCGTCCACACCACTCTGGCAATCTGCGAGAGTTTCGGGCGTTTGTAGCTCGGCAGTTCGAGGATGAACGACGACGGTTCGGTGCGTTTTGCGCCCAGTTTGAACAGCATCGCCGTGCCGACGGCGGCGATGATGCCCAGCGCATAAAGACCCAACAAAATCCCACCCCGGGCGGCGGCGCTGAATGTGGCGAAGAACGCACCGATCAAGAGCGCGTAAACCGGCAGCCGCGCGGAGCACGACATAAACGGCGCGACAAAAATCGTCGCTAAACGATCGCGCTGGCATTCGATCGTTCTAGCAGCCATGATGCCCGGAATCGCACACGCGAAACTGCTCAGTAGCGGAATGAAACTCTTCCCGTTCAACCCCACTTTGCTCAGCACACGGTCCATCAAAAAAGCCGCCCGCGCCAGGTAGCCGGAGTCTTCTAGAATCGCCAGAAACAGGAACAAAAGCGCAATCTGCGGCACGAAAACAAGCACCCCGCCGACGCCGGCGACGATGCCGTCGGCCCAGAGGTCGCCCAACGGGCCTTCCGGAAAAAACCCGGCGATGAATCGGCCGGCTTGGCCGATGCCCTCTTCCACCGCTCCCATCATCGGGTCGGCGATCCAGAATACGCTCACAAAAATGCTCGCCATCACCAGCGTGAAAATCGTCAGCCCCAACACTTTGTGCAGCAGAACCCGGTCGAGTTTGTCGGTGAACGTAAGTCGTGGCTCATAATCGAGTAACGTAGCATGGGTTTCCAACGCATTTTCTTTACCCCCATTCTCTCGCTCCCCATTCCTTTTCTCCTCATTATTCCTCTCAAAGTGTCGAAGAACCGGTTGGAAACCGGTACTACCGCGCGATGCCTTTTCTACCCCATCGATCCACTTGTAATGCGCTTCAATGTCCGCGTGCATCGGATCGATGCCGTTTTGCGCAAGTCTTTGTGTGGCATGACTTAACAGCGATTTGACCGGTTCCCGTTCGGCCAGCGCGGCGATATCGCCATCGCGGCGCAGCAACTTGATATCGGGGTGGCGGCGGATCACGCCGGTGGCC
>DDRH01000062.1:0-10235 GCA_002343075.1 Phycisphaerales bacterium UBA2421 | reverse complement strand
GCGGCGATATCGTCGGCGCGGTCGCCGATGAGTAGGCGCTCGGCGATGCTGGTGTATCGGGCCAGGCCGGGTAGCGCATCATCATCGAGGATCGCCAACCCGCCGGCGACGGTCAGCAGCTCTTCGTGCATCGGCTCGGGCAGGGGCCAATCCGGCATGGGGGGAACGCGCGCGCGCCGAAGCGCGGCTTTCAACTCATTGATACCCTTTCGGTCAGTTCCCACAACCGGCACGACCGGCAGCCCCAGTCGCTCGCTAAGTGCAGCGGGGTCGCTGAAGATGCCCCGGCGCTCGGCGATGTCGATCATATTGAGCGCCACGACCATCGGCCGGCCCAATTCGATCAATTGGCTCAGGAAATAGAGATTTCGTTGAAGATTGGACGCATCCAGTACGCAAACAATGACGTCCGGCGGCGGGGTATCGGCGCGCAGGCCGCGTAACACCTCCATCGCTACCAATTCATCCGGCGATCTCGAAATGAGCGAGTAGGCGCCTGGCAGATCAATGACGTCGGCCCACTCGCCGGTGTCTAGTTTGCAGCGGCCCGACTTCTTCTCGACTGTCACGCCCGGATAGTTCGCCACCTTCTGCCGGAGGCCGGTCAGCGCGTTAAAAATCGTGGTTTTCCCGGAGTTTGGGTTGCCGGCGAGCGCGACCGTCAGAGTGGAACGGGCAACTGTCATGGCTGTTCCCGCGGGCGAGGAAGGCGGGCCTGCGGCATTAGCGGGCGGTTGCGATGGTGACAAACTGCGCCTGCTCACCGCGCAGACTCAGCGAATAGCCACGGAGCCGGCACTCGATCGGGTCACCCAACGGTGCCCGCCGCACGACCTCGACATCGGCCCCATTGCAAAACCCCATTTCAAGCAACCGCCGGCGAAGCTCCGAATCGCCGGCGACCGAGACCACGGTTCCCCGGCAGCCGATCCCTAACCTGTTTAGCGAACAGTGGTTATGATCGCCTTGGGCCGGACAGTGCGGGTTTTCGCAGGCGTGCTTCTCCATAATCGAACCAATCTACGCTAATTGAGACTCAGTTTCAATCAATTCTCGCGTTTCGCACGTGGCTAAAACTGACGCAAGAACCGAATATCGTTCTCGACGAACAGCCGAATGTTGTTAATCGAGTATTTCCGCATGGCAATCCGCTCAATACCAAACCCAAACGCCCACCCGCTATACTCCTCGGGGTCGATGTTCACCGCGGAAAGCACGTTCGGGTGGACCATCCCGCAGCCGCCTAGCTCGATCCATTTCTGCTTATCTTCAAACCAGACATCCACCTCCGCACTTGGCTCGGTAAACGGGAAGAAGCTCGGCCGGAACCGCACCTTCGTATCTTCACCAAAATAGGCGTGCACAAACTGGATGATCGTGCTCTTGAGATCGACCATTGTCACACCTTTGTCGATGACCAATGCCTCAAGCTGGTGAAACATCGAAAGATGCGTGTCATCATGCGTATCAGGCCGGTAAACACGCCCCGGAATCACGACGCGAATCGGCGGCTTCTGTTTCTCCATGACGCGAATCTGCACCGTACTGGTCTGGGTGCGGAGAAGCAGGGATGAAGGCCGCACGCCGGAGGACGAGTCCGTGCTGCGTTGCTCCTTCATCCTGCCGTCTTCGGCTTTGGCCGGTTGAAGGTAGTAGTTATCCAGCGGGTCGCGCGCGGGATGGCTTTGCGGAATATTCAGCGCCACGAAGTTGTGGAATTCATCCTCCACTTCCGGCCCGGCGGCGGTGGAGAAGCCCATGCGGCCGAACAGTTCAACCAGTTCATCGACCACCTGCATGAGAATGTGCCGCCGACCAAGCGCGGGTCGATCGCCAGGCTCGGTCACGTCAATCCCCATGACATCGGTCGTCGATTCGAGCTCGGCCTTTCTCAGTTCATAAGCAGATGTTAATGCCTGACTTACGCCATTCAGCTTCTGACCGATCGCCGGCTTGTCTTCCTTGGCGACTTTACCGAGAAGCGGCATGAGTGCCTTCACAGCCCCCTTCGCGCCCAGAAACTTAATGCGAAACGCCTCCAGGTCGGCCAGCGATTTGACCGCCGACAGGTCGTTAGCCGCGGCGGTGGATACCTCTTCGATCTGTTCGAGCAAGTCAGACACTTCGATCACCTTTCATCAATCGCAACCATGCAATGCGTGGCGTATGATCGGCCCAAGTGTCCGCAATGCAAGGGTTGCATCCATTTATAGGAGACGGGCAATGGACCTATCAAAGCTTCCTAAACTCTCCGGCCAGGGCCACGCCGGCACCCCCACCGCGCCGCCGGGACTGGAAAGCCCGGGCGTCAATCTCGCCACGCGAGCACCAGTCCCACAGGACAACCTCTTTGCAAGCCCGGGCGGCGCGCTTATCTCGGTGATCATCGGGATCATTTTTATGTTCGTGGGCCAAAACTTCGCAAAATGGTCCCTCGCGACTGCCTCGGGCCAGCCCTTTGTCACCGGTTGGGTCTGGCCAAACGATGGAAGTGCCCGATCGGGGCTGCCGGTGAGTTACTGGGAACTGGAGACAGGCACGGCCTGGTCCGACTGCGGGATGTTTCTGTTCGGACTCTCGGCACTGATCGACGCGGCAGCGGTCATGATCTGCTTGCGCAGCCAAAATCCGGGCATGCGCGCCGCGGTGCTGCGGCTGGGCTTTGGCGTCACTTCATTGGCAACACTCGCCAACCTGCTTGCTTGCATTAAACTTTTCTCTCTTGGAACGCTGCCGATTTTCTCGCTGCTGGCTGTCGGCATCGGTGGATATATGTTGATCGAACGATATCCAATCATCTTTGGCCAGAAAACCGGTTCGCCGTCGCAGCGATAAAAAAAATGCCCCAGCCGCGGGGAAGTCGGCTGGGGCCTCAGGGGGGTAGGGAATCGGGCTACGTTAGTGCGAACAGCCTAAGAGTCGTCACCAACGCGTTTTCATTTCATATCTCAATCCGATTTTCCACGAATTCGCTTCAAAAACTCTTCTCGCCAGCAACGGAACCAACGAAGCTACGAGATTATTCAATCTGTCCACCAAGCTGTGTTTTGAACGCGACCCAATCTTGCAGAAGTGATTCGTGTCCCACGACCGATCGCTTGCCGGACGGGTGCACTCTTAACTGATGGTGCTCACTGTCCAGATGGTTTGCCATTGCACCGTGCCCAGTGGTGGGATGCGCGCGGCGCTGCCGTCCTGGATGCTGCGGTCGAGTTGGTCAAAGCGGCCGGTCGTCGGCTCCATGGCAAAGTGATGCTGCCCGCTCCACCCGCCGGCGCTAAGCCACAGGCCCCAGTGCGCTTTGACAGCCTCACTCGTGAAAGCGATTTCCAGTTGCCGGCCCCGGCTCGGATATCGGATGACCGCCGGCGCTGCGATGACATCATGCGAGAAGACTTTCCACCCACCGACTGGAAGCCGCGCCGGCCGCGAAAGATCGTACTTTCCATCGACCAAAGGCCATTCAAATGCTTTCTGGTGCTCCACCCCCGCCACGCCGTGGCTGTGTCGCCATGCCTTGTCGATTGCGACATCGATCTCGACGCCCCCTTCCATATTGCATAGTGCGTGCTGCGCCCAGACGAACCGAAACTCAAAAGGCGCAAGGTTGACCGCCGAATAGGTTGCGACAATCTTGTTTTCAATCAGTTGAAGTTTGCGCGAGAACCGATACCCAAATCGAAGCCCATGCGAGAGGGTCGTGATCCCGTCCTTCGTAGGCACCGCGGTGCATGGGAGTGAATAAACCTCGCCATGATCGGGAATGGCAATGTGATCGTAAGGATGCCCAACATAGTTCCCGCTGCCCACCGCTGGGAAGCACTCATCCCAGCCTGCGTACCAGGTGGCGTCGTATTGCCTGCCGTACATGCATTCTTCGGGCAACTCTGCCGGGTAGTTAAACATCAGCTCGTAGCCGTCGGCCTTATCGACAATCGACGAGATTTTGCCCCCAAGTTTGGGCCAGATTTCGAGCCGCAGTTGCTCATTCTCAATTGTCACAGATTGATTCACAGCCACCTCGCGATCAGCATGAAATCCGGAGCGCGCCGGAAACCGTCACGCACAATCATATGACTTCGCCCGCCGGATTCATATTGCCGGGAAGACCCGCGGCGGTTTGAGAGCAGGCGCTGGCGATGGATTCTGGCGCGCCGAAAAGCGCGCCGTGGGGGTGCTTCGGGCGAAAGGGCAGCGGTTACCCCGGCTGAGTTGCCGGAACAGCGGCCGGCACTTCGCCGCCCGCCGGCGCAAGCGAGGGGCCTTCTGCAGGAGCCTCGGCGGTCGGGGCGGCGTCGGCAGAGGGTTGCGATGTTGGGGGATTCGTGACTGCCCCGGCCGCGGTCATCTCCGAGGTCGGGCGCACGACAATCACCACGTCAGTCAGCGTGTCATCGGTGCGGGCGACCGATTGCCGGGTTATCGACACAGCCGCCCCGTCAATCGTGGCATCTTCACCCAGCGCCGCCCGAAGCTTCTTTCCCGCCTCTTCGACCGTCAGACCTGCAACGGCAATCGGTTCGAGCGGCGGAACCTGCATTGACCCATCCGGTCCAACCTCAATCAGATGCCCCCCGCCTACGTTTGACTGGATCTGCAGCGGGAGGTTGATCGTCAACTGATCGCCGATGGCAATCACATCCGCATCGTCGCCGGGTTGCGATGCGGGGGCTGCATCCCCTCCCATCGCATCGAGTTCTGCGGCCTTTCCAAACTCGCCGCGACCCGTCCGAGCTACGTCGCTGCCTTCGGCTTTGCTGAGCCTGTCCTTATCCGATTCGAGCACCCCAGAAGCACTCGCTGGCGGCTCGGATGCGTCAGGTGCGGCCTTGTACCGGGATGACTGATACTGCTCCTGCGCCGCCTGACCGACAGCCTGCTTTCTTGCTCTTGCGGGAGATCGAAGGGCCTGATCGATGGCTTGATACTGGCTGCGCGTCAGCCTTCGTGCGATGAAGATCGACTCGCCGACACTCTCTTTCGCTTGTGCAAGACCTCCCGAAGCCACGTCTGCCTTACCCTCATTGGCGCGGGAGGTTTCAGCATCGCCCGGCTGTACCTGCTCGAACATCACTCGATTGCTAAGCAGCAGCGATGACAACTCCTGCTCTGTCGCCGCAGGGTCATCGCTGGCAAGAATGATTACTGGAGAAAGGGCTGCGTCGTCGGCCATCGCGAAGCCGGGAGGTGGCTGGATCGTGGCTCCAATGGTGGGAAGCCGCGCCACCTCAGGCTCGGTTCGGCGACCCGCGATCGACGCGGTGGCATCAGGCCCACCCCGAATCGCGTCCACCGCCGCCGTCAGCGCACGATCGTGCAGCACACCGTCGGCGCGGGGTTGATCCGGCCCCGCTCCCGGAGCGACGGCGACCCGTGTGCCCCCGACGCGGCCTTCGCCCACCGCGGCAGCCGATTCGGTCGATAGCGCTTCATCCGGCAACGTCTCGGCGGGGCCGAATGTCGCAGCCAAGTCGGTTGACTGCCTCGAATTCGGCAAAACCGAGTAAATGACGATTCCCAGCGTCGCCGTCAGAAGAAACACCGCTGCGATGGCGAGGTAGCCCCTTAACTGGCCCGGTCGGTTGCTGACGACTGCGTCCGACTCATCGTCAAGGAGGAGCCGGCGCTCGAGGTGGCCCTGGATCGACTCAAGAATATCCGCCGGCGCCGCTTCGCTCGGGAGATCGCGTAACAGTGCGCGCCCTCGCATAAGGTCATCCAGCAGCGCGCGGTGCTGAGGGTTGGCCTGCAGGTGCTTCTCGATATCGTCCCTGCCGGCTGCATCCAACTCGCCATCGACAAACGCGGCAAGTTTGGCTTCGATGTCTTCGGTCGATCGACCCATTGTGTCCGAGTATGAAGTCAGAAGGATGAAGGATGAACGATTCATCCTTCAGCATTCATCCTTCATCCTTTCTGCATATATCCCTTCAACTCATCTCTTAACGCAAGCCGCGCGCGAAAGAGGCGGCTCTTCAATGTGCCCAGCGGGAGGTCGAGCAGATCGGCCATCTGCTGGTAATCGAATCCTTCCACATCCCGCATAACCAAAATCGCGCGATACTCGCTGTCCAGCCTTCCGAGCGCCGCGAGCACCTGCTGCTGAGCCTCACGACGCTCGGCGGCGGCCTCGGGGGCCTCACTGCGAACGTTGCTGACCCGATCCACCAATGTCGCCGCCTGATCATCGCTGCCACCGTGCCGGCGCCCGTTTGCAGGAGCATCCAGGGAAAACACCCGCTTCCGGGACGCCTTGCGAAGCCGGCTGATTGACAGATTCATCGCGATTCTGAACAGCCATGTGTACGGCTGCGCATCGCCGCGGAAGTTTTCGAGGCTGATCATGGCGCGGGTGAACGCTTCCTGCGTCAACTCGCGCGCGTCCTCATAATCGCCCACCAACCGCAGGACGGCGGTAAACAGCCGGTCTTGGTATCGGGTGACAATCTGCCCGAACGCCCCCCGATCCCCGCTGCGTGCCGCCTGCATCAGCTCGGCGTCGCTTGCGGGAGCCGGTTCGTGGGCGGGTTGCACCCGATCCGGGCCGAAATGGGCTCCACTTACACTTGACATACTTTTGGACGCATCCGGGTTCACAAAGTTCCGGAGACGACGCTGCCATATCGCCTTGAAGATGACACGTCGCCCCGGTCCGATCAGAATTCGAGTGAACTATCGCACTCAATTGTTGTGACGTCAACGCGTGAGAGCCAGATAAGTATTACGTCGCCCGCGGCAAGGTGGACAAAGAAATTGTGCTTTTTGCCGCATATCCGATTGCCGTCACTACTCGTATAGTCGCAACCGACAGGCCTCGCGGAATGGAGACTGAAACAACCTTAACCCCCGATGACCGGCCCCCGCCATCGATCACATGGCGGAGTGTCGCCATCGGCACGGCGGCGGTAGCGGTGCTATGCGGTGTCGCTCCCTACAACGATTTTGTCGTCGCCAACACGTTTCTGGTGGGCAGCTACCTCCCGTTGGCGCTGGTGCTCACCATTTTTTTGCTGGTGATCCTCATCAACGCCCCGCTGCAAGCGCTGGGCCGTCGGCCGCTGGCTACGGGCGAACTGGCCATTATTCTCACCATGCTGCTCGTGGGAAGCAGCATTCCCGGTCAGGGATTGCTGCGGACGCTCATCCCTTCGCTGGTTGCACCTTTCTACTTCGGCGTTTCGCAATCGGCTTTCTGGAATGCATTTTCAGGACTGGGGCTGCCCGATTGGCTCTTCCCGGTTGATTCGGTCGCCAATGGCCGGAGCAGTGATGTTGTGCAACAATTTTACGGGCGCACACCCGACGACCAGACCATGCCGCTGCGCGGCTGGCTTGGGCCGGTGCTGGGCTGGGGAATTTTTGTCGCCGGGATGATGATTTCGCTGATCTCGCTCGCCTTTCTTTTTCGAACGCAGTGGGGCAAGAACGAGCGCCTCGCCTTCCCGCTGGCGCAGTTGCAGCTCTCGCTCATCGAAGCCCCCGCGAAGGGCAGATGGCTGAACGACCTCTTTCGCAGCCGACTCTTCTGGATCGCCAGCGTTTCTGTCTTTGCCATTCACTCACTCACGGCACTGAACGAGTACTTTCCCCGCCACGTCACGAAGATACCTCTCTCTTACGATTTTACCGGATTCCTCTCCGATGAACCCTGGGCAAAGCTGCCCTGGGACATCAAGCGCGCCACGCTGTTTTTTACATTCGTCGGCGTAACGTACTTCATTCAGTCGCGTGTGGCATTCAGTTTGTGGGCGATCTATGTGCTGATGCAGTTCATCACAATGTATGTCCGGCTGCGCGGCTCGGAGTTTCTCCCGCCAGCTAAGCTGGATCAGCACTTTTCTGCGTGCATCGTCTATGTGGCCGGATTTCTGTGGCTCGCACGGAAACACCTCTGGGCGATTGTCGCGTCGTTTCTCAGCCGAGATCGCTCGCTCCGGGAGGGACGATATGCCCTACTCGGGACCGCGGTGGGCGTGGCGACCATGATCGGCTGGCTCTTGTTCGTCGGGGTGAGCGTGGCGATGGTGCTACTGATTGTCGGAGTGATTTTGCTGGCTCATCTCGCCGTTTCGCGAATTGTCGCCGAAACGGGAATTCCCATCATCCGGACGATGCCCACCCTGCAGCAGATATTTTATAACTTTCCAGCCGCATCACTCAGCGGGCGCGATGTCTTTTTTGCTGGCCATGCTTCCATGACTTCAGTTGCCGCCAATCGTGAGAGCCTGCTGACCTACGCGCAACATGCGATACGAGTCAACGAAGGTGCTGAAGTCGTTCCCCGGCACGCCGCTCGCGTCGCCTGCGTCATGGTCTGGGCGCTGATTGTGGGTGTAACGTTTGCCGGGTTTGCCTCGCTGCACAGCTATTACTCATACACCGGTGTGCTGGCTGCGGGTGAGCCGCAGTTTGAGAACAAGCATGGATTGGAGACTCAGCCGGATGAGCACCTGATCAAACCACTCGCCTCGTGGAACGAGAAAAAATTCCCCGCGGCACCGCATACACCCTGGGTCCACTTCACCATCGGCGCGCTTGCCACAGCGGGGCTGCAACTGCTTACTTGGCGGCTCACCTGGTGGCCATTTGTGCCTGTCGGATACATCGCCAGCCAGACCGTGTTCATGCCGCAGATATGGTTCAGTATCTTCGTCGGCTGGCTCGCCAAAACCCTTGTCCTCCGGTTCGGTGGGGCCGCACTTTACAAGACACTCAGCAGCGTGTTCATCGGACTGATTTTCGGCGAGGCGATCGCCTCTGCAGCATGGCTGGTGGTCAACATCGTCCTGGCCTCGATGGGCTATGACTATCGGCCAGTACGATTTCTACCATCCTGACTGCCCTGAGAACGCTCACAGCGCCTGCATCGCACCTCGAGCGCCATCCCTCAGGATCGATTGCAGCGAGTGTGTCACCTTTTCAGATAAATCGGCAAGCTGGCTGAGATCTTCGCCCCAGATAGACGCTGCCGACAGAATGTGATTCACCAATGCCGGGATGTCGTCGCTCAATTCGGCCCAGGCCGTTGCAAATAGTTTGAGAGCAGCAGCGTCGTCCTGAATGGCATACGCCTCCTCACCGCGGCGGCCGCGGAGGGAGGCGCCATCGACGCCAGCCCCGCGGTAGAATGCGATCAGGGCCGCG
Source organism: Phycisphaerales bacterium UBA2421 (assembly GCA_002343075.1). GTDB lineage: Bacteria > Planctomycetota > Phycisphaerae > Tepidisphaerales > Tepidisphaeraceae > UBA2421. The sequence goes on along the minus strand of DDRH01000062.1, from coordinate 1,091 downwards.
AGTGAAAACGCCAGCCGCTTCGGCGACGTGCCGTTGGCCTGCGCAAAACGCTTGATTGACGGCACAATCCGGCTCTTAAACTTGCTCGAACTATTAAGCGTAATACTCAATAATGCATGCTTCACAAACGGATTGCCAAAGCGTTCGACAACGGCAGCGGCGAATGACTGCAGGTCGGGCCGGGGCAGGTCGAGCGTTGGAATAATCTCCTGCGCAATGCCTTCAATCATGAAAGACCGGACCATCGGATCGTCCATGATTTCGCCCACAAAATTCATCCCCATCAAGAACGCCGCGGGGACAGTCATGGTGTGTGCGCCGTTGAGAATTCGCACCTTGCGATCGCGATAGGGCGTCATGTTGTCAGTGAAGACGACATTCAGCCCGACTTCATCAAACGGTAGCTCTTTCGAGCAGGCTTCAGGCGCTTCGATCACCCAGAAGTGAAACGGTTCCCCCGCCACCAGCAGGCCGTCATCATAGCCCAGATCTGCGGCGATGGTTGCTGCGTCGTCTTTTGGATAGCCGGACACAATGCGATCGACCAGCGTATTAGCGAAGATATTCCCCCTGGCAGTCCAGTCCAGAAACCCCTGCGGAAGCGACCAATTGACCGAAGTCTGCCTGACGGCGGTGCGGAGTGCGTCGCCGTTGCGCTCGATCAGCTCGCACGGAAGGATGATCAGCCCAGGAGCACTTTCGCCGCCAAGTGACTGGTATCGCTCAAAGAGCAACCTCGTAAGCTTGCCCGGGAATGACGCCGGCGGCGCGTCGTCGGGACGGTCTTCCGCGCGATAGGTGATACCCGCCTCGGTTGTGTTGGAGACAATCACGCGAAGTTCCGCCGACCGAGCCACATCGAGCACCTGCTCCCACTGGCCGTAGGGGTTCAGTGCCCGGCTGATGCAGTCGATGATCTCGCGCTGATCGACCTTCGACCCGTTGTGCATGCCCCGCAGCAGCAGAGTGTAGAGACCGTCCTGCGAATTCAACTTCTCGGCCAAGCCCTGCGCGATCGGTTGCACCACCACTACCCGTCCGCCAAACTTCCCCGCGGCGTTCAGGCGGTTGATCATCCAATCTGCAAAACC
>DDRH01000005.1:153534-153723 GCA_002343075.1 Phycisphaerales bacterium UBA2421 | reverse complement strand
CTAAATCGACGGCACCAAGGCTGGCGCGTTTGACAAGATCCAGTCACTCATTGTCCGCGGCGGCGCGGGCAACGATCGCATCTGCCTTTGGAATCTGCCGGTACACATCCGGGCCGAGGCATTTGGAGACGCTGGCAACGATGTCATCCACGGCTCACGGGGACACGACACGCTGCACGGCGGCGCGGG
>DDRH01000005.1:70049-153285 GCA_002343075.1 Phycisphaerales bacterium UBA2421 | reverse complement strand
CCTCGACGGTGGTGGCGGCAACGACCTGCTCATTGCGGGAACCGATAAGGACAAAGACACGCTCGTCGGTGGCACCGGCAAAGATACTTTTGTCATCAAGAAGGGCCTGAAGCACTGCTATGGGGTGCAATCGGGCGACAGGCTCGTGCGAGCGTTCAGCCATCTCGTCATTCCAGCCGCGATGTAGTGCGCACGGTTGTATCGATACAGAGTTGGTCTCCCCGATACCCCTTCAAGCTCGCTCGAACTTGAGGGTAGGGGTAAGGAGGACAGACGCCGCCGGGCAGGACTCGTTCCCGCCCGGCGGTTTGTTTCCCTCGCCCATTAGCACCTGGCCGTCATTCCGTCTTGCGCAACTCGGATGTCAACTGTCCGGCATAACCCCAATTGTCAAGTTCCACTTCATCGATCACGATATGCGTGTGCTCTGGGCGCTTGTGAAGCACACGCTGGAGCGTCTCCGTGATCTCCCGGACGATCGTCGCCTTCTGCTCACGGGTTACCCCATCTTTGGTGATCCTTACATTTACAAATGGCACGTCAGCTCCTCAAAAAAAGACCGCTGGCACTCTTGGCGGCGCTGATGATACGACAGCAACTACGATCCTGCCTGCCGAATCAGCGTATCGGCCTGTTGGATCGATGGCCCCTTTGCGGGTAAATTTCTCAATTCGATTATTCAATGATACGGAGAACCATGTCCACGACGCTCGCTCATCGTCTCGCCGCATACGCTTCACACCTTTCATTTAACAAGCTGCCGAAGGAGGTTGTGCATGAAGCCAAGCGCGTCGTGATCGACAGCTTTGGCACCGCGCTTGGCGCGTACCATGAAGAACCTGTCGCCGCGGCCCGAAAACTTGCCTGCGAGTTTTCAGCCGGCAATGGGGCAACTGTGCTGGGCACAAAGCACAAGGCCCCGCCGGACTGGGCGGCGTTTGCCAACTGCTACCATGTGCGCTACTTCGATTACAACGATACCTACCTGAGTAAGGAGCCGGCACACCCGAGCGACAACATCTGCGCGGTGTTGGCCGCGGGAGAGAGCATCGGCGCCACCGGCCAACAGTTGATCGAAGCGATTGTGCTGGCTTACGAAGTTCAGTGCCGTTTCTGCGACGCAGTCAGCATTCGCGCACGGGGGTGGGATCATGTGACTTATGGCGCGTTTTCCACGGCACTCGGTTGCGCCAAGATTTTCGGGCTAGACGCCGAGAAACTGCGCCATGCTGTCAACATCGGCGGGGTGGCTTCGGCCGCCCTGAGACAGAGCCGTGTGGGTGAACTGTCACACTGGAAAGGGTGCGCATTCGCAAATGCTGCCCGGCAAGGGGTTTACGCGGCGATGCTCGCCCGCGCCGGAATCACCGGTCCGGCACCGATTTTTGAAGGTGAAAAGGGCTTTGAGAAGCTCGTGGCTGGACAGCCGATGCTTGTGCCCTTTCCTTTCGCAGGAAAGCCGGCACCACAGCCAAACGCAGACGATTTCATGATCCGCCAAAGCTGCATTAAGTATTATCCAGCGGAGTACCACGCGCAGTCGGCGGTGTATATTGCGCTGGAGTTGAAGAAATCACTCGGAATCACCGACGGCGGCGAAGTTTCGTCGGTCCTCATCGAAAGCCACGACGCCGCGGTGGATATCATTGGCAGCGAGCCGGAAAAATGGCGCCCCGATTCCCGCGAAACCGCCGACCACAGCCTGCCCTACATGGTCGCTGCGGCGCTGGCGGATGGGGAATTGACTGACCGGCAGTTTGAACCAGCCCGTTTCAAAGATGAGAAGCTTCTCGCACTCGTTGCCAAGGTGAAAGTGCAGCGACATAAAGAACTTTCTGACATGTATCCCGGAGCCGTCGGCAATATCGTCCATATCACGCTGAAAGATGGCCGGACAAGTACGATGCGCCTCGACCACGCTCCCGGCCACGCAAAGAACCGGCTGACCGACGATCAACTGCTGCTGAAATATCACACACTGACCGACCCGATCGTGGGCAAAGATCGCGCGAGCCAACTAGCCGACTGGGTGTGGAAGCTCGATGGGCAGACGGATCTTTCTGCGGTGTTTGGGTTGATTGAGTTGTGAACTGAAAGGTTGGTAGAATCAGGCCATGATGACCGCTGGCGAAATCAAGCGACTATTGGATGAGCGGCCGTTCACGCCGTTTCGAATCGTGATGTCGAGTGGTGATCGGTATGACGTTCGCCATCCCGAGCAGGCGTTTGTCACCAAAGCCCGCATTTATGTCGGACTCCGACCGGACATGAAAGGAATTCCCGAAGATTCAGAGATTTGCTCGGTCTTGCATATCGCTTCGGTGGAACCGATTCGCAGCGCAAGGCGGAAGAACACTCGGAGCGGGCGGGCGTAGCAATGACGCGTGGCTGCCAACTCCGCCAACTCCTCGCCGCCGGATGTGTACCGATGCCGGGTGCGTTTAACGCGCTCACCGCGCGTCTGATCGAAACGGTCGGCTTTCCCGCAGTGTATGTCAGCGGGGCTGGGCTGACCAACGCCACCTGCGGCGTGCCGGATATCGGCCTGATCGGCCTCGATGAATTCGTCAAGCTCGCCGGCTACATTGCGGCAGCGGTGGACGTGCCGGTCGTCTGCGACGCCGATACGGGATTCGGGGGGCCTGCCAACGCGGCGAGGACCGTGCAACTCTATGAGCGAGCAGGACTTGCAGGACTTCACATCGAAGACCAGGAATTCCCCAAGCGCTGCGGGCATCTGGCCGGCAAGGACGTGATTGCATGCGACGAAATGGTCGCCCGAATCAGAGCCGCGGTCGCCGCCCGAACCGACAAGGACTTTCTCATCATCGCCCGAACGGATGCGCGAGCCGTCGAAGGCTTCGACGCCGCCGTCGCACGCGCCGCTCGCTACCTCGCGGCCGGTGCCGATGCGATCTTCCCCGAAGCGCTTGAACGCGCCGAAGAATTCGCCGCGTTTTCTGCGACCTTGAAACAGAAGATAGCGACCGCTCACTTGCCTCTTGCCCCTGATAACTCCGCCGTGCTCATGGCCAACATGACCGAGTTCGGCAAGAGCCAGCTTCTGCCGCTGAGCGACCTGGCTGCAATGGGCTACCGGATGGTGATTTACCCGCAAACAGCCCTGCGTGTGATGATGAAGCAGGCCGAGGCGTGCCTGCGCGATGTCAAGCAAGCCGGCACGCAACAGGCTTGGCTGGATCGCATGCAGACGCGCCAGGAACTGTACGACCTCCTGAAATACAACCCCGCCGCGGAAACATGGCCGTGATCTTCTATCTCCCTTTCCCGGGATACCGGGAGAGGGAACAATCGCTAAACTACCGAGCGTGCTTCTCCCGATCTTTCTCCTCCTTGCCGCGAGCTTTGCACTGTCGTTCGCGTTGACCTACGCGATGATCAAACTCGCCCCACGGATCGGCTTTGTTGATAAGCCCGGGCACCGCAAAATTCATCACAACCCCAAACCCCTCGGCGGGGGGGTGGCGATGTTTGGGGCATTTGCCATTCCACTGCTCGGAGGCATTCTCTGGAACGCCGCCGACCCCATCCTTGGCCGCTTCACTCCGGAAGGCGAGCTGACCATGGCATTGGTTCATGGGGCAACGCAGCAGATCCCACTCGCACTTGGCCTGCTCGCTGCCGCATTCATCCTCCACATCCTCGGCCTCATCGACGACAAGCGCGCCCTCGGGCCGTACATCAAGCTATTCATCCAACTCGCCGTCACCGCGGGGTTTGTTGCCATTTTCGATGTGCGGGCCGTCACGTTCCTCGATAATCTTGGCGCGGGCAAGCTGCCTTCGATCATCGTGACCGTGCTCTGGATCGGCACCATCACCAACGCCTTTAATTTCCTCGATAACATGGACGGCCTGAGCGCCGGCGTGGCAGCGGTGTGTACGACGGCGTTTTTCATCACCGCGGTTCTCATTGAGCAGTGGTTTGTCGCCGCGACGCTCGCGCTGCTGCTGGGCGCGGTGCTGGGGTTTCTGTACTGGAACTTCCCGCCGGCAAAGATATTCATGGGCGATTCCGGTTCGCTGGTACTCGGCTTTATCCTCGGCGTGCTGACTGTGCGTACGACGTTTCTCCCCAAGGGCGAAGACCTCGCCGCCGGGTGGTATGCCATTTTCGCGCCGCTGATCGTCCTGGCAGTGCCGCTTTATGATTTCCTGGTGGTAACGGTGATCCGCCTCAGCCGTGGACATTCGCCATTCAAAGGCGACACGAACCATTTCAGCCATCGGCTGTGCGCCCGGGGCATGAGTCGGCGAACCGCAGTGCTCTGCATTTACCTGGTCACCGCCGCAACGAGCGCATCTGCGATCGTCCTCACACAGGTGCGAAGCACTTTGGCCGCAGTACTGATCTTCTGTCAGACGATACTGGTATTGGGCCTCGTGGCGTTACTCGAGCAGCACCCACTACCGCAGGCATGGCGAGATGATGAGCAAACCGGCAACTGATAATGTACGCATCGAGTACTACGACTGGTCGCGCTGGCTCCCGACCCTGACCAGCGGCGCATTTGTGATCGCGCTGGCGGTTACTATTGCACGCGCAATCACCAGCGATTTCATCCGCAACCCGTTCGATGCCGTTCCCGGGGGCGACGCCACACCTCATAACGGCTTTCCCGATACCACCATCTGGCTCGACCTGCTGGCCATGCTGCCTGCGGTGCTGGTGCTGCTTCGGCGCGGGTTAGACCGCACCTACATCCTGCGCTTCTCGGCGGGGCATGCGTGTATCTTTGGGTTCGCTGTTCTGGCGTTCATCAGCACTCTCTGGGCGGCCGACCCGTTCGTGGCGGCGATCGGCGGCTTTCATGTCATGGCCGCGGCGGCGCTTTGCTGGGCTGGGTCACAACTGGTGCGGTCCTGGCTGCGGCTGCGCATTCTCGCCGCAACGGCCGCGGGGGTTCTTGCGGTTATTACCGTGCAGGGTGTCTTTTACCGAACCGTCGAACTGCCCGACCTGCAGAAACAACTCGAGAAGAATAAGGGCAAAATCCTGGCTGACCGAGGCTGGACGGAGGACAGCTTCACCTGGAAACAATTCTCTCAGCGCGTGGCCGCGGGCGAAATGCTCGGGCCATACACCTCGCCCAACACCAACGCCACGATGATCGTCTTCCTGGGCACGATCGTCGCCGCAATCGCACTCCAGCGGATTCGCCTCCGCGATGAGCCTGTCTGGCCCGCTATCCTGTGCCTCATCGTGCTTGGTTCGACCTATGTCTTGTATTACACCGGTGCCCGCGCCGCCCTCATCACGCCGGTTGTTGCGGCGGGAGTTTTCGTTGTCGGTTGGCGATTGGGGGCAATACTCGCGCGCCACCGTAACATGGCCTTCGCCGCAGGGGCCGCAATCGCGATTGTCATTGTCGCGGCGCTGATTGGTCATGGCCTTTATCACGGCACGCTTTTCCACGACTCACTCACGTTCCGCTGGAAATACTGGCTTGGGAGCTTCGCGGTGTTCAAGGAACACGCGTTGTTCGGCGTCGGCTATGGCAACTTCGGCTATAGCTATCTCGCCCACCGTCTGCCCGAGGCGGCGGAGGAGATCAAGGACCCTCATAACCTCTTCGTCCGCGGATTTGTCGAGCTTGGCATCGTTGGCGGGATGCTTCTCATCGGTTTTATCATCCGGCTGGCGTGGGAAATCACTCGGCCGACCGCCCCGCCGGCACCTGGCCAGGCACAGCGGGTTGGCTTCGGACTGCTGCTGTCGGTGGCAATGCTCGCAACGCTGTTGAGCGCGCTGACGGGCATCGACTTCGCCGCAGATGCGGGCTATGTCGCGATGGAACTGATGCGCCGGCTGCTCGTGCTGGGCATTCTGGTAATCACGATGACTGTCGCGACGGTACTTTCGGCGAAGGTCGTGCACCTGGATGACCGGCCCGCCCCGCTGCTGTTGCTGGGGATGATTGCGGGAGTGGCGGCGTTCTTGGTTCACAATCTGATCGACTTCGCGCTGTTTGAGCCGGGACCAATGATGCTGTTTGCACTCTATTGCGGCGGACTGATTGGCGTTCGCGGCGAAAGCGTGGCTGGGCAGAAGAAGTGGAACCGAACCAGCATTGCCGCCGCGGGGGCGGTGCTGTGTGCGTGGATGGTAGCCGCGGTTGCGTTTGCCATGCCGCTGGCCGATGCCGAAAACCGGGCGCAGCGCGGTGATGATCAACTCATTCGATCAAAACCGCGCGAAGCGGCGACGTCTTTCAAATATGCGTTCAATAACTCCCCGGTGCGCAATGCCGACTATGCCTACCGCGCTGGCCGGGCGTTAATCATTGAAAATCGCGACCCCGCCGAGACTGAACTCTGGCTCAGCCAGGCTGTGGCCGCCAACCCCAAGGACCCCGGCTACCGCCTCACCCGCGCCGCGTTTCAATTGACCCAGCCACCCGACAAGCAGCAGCCGCGGCAGATTCTAAATGACCTGGAGACCGCGGTCGCGCTTGACCCGAAAAACCTGCAGTCGCGCATGCGGCTGGCCGAAACCTACGAGCAGTTTAACCACCCCGAAAAGGCGCGAGAGCAGTACCGCACGATTCTTGAATTGAACGACAAGCTCGACAAAAACGAGCCAAAGCGCCTCCCCACAGCGGAGCTGGAGCGAATCGAGGCAAAGCAATGAGACTACGGGAGACTACGGCAACCGCGTGACCGCAGTTTTACTGCTCCGCCGCATCGGCAAGCTCGGCATTATGGCTGACATTCTGGACATCGTCGTTATCTTCAAGCGTATCAATGAGCTTCAGTAGCGCCGCCGACCGATCGGCGTCGAGGGTGACGGTGTTGTTCGGTAGGTACGTCACTTCTCCGGCCTCCACCGCGACCTGCGCACCCACAAGTGCTTCCTTCACATTCTGAAACGCGACGGGCGATGTAATCACCTCATACACCTCGCCTTCGTTTCTCACGTCGTCTGCGCCGAACTCCAGCGCCTTCTCCATCAGCGATTCTTCATCGATTGTGTCAGACTTGATGGTGATAATGCCACACTTGGTAAACTGAAACGCCACCGCCCCGCTCTGCGCCAGATTGCCCCCGGCGCGTTCGAGCACGGCTCGCAGATCGGGGGCGGTCCGGCTGCGGTTGTTGGTGAGTGCCTCGATCATGATCGCAACGCCACCCGGCGCATAGGCTTCATAGGTGGCCGACTCGTAGTTCTCGCCACCGAGTTCACCGGTGCCCTTCTTGATGGCTTTTTCGATGGTATCGCGAGGCATGTTGGCGGCTTTGGCTTCGTCGATCGTGTAGCGCAGATTGAGATTATCGCGCGGATCGCCCCCATTTTTTGCAGCGATGATGATCTTGCGCGCGATCTTGCTCCACACCTTGCCGCGCTTGGCATCATTCGCGCCCTTTGCTCTCTTGATTTTCGCCCAGTGACTATGTCCGGCCATCGTTGTTACTCGTCAAGTGCCCGCAGGTGGCTGATGATCAAATCGATCCAAATTTCAATCAAAGGTTAAAACAAACAGCCGCACATTTCGGTCCTCAACAATCTCCTTACTTCTCATCCACGCTCGTCACGGGTGCCACCTCGACTGCCTGACCTTCTGCGCGCTGGCGAAGCTTGTTCTGCAGCTCGACTCGCAATCGCACATGCTCCTCGCGGCTGGTGCGCATTGTCGATAGCAGTTCCTGCGCCGCTCGCCACTGCTTCGTGGCCGATTCGACATCGCCAAGGCGATATTCGGCATCGCCGAGATGATCGATGAGCACAGGATCGATCGGCGACGCATTCGCCACCGCCTGCCGAAGTTGGACGATCGCCTCCGCAAATCGGCTTTGCTTGTACAACACCCAGCCCAGCGTGTCGAGGTAAGCGGAGTTCTCTGGCTCGGCGGCAACGGCGCGCCGGGCCATCGCCTCGGCGCGGGTGAGTTGCACACCGGCTTCGCTGTAGAAATAGGCCAGATCGTTGTTGGATGAAATGTGACCTGGATCAATCTGCAGTGCACGCTCCATGAGTGCTTCAGTGCGCGTCTTCTCGCCAAGCTGATGAAAGATGCCAGCGATGAAGTAGAGCAGGTTTGGCTGATCTCCGGCAGCGGCGGCGGCGGACTCGAGGTCGCGGATGGCGGCGGGGGTTTGCCCCTGGCTGATTCGCGTGCCGACAATGGCCTCAATCAAGCTCCCATTCTGAGGCTCTTTTTGCATTCGCCGCTGCAACTCCTCAAAAAACTGCGGCATGCGGTCGGCGCGTGCGTAAAACAGTTGCAAGCGGGCAAGCACCGCAGGGTCGAAGCCCGACTCGTCCAGCAATTCCAGCAGCAGCGCCTCCCCTGCCGGCTGCTGACGCGCGGCGATGAGTGCATCGGCTTGCTCCAGCCGGGCACCGATCGCGCCCGGATCATTGGCCAACCATGTCGAAACCACTTTCAAAGCCGGGCCAGCGGCATTGCTGCGGGTGTGATATGCGATCAACAACAGATATGGCTGATCGAGTGTCGGATAGTCGCTGATCACTTTCCACATCGCGCGTTCAAACTGCTGTGCCTGATTGGCGCGCAAAAGCGATACGCCGTGCGCAAGCTGAAACTCCGGCGGAGGTTCATCGCCGGGCGACTGAAAAGCGCGCTCGAAAACAGGCAATTCTTCGGGAGAAGGCTGCGACCGGGCTGCGGCGATCGCTTCGATCATCAGCGCCAATTTTTCTTCGCCGACGGAGCGTGCGTCGGCGGCTAGCTGGGCTGATTCAGACTGCCTTGTCTCAGCGGCAGCATCATCCTGCCAGATCTGTTCCGCGCGAAGGATCCACGCGGGGACAAAAACAGGTCGTGCCGCCAGTGCCTTCGATAGTGACGAACGCATCACGGATGTGCGCCCCGTCTCCGACGCGACTCGTGCCAGCCAGTATTGGCGCGCCGTGTCGAGCGATTCGGGCAACGAAAGCTTCGCCAGCATATCGGGCGTAACCGGCGACGGCCGCCAGGATTGCACCATCGGCGACCAGAGTGCTGCCAACTCCACCGAAACATCCGGCGCGGCGGCGGTCGCTGCAATGAGCGCGCGGGCCGCTGCGGTGGAATCGCCCTTCGCAAGCCCGATGCGCACCAGCCGGCGCAGCAGATCAACATTGGGCCGGCCGGCGACAGCGGCACCGGCAATCAGCGCTTCGGCGTCGCGATCCAGCCCCTGCGCCGCCAGCAGCTCAACCAGTGCACGCGTGACATTCACATCAGTGGGGTCGGCGGCGTGCAGCCGCTGCAGCTCGGCCAGTGCCAACGCGTCTCCCGCAGGATTGTTAAACTTGAACGCTTCCCGAAAGAGCGCAATCGAGGCTTCGCTGGCTCGGAACCGCCTGACCAACTCCCCCGCCTGCGCGCGGGCCACCTGCGGTTGGCCCGCAGCAAGCTGCAGCCGAACGAGTTGCGCCTGCGGGGCAAATGCGTCGGGCGCGGTTTGGGCGATCTTGTCATAAACCGAGATCGCCGCGGCGAGTCGGCCCCGCTTTTCATACAGCCGGGCAAGCTCAAGCTGAACCGGCTCAGGCCGGCGCGCCAACGCCGCCACCTGCGGGTGCCCGCGCACCGACAGCGACCGGCGCGAAAGCCGCCACAGGAGTTTTTCATATTGCTCGATCGCGGCGCGGTCGTAGCCTAGTTGTCGAAGGAGCTGCGCAAGGTCAAGATCGACCGCGGCCGCATCGCCATCATTGCTGGCATATTCGCGCGTCCGGGTGGCTGTGATGAGCGTGGCCAGTGCGTCCGACTGAGAATAGCGCAGTTGCAGCCGCGCCTTTTCGTGCTGGGCATCGATCCAATCGGGCTGAAGCGCGGTCGCAGCCTGATAGGCGCGCAGTGCCTTGTCGGCAAGAGACGCTGCAAGGTAGGCCTGGGCAAGCTGGTATTGGACTGCGGCCGAGTCGGGATCGAGCTGCGCCGCCTTCTCCAGCAGAGCGACGGCGGCATACGGGGGTTCCCGGTTGGCAAGCGACGCACGACCGCGGGCATAATACTCCAGCGCATCCAGCGACGGCTGCGTGGAAGCCGGCGTCGTTGCGGAATTGACCGTCGCCACGCCGTTAGTCTGCGAGGCGATCTGATCGAGCGTCATCTCGGCCTTCGGGTCGATCGGCCACTCCGCAGGCATGGGGGCGGGTTCGGTGCTGGCGACTTGCCGCGACCCCGGTGAAGCACAGCCCGCGATGCCGAGTAAAATCGCCAGTAACAGATTGCAGGAATGAGACCGCATCACCTGATATCCTAGTGATGCAAAACCGTTATGGAATGACCTTGTTAAGCGGATAGGTAATGATTCCCGTCGCACCAGCGCGTTTGAGCATGGGGATAAGCTCTCGCTCCTGTTTTTCTTCCAGAATCACCTCGACCGCGACCCAATCCGAATCGCTCAACCGGCTCACTGTCGGGCTTTTCTCGGCGGGCAACATCGCCACGACCGCAGCGAGCATCTTCTCGGGACAGTTCATCTTCAGCCCGATCTTGGCGCGCGCCTCGATCGCCCCACGGAGAAGCATCGCGATGTTCTCCATTTTTTCGCGCTTCCACGGCACCTTCCACGCCGACCGCGACGCGATAAACCGCGTTGTGCTCTTCAAGATCGTATCGATGATGCGCAAATTGTTGGCGCGAATGCTCGAACCGGTCTCGGTGATATCAACAATCCCATCCAGCAGGCGGGCCTTGATCTCGGTTGTGCCCCAACTAAACTCGACGGTAATGGGTATCTTCTTATCAGCAAAGTACTTGCGCGTCGTGCCCACCAGTTCCGTTGCGATGATTTTCCCGGCGAGATCTTCCGGAGTGCGAACGGGGCTTTCATCGGGCACTGCAAGCACCCACTGCGCCGGGTTACTGCTGGCGCGCGAGTATTCCAACTCGCAGATTTCGACTATGTCGCCTTCGCTGCCGTTCTCCACGATCCAGTCGTAGCCGGTCAGCCCGCAATCGATGATGTCGTCGACGACATATCGACTGATTTCCTGTGCCCGAAAAAGCACCGCGGCAATCTGCGGATCGTCGAACTGTGGAAAAACGCTTCGTTCTGGCGTGCGGATGCGGTACCCCGCCTTGCCGAACAAATCGACGGTCGCACCCTGCAGGCTTCCCGATGGCAATCCGATTCGGAGAGAGGTTTCAGGCAAACGGTTCATGAGGCAAATTGCTAACGGTTGAAAACGGATCGCAACTTCGGCAGCGGAGCACTGGCGCTCGTCGCACACCCGCCGCGGGGCTACTTTCGTTTCTTTGCATGCCGCATGCACCAGTAGAGCTTGTAGCACTCATCGTCTTTGAGATGATGCTCGACAAACTTCTGAGCTTCGTCGATCGTGGTCTGTTCTTCCAGCAGATCTTCCGCGATGAGGGTTTGCAGCGTGCCGGAATCGACTGGAAAGGCGTGCGTGTCAAACCCATAGAGCATGATGTAGGCATCCACAAACGGATTCATGCCGGGAAGCTCGCGGAAGAACTGGCGAATCTCTCGCTTGGGCAGCGCGCGAACGCGTTCCAGCCCGAGCGAATGCTCTCGCGCAAAAATGGCGTTGAGCGAGGTGATGAACATGCTTACGCGCGACTCGAGATCCGGCATGCGCGAGCCGATCATCTCAAGCACTTCGAGCTCGGTCGCAACGCGCAGCTCATTGAGATCGACAAACTCGGTTTCGATCACCTTGATTGCCTCTTCCGTGCGCGCGTCGGAGGTATCAAAGCTCAGGCAGCCCATCACCAGCGCGCGAAGGGGTTCCATCGGCGTCAACTCGGGCACCTCGTGTTGCTTCACGAGTTTCTTGAAATAGCTCTTGAGCGCGTCGGCGTGTTTGGTGGCGTTCTTCATTTACTCTTTTCTCGTCAAGTCGTGACTGGTTGAGCCGGCGGGGGCTGGTTCGCTGGCCGCGGGGGCACCGGAGGGCGACTCGACCTCGCCCGCTGCGCCTTCCCCGCTGGATACCCCCTGCTCAGCGCGCAGGCGGTCGATTTCGGCATTTTCTGCGGCGACTTTCGCCAGCAACTCCTGCATTTCAATCTCTTTTTTCAATTTCTCGTCAATGTGAAACCGGAGAAAGGGTGCCTGCCGGAGCCGCATTTGTTCGGTCAGTCGAACCCGCATCAGCCCCGCCGAGTGTTTGATGGCGTTCAGGGCCGCATTCTGTGCGCCGGGCGTTCCCATGATGGTGAGATACACATCGGCGATCGAAAGATCGTCGGCCACCTTCACGCGCGTGATGCTCGGCATCCCGGTGATACGGGGATCGTTCAACTCACGAAGAATAATGATTGCCAGTTCCTGCTGGATGGTGCTGGCAACACGTTCGGTTCTGCGGGACATCTCGCTACTTGAGAAACGAAAAGACCAACTAACGGAGAGAAAAAGTTGACGTTACACTCATGCTCTCAGTTACTCTGCCTCGTTGTCTCTACACCCTCATAGAAACTCGATCTGAAAATCCGCCAGGCTCGCTGACGGGACGGCCTTTACCATATCCACGATCTTGCTCAGGCCGCCTTCGACATACTTCTTGTCATTGCTCACCATTGCCACACCGATGATGCTCCGTCGGTGCTCGTCAAGGGCACCTACTTCGGCTACCGATACATTGTGGCTGTTTCGAATTCGGTCCTTCAGACTCAACACCACCCGCCGCTTGTCTTTCAGGCTGTCGGCCTCGGCGATGGTGATCTCAATTTGGAGAATACCTACGGTCATAGCACCATGGGGGAAGGGGCGACGGGCAAGTATAAGGCGACTTCAATCGCCAATTGCCCCCGAGCACAAGCCCGTTCTTTACAATGTTCGTTCAAACTCCTCACGAACGTAAAACTCCAGCCGGTCGCCTTGTTTCACGTCATCGTAGCCGGCAAGCTTGATACCGCACTCGAAGCCCTGCTTCACTTCTTTGGCATCTTCCTTCACTCGTTTGAGCGAATCGATCGCGATGTCTTCATGAATCACCTTGCCATCGCGAATGAGCCGCACCTTGCTGCCCCGCAGAACATGGCCGTCGGTCACCATGCAGCCGGCGATGCTGCCAAGCTTGCTGCTCTTGAACACCTGCCGGATGTCGGCATGGCCGTGCAGCTTCTCTCGCACTTCCTTGGTCAGCATGCCCGACAACGCCTTCTTCAGGTCGTCGAAGATTTCGTAGATCACGCGATACAGCTTGATCTCGACGTGATTCTGCTCGGCCAGCACCCGGGCCGATTCATCAGGCACGACATGAAACCCGATGATGCTCACCCGGTTGTCGGTCGGCTTGGTCTTGGTGGCCATGGCCAGTTGCACGTCGGATTCATTGATGGCACCAACGCCGGAGTGAATCACCTTCACTTTCACTTCCGACGTGTTCTGCCCGCCGACGGTTGCCACGAGCGTTTCGATCGAGCCTTGGACGTCGGCCTTGATGATTAGATTGATGGTCTTCACATCGGTCGCGGCGATCTGCTCCAGCAGATTGTTGGAGGTGGCGCGATTCTGCACAGCCAGTTGTTCCTGGCGGTTGCTCGACTGCCGCTCGGCGGCGATGGCGCGGGCGCGGTCGAGGTCATCTACCACAAAGAACTGGTCCCCCGCGCCCGGAACCGCGTTCAGCCCGCTGAGCACTACGGGCATGCCCGCAGTGGCCTCTGACTGGGCCGCGCCACGATCATTCAAGATCGATCGAATGCGGCCATACCCGCTCCCCGCCAGGACAACATCGCCCACTTTGAGCGTTCCATCCTGCACAAGGACCGTGGCAACCGGGCCCAAGCCGGGATCGATCCGCGCCTCAATCACCGAACCTCGGGCGGGGGCGGTGGGGTCATACTTCAACTCGAGCAGTTCACTCTGCAGGTCAAGAATTTCGATCAACTCGGGAATGCCCTTGCCCGTGAGGGCGCTCGTGCGAATCACTTCGGTCTGTCCGCCCCACTCGACTGGGTTCAATTCATTCTGCGCTAGCTGGCCGAGCACCATGTCGGGGTTGGCTTCCGTCCGGTCGGACTTACTCAGCGCGACAATAATCGGCTTCTCGGCGGCGCGGGCGTGGTTCATGCTCTCGATGGTCTGAGGCATCACGCCTTCGACCGCGCCGACAACAAGCACCACAACGTCTGTCATATCCGCGCCGCGGGCGCGCATGGCGGTGAAGGCCTGGTGGCCGGGCGTATCGATGAATGTAACCTGCCGGGTCTTTTCACCTTCGCCAACCGAAACCATCCAAGCCGCTGTGTGCTGTGTGATACCGCCGGCCTCGCCGCTTGCGACATTGGCCGAACGAATCTTGTCCAGCAGGCTCGTCTTGCCGTGATCGACGTGGCCAAGGATGGTAACCACCGGCGGGCGGGGCTTGAGCTTGGTTGCGTCCTGTTCGCGGCTGTCAAACTCTTTGATCAACTGCTCTTCCAGCGTCTCCTTTCGCGCGATCTGCAACTCAAGCCCGTATGCCTGCGCAAGTCCTTTAGCCACATCGACATCGATCGATTGATTGACCGTGGCAAAGATCCCCTGCTTCATGAGCTTGCCCATGAGATCGTTGCTCTTCACACCCAGCGCCGCGGACAGCGACTTGACTGAAATCGGCTCCTCGATCGTGATCGGCTCGCCCTTTTCAACGGTCGTCTTGGCAAATGCGTGCGTCCCGCGGGCCTGTGTTTTGGTCAGATGGCTGTTGACATTGGCCCGGCTTGCCGTGGCGGCGCGGAGCTTTTCTTCGCGCTCGTAGCGATCGGCGTCGGTGAACTCCTTGAGTTTCTCGTTGGCTTCCCCGCGGCGGCCATCGACGCCGCGCCGGCGGGCCGAAAGCGATGCCGCCTTTTTGTTGGCTGTGGCCTTCTTTTCTGCTTCTTCTTCCTCCTCCGACTTGCGCACGCCGCCTCCGGTCTTGGGGCGCGCTGTGGAAAACGTCGGTGGGGGTTCGTTCTGACCGACCGGTCGGCGCGGGCGCGGGGCGGCCACCGCCTCGGGCTTTTCCACTCGAATGAGCTTCGGGCCGACAATCTGCGCAGGTTTGAGCGTGCTTAACTGTGGCGCGCGAACGACCGGACGCGGCGCCGCTGCACCCGACGCACCATCTCGGTTGGCAAGCGTCACCGTCGGCCGAACCTGGGGAGGACCGCCGTGCGGCTTGTGCGGGGGTGCAACCGGCGCGACCGGCGCAGGTTGCGTCGCGGGCGGCTGCGGCACTGAGGGTGCCACCGGCGGTGGGGTCACTTCGCTCGCCGTGGCGGGCGGTTCCTCAACAGCAGCCGGGCGTTTCGGCGACGCCGGCTCGTCCGGCACAATGACGGGTGCTTCGGCCACCGGCTCGTCAACGTGCACTGGCGCGACGACCGTCGCAACCGTCGGGCTGGCGACACCCGACTTCTGCTCGGCGATAGGCGATTCCACTTCTGGCGGCAAGGCGACGACCACCGTCGTTTCGAGTGCGGAATCCGTCTCCGGCTCCATCTCGGCAACGGCGACGTTGCCCTCAGCTGAGTCAGACTCGGCGGCGCTCGCCTTCTTGGCAGTGGCTTTCTTCGGTGCACGCTTGCGCGTCACCTTGGGCTTGGCCGCGACAAGATCCACCGGCGCAGCGGTCTCAACCGCGGTGCCCCCGCCGCTGACGTGAAACCACTCCTTGATCGTTTCAGCAAGGCCGATCGACACCGTGCTCATGTGATTGGGCGCAACATCACCCATCCCCTCGGCGCGCAGCTTCTCCAGGATCGCTTTGTTATCGACGTTCAGGTCTTTTGCCAGCGCACTAATCCGGATCCCTTTTGCGGCCTTTGCCAAAACAACCTCCAATGATCTCGTCGAACCCATCACGCCACCAGCAACCACTTTGCGGCATGCGCGGGCGGGTCAACTATCCTTGCTCTTTTGCCTGCGCGATCTGGTCGGCAGCGGAGTCTTCTTCGATATTGTTTTCCACCGGAGCGACTTCCACGCCCCGAATGGCGCGTTCTTCCGGACTCAACTCATCACTCTCTGCGAGCATCGTTGCCGAATGAGTCGTCACTTCCGGCGAACTGCCTTCCGCCGACTCGAGCGCGCCAGGCAGGCGGCTCGACGCATCGGACGCGTCCGTCGCTTCATCAGTGGCCGTCGGCTCGTCGGATTTCGCCGACGCGGCGAATCCACCGAGCAACCCCAGCCCGCTGGCCGATCCGCTGATTCGAGCAGCCCGTGCGGCGGCGTCGGTTGCCTTCTTGGCTTCCTGCTCTTTTTCAACCAGCTTGCCCTCGGCACTGCATCGCTCCAGCACCTGCTGGGCAACCGCTTCTTCAAGCCCGATCTCCTCGATCAACGGCTGAATGCCTACTTCTTCCACATCACGCACATCGATCAGGCCGAGCGCGATAATCTTGTCCACCTGCTCCTGCGTGACGCCTTGAATCTCTTTCAGTGTGCGATCCAGACGATCGACTGTCGCCTTAAACTCGACGGGCGTGAGAATATCGACATCCCAACTCGTCAGCCGGGCGGCGAGTCGGACATTTTGCCCCTTTTTGCCGATCGCCAGCGACAATTGATCTTCATTGACAACCACTGTTGCGCGCGACAGTTCAAAACACAGCGACACTTCCGCCACTTCTGCGGGCTTGAGGGCATTGGTGATGAAGATCTGTGACGATTCATTCCAGCGCACGATGTCAATCTTCTCGCCGCCAAGCTCTTCGACGATGTTCTTGATCCGGCTGCCGCGCACGCCGACACAGGCGCCGACCGCATCGACCTTGCTGTCGATTGAGCTGACCGCGATCTTGGTGCGATGGCCGGCTTCGCGGGCAAGAGCCTTGATCTCGATCGTGCGCTCGCCAACTTCCGGCACTTCCCGCTCGAACAGCCGGCGAATCAATTCCGGGTGGCTGCGGCTCAGAATGATCTTCACCGCCGAGGGCGTATCGCGCACCTCCAGAATGAGTGCCTGAATGCGTTCGCCGGGGTTATGCATCTCGCCGGGAATCTGTTCCGACCGGGGCATGATGCCTTCCACCCGGCCGAGGCTGACGATCATGGTCGGGCCTTCAAAACGAGCGATGGTGCCCGTGACGATGGTGCCGACTTTATCCTTATACTCCTCGTAAATGCTTCCGCGCTCGTCCTGCCGGATGAGTTGAATCATCACCTGTTTGACCGTTTGTGCGCCAATTCGGCCGACAACTGAAAGGGGCATGAGCGTGCCGGACCGGGTGGCGGAGATGTCGCCGGTCGAGCGGTCGAGGGTCACGACAAACTCACTGGTGTCTTCAACATCAAACTGCTTGCGCAACCCCGATGCGATCGCCTGCTCGATGTCAGTGTAGATCTGGTCTTTCTCGATGCTCTTGTCGCGGGCAATGCCGTCTACGATGCGAATGAGTTCTGGATTAGGCATGTTCAACCTTATTCAATTGTTTCAAACTTATTCAGTTGTCCGAAATCAGGCCCGAAATCAGGTCCGTATTCCGTTTCCGAGCACCGGCGGCAATGAGCCGTCCCGCCGCGGGTTCACCTGCAATCAAAACAAAAAACCGCCCGAAACAACTCGGACGGCCCAGGTGTCGCTTAAGATGAACCAAAACACCGTCACCACTGACGGGAAACGCCTCCCGCCTTCATGGCGCAGTGCAGCCGGAAGATGGAGGGGGCCTTACGCATTTGCATGGTAGGCCGGCTCTGTCTTGGGGCTTCGATTCATCTTCCCGGGTCTCCGGGTATGACACAACTGGACCGCAAACTCTGCACGCGCAGGGTTTGGAACAGAATATCTTAGCGTTTAAGGGGGGCTTGTCCAGCGGCGCGACTTTTGACGCAGATTTTGCCGATTACTACTCCGTCTTCGGGGAACTATTCCTTGCCTACCAGTGTGAACTCGATCACGGTATTGAGGGACTTGTCCTGCAACATGGAGTAAACCAGCATTCCATCATCCAGATTGTAGCCGCAGACAATCTGGTAGCTTCGGTCGGTGTTGGTTTCGACTAACACCCCTAACTGGCCCATGTGCCCCTGCTGGATTTGGTATGTCAGCGAGTTTTTGAGGGTCGGGTCTTCATCCAGAACACCTTGCTTCATTTCTCGCAGCGTCTTGGGGTTGATCCAGTAACCGCCAATGGTTGCCGGGCCAACGACCGATTGCGATGTGGTCGGCTGGCTTCCCTGGAATTGCGTGGTGGCCTTTAGAATGGCCCAGTTCGGACCGCGCTCGGAAAACTCGACCACCCGATTGATGGCCATCGTCACGCTCGGCCCCACATCGCCGTGCAGTTTCTGCTGACCCTGATAGTTCAACCGCTTGACGGTCTTGACCCACGCCGGCGCATCGGCCTTGAACCAGGGCAGGTCGAGCACGCGATAAGTCTGAAAGAGGGTGGAGGAGGAGTTCTCCCGGTTAAAACCAGTCGGGTCGCCCAATTGCCTCGGGTTGCCGGTGGCGAGTTGCATCGCCAGCAGGAGGGCCTTGTCTTTGTCATACACCAGCCGATGGGCCTGATCTCTTTGGATCTTCGTCAGGACGACGGCATCGTAGGTTCGCCCGTTGATAGGCCACTTTTCATGGGCAACATTCATCGATGCGTCGGTTTGCATCGCCGCCAGCACATCTTTCGAGACCCAGAGCGAACCTCCGGTGTTGGCAAATGGGTCGCTCGAACGCACGACTATGCCCGCCCCACCGGCAACACCCGTCTGGCCATTCAGGCCGTAGGTGACATAGTTCAGCGAATTGAGCAGCACCATGTCACCCGACACGGCGGCGACGTCGTAGCGGGTGAAACCCGCACCGGTTGAGCTTGTCGGCTCCTGGTTGGGGCGACGCACTTCCGAACCACTGATCGCGTGATAGATGAGGCGCGCACCGGGCTTGATGTAATCCGGCACAACGATCCTCGTAAGCGGGTTGCCCGCACCGCCGGGCGTTGCTGGGGTGGTGGCTTCGAGGGGGTTGTCTTGCGCGACCGCGATGAGTGGACTCAGCAGCGGCACCAACACGCAGGTTCGCAGGATCGCAAAAAGGCGGCTCTTAGCTTGCTTCATGAACAATCTCAGAAGTTAATCAGGAAACAACCCGCGGGGGAAGTTGCTAAATTGGTCGTCGAAACGGGACGAGCGCACGAAGCCTGGCATCGCGAAAAAACAGGCCGAGCCAGAGCACGACCCCGACGATGATCGGCATAAAGAATGCCTCACCGAGGCGTGCATGGGTAGCGGTAGCCCCGCCGAGGTAGCCGGTTAGGAGAATTGCGCCGAGAACGGCTGTCTGCGGCACAAGATAAATCACCGTGCAGGCCAGTTCGACAATGCCAAGCGCGACGGCGTATCGCTCGGGCCAACCCAGTTGCTCAAACCCCTCGGCGGCACCGGGTGGCATGAGGAACTTCATCGTCGCACTGAACAGCAGGAGCAATGCCGGCAAGACGGTCAACACGCGGCCGGTCCAGAGCATCGCTTTGCCTGACTGTATCGGTGGACTCTCCATTTGTTCATCCTTACGCGACGTTACTCATCGGCGCCATTTCCAGGCCGAGATTGCGGCCCACCACACCCGGCTCGAACACATGAGCGCGAGTCGAGTCGATAAACATCGTAGCTGAAACCCCGCCCTTAAGGTGCGGATCGGCCTCGACGCGGACGATCTTGTGTTGGTGGAGCGGAGTCTCGATGTAAGCGTCCATGTCGTTGCCCAGGGGCTCGACCACCGCAACCTTCACCTGCACGGGTACATGGTTTGGCGAATGGCTCTGCACGTGGAAGTGTTCCGGACGAATTCCGAGAACAACATGCTTTCCAATGAACCCGCCGAGCCGCGCTGCGAGTTCCCCGTTGAGCGGCACTCGGAAGCCGTTTCCGGGCGTGGTAATCTGGCCGGTCATCACTTCCGGTTCGTCGCTCCGCTGTTGCACCTTCCTGGCGTTGAGGAGTTGTCCTTCTTCAAACACGATCCGCCCGCCTTCGGTTTTGAGCATGCCATCGAAAAAGTTCATGGGAGGCATGCCGATGAAGCCGGCAACGAAACGGTTGGTCGGGTGATTGTAAGTGACCAGCGGGGTGTCGGATTGCTGAATCACGCCGTCTTTCATGACGATGATTCGGTCACCGAGCGTCATCGCTTCTTCCTGGTCGTGGGTGACGTAGATGGTGGTGGTTTTGAGGCGCTGGTGCAGGCGTTTGATCTCGGCGCGAGTGGTGACGCGCAACTTGGCATCGAGGTTGGACAGAGGCTCGTCAAAAAGAAACGCCGCCGGCTCGCGAACGATGGCCCGCCCCACCGCCACCCGCTGCCGCTGCCCGCCGGAGAGGGCTTTGGGTTTGCGGTCGAGGAGGTGCGCGATATCGAGGATCTTGGCTGCTTCCTGCACGCGCTGATCGATCTCAGCTTTGGGAAACTTACGGAGCTTCAGCCCAAACGCCATGTTCTTGTAGACCGTCATATGCGGATATAGCGCGTAGTTCTGGAAGACCATGGCAATGTCGCGGTCTTTCGGAGGCACATCGTTGACAATCCGATCGCCGATTCGGATGGTGCCGTCGCTGATTTCTTCTAATCCGGCGACCATGCGCAGCGTGGTTGACTTTCCGCAACCGGACGGTCCGACGAGGACGATAAACTCCTGATCGCGGATGTGCAGATCGATCGAGTTAACCGCTTTCACCCCGCCGGGATAGACCTTGGATACTTTTTCAAGCTCGACACGTGCCATCAGTTGTTTCCGCCAAGAAAATGAGGCTGCAATGTGGGATCGTTGTCAGTCGATCGTTTCAGTCAAGAGTTTGATTATAAAGTGACATTAACGCTGGTCAAACAAAAGCTTATGAACCAACGTCCCCTCAGTTGCTGGCCCGATCTATGCGATTTTGAACGCGCGAAACGCCTCGACCACGGTTGTGACGGCGCGATCCAGCGGCATGGCGACCTTCACGCCCGCCGCCCGCGCATGCCCCCCGCCGCCTAGCGTCTGTGCGAATCGGGCGCAATCGACCCCGCCTTTGCTGCGCAAACTGACGCGCACCGGCCCGGCTTCCGGAGACTCAACAAACAAGAGCGACGCCTCGACCGTGGCAATCTGCAGCGGGACGTTCACGAGGTTTTCAGTGGCCGGCACACCCGCGCCCGTCTCCAGAAAATCGTCGCGCCTCACTTTCATCACAGCGACGGTGTCGTTATCGAGTAGCTCAAGCGAATGCATGGCGCGCGTCTGCAGGTAGACGCGCTGTTTGCGCTCGCTCTGGTTCAGCAGGATGTTGAGCCGGTCGGTATCAACGCCGGCTTCCATGAGTTTCGCTGCGAGTCGCAGGGTGTACGGGCGCGTGTTGCTGAATTGGAACCAGCCGGTGTCGCTGACGAGCGCGACATACAGCGCCGTTGCGATATCGCGGGTGATCTCGACGCCCCAGATTTCAAATAGCTCCGCCGCCACTTCTGCCGCTGCTGCCGCGCGGGTGTTCACCAGTTTGAAATCGGCCCATTCCTCCTGCGTGATGTGATGGTCGAGCACAAGCTTCGGCCTTTTCCAATTCTCAAACACCGGCTGCATCCCGGGCAGTTGCGACCATGTGCCGGTGTCGGCGACAAGCAGACCGTCAAACTCATCAACGTTGAAGCCCGCAGGCAATCCGTCGTTACCTTCATGATGTGAAAGTCCGGCATCGGCAAGGATGAATCGATACTTCGAAGGCAGCGAGCTAAGCAGCACGATCGCACTGGGAATCCCCTTGCCCCGGAGTGCGAGTGACAGCGCGGCAACAGTGCCGATCGCATCGCCGTCGGGGCGGACGTGCGTCGTGATGAGCACATTCTTACAGCCGCACAGCCTTCCGATAAACCTGGGGTAGTCCTTTGCCATATGGAGGGATCGTACACGAATGATCTAAGGAGCCGAATGAGAGGCCGGAGAGAATACAGTTGTCGCGATGGGCCGGGTGGCATCTTCGGCAATGCGGGCGCGGACGCTGATGAGGTCGCGATCGATTTGCGCCTTGAGCGATTCGACCGACGCGTACCGCCGCTGCTCGCGAAGATAGTCGAGCAGTTCAACTTCAATGATCTGGCCGTACAGGTCGCCTTCAAAATCGAGCAGATGCGCCTCGACCTGAAACGCTCGCTTCTCGAAACTAGGGAGTGACCCAATGCTCAGCGCGACAGGATGCTGGCGGCCATTGACCGTGCATGACGCTGCGTAAACACCATCTTCAGGAATGAGTTGCTGAGGCACACTCATATTCGCCGTCGGGATGCCGATAGTACGGCCGCGCTGGAAGCCCTTCACCACCTCGCCGCGGAGGACATAGGGCCGGCCGAGGCAGATTGCTGCATCGCGGGCGCGCCCGTTGGCCACCAGGTAGCGCACGAGTGTGCTGCTTACCTCCACCAGCGATAAATCAAGCAGTGCCACTTCCTCCGCCGCGAGAGAATGCACTTCGATATTCGTGCCAGCCGACCACTCGATCATGCGCTGCACATTTCCGTGGCGTGCTTTGCCGAAATTGAAGTTTGGGCCTTCGACAATGTGCCTCGGGCTGACCTGATCGCGAAGGATTGCAAAGAACGCTTGCGCTTCGAGATTGAGCACCTCGGGCGAGGGTGGCAACTCGACCAGATGTGTCACGCCCATCGCAGCAAGCAGCCGCCGTTTGACTTCGACAGGAGTCAGCCGCGGGGGCGCGACAGCGGGCTTGAGAATGGTCAACGGGTGCGGCTCAAACGTCACCACGCATAGCCCGTGCCCCTGTGCCCCCGAACCCGCCGTCAGCCGGCGCATCTCATTCACAATTCGCGCGTGCCCGCGGTGTACACCATCATAATTTCCAATGGAAAGCGCGCCGCCACGCGGCAGCTCGTGCAAACCTTCGATGCCGTGAAGAACTTTCATACCAATCCGCGCCGGGTTAATCTAACTCAACATCAATCCAAACCAACCGATGATCGCTTGAGGCATTCTTCTCCACAAGACGATGCAGCGGATCGCCAGCGCCCGGCCAGAACACGCCGGCTCCCTTCAGCTTGAGGCCGACACTCGGCAGAACGTAGTCCACCCGAAGATTACCCGGCGCGTTGCCGGTGTCGCCGAAGTCGGCGGTGTCAAACCGCGGGTCGGACCGATGCGACGCGTTGTTTCCCGCCTGCAGCCGCGCCGCTTCGCTCGCGCCCTCGCTCGACGGTGGATTGGCCGAATTCACCCGCGGATGGTTGAGTAGCTGCTGAATCGCTCCGGGCACACTCGCGCCGTCTTTCGGGTCGGCATTCAAATCGCCGACAATCACAAACCTCTGCGGTGGCTTCGTAAACGCAATTCTCCCGCGGGCAAACCCGCCTTGCAGGGTCGTCTCAAATGAGTTGCGCGCCGGCTCCGGACCAACCGCCCGAGCCGGCCCGAAGAGATACCCCGCCGCCTCCCCTCCTGTGATGTAGTCGGCCCACAGTCGAATCTCATCATGGTTGCGCCTGCCGTTGCGGTCTTCCGGCCCATCAAACGCCGGCGGTGTCGGATGGCTCGCCAGCAGATGCACGATCTTGCCGCCCTGTTCGCTCGTGGCGATCGGCACATCCACATGCGTCTTGCTCGATAGCCGCAGAACACGCAGCGCATCGGCAGAGTACCACGCTGAACCGTCTTGCTTTTGCGGAAGCATCGCGCCGGGCATCTCGCTCCAAAGCACCCCGCGCAGCGATACGATCTGATCCGCTAAAATCGGATACTTGCTGAGTATCAGCATCCCATACTGTCCGGGAAACAGCCCAAAGCCCAGCGAATCGCTACCGTACCCGCGCGTTCCCGGCTGCGTGGTTGCGACGCCGTCGCCGTCGAGGTCGATGCCCGAAGCCACGCCGGTGTTGACCGCTTCACAATAGCTGTATGCAAATGTAATCGGCTCCGCACCATTCTGGCCGCGCGCGAGATAGTTGGCTTGAAAAAGGCGGGCAGCCTCGCCGGCGGGGTCGTAGTCGAATTCGTTGATGAGAATCACATCAGGCCGGACACGCTGAATGATCTCGGCCACAGCCTCAATCTGCGCATCATCCCCCCGGCGAAGATGCTCAACCAACATCCCCGGCTGATCGCGGTTGAGCGACGCGTTAAACGTTGCAAACCGAATCGTGATCGGCTTGGCACAGCCCGTCACCGAAAAGATGAGCAACAGAAATCCCGAAATCAACGGCACAACCCCGCGGGAATGTGTGGGGATGGTTGGAATGGTGATGTTCATGGGTGGTTGTTCTCAATCACTCAAAACAGCGGGGCAAACCAGCATGCAACCGGCTGCTGCCGAGCGGTCGTAAGCATGACCGGACGCGCACACGAAGGCAATCGTCAGGCACTCCCGTTCCGCGATAGCAATCGTCCGTCGCGGCGATACAATCAGTTTGCCATGCCCATGTATGAATACATTTGCAAGAAGTGCGACGAGAAGTTTGAGAAGCTCGTCCGGTCCATGTCGGATGAATCCCGCCCGGCGTGTCCAAAGTGCAACAGTCAGCAAACCGCGCGCACGATGAGCGTTTTCGCCGCGGTTGGGAAAGACAGCGCCGCACCAGCATCAGCCCCCGGCTGCGGCCGCTGCGGCGGCCCCGGACCGTGCGGCTTCGGGTGAGCACGCCGCGACATCCAGCGCCCGCCACGCACCCGCACCGCCGATAGGAAAACGTAGATTGTTCCGCGCGGAACAATCGCCGAGTCTCTTCTCCGCACTCCAACAACAACAGGAAAAATTCAAATTGTTCCGCGCGGAACAATTTGATTCATGCCTTGCAAGTCATTGCAAATAATGATGTTACAACGTAATTAAGTAAAATCCACACCCTAACAGAATTTGAACTAATGTGAATAGGGCCACAAAGTTTCACCGGCTCCCAACCGAGTCCAAACCCCCCATTCCGCCGAGCCAGCGATCACCACAAATCAGCCCCGCCGCCGACGCAAAAGCCCCGCCACGCCGAGCACCACCGCCGCTGCTGACGCGGGTTCGGGGATGGGGGTGAGGACGTAGTACGCATATCCGCCCCCGGCGGACGGGTCGATTCGGGCTTCTGCGAATATTTGCCCGGCGTTGTTGATGTCCAGGCCGTTGATCAGCGTAGCACCAGGAATGTTTACAAACGTGTTCAAGTCCTGTGGCGTGTTCGCTCCGTTGAACCAGACGAGCGCTTTCTCCACATCCCCGCCGAAGTTGCTTGCCCCGCCGACGAGGGTGTTGTCGTTGTTGATGGCGTATGCCTTGGCCGCATTGAAGCCGGGAAACAAGCCCAGCGCGATGAACTGATCGTCGTGCCAGGCAAAGGGGAGTTGTGCAATGACGGTGGACGGCTCCTGCGGATCGGTCGGTCGATACTCGCCGGCCACCCAGTTATTGTCGTTGATGTCGAACGCAAAAGTGTTCGGAAAATCAGGATGCACCAGCAGTTGCGAGGTGCCGCCTTGCCCGATGAAGCCGGCATGGCTGTTGGGCACGTTCCTGATGAATGAAGGGCCGACGTACCAGCCGTTGTTGTTGACGGTAAAGGCTCGGCTAACACGGTTGTCCAGCCCCTGGATCTGATGAAACCCATCGCCGTCCCAATAGGTGGCAGTCACGTCATTCCCATCCCCATTGTCCCTCAACGCATACCCGGCAATGAAGTTCTGACTGCCGGAGATTGCCACGCCAAAGCCGGTGTGCGAGCCAAGAAAACGCGGCCCGTCCGGCTCCCAGACCGTGGGCCGAGGCAACTCACCTGCATTTACTGTAATGAAACCGACGGGATTCTCACCTGCACTGAACCCATTCGCGTAAGCCTGCCGGTAAGGGCCGTTGACCGGCAAAACCGAAGGAACGCCAGCGTTATCCCAAAGAATCGCCTGGTCGATGGGGGCGGTACTGATGCTTCTGCGAGAGAACCCGGCGATCTTGCCGGATGGCGAGAGCGAAGTCGCGATCCCCCAAAAGTTATATAGCAACGACTCACTCGGCGGACGCATCAAAGTCGCCTGATAAGAGGGTGCGGCGTACCCTGTCGTGAAAACCAGAAACATTTGGAAGGTGACTGCTGACAGGACGAGCATACGAAGAGGGAATGCCGAGGTACTAGGGGGATTCGAGCCTCTCGATAGGAGTATCATGCGCTACAGTCTTGCATCATTTCGGCCTTTCATCAACAGAAATCTGTCGATTTCTGCAATTGTGGTCATTACGGGAGCGGGCGCGACCAGCAGCCGTGCGGTGGCGCAGGTGAATGACTGGATAGCAGACTCCAGTGTCTGGGATAATGCAGCAAGTTGGGAACTCGGGCTTCCGATTCAAGGCCAAGTCCAGCGCATCGCCACCAACGCTGCGAGTGGGAACACGCTGTTCTGGCGGTCGGGTAGTTCGGGCACCGTCTTCGGCGGGACGATCGACCTTCGCAGCACGTCCAACGTTGGCACGTTTGCCAACGGTGCCGGGACTGCCTCAGTCATCGTCAGCTTTGGGGTCAATGCAGGACTGGACTCAGAGAAGAACCTCACCATCCGCACCGTCGGCGAAGATATGACCTTTATCATTCCCGGCATCTTTCATGCACGTGGAAGGCCCAACAAATCAATCGATCTCAATCCAACCTTGTTAGGCGACGGTTCGCTCGTCTTTTCGCAACTTCCCGGCTCAGGCCCGGGGGTAACCAACTTCACGGTCGGTGCGCGGGCGGGACCCTTGGGTGAGTTCGACACGGAAAGTGAGTTCACTGGTGGAACGACCATCAATGCCGACGTCAGTGTGAACATTCCCCGTGATTCGATCCAGAACGAGTTGACCAAAGTCGTGGACTCGGGGCCTCTCGGCAGCGCAACGCTAACGCTTAACGGTGGAACCTTAAACTTAGCCTCGGGTGTGATCCCAGCGCCCACTGGGTTGGGCAATGCGATCGTTCTGACCGCTGATTCCGTAGTTTACAATTTTGGCCCCAAGGTCAGGAGTTTGAAGGGCTTCGTCAATCTCACCAGCGGAGCCGGAAGCGCATCGACGGGCCACACCTTGCTGGTCGACACTCTTCAGATTCTGCGCTTTGACGATGCCTCCTTCTCGCCAGGCGACACCGGAACAATCGCCTTTGCAAACACCGGTGCCGATGACTCACTACGATTCTCCGTCGCCAGCGGGACCAGCGTGTTCAACGCCGGTTCGACCACCTTCGGCGGGGCCGTTGGAATCATCCAGTCTGATGGCAGCCTGAGGGGAAACGTCTCCAAGGAAGGCGGCGGGTTTTTTGCAGCGAAGCATTTTCGGGTCAACGCCCTGAGCGTCGATGCAGGAACCCTTGCCATTCTCCAGGACGGCTCGACCGTGTACGGCGACACCGGCACGATCAACACCAGCATCGCCAACACGCTGGCCATCGCCGGCACCGACACCAGCCCCGAGGCTGCGCTCGATCTGACCAACGGCAAGCTGATTGTCGATTACACCGGCACCAGCCCGATCGGCGGGGTGTACAACAGCGGCAGCATCACACCCTCCGGCCACGCGGCGCGAATCAAGGCGGCATGGAACGACGGCAACTGGAACGGCAATGGAATCACTTCATCGCTCGCTGCGGGCACGACTTCCTTCGGCGTCGGCTATGCCGAAGCGAGCGCGCTTTCCCTCTCAACCTTCGGCGGGGTCGCGGTCGATTCCACCAGCCTGCTCATGCGCTTTACCTACTACGCCGACGCAGACCTGTCCGGGCAGGTCGGTCTCCCTGACTTCACAATCCTTGGTAACGCATTCGGATTGACCAACGCGCACTGGAGCGACGGCGATGCCAACTACGATGGCGTGATTGACCTTAACGACTTCACAGCGCTGGCAACCAACTTCGGCATGAACCAACTCGCCCGAGGCGGCCCGCCGCGATTGCAGCCGCTTTACATTGCGTTGCTCGATTACCCGCAGATCTACTGGGAAGCGCGCGGGTCACGGGAACTGTGGGCGATGTTTGAGCAGTTCGAGTCGATGAACCTCGGCCCCATCCCCGCGATGCCGGAAGGGCTGCGGTCGATTCCCGAACCGGCTACGGGCGCGGCGGTGCTGCTGGCGATGGCGGCGACGAGATATCGCACTCGGCGGCGCTGGGCGTGATTGAGTGCTGCGTCTAAACACACCCACGACAAGGGCTAGAAGCCCATGTGGTGCCACCCGGATTGAGTTCTGTGTTGTCTGGGTGGTACTACTCGGCCTTCGGGGCCAAGCAGTGCAGGCGCATTGATCAAACCGTAGCACGGGTTTTCAACCCGTCTGTTTGAATCACGAAGACGGGTTGAAAACCCGTGCTACGCATCTCATCGCGCTTCGTTCTAAGCACGCGATGTTTGCCGCGCGCAGCAACAAGCCCCGTGGCCTGGTGGGCCCGGGGCTTATTGTCTGCTGTCGCGGCGGGCAGAGCGAAGGCCTCTGCCCTTGCGAACTTCAACCTTCCAAGACTTTTACTGCAGCAGGGCGAGCACCTGCTGCGGGGCGGCGTTGGCCTGGGCCAAGACCGACGTATTGGCCTGCACGAGAATCTGCGCCCGGGTGAGGGCTGCAGTTTCGCTGGCGAAATCGGCATCGCGAATCGCCGACTCACTCGCGGTGACGTTTTCGAGCGCCACGCTCAGGCTGTTGCTGTTGGTTTCGAGCACATTTTTCTGCAGCGCGCCGAGCCGGCCACGGAGCACCGACACCTGTCGAATGCTTTCGGTGAGGATCTTTTGTGCTTGAATGAAGTTGCCCTTGACCAGCGAGTTATCGCCGTCGCTGCCGATGGTACTCAGCCGGCCGAGCACGTCATTGCCGAGCTTGGTGGTTGCGACCGAACCGAGGCCGACTTGAATCTGCCCCGGCCGATTGACCTGCGAGCCGATCTGGAACTTCGCCCCGCCGCCGGTGATGTTAAAACTGGTGCCGGTGTTGGAGACGACGGTTCCGAAAGCTGCGTCGAGCGAGACCTCGATATCGAGATCGCCGTTGCGCAGGGTTGCGGTCAATCCCCGGACGTCGGCGGCCGAGCCATTGATGGCGACGGTGGCGTCTTGTCCGCTGTCTTTGCCGTTGACGAAGACACCGCTGATGGTCTTGACCGAGACGAACTGGTCGGACCCGTATCCGGTGGAGGTGAATCGCAGCGCGCTGCCGCTGACGACGGCGCTGACGCCGGTCGATTCCTTGAGGCTGTTGACCGCTGTTGCGACGGCACTGGTGGTGGTATTGGCAGCAAACGAAAGCTGCTCGGTTCCGAAGACGCCCGCGACTTCGACGGTGATGGCGCTGGTGCCGACATCGGTGCCGGTGAACTGCACCTCGCCGAGTTGCGCTGAGCCGGTCACCTGCACGACGATCGACTGCGACCCATTGTCCGGCAGCTTGGCGGCGTTGACGGTCACAATGTCAATCGCGGTGCTTGTGACACCCGAGAGTGTGTAGTCGAGCGAGCCGTTCAGTAGCTTGATGCCGTTGAACTGCGTCGTGTTGCTGATTCGGTTGATGGAGTTGAGGATCGAATCGACCTGGAGCTGATTGGCCTGGACTTCCTGGTCGCTGAGCGCGCCGGAGTTGGCGGCTTGCAGCGTGAGTCCCTGCAGTTCCAGCAGCAGTGATGAGACTTCGTTGAGCGAGCCTTCAGCGGTGTTGATGACGTTGTTGGCGCGGCTGGTGTTGTCGATGGCGGTGCGAATGCCGTTGATTTCACTTCGCAGGGTCTCGCTGGCGATGAGGCCTGCCGGGTCATCCTTGCCGCTGTTGATCCGTAACCCGCTGGCGAGGCGTTCGAGGCGGGTGTTGAGGTCGCCGGTGTTCCGTCCGAGACGGTGAATGGCTTGCAGAGACTGAATATTGGTATTGATACGGCTCATAACATCCTCCGTGATGGAGCTATGGCGGATATCCGTTTCCGCCGGTCTTGGAAAAAGGTTGAAAACAGAGTGCGCGTGTCGCAATCAGCGACTCAGACCCGCGGCTCCGCCACGGAAAATGGGGTGTGTTGAGGGGTCGGCCAACCTCCTTGTTGAAGCGTATCTCCGCCGGCAATCCGTTGCCGCCGGGCGTGTCGCACTGGGCCACCTTGCCCGCGTCACGCAGTCTTACCGCGACAATCGTCGGCCAATAAATCGCGCAAACTTTAACGGACGTTTCGGCAGGTTCTGCGCGATCGCAGATTGCCGATAATAACATGCACTGCAAGCCAAAATCACGATTCACCTTGACGGGGTGCCAGCGGTGGCGAAAATCGATTGCTGGTTCGAGGTCGGTCGCCTCGCCCCTCTTTTCATCGAACCCCTGCGTCGATCGGACAGTTTTGCCGAATCCTCGCCCCGGCGGTGCGACCCTGAGCAGACCGACCACGGAGACCCCGGCCACCGAATTTACCCTGATCTTTCCTCTCAATAATCGACCATGAAAATCAGTCTAAACTGGCTTAAAGATTACCTTCCCGGCGAATCAGACCCGCGCGCATTCGCCGACGCGCTCACCTTCGGCGGTCTGCCTGTCGAGGTCATCGAACAACACGGCGATGACACCGTGCTTGATGTCGAGGTCACCAGCAACCGCGGCGACTGTCTCTCTCATGCCGGCGTGGCGCGGGAGCTTTCGGCGCTGCTCACTCGGCCGTTCGAGCCGGTGAAGACGGTCGTCACCGAGGTGACAACGCCGGCCAGCTCGGCGTGCAAGGTTGAGATCGCTGATCTGGGGCTTTGTCCTTACTACGGCGCGCGGGTGATTCGAAATGTGAAGATCGGCCCCTCACCCGGCTGGATGGCCAAACGACTTGAGGCTGCGGGGGTGCGATCGATCAACAATGTGGTGGATTGCACGAACTACGTCATGCTCGAGCTCGGTCAGCCGCTGCATGCGTTTGATCTGGACCGGGTGACCGATGGGCACATCGTGGTGCGCACCGCGCGCCCGGGCGAATCGCTCGTGACGCTCGACGGGCACGAGAGAAAGCTCGCCGCCGACATGCTCTGCATCTGTGACGCGCAGAAGCCGATCGCGCTGGCGGGGGTGATGGGTGGGCTGCACAGCGAAGTGTCGGGCGCGACGAGAAACATCCTGCTCGAATCAGCACTGTTCGCCCCGCTATCGGTTCGACGGACGGCCCGCATGCTCACGATGAAGAGTGACGCATCGTATCGATTCGAGCGAGGAATCGACCCCGCCCTGCCGCCAATCGCCGCGGTGCGGTGCGCGCAGCTCATTGTCCAGACTGCCGGAGGCGAGTTGCTGTCTGGCATTGTCGAGGCAGGGTCAGCCCAGCCGCCGCCGAAACTGCTGACGCTGCGCATGGCGAAGCTGCAACGGGTGCTCGGGATCGACATCAAAAAGCAGGATGCGGTCAGCGCACTGGCCCGCCTGCAATTGACGCCGAAAGACAGGGGCGACGCGATCGAATGCGTCATCCCATCGTATCGAAATGACTTGAACATCGAAGTCGATCTGGTTGAGGAAGTGGCAAGAATCGTCGGCTATCACCACATTGGTGTGCGCGAGACGATTCAGATTCAACTCACCCCCCCGGAGCTTGGCCGCAAAGCCGAGGAGAAGATCCGCCAGAGTCTCATCGGCAGTGGGTTTTTTGAGGCGGTCACGTTCAGCTTCGCCACCGACGGGCTGGCAGAGTTATTCGCGCCGAAGGGTGTGCGCCTGTGCCAGGCCGACCCAAAGACGCGCAAGGCCGACAGCAACCTTCGTCCGAGCATTCTGATCGGCCTGATCGAAGCCGTGGCGCGCAATCACACCGTCGGCGTGACTGGTGCGAGGCTCTTCGAGATGGGCAGCACATTCTGGCACGCGCCCGACGGCAGCGTCGATGAGCGGAAGCGACTCGGATTTGTTGGCGCATGCGATTATCGAGCCCTGCGCGGCTCGCTGGAAGTCCTGCTGGCCTCACTGGACCCGAGAAAGTCAGTCGAGATCGTCCCCGGCCAAGCTGAAGGCTTTGCCGCGGGATCGACCGGCAAAGTGCTGTGGAACGGCGACGAAATCGGCGTGATCGGGGTTATCAGCAAGCCCGTTGCGGAGAAGCTCGACTTGCGTCAGGCAGTGGTAGCAGCCGAGTTGGATTTGCCTGTGCTGGTTGATGGAACGCAACATGTTCGACAGTTGAATCCGCTGCCGAAGTTTCCTGCGGTGCGGCGCGACCTTTCGCTAGTTGTCGGTGAACAGACGCGATTTGCGGCCATACAGAAGCTGGTGCAGGAGCAGAAGCTGTCGCAGCTCGAGGATGTCGATTACGTCACGACCTATCGCGGCAAACCTCTGGAAAAGTCGCAGAAAAGTGTCACCATCACCTTGGTCTTCCGCTCGCCGACAGGCACGCTCACCAGCGAAAATGTGGATGCGTCAGTGGAAAAGGTGGTGGCGGCGGCCAAGGCAACCTTGGGCGCTACCCTGCGCAGCTAGCACGATGTAGAAACAACCCCGCGGGCGACGCTCGAAGTCGCCCGCGGGGTGTTAATCGACCGGTCTACATCCTGGCCCTCGATCGGCATCCGCATGGATCGGCAAGGGTGGCGGTCAGTCAAACTTGATGTCGACGACCTTAAACTTACCGGCCCCGCCGTCGTCGAGGGAAATGCTGAACTGCTTTGCGCCGGCCTTCTCGAACGTCGCGGTGCCGCGCATCTCGATGGTGTTTCGGCCGTTGGTCTGCCGTGCATTGATGCCATTCCAGCTCATGCTGACTCCCGTCACCTTGCCCCAGTCTTTCATCTCGTCTCGCAATGAACCCA
Organism: Phycisphaerales bacterium UBA2421; assembly: GCA_002343075.1. Lineage (GTDB taxonomy): Bacteria > Planctomycetota > Phycisphaerae > Tepidisphaerales > Tepidisphaeraceae > UBA2421. The sequence goes on along the minus strand of DDRH01000005.1, from coordinate 120,659 downwards.
ACTCAGTTGGTGACATGGTGGTGTTGGCGGCGGCCTCAGAGAGATTGCCATCGACAATGGATGCCAGAAACGGGCGAGCAGCCTCGCCGGCAAGCTCCTTAAACTTACCCATTCCCCAGAACATTGTGCCGCCGATGCCGATGCTGATGAGCGAAAAAACCAGCCCAAGGATGATCCCCGTAATCGCCAGACCCCGACCTTTTACATTCGGATTGCTCGTCGCCTTGATACCAAAAATGCCGGTGATGACGGCGATGAGTCCGGTGATTACGAAACAACCCAGAATGCCGCTGATCAGGCTGATAATCGCTGCTGCGCTCGTGGTGGTCGGCTGCGGCTGGCCATATCCCACCGGCTGGCCATAACTCGGAGGCATCGACCCCGGCGGCGGAGGTGGAGGAACGTTGAATTGTGACATGGAGATCTCCAGAAAAAAAGTTCAAACTGCCCCGACCGCTCGATTCTAAGCACAACTGGCTGCGATGCGAATAGGGGGCGCTATCCAATGCAACTGCAAAGCTACGACTCACCCGGATCGGGTTCGGTCAGATCGACCGGTGCGTGCAACATGCCCCACAACACCACCACGCTGCGCGCCTTGGCATTGTAGGGTCCTTTCTCGATCGGCACGCCGGTCTGGTGTGTCCGCACTTCTTCTCCCGCGGGAAGAGAAGTATCGAGAAGCCGCAGCCAGGCGTTGCGCGGCTTCGGCGGGCGCGGGGTGTCAAAGTCCAGGTCGTACTCGCTGCCGTTGAAGATCAGATGATAAACTTCATCGCCACCTGCAGTTGTAATGGTGACCGATACGCAGCGGCTGTGGTCGGCCCAATCGGCTTGGCGAAGCTTGGTGCTATGCCACCGGATCTTTGCGTGCCGAAGCCGCTCGGCGAGCGTGCGATGTTCTCGAACCACCGGAGACGACTCGAGCCGTAGTCGAATCAGGCTCTTCACAAACTCGTGGAACACCCGGTTCTGTTCCACCAGTCGCCAGTCAAACCAACTCAACTCGTTGTCCTGACAATAGCCATTGTTATTGCCATTTTGTGTGCGGCGGACTTCGTCGCCCATGTTGATCATCGGCGTGCCGAGCGAAACCATGAGAATTGCCATGGCATTCTTACACAACCGATCGCGCAGCGCGTTCACCGATGCGTCCTCGGTCGGCCCTTCCGCTCCGCAGTTGGTGCCGAGGTTATCTTCGGTGCCGTCGCGATTGTCTTCCAGGTTGGCCTCGTTGTGCTTGCTGCCGTAGCTGTAGAGGTCATTGAGCGTGAAACCGTCGTGACAAGTGACGTAGTTGATGCTGTTTTCGGCGCACCGGCCGTCTCGCTCGAAAAGGTCGGGGCTGCCAAGAATGCGTGAAGCCAGCCCGCGAATGGCCCCGCCGTCGCCGCGGACAAACTTCCGGACGTCGTTGCGGAAGTGGTCGTTCCATTCCGACCAGCGATGCCCCCCGAAATGGCCCACCTGGTTTAGCCCGGCACAATCCCAAGGCTCGGCAATGAGCTTCACACCTGCCAGAGCAGGATCGGTGGCCATTTCCCACACAATCGGCGGATCTTTCATCACGCGCCCCTTGTGATCGCGGGCAAAAATCGGGGCGAGATCAAATCGAAAACCATCGACGTGCATGTGCTGCACCCAATACCGCAGGCTGTCGAGCACCATTCGCCGCACCACCGAATGGCTGGCATTAATCGTGTTACCGCAACCGGTGAAGTTGGAATACTTGCTGCGGTCCTTTTCCAGGATGTAGTAAGCCGTGTTTTCAAACCCGCGGTAGCAAAACGTCGGGCCTGTCTCATTCCCTTCGGCGGTATGGTTGTATACCACATCGAGAATCACCTCGATTCCCGCTCGATGCAGCGCCTTGATCATGTCACGAAACTCGTCCGCCGCTGCGAGCGGGTCGCGCGCGATGCTGAATTGCGCGTGCGGTGAGAAGAAACTAACCGTGGTATAGCCCCAATAATTCGTGAGCTTCGAGGGGGTCTCCTGCACATCGAATTGGTGCACCGGCAACAGCTCGACGGTCGTAATGCCGAGGTCTTTCAGATAGTCAATCTTATCAATCAGCCCCGCGTAGGTTCCGCGGCGAGCGGGCTCAAGCCCGGACGACTCGTGCGCAGTAAATCCCCGCACATGCATCTCATACACAATCGTTTTCCCCGGCGGGCATCGAACGGGCTTGTCACCTTCCCAGTCATACCGGGTCGGGTCGAGCACGGCACTCTTCATGGCGATGTCGATCGGGCCGCCCGGCTGCTTCAGCGCGTTTCGGTCATACCCCGGCGGGGTGTGAACGGCCCGGCTGTAGGGGTCGATGAGAATCTTGGCCGCATCAAACCGGTGGCCATGATCGGGCGCGTATGGGCCGTGACATCGATAGGCATAAATCTGCCCATGTCCAACCCCCTGCACCCAGGCATGCCAGTAGCTGTCCGTACGATGGTGCTCGGGGTTGAGAATGATCGTGCAGGAAGGCTCTGCGGCGTCGGGGCGGTCGAAGAGTAGTAATTCGACCACATTGGCATGGCGCGAATAGACGCAGAAGTTCACGCCGTCGCGATCAATCTGTGCCCCCAGAAGATCCGGTCGGCCTCGTTCAACATTCATCAGGCAACTTGCTCACTTCCGAGTTCAAACGCATCCTCTAACCTGCCGAACGGCTGCGCAATCGGCGAATTTTTATCCTATCGGCGATCAATTCCCTGTTCCACGCTGTAAATCTACCGCCGAATCGATTATTATATAATTATGCGCAATTGGTTGATAATCCTCGTTGTGATTGCCCTTCAAACTGGTTGCATGAGCCCCGGCTTGATGCAGCCAGCCAGTGCCGCCGAGCCGGAGTTACGCGGCACGTGGGTCACCACCACCGCCAATCACGCCATCAGTTCGCCTGAAAACACCGCACTTTCAATGAAACAGCTTCGGGAGATCGGCCTCAACACCGTTTATGTCGAAGTCTGGAAGAACGGCTACACCGAGTTCCCCAGCCCGACACTGAAGGCCGTCACGGGTGTCGACATGAAGATAAATCCATCTCCAGACAAGCCAGCCTTACAACGGGATCTGCTGCAGGAAACTCTCATCGAAGCTCACCGCAACAGCCTCGTGTACATCGCATGGTTCGAGTACGGCTTCATGGCGGCAGTGAAGGGGACTTCCAACGAACTGGCCGCCCGGCAGGACTGGCTCAGTCGCGACAAGAACGGCGATGTCATCGCCAAGAACGGCTTCATCTGGCTCAACCCACTTCACCCCGACGCTCAAGATCTGCTCATCGGCATCGTGAAAGACGCCATCGTCAAGTATGACATCGACGGCATTCAGCTCGATGACCGCATCGTCTGGCCGTACATCGACATGGGCTACGACGACTTCACAAGGAACATGTACAAACAAGAGACCGGGCGCGATGCGCCCGACGATCCGCGTGAGCCGAAGTGGGTCGAGTGGCGCATGCAGAAGGTTGAGGCGTTCAGCAAGCGATTTGTGCGAGAAATGCGCGAAGCGGGCGGGCCTGATCTGATCATCTCGCTTTCACCCGGCCCGCACCCCTGGGCGATGGAAAACTATCTCATCGACTGGCCCAGTTGGAGCCGCTGGACGGATAATCCGACGTGGGACGAATACATTCCACAGGTGTATCGCTTCGCGTACGACCGATTTGCCAAGGACTGGCGCGAGCAGGTGGAGTTTATGGGTGAGGGCAACAAGGACCTGATTGCGGGCATCCGGCTTGTGGGCGAAGGGGACGATTGCAGGGAGGATGAAGTGGCCAAACATGCCGAAGTTACCCGCGAAACAAAGAGCATGGGGCATTGCTGGTGGTACAGCCGGGGGGTTTTGGATGTGTTTCCGAAGCTACTGACCGAGTTCTACGACGTGGCCAACAAGGGCCACGCCCCGCACCCCAAACGCCCCGCCGACTGGCGGCCGGCACCCGTCGTGGCCAAGAAACACGCCGACGGCCACTGGCACACCACCGCCCCGACGGCGGGGACCTATCGGCTCATCGTGAAAGCGAACGACTCATGGTCCCAACAGGGAACCGTTACGCTCGACGCCGGACAAAGCTGGTCTACAGACCTGGAGGGAGTTGACGCTGCAGAACTGCTGATTCAGCGGCGGAAGTTGGCCGACTAAGGCTATGCTCTAGCTGAATAAACCGTCATCCCAGAGTTTGAGCGAGAAAACGCACGTTGCCTGGGCAAGTATGTTACAATCATGTCTATGAAAATCGTTTTAGAACGACATTCCGACGGCTATGTAGCTTATCCGCTCGGGTTGAAGGGCGTTGTGGTCGGCCAAGGTGATACCTACGACGAAGCCCTGGCCGATGTAACATCGGCGATCAAGTTCCACATTGAGACGTTCGGCGAGAATGCGTTCGATCCGGATTCAGAGGTCATTGAGGCTTTTCTTACTGAAGCCAGCGTCAAGTAATGCCAAAGTTTCCCATCGACGCGCCAAAGTCACGCGTGCTCGGAGCACTTCAGCGGCAGGGATTTGTAACCGTGCGCGAACGGGAACACATCTCGATGAGTCGCCAGAATCTCGACGGGTCCACCACACCGTTAACCATGCCCAACCACACCACGCTGAAGTCATCGACGCTCCGCACAATCCTCACCCAATCAGGGATTGCGCGGGAAGAGTTTCTGCGAGCTTACGAAAACTCATGATATCCCTCGGAATCGACATCGGCGGAACCAGTGCCAAACTCGCGCTGATCGAGTGCCCCGGCGGGGGCGGTTCATTGACCCCGTCCTCCGCACCCTCAACAGCTTCCCCAACCAAAACACACTGGACTGCACAATCGCCTTTCTACGCGCGACCGGATACCAACTCTCTCGTCAATGCGCTGAGGCAGGCAGTGCAAGGCAAATCGCTCGCCTGCGACTTTGCCGGCATTTGTGTCCCGGGTCTACTTGACCGCGAAAGACGCATGATCACGCTCAGCGTGAATGTGCCGGGTTTGATGAATGTAACGCTGGATGAAATCGTCCGCCGAGCGTTTGGCGACGCCGTGCCTGCGGTGCAGATCATTAACGACGCCGTCGCCACCGCGACCGATGCCATCGCGGCCAAACGCCTGAATGGACGCGTGATGTCCATTGCAATCGGCACCGGCGTCGGCATGGGCGTGCTTGACGACGGCATACCACTGATGATCGAAGGCGCTTCGCCGGGACACATCGGCCAGATCGATGTCAGCATCGAAGGCCATGAATGCATCGGCCCCGACGGCGGGCGCGGAAGCCTCGAAGGATACATCGGCGTGCCGGTGCTGGTTGCGCGATACGGTTCGACCGATGCATTTCTCCAGTCGGCCGACGCCGATCAGCCGCCCATCCGGGCGCTGGTGCGGGCGATTCGCATCGGCCACGCGATTTATCGTCCAAATCATGTGCTGCTGGTCGGCGGCATTGGCACGCGGCTTCGGCGCATTGGCCAACAGATTAAGTCTGCCTGCGACGACCACCTGACCAGCGTCGCGCGCCCTGATTGGCAACTCCACTTCGGCGAGCACGACTTCCACGCCGCCCAAGGCGCTGCGCGGCTGGCCGCAATCGGATAAGGTCCGCATCGAGTCGAATTCACGAGCCGCTAACTCGCGCCGAGCTTGCGCAGCATCTCCTGCACGGCGGGGTTGCCTTCGGCCTGCTGTATCATCGTCGTACCTGCGTTATTGGCGGGGATATCGAGCCGCGCCCCTGCGTTGACGAGCAACTGCACCGTCTTCAGATAATCACCCTTCTTATGCTGGCACGCCTTCGCCCCATGGGCCGCCCAGCCGAGCGGCGTCGAGCCGTGCGTTGGGTCTTTCTGTTCGAGATCGCACCGCCCGGCTTTTAGCAGCCGCTCGACGAGCGCTGCGGCTCCCGTCCACGCGGCCTGGTGGAGTGTCGATCCGCCGTCAAGTCCGGTGGCCGTCGGGTCGAAGCCCAGATCAATCATCAGCAGCGCCGCGGGATCGTTTCGCAGGTGCGCGGCGTGCGGCAACAACTTATGATCATCCGACGTCAGTTTCGCGAGGATGTCCGGCGCCCCGGCGACGATCGCCTGCGCTGCGGCTTCATCCCCCGCCCAAGCTGCATCGAGCAATCGCGTCTTCTCGGCGGAGTATTGATCGATCACCGCGACGACGCCTGGGTGGCCCGCTTCGATCGCCACCTGCCGGGCCGACTTGTTCCAACCAAGCTCCCAGCAATAAATGTGCTTGGGTGGGACGAGGTCATAACCCGGGAAATTCACCCGCGCCCCCGCCACGTTCGGCTCGTCGGCCAGAATTTTTCGAGCAGTTTCCGCATCGCCGAGATGCGCCGCCATGAAAATGTCGGCGGTCGCACCACGTTCAAGCAACCTGCGGCAAACCTGCGGACGTGACACAAGCGCATACTGCGCGGGGGTTGAACGATGATCGATGCATCGCGCATCGAGATGCGCGCCGGCATCGATCAGCAGATCAGCAATCGCCACGGTCGCGGCTTCGTGCAGCGGCGTCTTCCCATCACCGCCGCGGGTATGAACCAGTTCGCTGTTTTCACTGAGCATCGCGCGCAGCTCATCAGCCCACCCCAACCGCGCCGCCGCGTTGGCGGTCAGCGTCGCGCCGCGTGAGATCAGGTGTCGCGCCGATGCCTCGGTCGCTTCATCCAGCGGAACAAACGGCCCATTCTCCCAGTTGCTTCCCGCATTTGGATCCGCTCCAAACTCGAGCAGGACATCAATCAACGCAACGTCCTTCGCAGCACAGTGAATCGCCCGCCGACCGAAATCGAAGTGGGGCGCGTTGATCTGCGATCGGAGAAACTCGCTCCCGGCAAACAACCGCCGCAACTCGATGGCATCGCCGTGACGCAGCGCCGCACCCGCAGCGGCAAGTTCTTGCTGTTCGACATGGCGCACGAGCTTGGCCCAGCTTTCAAACCCTGCATCCCGCGCGATGACAAGCTGGGCATCGGCAAGTCGGTAGCGGCTGTGGCCAGGAAAGGCGCGCTTGAGGCGCGAATTCGCATCGGCATCGCCCCCGCGGGCGGCGCGAATGAGGTCTTTAGCCAACTTGTGCTGTTGCTGCAGGTGCCGCGGATTGCGGCCGGCCAAATCAGACATGACGATCTCCTCATTAATTGCTCACCGCCCGCGAAGTGAGACTTGAAGAGAATCGTGAGTGTTGTTGCACAACGAACATCAATCAGGTGGGCGCTGCCCTTCGCGCGGACCGCAGACGTCCTGAAACGTCGAAACATTTTATCGCCCGTTGCACGGCAATAGTCAACTAGAAATCCGAGCCGTGCGGCACAGGTCATCGCGTCTGGCTCGCAAGACATCCGGCTACACGGCCCGCGTGCAGATCATCCCGCCGCCGAGTATGGTTGAGCGATGGACCGTCCCAAGCCGCGCGAATCAAATCGGATTGCGCAGTCGCATTTGTCATATCGCACCCGTCATCGGTCGCGTAGCCACGATTCGGCGCATGCCGACGACAACCTGCCCGACCAGAATCTGCCCGATCACCCGCTCATCCCCCGCGGGCAGGCGACGCTGATCGGCGACGACGCCTCGCTCCACCGAATGATCGACCACGTCCGCGCCGCGGGCAGATGTGCTTACGACACCGAGTTCATTGGCGAGATGACTTATCACCCGCAACTTTGCCTGGTACAGGTCGCCACCACCACTGACATCTTTCTGATAGATCCGCTGTCCGATGTGGCATTGGAACCGTTTTGGGAACTGCTGGCCGATCCGGCGATTGAGAAGCTCGTGCATGCCGGCGAACAGGACATTGAGCCGGTTTTTCGCAATATTGGCCGGCAGGCCGCCAACGTGTTTGACACGCAGGTCGCCGCGGGATTTTGCGGGATGGCCTATCCGGTTGCGCTGAGCAAGCTCGTACTCGAACTGCTTTCGATCAAGCTCTCTAAGGGTCATACTTTCACCGACTGGCAACGTCGTCCGCTCTCTCCGAGCCAGCTTCGATATGCAGCCGACGACGTGCGATTTTTGCCCGCGATGGCTGCGCAGCTCAAGGCGCAGATCGATGCGCTCAACCATACGGCGTGGGTCGCCGCCGAGTGCTCGGCGCGATGCGCGCCGGATCGATATGGTTTCAACTCCGCGGACGACTTTTATCACCTGCGCGGTGCCGGTTCGCTCACGGTGGTACAGTTGGCGGTGCTGCAAACGCTCATGATCTGGCGCGACGCAACGGCGCGCCACGAAAACATGCCCCCCCGTGCATTGCTGAAAGATGAAGCACTCATCGACCTTTCGCGGCAGCCGGCGAAGACGCTCGATCGCCTGGAACGCGTGAAGTTCCTTTCGCGGCCGGTCATCCAGCAACACGGGCGCGAAATCGTCAGCCGCACGCTCGAAGCGCTGGCCAATCCGCCGGCCGGCATCGTCGCGCCAAAACCGCTCGAACCTAGCCCGACAGAACGGTTCCGGGCCGAATCGCTCTGGTCGGCGGCGCAGTTAATCTGCCTTTCCCGCGGCATCGATACCGCTGTGGTGACCAGCCGGCAGGAGATTGGCGAGTTTGACCGTCTCATCGCCGAAGGTGGCGCGCTCGATCAACACCCGATCATGCAAGGCTGGCGCGCCGAGGCGCTGGGAAAGCCCCTTTCTCAGCTTGTCGAAGGCAAGCAGCAGTTGTCGCTACGCTGGGGTGACGGTCGGCTGCAGGCCGGACGCTGAAACGCGCCCGACGCTGAAACGCGATTGAGGAGGCTATCGTGCCGGAGCCCTCGCCGGGCGCGATGTGGGCCGGCGATCTCTGCCGAGATTGCGCAACGCATTGGCAGCGTTCTCCGCGAAACCCCTGCCATTGGCACGCACCTCGGACACGGGTGCAAGTTCAATCTTCTCCCCCACCCTCGGGCCGGAAGAACTTGATCGCCATACAAAAACCCCGATCAATCCGAGACCCAGCACAACCGCCAGGGGCGCGAGCCAGCCCGGCGGCTTGCTCGGATGCGGCACGCCCGGCTGCGGATGGCTGGATGGATCGCTGTCGCTCATGGTGTTCGCGCGTTGCCGCTATGGATTCGGCGTCTTGGGCGTTTCGGGAATGGGGTCCCAAGGGTCTACACCGGTGAGTGCCTCGTTGGGCAGAACCGTATCGACATGCCCGTCAAAATACAGAAAGTTGCTGCCAAGACGCACGCCGTGACGAAAACGCTCCACCACGCGATCGAAATCGAGTCGCTCCATATGATAGTCGCGTTCCTGCGTCCGCTTTTCGCCCGCCACAACCACCTGCGTGCTGGTCAGCTTGCCGAAGTTCCGACTATTGGCCTTGATGCCCGCATCGGCCAAATGCTGGTTCACGACATATGAATGAGCCTCGACCGGTTCAAAATCAGACGGGCAAAGCAAAACTCTCGGCGTAAAAGGTGCCGCGGGGAAGCGAATCGGGTCATACGGTGACTCGGTATAGGTGGCCGGGTCGTAGGGCAATGGCTGCCTGAGCGCACCGAGGTCCTTCGAAAACACGATGGCTGGCCACCGTTCGTGCGGCGGGCGATTGGTGCCACAGGTTTCGTAGCGATATCCAGTCGGCGACAATGGACTTTCGATTCGCGACCGAATGGGAAACAAGAAGCCCTTGTTCTCGGCCTCATAAATCCGTAGCGCCTGCCCGAGCGAGCGGAGGTTGGATTTACACACGGTGCTGTTGGCCTGCACCTTCGCCCGCTGCAATGATGGCAACAGCAGCGAGATTAGGATGGCGATGATGCCGATGACGACCAGCAGTTCTACAAGCGTAAACGCAGTTGGACGATATCTGCCCGTCATGGTCTGCTCTCCCGGCAACTCAAGTGTTCGCACTTTCAACATGCGACATTATATCCGATCTGCAATCGACAATCGTGCCCGTTGGCGCGTGCTTGCCACAGGGGTCGTCTACATGATTACATGGATTCCATAAACCCGTGTAAACTTCCATCAGCGTGGCTCGATATCTGCATGTTTTGCCCTCCGCGGTCGCCTTCATGCTGGCGGTTGCTCTGTTTGCGATCTGCCTGCGCAATGATTTCGTATACGATGACGTTTTATTGCTGCAGATGGATGACCGCATCAGTCCCCCGGAAAACTGGATTCGCTACCTGACCGAAAGTTACAACGGCGGCGTCGATAACCTGTATCGCCCGCTGGTTTCACTCTCATACGCGGTGCAGAAGCACCTTCACCCGTCGTCAATCTGGCCATTTTTTGCAGTGAACATCCTCCTGCACGCCGGCTGTGCTGCAGCAGTGGCCGAACTCACGCGTCGGATCATGAAGTTTGCTACGCACCCCGGCCTGCGCAGGCGTGATTTGAGCCAAAAGCCCGATCTAACCCCTGAAGGGCCGTTTCTTTTGCCCGCCGCGCGCACTCGGCACGCCGCGGTGGCGATGCTGGCGGGTTGCTTGTTCGCAGTGCATCCGGTGCACGCCGAGGCGGTTGCCAGCGTCGTCGGGCGGGCCGAGACCCTTTGCGCCCTGGCGATGGTCACGGCGATGATACTTTTCCTGCGCCCCATGACCGGCACGCGGGTGATGGCAATCTGGGCGTGCGCAGTCATCGCAATCCTAAGCAAGGAACAGGGAATCCTCCTGCCGCTAATCTTACTCATTCAGCACCGGCTGCTGCGCATCACCCCCGGTCACCGGCGCAGCGGCATGGTGTTACTCGTGCTGATGCTGACATGGACCTGGGCGGGATACATCCTGTTCCGCGAAGCGACGCTCAAGTTCTGGTGGGATCGCTCCCTGCTGGATTGGACCCAGCAACCCATAATTCTCGCGACGGGCATCGACCGGTGGCTGGCACCAGTTGCAATCCTCGGACGATATGCGCAGCTCATGCTGTTTCCGTCGCAGCTCAGCCTCGACTACGGCTACGCGTTCACCACTCCAAATGTCGCCGCTACCGACCGTTATCTCTGGCTCGGCATAGCGACGGCGGTGGTATGGTGCGCCTGCGCGCTGGCAGCTTGGCTGAAGCGAGATCGAGTAATTGGTTTTGTGCTGTTGGCAATGGCGATCACATACTGCGTGATAAGCAACGCACCCACCCTGATCGGCACGATCATGGGTGAACGACTGCTCTATCTGCCGAGCACCTTCGTCATTATCGTGGCGGCGATGGGGCTGGGGTCGATCGGCAGGACGGGCGTTGTCATTGGAACGGTTTTGGTGATGGCCTGTTCGGTGTGGACGTTGAGTTACATTCGCCAATTCGATGACCGACTCACTTTGTACCAATACAGCGTGGATGCTAGACCGTCCAGCGGAAAGCTGCGGCTGCTGCTCGTCTCGGAGTTGGTGAACCAAAACCAGTTAAGAGAAGCGGCTGCGCAGGCCGACGAGACGATCGCCCGGCTGCCCGAGATGCCCGAGGCGTGGTACCAGGCTGGGTTTGTGGCGCTGACCCGTCGCGAGTACGACGCAGCCGAACGATATCTGGAGGAGGCGATGCGACTTTACCGCAATCCCTCCAAGGCCGCAGCGCTCATGCAGCGCGTGTACGACCAGCGCACCGCCGAGCCGGCTACACAGTCGGTTGCGCCGAGATGACTCCCCGCGTGCGTCGAACGAGCACTTTTCCTGGGAAATGCTGACGTGGGGGGGTTGCTGCGTCGCGACACATGTCGATCAGCCGATCGGCCACTATTGAACTGCACTCGACCGCGGGCACACCACGCGCCACCAGCCAACCGACCGCCTGCCACCGCCCCACCAGCACGCCGCTTCGCGCGAGGCGGCGCGTTTCAAATGCCTCGGGCAGATGTGCGGTCGTCGATTCAATGTGGGTCAGCAACTCTGCCGTCGCCCGCCCGAGGGTCATCGCCCGCTCGAACAACGCCGGATGCCGCTGTAGCACCTTGCGAACGCGGTTGCGCGTAAAGTCGGGCGACGCATTGCTACTATCTTCCCGCCACGGCTGACCAATCGCCTGCAGAAACGCCACGAGCCGACTGTGACGCACATCAAGCAACGGCCGCAGCCGTCGCGCGCCGCCGACAATTGCATCGGCAGACATACCCCGCAGCACATGCACCGAAGACCCGCGCGCCAGCCGCATAAAAATCGTCTCCGCCTGGTCGTCGGCGTGATGGCCTAGCAAGATGCCTGCCAGATCGTGCTGCGATACCACCTGCCGAAAAATCTCGCCGCGCATCGCCCTGCCACGGGCTTCGCGATTGTTGGGCAGACGAACCGGGCTGGCCGCGGAAACCTCAGCGGTAATTGTGGCCTGCAGGTTTAGCTCGGCGGCAAGTTGTGCCGTGAATGCGGCATCGTCGTCACTTTCCTGACCGCGCCACTGGTGGTTCAGATGAACGACATGCAGGGTGAGGTCGTGCCGGCAGGCGAGCAGCCGCAGCAGTGCAACGCTGTCGGCCCCCCCGCTCACGCCGACGGCCCATGCTCCGGCCGGCACGGCAGCAACGGCGGCGTGCAGATCATCAAACTGCCCGGTCACATCTACCTCAGGCTCGATGAACCCCTACCGTGAGCGAGCCTTGGCTGCCTCCAGCCGAAGGTCAAGATCGCTGGGCCAATACTCGCGCGGAAGTTTGCGAATCTGCTCATATTGCACGACGGCCTTGGCATCGTCTCCCGCAGCCTCGGCATCAATCGCCGTAGACCGGAGTGTGCGGACATACTGACGAATCTCTTCAGGGTCAGTCGGCAGCTTAACCGCCGGCGCGTTGCCAGCTGGTGCCGCCGACTTTTCACGTTGAACAGTGTGGCGATTGTCTTCCGCGGGCTTTGGCTGCCCCAACGTCGGAGGCACGCTCGACGCGTTGTGATCGGCTGATGCTGCGGGATCGTGTCCAGCGGTCGCGGGCGGCTCTGCGCCGGTGCTTGAACTCAACTGCTTTGAAACCGTCGCCATGCCAGCACTGACAAGCTCGCGTGCCTTGGCCTGATACTCCGGATTGAGCCAGATCACCGCTGCAGCTCCCGCCATGCCGAGCAGCGAGAGCACCATCAGCGCTCGCCTGGCACGACGCGGCTTGCGCGCTGCGGGTGCGGGTGTTTTGACCGCTGGTAACGCAACGGGTGCCACTTCCACGGCTGGGCGGCGTTCTTGCTTGCGCTGCGCCGATGGCGCGGGTGCGACCGCCACTTCGTCATCGTCGCCGCTGAATTGCAGTTGAAACGCCGCTGCCAATTCTCGGGCAGTGAGCAGGCCGGCATCGGGGCGGGCGGGTCCCACTGTTGCGAGGGCGGTGGCCTCACTCGTTGGCTGGCTTTCGGCAGCAGGCTCAGGTCGGCGCGGTAACTCGCGCGATTCAAGCAATTGATCGGGGTTGGCCGGCGGCTCTTGCAGGCGATCGCAGTGTGGGCACTGGTTGGCAGTCCGGTCGACCCGCCCGCCGCATGAATAACACACGCCGAATTCGCGACTGAGGCCCTTTACCTGGCTGCCGAGGCGCCACAGTTGGTTCGTGGTCGGCCCGCGAACAACCGCGCGGGGCGTAACCTGGCCCTTTCTGACCAGCGCCAGCAATGTAGACCACTTCATCCCCGGCGCGGCAGGGTTGCGGCTCTGCAACACATACCACGGGCCGATGCGGGCCTTGGTTGCCTGGCGGGTTTGCGGAGAGTCTTCGATGGTACAGCGGACGCATGGCCCCTCCGGCCTCGGCCCGGCAAGCCCGCAGTATGGGCATACATGCTTATCCACCGCCGGCGGCGGAGCGACGTCACGCATCACGGGTTGCGCGAGTTCCACCGCGTCGCCGTAACCGTCCATGTCCGACATGCTTGCAGTTGTATCCATCAATCCCGCGGTTGAATCCCCAGTCTCTCTAGTTTCGTCCTGGTTCCACCGTCACAGAAAACCTATTTGCGAAAGCTTACCTGAGTTGCCCGGCCATGAAAAGCCGCACGCTGGCACTCGAAAGACCGAAACTTCCATCCGACAGCACGCTACTACTAGAGTACGTTGCCGGCTGCAGACTGTTACGGGCCACACTAAGTGTCGCTCATGTCGATAGTTACGGCAGGAGTTACGTCGAGCACTCGGGCCGGGGGTCAATCAAACCGGCCCGCGCTGGGTTGATCGATCCTCAGAACCGATTCCTGGTCGAACCGCTCGCGCCACACTTTGCGAATATCGTCGAGTTTGCGATCTTCCTCGGCGGTCGTTTGCCGCCAGACGATGAGGATTTTGCTTGGCTCTTTCACCAAAGTGCCCTTCGTGTCGCGATATTGCCCGGATGCATCGACCACGGTCAGGCCGTCGGGAAACCGGGGGGTGACGACTTCCCGCAGGAATTGCTCCCATTGATCGTCGTTAACAGCCTGCCCGGACCGGGTCGACAGGCCGAAATATAGTTCGCTGCGCGTCCATGCGGCCACCTTCGGTTCGCAGCCAAGCAAGGTTACCAGCAGAATTGTTGTAAGACTGAATCGAATCATGCACAAAATTGTAACCGGCGAGGCGGAGAAAGCTGGGATTCAGGCTCGGTTGTCGTCAGGCATCGTGGCCGCGGGACGGAAAACGGTGCGGCGGAGTAAACCGCAGCCCGGAAGCGGATTGCGGGTCATTACGGATGGTCCTTCATTTCCCGCAGTATATCCTCCGCCGCCCGCGGGCCGGCGCTGAGATAGGGGACCTTGGCACCGTTGTAGTCGCACAAATCAAAGGGAAAGACTGGCTCCCCCCGCAAGCCTGAAATCGTTCCGCCGGCTTCAAGTACGATCGCCGCCGGGGCGATGCAATCCCATAGCTTGCCATTGACGGTGATCGCAGCATGCGCCACGCCCCGCGCCACCATCACCGCCTCCACCGCCGCACTGCCGAGAATGCGCAGTTTCCACGTCGTTTGTGAGATAAACCGCCCGGCCCAGGCCGGCGCGGTGCCGTCGGGCTTGATGAGGTTGCTGGTCATCATCAGCATCGCCGCGGGCGACATCGGCCCCGCGGGGACGGAAATGGGCATGCCGTTGAGCGTCGCCCCAAAACCCTTCGCTGCGGCGTACATTTCATCACGGGTGACATCATACACAACACCCAGCACCGCATGCCCACGATCGAGCAGCCCGATGCACACCGCGAAATGACCCAGCCCGGCGATGAAGTTATTGGTGCCATCGATCGGATCGATCACCCAGTTACGGCCTTGAGGGTCTTTGCAGTCGACCGTGATTCCGGCGCCGGTTTCGTCTTCTTCGCCGATGATGCCGTCGCCGGCAAACCTCGACCGTAGCGCCGCGACGATGTGCGCCTGCACGGCACGATCAGCCAACGTCACCGCCTCTTCGTCGGCGGCGGCGTGCGTCTTGGTGAGCCGGGCCACTTGGCCAAAATGTTCCCGAGCGATCGCCCCCGCAGAGCGCGCCAGCGGAATGATGACATCCAGATCGTCTTTCAAACTCATGCAAAGCAACCTACGGCGGCGAGAAGCAGCGGGCAAGCGCCATCGCCACGTTGCCGCAGTTCGATGCCCGGGCGACAATGAAGCCAATGCAACCGGCCCCCGAGAAATCCACCCGCCCGCTGGGGATGAAAGCATATGGCCATATCGCCCACCTGCCCGGCTCGCGGCTGGGCCTGGGCGATCACAAGCTCACGCTCGGCCAGGCGAAAATTCTGACCGAGAAAGCGCGCGACAAGCACGACCGCATCATCGTGCGTGAGAAACTCGACGGCTCCAACGTCGCGGTTGCACGCGTGGACAGCGAGTTGATCCCGCTGGGGCGATCGGGTTATCGCGCGATCTCTTCGCCATATGACCAGCACAAATTTTTTGCGCTGTGGGTGATGGAAAAACGTGGCGAAGTTTGAGTTTCTGCAGGAAGGCGAGCGTGTGAGCGGAGAATGGTTCTGCCAGGCACACGGCACGCGGTACGAACTGGCGCACGAACCGTCCGTCGCCTTCGACCTC
This sequence comes from Phycisphaerales bacterium UBA2421, assembly GCA_002343075.1. GTDB lineage: Bacteria > Planctomycetota > Phycisphaerae > Tepidisphaerales > Tepidisphaeraceae > UBA2421. Next base: position 104,761 of record DDRH01000005.1, on the reverse strand, counting down.
ATCCGCGGACAGACGCGCGCGTTGCATGACGAGTTCGACGACCGCTGCCGCGCGGCAGGCCTGCTGGTACCGAACCTACTGCACGTCGGCGGGCCGATTTCGATTAAGGATGTCATGGCGATTCTAGAAGGCGACCCCGGCGCCCGCGGCAACGGCTTTCATGGCGCGATCGATCCAGTAGAAGGCGCGGTGTGGCGGTGTGAGCGGCAAGGCGCGGTTGATTTTCTGGGCAAATACGTCCGTCCCGACAAAATCGACGGGAAGTATCTACCCGAACTAAGCGAGCGATTCACAACAGCCGTCGGACGGCGGTTTGAATCTGGCGACAAGCTTTCGTTAATCGATCTATATTGAGTGTCTCAAGTCGATCGTTCGCAGTGTGATAATTTGGATTTCGCAAGTGTGCAGTATTAGTAATCATTAGCGCTCGAAATCCTTGCTCCCAATAGCCCCGATGATCTGACAGCGCAATGTCCGGAACCCATTTCACCGGTAGTGCAGCCGGAAAGATTGGGAGCTTACCGCTGGTAAACAATTTTGTGACAAAGCGTACGCCGAATGGAATGCTGGCGACGTTTGAAACGACGATGAGATAGCGTGGGCCAATGATAGAATCGAGGAGTCGCAGCGGCCACGGCGGCTTTATGAATTTCTGGCACTCGCCGAAGTAGCCAAGGGATTCAAGACAAATCATGCCCAGCAGCTTCTCGCCATTTCGCCGCATCTGAATGGCGTGAAATTGGCTGCCCATTTCGCCAAGGTTGAAGTGCGGTGGTTCTTCGCAGTCGTAAAACACGAGACGCGTTTTTCGCTTGAGCTTTCTCCCTGAAAGGTCACGAGCAATCTCAAGCAGCGTCGCTACGGCGGACGCGTTGTCGTCGGCGCCCGGTGTTCCCGCTGCAGAATCGTAATGGGCACCAATAACTAGCGTTGATTTTGCAGGCTTCGAACCGGGTAAAACAACTTCAAGGTTTAAGGCTGACCGCACATGCGTTTCGAACGGTGTTTCCGCAACAACGAGCTCCATCGCCGTCAACTCACTGCGGAGATAGCGGCGCGCCAATTCAAGCGCGCTCGGACGCGATGTATTGCGCTCGCCGATCAGTTCGGCGAGGACGTCAATATGGCGACGGAGGTTGGCAGCGAGGTCTGCCATTTTCTGTTACTGCCGCTCCCCTACCGCTGTCGTTGCCTTGGTGACGAATTCCGTCAGGCTCACCGCCCCCTTATCCCCCTCAGTCCGGTGCCTTACCGCCACCTTGCCCTCCGCCTGTTCCTTTTCGCCGACGATGAGCATGTACGGCACCTTTTCCAGCGTATATTTGCGGATTTTTGCGCCGATTTTGTCGCCGCTGTTGTCGAACTCTACCCGCAGGCCGGCTTCTTTTAGCTGGTTGACGACCTGCTGGCCGTAATCGTTGAACTTCTCGCTGATCGACAAGACCGCGACTTGAACCGGCGACAGCCACAGCGGGAACGCGCCGTTGAAATGTTCGATCAGCACGCCGATGAACCGTTCCATACTGCCGAAAGGCGCGCGGTGGATCATGACCGGGCGGTGCGGTTTGTTATCGGCGCCGATGTACTCAAGCTCGAACCGCTGGGGCAGTTGGTAATCGACCTGCACGGTGCCCAGTTGCCACTCGCGGCCGATGACGTCTTTGACCACGAAATCGATCTTCGGGCCGTAAAAAGCCGCTTCGCCGGGCTCTTTGCTGAAATTGACGCCCAAACTCTCGGCGGCGGCGAGGCAGGCGGCTTCGGCGCGGTCCCACTGCGCGGGGTCGCCGACGTATTTGGCGCTGTCCGGGTCGCGCAGGCCGACGCGCACGCGGTAGTCTTTCATGCCCAGCGTGCCGAGGATGATCTTCACCAGCTCAAGACATCCCTGCACTTCAGCCGCCACTTGTTCTTCCATGCAAAACAAGTGCGCATCGTCCTGGGTGAAGCCGCGCACGCGGGTCATCCCGCCGAGTTCGCCGGACTTTTCCCAGCGGTACACGGTGCCGAATTCAGCGAGGCGAATCGGCAGATCGCGATACGACCGCTGCTCGCTGGCGTAGATGCGAATGTGCATGGGGCAATTCATGGGCTTAAGCAGATAACCCTCGATTTCCCCGGTTTCCATCAGGTTGGAAAGCTGCGCGCAAGTGCAGCCCTCTTCAGCCTTTGCGCTGATGAACTCGCGATCCACCAGCGGGGGGAACTGGCTCTCGCGGTAGTAGGGAAAGTGCCCGCTGGTCTTATACAAGTCCAGTCTGCCGATGTGTGGGGTAAACACCTGCTGGTACCCTTGTCGCTTGAGGTGCATGCCAATAAAATTCTGCAGCTCTTGACGCACAACGGCCCCCTTCGGCTTCCACAAGATCAGTCCCTGCCCCACCTTTTCATCAATTGTAAACAGCCCCAGCGCCGGGCCGATCACGCGGTGGTCGCGCTTGCGTGCTTCTTCCTGCAGCTTGAAGTGTTCTTCAAGTTGTTTCTTGTCAAAGAACGCGGTGCCATAGATGCGTTGAAAACGGTCGAGTTTTACATCGCCGTGCCAGTTGGATGACGCAACGCTTACAACCTTAAACGCCTTGATTTTTCCAGTGCTTGGAATGTGCGGACCCATGCAAAGGTCTTCCCAATTCTTGCCAGACTGCCCGGTAGCATACCAGCTCAGGCTCACCGCCCCGCCGGCCTGGGCACGCTGCGCGTTGTCAACTTTGTACTTGTTTCCCTCAGATTGCAGACGCTTCATTCCTTCATCAAACGAAAGCTCATAGCGGCTAAACGGCCGATCCTCCGCGATGATCGCCGCCATCTCCTTCTCGATCTTCTCAAAATCACTCGATGAAATCGGCTGGTCGAGCGCGATGTCATAGTAAAACCCCGTTTCCAACGCTGGGCCGTAAGCCAGCAGAGCCTTCGGCCAGATTCGCTGAATCGCCTCGGCCATGACATGTGCCGTGCTGTGGCGGAGCACGAGCAGCGCATCCGGGTCGCGGTCGGTGACGATGCTCACCTGGTGCTCGCCGACGAGTTTGTGGGAAAGATCGACGACTTTACCATCGACTCGACCGGCGATGGCGGCCTTGGCCAGGCCTTTTCCGATTGACTCGGCCAGTTGCATCACGCTGGCACCGTCGGGAAGCTCACGTTTCGAGCCGTCGGGGAGAATTGCGATTACCATAAGAATTCACCGCTGAGGCGCAGAGGTCGCAGAGTAAGGCCATTTCTGTCGAACCCACCGCGCTCTCTGCGCCGCCGCGGTGAAATCGATAGAAAGAAAAACCGCCCGGGACAATCCGGGCGGCTGAACTCGTTTCATCTGGTGCAACAAACACGCGCAGAGACGATCAGTGCCCGGCCGCCGGAGTGGCCGTGGTCGTAGTCGTCGTTGCTGCCGTGCCATGCTGCATATCTGTCAAGGATATCGGAGAAATCGAACCTGATCAACAGCGAACTGCCTCGGTTTTAGCAGAACCCGACACCTGCGGGATATAATAACTTCGCTGTGCCGGCTGCAGAACACTCACAATTCAGGGCGGGAACTCCTCGAGAGACCAGCCCGCGACACCCCCCCACCCTGCGAGAGGTGAAGCAGGTGATGGACGCGCTTCCCTGCGCCGCGATGTTGCTCTCGCGCCAAGGCGTCATGGCACACGTCAACACCCCGGCGGCGGAGCTGATCGGGCTGAGCGTTACGCAACTCGTGGACGGAAGCGTCTTTTCTCTCTACCCAGACGATCTTTCTCGCCAGCCGCTTCTTGATTCACTGAAGGACTTTTGCGCCAAAGGCGAGCTGGAAACCAGGCTCTTTCGAGCCGACGGCGAGCAACTGCCGGTCATCGTGTCTTACAATCACATTGCCGTCTCCGAAGACGAAATCGGGTTCCGTCTCGTAACATTTGTCAACATTCACCGGCTGAAAGACACCGAGGCAAGCCTGAAGTTTCAGCAGGAGTTTTTGGTGCAGATGAGCGACACCGTGCTTCAACAGGCGGTTGACTTAAAACAGCTCAACGACCGTCTCGAACAGCGTGTCGCCACCCGTACCGCACAGCTGAATGAAGCGAACATGGATGCAATTTACATGCTCGCCGTCGCCGCCGAGGCCAAGGACCATGACACCGGCGCCCATGTCCTGCGAATCCAGCGATACGCCCAAGCCCTTGCGGCGGCTTGTGGGTTCGGCGAGACGGAAGCACACGAGATCGGCTATTCGAGCATTCTCCACGATGTTGGCAAACTCCATGTGCCCGATCAGATCCTCACGAAACCCGGCCCGCTCACTGAAGCGGAACGCAGCGCAATGGAGCAGCACACCATCGTCGGCGAGCGCATCTTATCCACCCGGCCATTCTTTGCGCGCGCCAGAGTTATCGCGAGAAGCCACCACGAGAACTTCGACGGCACCGGCTACCCCGACGGGCTGTGCGCTGAAATGATTCCGATCGAAGCACGAATTGTTCATGTTGTGGACGTCTATGACGCGCTGACCAGCGCCCGCGCGTATAAGGAAGCCTGGAGCGTGACCATGGCGATGCGCCTTATCACGGAATCGGCCGGCTCGCTGTTCGATCCCCGCATCGCCGCAGCGCTGGTGAAGCTCCATGATAGTGGCGACCTGCGGACCTTGACGGTCGGGTTTTGTGATTTGAACGAAAAGTGAGTATTTTCATGCGTGTCCCCTCGTTTGGCACGCCACAGGAGGGAGAACAGAAGGAGACAGCATGTTTCGTCGAATTGGCAACCTGTTTAAGGGATTCCTGAGTTTGTTTGTTTCAGGAATCGAACGATCCAACCCCGAAGCGCTTCTGGAAGTGGAGAAGGAAAATCTCCGCAAGCAGATTGCGAAGTATAACGAAGGCCTCGCCAGCCACGCCGGGCTGTGCGAGCGGCTGATGACGCAAGTGCGCAAGCTCGAGTCTGATCAGCGCGACCTGCGCGCCAAGACCGGTGCTAATCTCAAGGCGGGCAACCGCGAGCTGGCCGGGCAGTATGCCGTGCGGCTGCAGACCGTAGAGAGAGAGTTGGAGGAGAACCGCGGGCAACTGGCGCAGGCCGAGAAAACGTATAAGGACCTTGTGACCGCCAGAGATGTGTCGGTCAACGCCGCGAAGCAAAAAATCGAGTCTTTGCGACAGAGTCTCAGCGACCTGAAGGTGAAGAAAGCCATGGCCGAGCTGACCGAAATGGCCAGCGGGATGGTGACACAGATCGGCGGCAGTGGCGACACCCTCGAACGGCTCCACACCATGGTGGAAGAAGAACGGGAAAAGGCCGCAGGGCGCGTGCGTGTGGCTAAGGACAGTTTCAACACGTCCGACATCCAGATGAAAGAAGCCGAGCAGAAGGCGATGGCCGATCAGGCTTTGGCCGATTTCGCCGCAAGGGAAGGAATTGCCCTGGAAGCCAAGGATTCGGTCTCCGCCCCCGCCGCAGAAGCCGAAGGCGGCGGCAAACAGATGGGGCCGGTGTCGCAATAGTTAGATCCCGATCCCCAGGCTCCAGGCAAGACCACAAATGACGAATAGCGACGGGCCTTCTGATTCGGAAGAACGAACCGCGAGATCTTGAGAGGAAGTGATCGAGTTTTGAAAAGCGATTCCGCTGACCGCCACCCTTGCGGATTCTGTCGCTCGTCAGCGAGTTCGGTCGGCTATCAGCGTCGGTGCCGATTGTCGCCAAGCAGCTGATTGTGATTTGCGGTTTCGTCATTCTGAATTGCCATGGAACCAAACGCTCCAATAGCATCGGACATGCCTCAATGGGCTGCCGACCTCATCGCGCTTTATCAGGCCGAGACTACCAATCAGTTTATCTTGCACGGCAACGTGGCCGACAGGGTCATCATCCCCCATGACGGCAAGCGGTCGATCGGCGAGATTCCCGACTTCCTCCTGCGCGTGCTCATGCCTCGCTTTGATGTCGTGCTTACATTTGATGTGGGGAATGGCATTCGGGTTGAAAAGGGGAACGAAATCTTCAGCCAGTGGCCAGCGATCAAAGAACTCAACGGCGGCGCGCTGCCGCGCGCGCCGCGGCAGGCGATTGAGGCTTTGACGATCTTTTTCCGATACATCGCCAACTTAGCCCGTCTTCAACGGCGAAAGTATCAGGTTGGGTGTATTGTTAAGAGTGCATCTCTCGTCGCCCCTGCGACACAAGGCGGCCTGAACTATGACCTGGCGGCACTGGCCAGCCTCATGCGAGACTGGTCGACCGACAGCATGTTGACAGAACACTCTCTGGCGACCTTCCTGATCACCGAAAACTTAAACGACCTCCACCCGCTATTGGTCAACAACACCCGCGCTGCGCAAATCAAGATCAATCTGCCCAGCCCCGCCGCGCTGGGCGATGCAATTGCCTTGATGAAGGGAGATTTTCCCACCGCACTAGCCGAGTTTGCGCCGCAACCGGAAAGCCTCGCAGGACAACTTGCAGGTGCAAGCGTTTCAGCGGTCGAGGCGATGCTGAAGACCAATGAGTATAAGAAGGCAGCGATCACGCCGGGCGACGTTGTTGCGCTCAAGAAGCAGCTTGTCGAGAAAGAGTGCAACGGCTTGATTGAGTTTATCGAGAGCAAAAAATCGCTCGACGACCTTGAAGGCCAGGATGCCGTGAAGGCCTGGCTGACGCAGGATTTTGCGCTCTGGCGCCAAAATGACCTCGCTGCGTTGCCGATGGGCTATCTGCTTTGCGGGCCGGTGGGCACGGGTAAGACGTATATGGTCGAGTGCCTGGCAGGAAGTGCCGGCGTGCCGGTGGTGAAGCTGAAAAACTTCCGCGATAAATGGGTCGGCAGCACCGAAGGCAACCTGGAGAAAATTTTCCGGCTTCTGGTGGCACTTGGACGCTGCTTTGTCTTTGTCGATGAAGCCGACCAGAGTCTGGGCAAGCGAGACTCGGGCAGCGGTGATAGTGGGCTTTCGGGGCGGGTTTACGGCATGTTTGCCGAGATGATGAGCAACACCGCCAACCGGGGCAGGATTGTGTGGGTACTCGCGTCGAGCAGGCCCGATTTGATCGAAGTCGATTTGAAACGGCCCGGTCGCATTGACGTCAAGATTCCTCTGCTACCCACAAGTACGCCACGAGAAGGCTTCAACCTCATGCGCGCATTGTGCAAGCGAAAAGGGGTGTTGATTCCCGAGGAGGGCTTTGCGGAGTTAGAGCCGATGATTCCGCATCTTCTGACCCCGGGTGCCGCAGAGACACTGGCGGTCAAGATCTACCGCACTGTAAGGACGGCCACCGCAACACTGTCAGCGGTCGACGCCGCGAAGGCGTGCCTTGAGGATTATCAGAGTCCGGTCGCCCGGGAAATCATCGATTTTCAGATCGATATTGCGTTACGAGAAGCGAGCGATATCGATTTCATCCCCCCGGCGTTTCGAGACCGGCTGACCGCTGCGCGCTGAATCGGCCCGCGCTCTGCTGCCGCAAGGGTGGCGAAGGGCAGGTGTTTTGCCACTTCGGCGAGGGCGGGACACTTTCTGACAAAAGCGCGCCAAATCTTTTTCTTGCTGCATCCGCTTCGTAAGGTTGAACGAAACGGCATACAACCAGCTCGAAGGCCCGCGCAATAACGTGTTGCGGAGGCGGAAATTATCGAGCGATCTACAGATCAAGATGTTTCGATGCGTGACCCGCGTCGAAGGGAGTTTTCGTATGCTTCGTAAGTTTACCGTATTGGGCATCACCGCCGTCGCCGCGGCTGCGGCGTTTTCGACCGCCGCATTTTTTCCGCAAAGCCAGGTGCTTGCAGGAGATGCGCACGACAAGAAAATGGACATCATCGACACTGCCGTCGGCCCGGGCATGAGCGAAGTGACGACGCTCGTCGCCGCCGTCAAGGCCGCCGGGCTGGTTGAGACGCTGAAAAGCGAAGGCCCGTTCACGGTGTTCGCCCCGACCAACGCCGCGTTTGCCAAGCTTCCCGCCGGCACGGTGGAAGACCTGCTGAAGCCGGAGAACAAAGAAAAGCTCACCGCCATCCTGCTGTATCACGTCCACGCCGGCAAGGCGATCAAAGCCGCCGACGTGAAGACGATGAAGCTCAGCACCGCCAACGGCAAGGACCTGGATGTAAAAGTCGAAGGCGGCAATGTGATGATCAACAACGCCAAGGTGATTAAGACCGATGTCGTCTGCACCAACGGCGTGATTCACTGGATCGACACCGTTGTGCTGCCGTAAGGTCATCGGCGCGCAAACTTTCGCGCAGAATCGAACGCAAGTTGTTTTCGCAGCGAAGGTTACAAGCCCGGACGGCGGTCCTGCACGGACCGCCGTCCGCTTTTTTTGCATCACCGGTCAAACCGCGCGTGCGTTTGCGGCATCAAAACAGGAACGATTCAAAAAATGAAGGCGCGCCCGCGGAAATGTGCCGATGCAGGTGAATAGAATCGGACGGCGAATATGAAACCAGCACTGATAACTCTGCTCCTGGCGATCACTGCCGCGGCAATGGTCTACCGCGTTTCCACCGCGACTGCGGAAGATCAGCGCCCGCCGCCGGCGTCTCAGCCGTCGAAGCCGATTCCGCCGGAAATCGCGAAGAAGCTGATTCCCGACGACCGCAACCGGGTTGCGTTGACGGATGATGAATGGAAAACCATTCTCACCGAGCAGCAGTTTTATGTGCTCCGCAAGCACGGCACCGAGTATTCATTTCGGAATGAGTATCACGACCACAAAGCCGACGGCAGTTACGCCTGCCGGGGCTGCGGGCAGGAACTTTTCGACAGCAAAGAGAAATACGACAGCGGGACGGGGTGGCCGAGCTTCTGGAAGCCCAGGAGCGAAGGCGTGATCGGGGAAAGCGTCGACCACGACCTGGGTTACGCGCGCACCGAGGTGCATTGCAGCCGGTGCGACGGACACCAGGGCCATGTGTTCAAAGACGGCCCCCCGCCGACCGGATTGCGATATTGCATCAACTCCGCGGCGCTGAAGTTCATCCCGCGGTAACCGTTGAACCAGTGCTCAAAGGGACATCGGCCGGCGCATCATCTCGCGGCGCTCAAAGCCAAACCTGCGATAAAATTCGTGAGCATCGCGCGTCCCCAGGATGAGGCGCATTTTGGCAAGTTCGGCGTGTTCGAGAACCGCGCGCATCAATTGACTACCCACCCCGCGCCCACGGTGATCGGGGTGGACGATCACGTCGCAAACCCAGCCAATTGTGCAATGATCCGTGACAACCCTCGCACACCCGACGGTCGCCCCGCCGGACTCGAGCGCCGCAAAAACAATCGACGAGGGAGATCGAAACGCCCGGCGGGTGACATCCGTGGGGCGATCGCCCCAGTAGGCATGTTGCTCGATGAGCTGGCAGATCGCGTCAAGATTTATCAGGCTGCAATCGGTGGTGATCCGGTAGCCGGCCTTTCGCTTGTGGGAAGTGTCGCGCATGAAATGCATCCCCGAAATCAGTCGGCTGAGCTGAAATCCACGCCGTCGTAAACTTCCGAAAGTGGGATTTCGATCTCAATCGACGCAAACCGCACTTTCGCAGCCAGCCCGCTATAGGGTGTGACCAGCCATGAGCCGTCATCGCGCGGGGCGCGGACTTCGATGTAAGGCTCGTGCTGGGCTACAAGCACATACTCGCGCAGGGTGGGAATCGAAAGGTACTTCCTGAATTTTTCGTCCCGGTCATATCGCTCGGTAGAGGGAGACAACACTTCGGCAATAAGCGTCGGATTGATAATCGACCCCGTCGACCTGTCAATCGGATCAAACTGAGGCGGCCCGCAAAAAAACGGTGACGTCGGGGTAGGTGTAAAGCTTGGCTGAAGCCGCCCGGACACACATGTTGCTGTCAACAACTCGACACGACTTGCCACAAGTTGATTTCCGATCGTACGAATCAGGTTGCTTGTGACGGCGCTATGGCTCAGCGACCCACCGGCCATGGCGATCATTTGGCCGTCGATCCACTCGTGCTTGTCCACCGATATTTTCTCTGCCTGCAGATACTCTTCCGGCGTGCAATAACTGGATTGAGGTGGGGCGGTCATTCACCGCTTTTATAACAGCTTTTCCGCGATCTGCACCGCGTTCGTTGCTGCGCCTTTGCGGATTTGATCGCCGCTGACGAATAGCTCGATCCCGCGGCCGTCGTCGCGGCTCATGTCTTCTCGAATCCTGCCGACCAGCACATCATCCTGCCCGCTGGCTTCCAGCGGCATGGGGAAGTGGTTGGCCTCGACGTTGTCAACGACTTTCACGCCCGGCGCATTGCTCAGGATGTTCCGCACCTCGGCGGGGGTGATCGGACGTTCAAACTCGAGGTTGATGCTCTCACAGTGCGCCCGCGGGATCGGCACTCGAATGCATGTTGCGGTAATCGCCATCTTCGGTTCGCCAAAGATCTTGCGCGTCTCCAGGAGCATTTTGTTTTCTTCCTCGTTATAGCCGTTCTCAGCGATGGTAGTGTTGTGGCTAAAGAGGTTGTTGACGATCTGATGTGGAAACTTGATCTTCTCGATCGGCGCGCCGGCGGCGTGTGCTTTCATCTGCCGTTCGAGCTCTTCCAGTCCCCACGCCCCCGCCCCGCTAACGGCTTGATAAGTGCTCACGATAATGCGCCGCACACGATTCGCCCTATGCAGCGGCCATACTGGCACGTTCATGATGATCGTCGAGCAATTGGGGTTGGCGATCAACCCATTGTGCTTTTCAATCGCAGCGGGGTTCACCTCCGGCACGACCAGCGGGATCCCTTCTTTCAACCTGAATGCCGAGGAATTGTCGACGACGATCGCCCCCGCCGCGACTGCAACCGGCCCAAACGCCTTGCTAATGCTCCCGCCCGCGCTAAAAAGGGCGATCTGAACATCTCTAAAACTCTCGGCGGTCAATTCTTCAACGGTAAATGTCTCCCCGCAAAAGACTTGCTTCGTACCCGCGCTGCGCGCCGAGGCGAGCAGTCTTAACTGCCTGACGGGAAATTTTCGCTCCGCCAGCACAGCAAGAAACTCCTGCCCCACCGCACCGGTCACGCCGACGATTGCCACATTCACTGACATCACTCACCTCAAAACAAACAAACTGCACCAGACCGTCCTGTTGCTTCTAGAACCGACCGTGCCGGGTTGTCAAGCATCGTTGGCCTGCAGGCGGTATAATGCCCGATATGGACCCATTCCTCAGAGCCGCGATTGACGAAGCAAATGAAGGCCTGAAAGAAGGCGGCCTGCCGATCGGCAGCGTCCTGGTGCGCGCGGGTGAGATCATCGCCCGCGGCCACAATCGCAGGGTGCAGCACGGCGACCCGATGGCCCACGCCGAGATCGACTGCCTCAAAAACGCCGGCCGGCAGAAGACTTACAAGGACACGGTGCTCTACAGCACCCTCATGCCCTGCTACCTCTGCACCGGCGCGGTGATCCAGTTCGGCGTGCCCAAGGTCGTCATAGGCGAAGACGTCACCTTCCCCGGCGGCGATTGCAAATGGGGCTCGTCGCGGAAGTTTCTGGAGGCCAACGGGATTGAAGTCATCGACCTCAACGATCCCGAATGCATCCAGATGATGACGGATTTTATTCGGGATCATCCCACACTTTGGAATGAGGATATTGGGGTGGATTGATTCACCCCCTCTGCCGGTACGCCGGGAGAGGGCCGGAGTGAGGGTTCTTTTGGCGAACCAGCGAACGCGATTTCTGGTACAATGTCCCCATGCTGCAGACGATCGTCCGCAAACCCAGAACCGCCGAAGACATTGCCCAAGGGGCGAGGTTGGCACGCATTTCGAAACGCGATATCGGTCCCGGCGATGTAGCCGCTGTCCTCAACACAGCAAAGGTTAAGTACGTGCTGGTCGGCGCGCATGCCGCCAATGGCTATACATCGGCACCGCGCAACACCCTCGACGTTGACATCCTCGCACGACATCCCAAGCAAGCTTGTGCCGTGCTGACGAAGGCCTTTCCAGACCTTACTGCGCAAGACACTCCGGTCGTAGTTCGGTTTAAGCGCGCTGATGGTGATGTCGCGATCGACGTAATGAAACCTGGCGCGCCCCCGTTATGGCGAGAGCTAATCAAGATTGCCAAGCCCGTACGCATTGATGGCGAGCTGATCCCTATACCGCCTGTCGAAGGCGTTCTTGCCGCAAAACTTGCGGCCATGACTTCACCCGCAAGGCTAATTGAAAAGAAAATGTTTGATGGCGGCGACTTCATCGCTATCGTCAAGGCCAATCCAAAACTCGACATGCAATTCTTAGAACGCCTCGGCGACTTAGTCTACCCCGGCGGTGGCAAGGAAATCCTCAAGCTCGTCGCCGACGCCAAGGCGGGGAAACGGTTGGAGTTTTCACGTGAACATCGGCGAGCCCCACCCGATCCTCGAGTACGCGAACCCGCTGGAAGATGTTCAGCCGCCGGACGTCACCGTGGCTGAGAGTACGGACGGCGCGCTGACGCTGAACGCGCCTTGCCCCGGCCGCATCGTGGCCATTTTGGCGGGGGCGGCGTGCTTTGGCGGGGCCGTAGTCATGGGTCTGTTGATTGCATTCGTGTTCGAGCAGCACCGCGATGCGGACCGAGTCGTCGGCGCTGCGACGCTCGGCCCGCTCGGAGTGTTTTTCGGCACTCTTTTCATGCGGATGGCGTTGCGGCCGGTGGTATTTGTCGTAACGCCAACGTCGATTGAAGTCCGCGGCGGCGCGCTGCTCCGCAACCGGCGGCAATGGCGGGCGCGAAGGCACGCACTCATTAGAGTTACGCGCGACATCACGGCAATAGGCCGACCAACCGGCAATCTCTTCGTCGGCGACAGTTGGTGGAATACTCGCCGTGTGTACGTTCAACGAGACCTCCGTGAACTACGGTGGCTCGAACGCCGGATCAACGCGGTCCTTACCCGTGACAGTTAAGTCTTTACTGGATCACCCAATTCATCGGTAAATCAAACGAATCACGATTCTTGCTCAACAGTAATTCACAACAACCGCTCCTCGAATACGCCGGCTTTGCCGAGCGAGCAGGCATCATCACTGAAACGATTGAAGGCGGCATCCGGCTACTGATTCCGCCGCCGGCGTGGAAGCGTCGATTGCATGTCGGCGGCTTGATCGCCGTGGGTGTTTACTGCGCGTACGTCTTCCTCATAGCAACCGGACATTTTTATCTGATCCGCTCCGGCAGGTTAGGGAGTTTTCTTGCCGAAGTTGGCCCGTCGCTGATCATTCCCACTATCGTAGCAGTTGGCGTGTTGGCCTCGGTGCGTTCGCTGGGCGAGCGGCTCATCAAGTTGGAGGTGAATCGCACGCATATCTTGATCGATGCACCGGTAATGGATTGGGAAAAACCAGGTCCGCGCTGGCAACAGCTTAAGTTTGAACGGCAGCGCGCCACCTCAGTTAAGGGACATTTGCCGGGCATGGGTTTAACCATTCGCATCGAGGACGCCGAACTTTTTGAATTGATGCATCAGTATCCGCTTTCGACGCGTATCTGGGTCGCCAATATGTTGCTAAACGCACTCGGTCTTCCGGAAGACCTTTCGCAACCGGAAAGAGCCAAATTCGACCCGCCGCGGTAATATTGCTGCGGTGATTTCGTTGTTGTCTGACATCCTCGGCCCCGAAGGCAGTATCGCTCGCCGCCTAGGCGACAAATACGAGCACCGCCCCCAGCAGCTTGAAATGGCCGCGGCGGTGGAGGAGGCGTTTGTCACGCCGCACCATCTGCTCGTCGAAGCGGGCACGGGCGTTGGTAAGTCGTTCGCTTACTTGCTCCCCGCCATCGAGGCAGCGGTGAAGCGGAAGAAGCGCGTTGTCATCTCCACGCACACAATTTCGCTGCAGGAACAGCTGATTGAGAAAGACATCCCGCTGCTTCGATCCGTTTATCCGGATGAATTTAGCGCTGTGCTGGTGAAGGGTCGCAATAACTACTTGTGCAAAAGGCGGTTAGAGCAGGCACAAGGCCGACAGAACATGCTGTTCGAGACCGATGCCGAGCGGCAGTCGCTTTGGATGATCGAAGAATGGGCGCAGACAACCACCGACGGCTCGCTGGCGTCGCTGCCGGTGCTGCCGCACGGGAATGTGTGGGACAAGGTGTGCGCCGAGCACGGCAACTGCCTCGGGAAGAAATGCCGCCACTACGAGCCGTGCCACTGGCAGGCGGCCAAGCGGCGGATGCAGGGGGCGAACATTCTCATCGTCAACCATGCGCTATTTTTCAGCGACCTGGCGCTCCGCATGGCCGGTGTTAACTACTTGCCCAAGTATGACTTGGCGATTTTGGACGAAGCCCACACGCTGGAAGATGTGGCGGCGGAGCATTTTGGGATTCGGATGAGCGAAAACTCGGTGCGCTACCAGCTGCGCCACCTGTACGACACCAAGCGAGGCCGGGGATTCCTGAGCACCCACGGGTCGAGTGCCAACCCAGCGATTCAATCGATCGTTGATCTGCAGATGGAAGTCGAAGATTTCTTTGGCCGGGTGGCCGACTGGCAGGAAACCCACGGCCGCAGCAACGGTCGGGTGCGCGAGCCGACGGGCATCAACAATTCGCTCTCACCCAAGCTGCGCGAGTTGGTGGCGAATCTAAAGTCAATGTTGCCAGGCATTAAGAACGAAGAAGAGATCAGCGAGTTGGGCGGCAACATCGACAAAATCACCATGACCGCGAGCGCAATTGAGGCGCTCCTGATGCAGGCGATGCCCGATGCAGTGTATTGGTTCGACGTCACCCAGCGCACCCCCAGGCGCGTCAGCATGCACGCCGCCCCGATCAATGTTGCTGGAGGATTGCGCAAGGAATTATTCGGTAAGGTCAACAGCGTGGTAATGACGAGCGCGACGCTGAGTACTGGGCGACACACAAAACACTTAACTCCACGTAGCACGGGTTTCCAACCCGTTCTTCTCACTGAGTCAACCGAAACCATTCACAAACGCCAAGGCGCCAAGCTTCCACATTGGACAACACCAAACGGCATCTATGCAGTCACATTCCGACTTGTAGATTCTGTTCCAGCCGACATCGCCGACAAAATGCGCCAAGAGCGAGAATCGATCGTGGCCAATGCCGCAGCGGCCGGTCGGGACGTCTCTGTCGTTGAGCAGCAGCGACTGCAGCGGCTGTACTCAGAGCAGCTGGAAGCACTGCTACACGCCGGTCATGGTGAGTGTTGGCTCGCGCGAGATGATGTCGCGTCACTGGCTGCAAGCTCCTTAAATCACTTTGATGGAACACGGTACCGCTTGTACGCGTGGGTTGTTATGCCAAATCATGTGCATGTTGTCGTGAGCCCGCTGCAGGAGCACACGCTCCCGAGTGTCTTGCATTCGTGGAAACGGCACATTGCGCTCGAAGCCAACAAACGATTGGGGCGAAGCGGAACCTTCTGGCAAGCCGAGTCCTATGACCATCTCATCCGAGATGCTGCAGACTTAAGCAATCAGATTGAATACGTCTTACAGAATCCGGTCCAAGCAGGACTTGCCAACTGGAAGTGGGTGGGGACTGGAGTCACGGAAGAGAAGAATGGGTTGGAAACCCATGCTACGGGCGAGTCACGTCATGCTCACGGAAGGGCCGCCCGTGCGACCTCATCAGCATTTTCCTACATCTCCACCCGGCTCGGGCTGGATAGCCCGGTGACGCTACAACTCGGTTCGCCGTTTGATTATTCGCAACAGGCCACGCTTTACATTGAGGCTGGGTTGCCGGAGCCTTCGGATGAACTCCGATTTATGGCAGCGGCGCGGGAGCGGATTGTTCACTATCTGAAGCAAACCAACGGCGGCGCGTTTGTGCTCTTTACTTCATACAAAATGCTCTCCGATTGCGCCACCCGGCTGGAGCGAGAGATAGCGGCGATTGGTTTGCCATTGCTGGTCCAGGGCCAGGGCGCACCGCGGAAGGTGCTTCTGGATCGGTTTCGATCCACCAAGGATGCTGTGCTGTTTGGCACCAGCAGCTTCTGGCAGGGCATCGACGTGCAAGGCGAAGCCCTTCGCAATGTCATCATCGTCAAGCTGCCATTTGCCGTGCCCGATGAACCTGTGGTCGAAGCCCGACTGGAAGCGGTCCGCGCCGCCGGCGGCAACCCATTCATGGACTACTCCGTACCCGAAGCAGTGATCAAGCTGAAGCAGGGCTTCGGAAGACTCATCCGAAGCAAAACCGACCGCGGGATTGTGGTGATCCTTGATAGCCGGGTTAAGACCAAACGGTACGGTAAGATGTTCTTGAACGCGCTGCCCGAGTGCAAGGTTGTGGAAGTGCGTTCGTAGAACGGGTTTCTAACCGCTCTTTTTCCCATCAGTTTGCTTGATGGAACGAAGAATAGGTTGGAAATCCATGCTACTAATCCAGCAAGCCGAAAAATGTCTCCCCTTGCGGCTTCAGACCATAAGCACTGCCGGTGCTGACGATGAGCATCTTCCCAATCGCCCCGGCGACCGGCGTCAACCTTGGCGCAGTGAGTTCGCGGAATGCGGTCCAACTGTTGGTCGTCGGGTCGTATGTAGTCACGTCGCGGAGCGTTTTAAACCCATTCGTAGCCCCGCCGACGACGTAGATCTTGCCGTTAAGGCTGAATGTGCTCGCCGAGGTATGCGACCGCGCCACTGGCAGCGCGGCGGCAGGTGTCCACGAGTCGGTTTTCGGGTCATACGCATCGACGTTGTCGCGTGCGCCCGTCAGCTCATTCCACAGATCCTGCCCACCGATTGCATAGATTTTTCCGTTTAACTCCGCCGCTGCCAGATGGTTGCGCGCGTTCGGAAGTGACGCGCGCTGCTTCCAGCCGCGAAGGGGGTTGGTGAGATCAAGCACCCAATGCTCGGCCTGGTTCACGGTGGCAAACTGCGCCTTGGTCAGCCCGCCGAAGAAGTGCAACTGGGTACCCCACCGCGCCATGGCTCCGGCGCCGCGCGGCTCGGGTAGCGAAGGCATTCGGTCCCACCGGTCGCCGGTTGTGTCATAGCGCCAAACGCTTGTTGTTCCCAGCCCGGGATGATCGCCCAGAAATCCGCCGGCGATATAGATGTATCGCCCGTCAACCGCCTGTCCCGCGTGCGTTACTGGCTCGGGCATGTCGCCGAGTTGTGTCCACTTGTTCGAGGCGGGGTCGTAGGCATCCACCCGGGCAGTCGACTGAATCTGCTCATTGACATACCCGCCGAACACAAAGAGCCGGCCGTTTGCTGCAGCACCGACCGATTCATAGCGTGCCAGGGGATTGGCGGCCGCACCTTTCCAACGGAATCGGTCGGCGACCCATGTTGTCAGGCGAATCTCGTTGCTCAGCCCCCCGCCGTCGGGGTTGAGCGCGGCGACGCGATACACATAGGTTGTGTTGGGCGCGACCGCCGGATCAACAAAATATTCGGTGTTCGGGTTGAGCGTGGCGATGGTGACGAAGCTCTCGTCGCCGTCGAGTTTACGTTGAACGATGTATGCCTGTTCGTTGGTACTGTTGTCATCCCAACTGAGGTTCACCTGCGTATCGCCCACTCCACGGGCCGCAAAACGGGTGGGCACAATCGGTCCGATCGGACCTCCGCCGGCGTTGCTGATCTTGATCTGATCAAGCACCCCAATTTCTTCGCCGCGTGCTGTGGCTGCATCAAACTGCACGCGCAACACATGCGTTCCGGCGGTGATCTGCTTATCACCCAAACCAATGTTTGAGAACACACTCCAGCCGCCGGTGGATGCGAAGCTGACATCACTCGCCCAGGGCACTCCGTCGAGGAGCACCTGCCCGCGGCCGCCGCGCGAGCCCGATGCGAAGCGCAATTCGAGTGTGTAGATGCCGGTGTACGGCGCTTCGATCGTATATTCTGCCCACTCGCCAGCTCGAATGCTCCCGACTCCGTAGAGTGCGGTGCCCAGCGACAACGTTGAGTTGATCGGGTAAATATCCACCGCGGTTTCGCGGTACATCCCGCCGGCGTTCACTTCAGTGACATCGTTAAACGAAACGCCGTTGTCACCGTTGTCAAAGTTCTCGGCTTCGATCGTGGCCGGAAGACGCACGGGCGCGTTGCCAAACGGCGAGCGCACGGTCCCCGGTGTGACAGGCGCCGTCGGCGGGGCGCTGGCAATCCGCTCGACCGCAATGCCCGCGATCAAAGCGGCATCTTTCGTGCTGGAAAACTCGAGATTGAGGGCACCATCGTTGACGGCGACCTCAAAACTGCGAGAAACAGCCGCGCGAGGCGCGACAGCAGCGTTGACATCAAAACGGCTCAGTTGATTCGTGCCTTCCGCGGTGACGTCAAACACGCGTTCGCCCTGGCGCGTAAACCAAGGCTCGGCAAAGAGTAACGAAACCCCGTATCTGCCCGCCGCGACGGGAATGTTGTAGGCAAAAGTCTCGCCAAAGCGCCGCGAGGCATAGATTGCGTCATCGCCGGTACCAATCACATCAAAACTGGCCGGCTTGGCCTCACCGCCGACGAAGAACACGTCGGCCAGCCAGGTGTGTCCCGCGCCATCGACAACTGTCGGGCCACCTGCGTTGATGTAGATTCCGGAATGGCCCGCATGCAGAAGGCGCCGCGGTTCAAGCACATCCAGCAGTGCGCGAACACCGCACGCCCGCCGGGACGACGATCGGGGATAAAACTGTTTCACCTTGACTGCTTCGGCGAGGATTATCGGGCGAGATTAAACTTTCTCCGCGCGGGAAGCCGGGCAAATTCCCCCCGCGCATCTTCAGCCGACTGAGCGTAGAATCTGCGCCCAGATGCAACCCAGAACCCTCATTCTTCGTGCCGCCGGCGTCAACTGCGAAGCCGAGACCGCGCACGCATTCGAACGCGCAGGCGCTACGACCGACATCGTGCATGTAAATCAACTCATGCAACTTCCAAGGCTGCTGGAAGGATACCAACTGCTTGCCATCCCCGGGGGGTTCAGCTACGGCGACGACATTTCGGCAGGCAAAATTCTGGCCAACCAGTTTATGCACCACCTGCGCGACAACCTGCATGCGTTTCGCGACGCGGGCAAACCGATCATCGGCATTTGCAACGGGTTTCAGGTGCTGGTTAAGACCGATCTACTTCCTGACCCGGTGGGCGACCGACCGGGCCAGACCGCAACGCTCACGAATAATGATTCCGGCCGGTACCACGATCGGTGGATCAGGTTGGCAGTCAGAAGCAGAAAATGCGTCTGGACCAAGAATCTTGGCGATTTCGATGCACCAATGGCCCACGGCGAAGGCAAGTTTGTCCCGGCAGACGACGCAACGCGCCGTGCGCTCTGGGATGAAGATCGCATCGCGCTGGTCTATGTAAAACCCGACGGCTCGCCAGCCGGCGGCGAATGGCCTCACAATCCCAACGGAAGTGCGGACGATATCGCCGGTGCTTGCGATGCGACGGGGCTTGTGCTGGGCATGATGCCGCACCCCGAGCGATTCATTTCCCCGCTGCAACACCCGGCATGGACGAGCTGGGCTAGCCTGCCAGAGGAAGCCGCGGGGCTGGCGATCTTCCGCAACGCAGTCGATCACGCCCGCGATGCTGTCGGCGCGGGGGTCTGATCGGCGTTGCGGGAATCGCTGTAGCGCACCCCAAACACCATCGCCGCCGCCACTGCCGTTACGATCACAGCTAGCAGCAGGCTTCTCGCCACGTTCTCCTTGCCAAACGCGGTGTATGCGGCGACATAAATCAACAGAAGACCAAATGTGATCTGTAACCCACTCTTGTACCTGTCAACGAAAAACGCCACCTGCGCCCCAAAGTAGCTGCCGAGCGCAAATCCCAGCGCAATCCACGCTGCAACCCAGATATCGGCACGAGTAATCTTGCCATTCTGAAAATAGCCAATCACCGCTGGCAGCATGACCGGGATGCACATCACCATCAGGCTCATGCCGTGTGCTTTGGCTTGCGAGAACCCGAGCAGCAGCACCATGATCGGAATCATGATACTCCCTCCACCCAGTCCCATCAGGCCCGAGAACACGCCTACCAGAATCCCGAACGCTATCAGCATCAGTGGGTGGGTCATACTTAAATTCTCATCTAAACGGTGTGATCTCAAACTTCACGCATCGAACCATGCCTGCTCTGCCGCGACTTTCCGACAGGCCTGACCGTTCGCGTGTCGGCGTGTTCCACATAGGGTTCGAGAAACTTTGGCCGGTCCGACCGGCCGACACGCTTAAAATCGCTCCAGATCACCTCTGCGGCGGGTTTGGGTTGCATCCCTCGGTGCAGGGTTAGGAAACGAAACAGTAGCTCGCTGAGATTCGTCAATGAAATCGCGTGAGTCTGGCCTGTAGACTTGTACAGCCAATCGCTCAGTTTCAGAAACCACTCGAACGCCGAATCATCGCCCCAGATCAGCGGCGTAGTGGTGACGAAGTTACCGCTGTTGGCCAGCAAATCCCAGTAGCGCGAAAATCGCCGCATACGCTGCATGTTCTGGAATGAAATCAGCCGCGTCTGCAGGATTTCATACGGCGGTTGGGGTGCGTAGACCATTTGCCACTCCGCATCGTGCCGGACAATGGGTGTACCGCGCAGCCGCTTGAGCATGCCCACCTGAATCTCCTGCGGACCAAGCGCCACGAGCTTATCGAAGCCTCGCCCGAAGCTATCCAAATCTTCGCCCGGCAGACCAACAATGAGATCGGCGTGCACATGCACCCCCGTATTTGCACGCAGCCAACGCAGATTTTCTTCAAGCCGCGCATGATTCTGCCGCCGGCTAATCAACTTCTCGACCGCGGGGTTAAACGTTTGAATGCCGACTTCAAACTGCAATATGCCAGCCGGAAACCGGCAGATTAACTCGCGCAATCCCTCGGGCAGACGGTCGGGAACCATCTCAAAATGGACAAAAAGCCCATCGCGGATGCGATCCAGAAAAAACTGCAGAATCGACCGGCTGAAGTTCAGGTTGAGATTAAAAGTCCGATCTACAAACTTGAACTGTCTGCACCCACGATCGAGCAGTTTCTGCATCTCCCCCAGAAACAGCTCAAGTGGCGCATTACGCACGGGAACATCGAGCGATGAGAGGCAAAACTCACACGAAAACGGACACCCCCGGCTCGCCTCGACATAAATCACCCTGCGGGCGAGATCGCCGTCGGTGTACAGGTGATAGGGCAGGACAAGCGGCGGGTTGTGCGAACTCGATCCGGCGCGCGCCGCATTGTCGCCACGTGGCAGCCTGGTCTCTTCAAACTGCGGCAACTCTGCTGGCAAGATGCGCATCATTGGCCGTCGGCCGCTCAGGAGCTTTCGACACAAATCGGCGAATGCCAGATCCGCCTCGCCAGTGATGATGTAATCGGCCAGACGGCAGATTTCCTGCTGGTCGGTCTCGTAACTCACTTCAGGCCCACCGAGGACGATGGTGAGATCGGGCCGCAGCCGCCGCAGTTCGCCGACGATGCGGGTGGCTGGCTCGGCGTTCCAGATGTAGACACCGATGCCGACAATCTTCGGATGGGCCAGCAAAATCTTCTCAACGACATCGGTTGACCGCTGATTGATATCAAACTCGATGATTTGCGCGCGATCTGCGAGATCGCCTAGATTGGCGAGCAGATAGCGCAATCCGAACGCAGCATGGGCGAATCGGGCGTTGAGGGTGGTAAGGACGATCTCTGCCACAGTCTACAGTGTAACGGAGAACCATGTCCGGCGGCAGAAAGAAGGTTGACGCATGCGATCAAACCGGGCTACAACTTGCGTGATTAGCCGTTTGCAATGCTATGGCTCCCACACCCGTTCCACCCTCGCCGCAGCCGCACGTCGATGCACCTTCACCGCTCGTGCCTCGAATCACATTCTGGCAAAAGCCCTGGGTGCAAAATGTGCTGCCGTTCGTCGGGTCGCTGGTCATCCATGCTGCTGTGATTGTGCTCGGCTTCGCATTTTTTCAGACGGCGGCGGCGGTGTACCGGGAGCTCGTGCAGGAACAGGTGATAGTGCCCGACAGCACGCTCGCGGAATCCGGCCCCGCTGGCGGCATACCCAATCCCGGTCTCGGCGATGACCCAAACCGTTCGGCGGCGCAGGATAGTCTTGAAGTGGCGGTCAGCAGCCAAAGCTGGGCCGAACGGCCTAGCCAGACTCTCACACAAACCCTCATCGGCGATAACGCCGATACCCAGGCTGACAGCGTCATCAGCATCGGCGGCAGTTCTGCCATTGGCAGAGCCGCAGGTGCCGGAACCGCCACCCCCGCCGGCGGCCAACTCGCCCCCTTCGGCGTGCCCGGCGGCGGCGCGGGGTCGCTGGGGCCTAAGGTTTCCTTCATCGGCGTCGGTGGAAATGCGCGAAAAATTGTCTATCTGGTCGATGCGTCCGGTTCGATGATCGACGCCCGCGAACGACTCAAAGCCGCCCTCGCAAGCAGTATCGACAAGCTCGTTCCGATTCAGGAGTTTAACATCGTCATCTTCAGCGACGGCGACATGGTTCTGCACCAAAAGGGAAGCTTAGTCCGTGCCACCACTGGCAACAAGCGAAATGCATTCACATGGATCGAAGAAAAGTACGTCGTCAGCGGATCAACCGAACCGCTTGGTGCCATCCGCGCGGCGTTCGCCCTTGAGCCGGAGTTGATCTACGTCCTGACTGATGGATTCGACCAAATCGCTTCATTCGACGACGTGAAGAATGAGTTCGTCAAGCAAAATCGAGGCAAGAAGGTACGCGTTAACACGCTCTTGATCCGATCGCGGTCCGATCCGGAGTTGGAGAGAGTCATGCAGGAAATCGCCGATTCCAACGGCGGCGTGTATAAAGCCATCGAGAGGAATGATTTTTAAGTCCTGTTCCGCGGACAGCGCAGATTGGTTCAGACCAGAATGACGAAATCAGAAATCCGAATCAGCGTCCATGCTCAAATGACGAGAGGCCCGCAAGGTGCATCTTTCTGCGCTTCGTCATTCTGAACTGTTTTAGCTTGCTGGTTTGGTCATCTTTCATTGAGAGATCGAAATGCTTCGCACGTACAACAACTCCATCTTCCGACTCGCACTGCTGGCCATCATGCTCTTTGGCGTGGTGGCTGTTTCGCGCACCGGCTTCGCACAGGACACCACGCCCCCCGCCGCTGGCAGCGATGCGGCCCCGGCCAAGGGCAAGGGTGTGTTTACGATTGTGATGGAGAATCTCGATCCGGTCTTCTGGACGATCGGCCTGCTGTCCATCGCCGGACTGACGCTGATCATTCAGGGATTTCTGCAGAACAGAAGGGCAGTGTTACTCCCCGACGCCTCCGTCGAACAGATTCGCGAGTTGATCACGCAACGAAAGTTCCGAGAGTTGACCGAGTTTACCGCGACCGATCCGACGTTTATCAGCAGGGCCATTAACCCTGCGATCAAGCGAGCCCCCGACTTTGCCTCAATGCGGGAAGCGATGGAAACCAGCATCGCCGAGCAAACTGCGGAGCAGTTTCGCAAGATTGAATACCTCAACATCATCGGTAACTTAGGCCCGCTCCTGGGGTTGCTCGGAACCGTGCTCGGCATGATTTACGCCTTCAGCGACATGAACGCTGCCGGGGGTAATGCGTCGCCGGCGCAGCTTGCATACGGTGTGAGTAAGGCGCTGGCACACACATTCCTGGGCCTGGTGCTCGCGGTGCCATGCCTGGCGGCGTTCGGCGTGCTCCGGACGATCATCGACCGCCTCACGACGCAGGGCGCTTTGCTCGCCGAAGAGATGTTGCTCCTGCTCAAGAGCACGGACGCCAAATCGCCCGCCGCACGCCCGGTTGCCTCGCCGCAGGCGGCCGTGCCCAGCCCGCGCAAGCCGCCCAGCCCGATGCCGGCACCCGGAGATAGCTGAGGCCGCCCGATGCCACAGATTCACCCATGAAACGCCGCGGTCTCCCACAAGTTCACTCAAGCCATCCCAACGTCACGCCGTTGATTGATATTGTGATGTGCCTGGTGATTTTCTTCATGCTGGTCGCCAAGATCGGCGTGACCACCGGGGCTGATCCGACGATTGAGGTGCCCGTCTCGTCGCTCAGCCGGGCGTTACAGATCGACTCACTCAGCAATACCATTGTTCTTAATGTGCGGGAGAAGAAGCCCCTCGATGAGCCACTGGTGACGGCGATCGTCGATGGGTCGTCGGCGCAGGCTCAGGAAATCCGCGTGGTGGACCCGTCCACAGGAAAGCGGCCGCTGCTCGAAGTGCTCAGGCGATTGCGATTCGGCAACGACAGCAAGCCCGGCGGGACGGGTGTGAACGGCGACAATGATGAGTTTCGCGTCATCATCCGCGGCGACAAGGAAATGGGGTATCGGTTTCTGGAACCGGTGCTGGTTGCGTGTGCGGAGGCCAACGTGAACAAAGTCATCTATCAAACGAAGTCTCGCAGCGAACTTGTGGAGGACAACTCCAAGTGAAACTCCGCACGAGTCAAAAGGTGCACTACGAATCCGGGCCGAATATGACGCCACTGGTCGATGTCGTCATGGTCTTGCTGATTTTTCTGATGATGGCGGGAAAGTTCACCGGGCAGGAGCGATACCTGGTGAGCAATCTGCCGCTGCGCCAAACCGGTGCTGGCGGCGCTACTCCACCGCCGGGCGGATTTCCCAAAGATGAACCTTTGGAAGTCGAAGTAACCTCGCCCGTGCCCGATCGTTTCGTTGCCAGGGTTGGTCAGTATAGAGCCGAATCCGCCGCCGAACTGCAGCAGATCCTCAAGCAGTTGCAGGCACAGCTCATCGATGCCGGGAAACAGCAGGAAGATCTGCAGGTAGTCATCGCGCCAGACCGTGCGGTGAAGTACAAGTTTCTCATAGACGTCTACACTGCCGCCCAGCTTGCTGGATTTCAGAAGGTGGGCTTCTCCACTTCGCGATAATGCACCGGCCCGCGGACAAACCCGGGCAGGCAGGGATAAGATTGACCATGGATCATGACGACAGTCCTCCGCAGCAGAACGTCGCGTTACAGCATCATGCGACTGCTGGCCACCGGGCTTTCACCCCCGCGCGCGAGCGACGATCCCGCTTTCCATCAAGAGTTGTCCGAATCGCTTCGCTGCTGGCTCTCCTCGCGGGTCACTCCTGGCTGACGTGGACTTCAGAGGTACAGGCCCAGGCGACCCAACCCGGCCTTGCGTCGCTCTCTGATGAGCGATTGTTGAACGAACTGGCCGCGCGCGGACTTTCGCAACTGCTCGATCGCGCGTTCGAGGTAAACAACATCCCCGCCGCCGAACAGGAGGCTCGTCGAACCATGCTGGCGTTGCAGCAACTCGCCGACGGCAAGGCCAACTTCACCCGCGCTCAGCAGCAAGCCCTGTTGGCGCGCGTGACGTCGGGGATTGATGCCGCGTTACCAAAAATGGCTGACCCGGAGGCGATGATGCAGCAGGCGCGCGTGTTGATCGACGCAGGTGCGACCCGCCAGATCGACACCCTCGAACTGTGGGGCGATAATCTCGCGACGAGGCAGGCGCTCAAACCCGTCGCGCGAACAATCGTCGCGCTCTATGACCGCGCGGCGGAGGCCGCCGGGCAACTGGTTGAGTCGATCGGAAATCAGCCCAACCCGGACGCCCAGCGGCTTGAGCAGATGTACAACCTGCAGCAACTCGCGACCTTTAACGCCAGAATGAGCGATTATCTGCTTGCAATGGGCCTTGAACCCGCCAGCGGCGAGCGGACGTCGATTGCCGATCGCGGTATCAACTATCTCAAGTTGCTCGACACCCCCGACCAACCCATCCGCCCCGCAGTTCGGCTGCGGATTGGCAAGCTGCAGATGGCTCGAAATGACTTTTCGAGCGCCAGGCAATCGCTTTCGCCCCTGGCCAGCGACGACGCTTTTGAGCCAAAGGCCGCGCCAATCGAGCGATATCAGGCCTTCTTCTTCCTCGTGGCCAATGAACTCGCCGCGCGCAACTCGACAGCGGCGCAGACCGAGCTTGACCGGCTGCTGCAGTGGCAATCAACCAACCTCAGCGGTGATGCCAACACGCGCGCCAGTGCCGAGGCTGCATCCAAGATGCTGCAATACCGCATTCATGAGTTGAACGCCCAGTTGGCCGGGAACAATGAAGCTCGAAAACGCGCAAACGACGCCGCTGTAGCAACGTTGTCTAAACTGCTCGCCGATCGCCCCGACCTGGCCGGACCCATCAATGAACTCCTCACTGCACGACTTCCCCCCGACGCGCCACTTGATGCGCTCGACCCGCTCCTGCTTCAGGCGCTGGTGAGACGGGCTGAAGAACAGCGGCTACGGCCCGCTGGCGAGGCAGTCGATCAGGCCGTACTAAAGCGAGGCATCGCCGCAGCAAATGAGCTGCTTTCCCGGCCAGCTTCGGCCCAGATAGACGCGCAGTTGCTTGATAACTGCCGCTTCGTAGTGCCGTTTCTGCTTCAAAGGGCCAGCGAACCTGTACCGGCAGCAACAGCATTTCTCGACTACGCAGCCGCAGTGGGAAAAACCGAGCGCGGCGTGATCGCACTCGACAACGCCCAGGCCGCAATCGCCGCATTGCGGAGCGATCGCGCCGAAGATGAGGCGGTGCGGACGCTGTACGAGCGATTTCTACCGCTTGCGATCGACTCGTTCGGACGGACAGAGTTCGCATTCGAGTATGCGCGCCGCCTGCAATTGCTCAACCAGCCCACGGAGGCAATCGCATATTTCAAGAAGGTGCCCGAGGCCGGCGCGCGAGCGACCACCGCACGCTTCTTACAGATGTTGTGCGAGAAGCAGCGGCTGGATGACCTGCAGGCCAATGACCCTTCGCGCGCGGGCATTCTGGCCGAGATTCAACGTCTTGCCGATGTTGTCTCGACGCTGTCATCGGCGACGACAAATGCACTGCCGGATGCTTCGGCGCAATCGATGCTGATTCGGACCAAACTGCTCGCCGCCGAACTGGCCCGGGCCGAGCAGCAGAACCCGCAGCGAGCTATCGACATGCTCGCCGATATCGAAACGTCGCTGTCGGTGGTGGGCGGCGGAGATGAGTTGCTGCCGGAGATTCTGCTTGTGCGCGTGCAGTCATACATCGCACTGGGCCGGAGTGCCGAGGCAACCGATACCCTCGTCCGATTGCTCGCCAAGCGGGAAGGTGGGCAAGGCGCGGCGATCGTCTATTCGCTGTTACAAAAGCTCAACGAAGAACTGGATGAGGCCCGCGCCGCCGGCGATACGGCGCGCGTTGCCACGGCCGCCCGAAATCGGGCGGAACTGAGCGGCTTCCTCGTGAAATGGGCACGCGAGAGCGCCGACCCCGGCATTCGCAAGTTTACTTATCGCTACATGGTTTTTGACGCCGCCAGCAAGCACCTAGCCGCCGATGCCGAACCTGACCCGGCGGCGCAGCGCAATGCCCATGAGGCGGCTTTGGGGCTGTACCGATCGCTGCAATCTCCGGAGAATTTTTCGCTGTACCGCGGCACGCTCGACGCTTCCGCCGCTGCCACAACCGAGTATGACCCGGCGGTCAGCTTCGGGATTGCAATGCTCTGTTTTGACCTCGGACAACTCGCAGAAGCACGCGACCGGCTATCGCGCCTGCTGAGCGACCGCAAGCTTGGCACCCCGGTCGTGACGGTGGCCGATGAAAGCGGCACCGGAACCCGCGAAGCCGACAACGATCAATACTGGCAGGCCGTGCTGCGATTTGTGCAGGCGAACGATGCGCTGAATGAACAGCCGGAGCAAAATCGCGCGTATCTTCTCGAACAATACATTCGATGGGGCAGCAGAGTCGGGGGGAAAAAGTGGCGGGCAGAGTTCGATCAATTGCGGCAACGGTTGGGGCTGAATGTGCCAAGCACCCAGCCAAGCCCGTGAGCCATTCTCCGCTGCGTGATGTTGGCCCGTCGTTTCACTTTGCGGCCGGTTGCGTTGCGGGAGTCGGGGGTGTCGATGCGAGGCTCTTCATGAGCACCTGGTTGAGCTTCTGCCGGATCGCAGCCTCGGCGTCGTCCACGCGGGCGTATCGCCCCTCCTCGATCTCTTCGGCCGCCTCGGCGAGCGCGGTGGCGAACAGATGACTCAGCGCGGTTTGCTTGTCAAGGTCGCGCGGTGCGGAACCGGCGAAGTCTGAAACACCCAGTTTCCAACCGCCGTCGACCAGTCGAAACTTGAGCGGTTGGGTATGACCAGGCATGAGCAATTCGGCGCGGTCTCCAATCACACTGACCGCCGCTGCGGGGATGTCGGCTTCATCTGTGGCGGCGATGGGACCCTTGGCGATGGCATCGCCGGCGGGGCCGTAGGTTTTCGTTGCGGCGTCGGCCAGTCGGCGGCCGGCGAGCATCACTTTCACGGCCGACTCGACGTAGGATCGTTCGGCGGGCGTCGGAACATCGCACACGGCCAGAAGCCGGGTCGCGTCCTGTGCCGCCATCGAAGCCATCACTTCTTTCAAAGTGTCGCGAGGGTCGGGCGAAACGGCGTGCGATTCGGCGCGCGAATCAGTGTGCAATTCGGACGACGGCTGCGTCGCGGCAAGCAGGGTGCAGAGAAAAAGTAGTTTGGTCAACATGAGTTGAGCGCAAATCGTAAGCGAATGGTAGCGGCGTGTCATCCGGCCCAAGCCGACGGACTATTCCAGCAGCTTACTCGCGCCGGCCAGTTCCGGAGGCTCAACAATCGGCTTGCCATTGCGGCAGGCAAAAATGGCGCGAAACTTGGCCCAGACGCGTTCACGCAGCATTTCTATCGCGTCGGGGTCTATACGCTTCATAATCATAAAATAGACAATCATGAGTGCCGGAATGCCGATTCCGAGCTTGACGATTGCAAATGCAGTTCCCTTCGGAATGAACAGCACCATCAACCCGGGGATGATGGATGCCAGCGCAACGGCAGCGAGCGCCCGCGCCACAACCGCAAAAACGATGCGAGCACCTCGCAACGAGCGAAAGGCGACGATGCCGGTCAAAATTGAAGCGGCCCATCCCCACACGGCCACACCGCCTGCGGCGCCCTCGGCCTCCCACACTGCCGCCATCGGGGTCACAATCGCAAAGAACATCACCAGGTTGGCAACAGAGAGGTAAAATGCTGCCTTGAAGCGCCCCATCGCACTGATCATGGCGGCCATGGGAAAAGTGGTGGCATAAAGCACGGGGGCCAGGCTGAGCAGTTGCACCAGCGGAATAGCCGGCGACCAGACTGTTCCAAAGACGAGCCGTATGGCCGGCCCAGTCAGCACAATCTGACAGAGCAAAAACGGCATGATGACCGCCGCCAGAACTCTGCAGGTGCGGATAGTGGCGTTCTCAAGCCGCTCGAGGTCATCGCGGATTGTGTTAAGTACTGGTAGCAGCACCTTTTGCAGATTGTCACACATGACCCGCACCACCTGCGAGGAAAGCAGAAATGCAAAATAGTAGTGCCCGTTCATCGCGGCATCGGAGTACATTACACCGAGGATGATTTGATCGCCGTGGTCGCGCGCGGTGCGCAAAATGCGCCTCGAAAGGACCCAGAAAGTTGAGCCTGTCAGCTCGCCCCAACGGTGCAGCGAAAGGCGCATGCCAATCCGGGGGCGCGCGAGGTACCAAAGCACCCCCAACTTGACCGCCGCCACCACTGGAAGCGGCAGGACAAAGCTATAGGCGCCGAGGCCCAGCAGCGCAAGTGCAATGGTGAGGATGTGGGTGCCAAGGGCTTCAAAAGTGTAAATGATCGACACTTCCTTGAACCGAAGCTGCGCCTGCAGCACAGTCAGGGGCACAAGCTGAACAGCCGACAGTGGCGAAGCGAGCGCCATGATGAGGGCCATTTTCAGCACGAGCGGATCGCCATACGCATCGTTGCCCATGAACTGCGCCAGCTTGACCACCACAACCGCAGTCACCGCCAGCACCGCCGCCCCGAGCAGCCCGTTGGCCAGGTTGAACCAGAATGCGGCATTGAGCCAGCGACGCAGGCGGTGTTTCTTGGTCAACAGCACTTCTTCGGTGCCGGGGGTGCTCAGATGCCGGGATATGATGGTGATAGATGTAACCAGCGCGATCAGCCCAACCTGCTCCGGCGCAAGCACCGCCGCGATGACCATCTGCGCGGCAAACCCCGAGATGCGCGATACGACCGTCTGCGATGCCATCCATGCAGCGCTGGAGGTGGCCCGGGCAGTAAGAGATTGAACCCTGGAAGAATGTGGCATGAAGGACTGCGCCCGGAACGAAAAACACGCACTTTCACAAGACGGCAAGATCACAAAAGCTGTGGCCCGCCAATGCCACAACTGTGCAGGGAGCAGGAAGTTACGCGCGCCGCTGACTTAATTCAATCACGATGATCTTCGAACGACTCGTTCATCTGAAATATTCCACCTTTGTTAAAAAGAGTGACAAAACCAACCGCGATCCATCAAACGAATCATCAAAGTCTTGACCCTACCACCGGAATTCGCCGCACGATCGGACCCATCGCGCCCATCAAGCGGCCATACAGCGAACGCACGGTACGGGGATCAATGATCCACATCACAGCGACATAGGTGCCCAACATCACAGGCGTAACTGCGGCGATCTTTCCGGCTTCGGCCCAGCGGGACGTGCCAGACATCTGCCCGAGCAAGGCCAGTGCCGGCACCGCCCCCACTGCCGCCGCCAGCAGGGCGCGATAGACGGCCAGATGGAGCACTCGGACACCGCGAAATGAGGCAAAGGCCGTATAGGCGTAGAAATGCGCGGCGATCCAGTAAAAAGCTGAAACGCCTGCCGCTGTCCCCCGCGCGCCATAGACGACCGTCAGCGGAATGACCAGGGCAAAGAATGTGCAGAGATTGGCTATCGCCATTCCGAACGCGGCCTTGAACCGTCCATCGGAAGTGATCATCGCCATCATGGGATATGACCCGGCGAACAAGATCGGGCCAAAGCTCAGCAGTTCGACCAGTACGATCGATTCGATCCAACGCGCCGGAAACGCCATGCGGATGACCGGGCCAACCAGCAGAATCTGCAAGGTAGCCAGCGGGATGATCATGGCACTCAGCGTTCGGCACGCAGTGGCAACCGCCCGCTCTATCCTCGGGCGGTCATCGCGAATCTGCGTCAGGGCCGGCACAAGAACTGATAATAGATTTTCGCAGAGCACGCGGACAATCTGCTGTGTAAGCTGAACCGCCGATTGATAGTGACCGTTGATCGTCTTGCTCGCGTAAACGGTACCCAGCACGATCTGGTCGCCGTGATGCCAGCCCGTCTGCAGAAGGCGAAAACCCAGCACATAGCCCGTCGCTGTCGCCAGATGCGGCCAGCGATGCAGCCCAAGCCGCCAACTGATCTTTGGGCGCACATAAAGCCAGAGCACGCCCGTGCGCAACAGGGCGATGATCGGCATTGGAATCGCGAAGCTGTAAGCGCCAAAGCCCCACCAGGCCAGCAACACCATGAGCGTGTGCTGGCCAAGCATCTCCATCATCTGCACCGCAGCGAGACGACCGAAGCGCATCTGTGTGCGCAGCATCACATAAGGCACCAGCGCCATCGCGTTCAGCGGCGCGCCGATGGCGTAGATGATGATCATGTGGAGGACGACGGGGCTACCGTAAGCAGGGTTGCCCGCCGAGCGCGCGATCGTCACCACCGTCAGCCCGAGCAGCACCATCGCCAAGCCGCCGGCAAGCCCGCAAGCCAGGCTCATCCAGAAGCCCGCCGATGCCCATCGCCCGACCTGATCGCCCTTTTGCAGCAGCACATCATCGGTTCCGGGGTAGGTCAGGTGCGTGGCAAACATGGTGATGGTGAACACCAGCCCCAGCGTGCCGAAATGCTCGGGTGCCAGAAGCCACATCAATGCAAACTGTGAGAAGATGCCGATGACGCGCGTGACCGCCGTCACACCTCCGAGCCAGACTGTGCCCGATGCCACCCGCCCACCGAGCGCTTTCACGCCCGGCCTTGCTGCCTCGGGCGACCCCGGCGGCTTATTGTCTTCCGACTCCAGATCCATGCGGGCAGGATTCTCCGGGAAACCACGCAAATTGCCACAGGCTTGCGCTGGGCGCGATCTTACCCGGCCCTTTCGTGTCGCGGCACGGGTGGCGGCACGGGGGGATTGCGCGCTAAACCCACTAGATCAGCAGGCAGATCGATATCTTGCTCGCCATCGGGCAAGTCGACTGCATGCAGCCCGCCGCCGAGCGACCTTAGCAAACGTTGCGCTCCCTCGTCAGGCGGAATGGCGCATAGTGCTGGGAACATGGGTCGCGTAAACAGTGCTGGCACGCCTGCGTCCCCCGCATATCGGCTCGCAACCGCTGCCGCACGCGATTCGCCCGCGGCTTGCACGAGATGGAGCAGGTGTTTGGTGGTAACAGACAACTGATCGCAAACGGTGATGATAGCAGCCTCGGCATCGCCCGCCGCCGCAGCAGCGATGCCCACCCGAATGCTCGAACCAATTCCCGCCTCGGGGGTGGGATTGCTCAGCACGATCACTGGCAAATCGGCAATTGCTTCGGCTGCGGCAAAATCGTTCGCGCCGGTGATAACAAAAACCGGGCCGACTGCACACGCCACCGCCAGTTGGCACGCTCTGCGAATCAAGGGTTCGCCATCCACCATCAGCAGACGCTTATCGCGCCCGAGTCGCGCCGACCGCCCCGCCGCCAGCACGACAATTGCGATCTTTCCGATGGCTCGATCACTCATGCGGCTTGCGTGAGTTCGGTCAGCACGCGTTCGATGGCGCGCGTTGCCAACTCTGGCTTGAAGGCATTGTATTTCATCGGGGTTGCTGCTTTGAGGCTTGCGGCGGCCGCCTCGCGGAAGAGAGCACTGTCGGGTTTCTTGCCGGCGAGCATCGCTTCGGTCTCTTTGGCGCGCCAGGGTTTGGACGCAACCCCACCGAGGCTGATGCGCGCCTGCGTGATGGTTCCGCCGTCCATCCACAGCACCGCGGCTGCACTGGCCAGGGCAAACTCATAACTGGCGCGATCGCGCACCTTCACATAGCCCTGCTTTGTCCCGCCGTCGATGCGAGGTAGCGAGACCGCCGTGATAATCTCACCGTGGCTCAGCGACGTTTCCTTTTCCGGTGTGTTGCCGGGAAGCAGGAAGAAGTCGTCGATCGCGATCTTGCGAGTGGCTTGATCGGTGGCCACATGGACGACAGCATCGAGAGACAGAAGCGCGATCGCCATGTCCCCGGGGTACGTCGCCACACACCGATCGCTCGTGCCCAGCACCGCCGCAGTGCGGTTGAAGCCGGTTGCCATGTCGCATCCACTGCCGGGAGTGCGCTTATTGCAGTTGGAAATGCCGTCGCGGAAGTAGGGGCACCGGGTGCGCTGAAGCAGATTGCCGCCGACGGTGGCGACGTTGCGAATCTGCGTGCTGGCACCGGCGAGAATCGCCTGACTGAGCACGGCATACTCCTTCTGCACCAATTCATGATACGCCACGGCGCTGTTGGTGACACCGGCCCCAATCGAGATCGATCCGTCAGCTTCGCGACGAATCTCGGCCATCGGCAGGCGCTTGATGTCAACGAGCTTTGTCGGTGTTTCGACATAAAGCTTCATCAGGTCAACCAGCGTTGTCCCTCCGGCGAGGTATTTTGCGGTCTTCTCCGCCGCCACTGCCCGGGCAGCAGCAGCCTGGTCGGTGGCTTTTTCGTAAGTGAAGGGTTGCATATCTGATGTCTCCAAAGAACTCGCGACAATCCCGAACCGCAGTCGCCCACGAAACTAGATTCCACTCCCAGCCAGCTTGCCTTGCGCATCCATCACAGCCTTGCAGATGTTCGGATACGCCCCGCAGCGGCAAAGATTACCACTCATTAGCTCGCGCACCTCATCTTCTGTGGTGGCGTGCCCCTCCTTGATCAACGCGACCGCCGACATTATCTGCCCCGAAGTGCAGTAGCCGCACTGAAAGCCATCATGGTCGATAAATGCCTTCTGCACCGGATGAAGTTCGTCGCCGTTGGCGATGCCCTCGATCGTTGTGATCTGATCACCTTCGCATTGAGCTGCAAGCATAAGGCAACTGAGGGCGCGCTCGCCGTTGACATGCACGGTACAGGCACCACACTGACCGTGATCGCAGCCCTTCTTGGTGCCGGTAAGTGAGAGAGTCTCGCGCAAGGTATCCAGGAGCGTGGCGCGTGGGTCGATGCTCAGCGCGTGAGGCTGACCGTTCACGATCAGCTTGACCCCCATCTCAACCGCAGAGCCCCCAACTGCCGGTACGGCAGCGGGCGCGGCTTCGTCAGCGAACGCAAGACCCGCCGGCACCGAAGCTGCGACACCCGCAGCCACCGCGCCGGCCATGAGTTCTCGCCGGGTTACGTTCGGATCAAATCGGTTTTCATCGCTCATTTGCGATACCTCACTGGTAAAGTCTTTCTGGCTTAAATCAGTTTGTCTGGAGTGATGGGCACTTCGCGGATGCGTTTCCCTGTGGCGTTGTAGACCGCATTGCTCACCGCCGCCGCCACGCCGCTGATGGAAAGCTCACC
Organism: Phycisphaerales bacterium UBA2421; assembly: GCA_002343075.1. GTDB lineage: Bacteria > Planctomycetota > Phycisphaerae > Tepidisphaerales > Tepidisphaeraceae > UBA2421. Next base: position 70,335 of record DDRH01000005.1, on the reverse strand, counting down.
GACCCCGCCGCGGCTTCCGAGAGCGCCGAAGTTTTCATCTGCAGCGTTGATTACTTCCACTTCGATATCCGGCACATCGGCGTGGCTAGGAAGGTGATATCCACCAAAGTCGGCCGAAGCATATCGACCCTTTTCATCGAGATGAGCGGCTTCGGTCAAGGCCATCCCCAGCCCCCACACCACCCCGCCGGCGAGCTGGTTGAAAGCGGTTTTCTCGTTAAACACTTTTCCGCAGTCGAACGTGCTGACAAATCGCCTGACGCGCACCTCGCCGGTGATGGCATGC
>DDRH01000005.1:69325-69885 GCA_002343075.1 Phycisphaerales bacterium UBA2421 | reverse complement strand
CGCACCTCGCCGGTGATGGCATGCACCGCCACCTTGCAGAAGTGTGCGCCGAAGTTCATTGCAACAAATCCTTGCTTGGCGTCGGGAGTGTATTGCTCGGTCACCTCAATGTTAGGTTGGCCGGTGAGCCCGACCACCACGCCGATCGACATCGATTTTTCGCCCGCCGTCAGCAGGCCGGCGGTGAGATCGACGCTTTCACCGGAGATGCCGGCCAGCGGGGAACTCTCGTGCGTTGTTGCAAGCTCGATCAGCTTTTTCCGGGCCGCCGTCGCCGCCTGATGGGCCGCAGGCACAACGCTGGATGCCTGCCGCGATCCGCCCGCGGTCGGGGCCGGCGGCAGCGTGCTGATGCCCAGTTCCACGCTCACCTTCTCAATCGGCAGTCCGAGCACGTCCGCAACGGCCTGCCCCATCACGGTGTAAGTGCCAACGCCCATATCCTGCGCCGCCGACGCTACCACCGCCGAGCCGTCGCGCAACACTCGCACGCGCGCCGTCGCCTGCGTATTGCCGCCGTGCCACGCGCAGCAGCCGAGACCATAACCGATGAGCCAGTC
>DDRH01000005.1:41456-69133 GCA_002343075.1 Phycisphaerales bacterium UBA2421 | reverse complement strand
CTGTCGGTGTACGGCCTTCCGTTGCGAGGATCTTTGTCGGTTTCGTTTTGCAGCCGCAGGTCGATCGGGTCGATCTTGAGGCTCTCAGCGAGTTCATCCAGGGCCACTTCGAGGGCAAACAACCCGAGCGGCGCGCCCGGCGCGCGCATCGGGGCCGGGGCACCGACGTTCAGACGCACCGTCTTTGCTGTCATGCTCGAATGCTGATGATCATAGGTCACCAGCGAGTGCCCGGTGACGGGTTCGACAAATCCGCTGGTTGCACCGGTCGTGCTGAGCGTTTGCTGGCTGATGACCGACAGCTTGCCCGTGGAATCGCTGCCAAGCGTCAGCGTTTGCCTACTCGCCGGGCGATGTCCAAACGCATAGCACATCTGCGATCGGGAGATGACAAGTTTCACGGGTGCCCGAACAATCCGCGCCGCTGCCGCCGCGAGAATGGTGTGCGGCCATACCATCAGCCGCGCGCCAAAGCCCCCGCCGACGTAGGGTGAAACCACCATGACGCTCTCGGTCGGCAGCCCGAAGGCACCGGCGATGTTCTTGCGCGATCCGAGCACTGCCTGCGTTCCGTCGTAGATCGTCAGCTTGTCGTCGTTCCAGGTGGCGATCGTTGCCCCAAGCTCCATCGGATGATGCGTTTGAATGGGCGTCTGGAAAGTGGCTGATTGCGTCACGCCCGCAGAGGCCAGCGCCGAATCCGGGTTGCCACGGTTCGGCCCGCCGCGACCATTGGCATCTTCCTCTTTGGCATGGGGGTCGAGCATCTGCGTGATGGGCGTTCCTCGCTCATATTCACAGCGCACCAGCGATGCCGAGTGCTTCGCCTGCTCCAGCGATTCCGCCACGACTACCGCAATTGCCTGCCCGATGTGCACCACATCGTCGCCGACAGCTAACAACTTGCGATCGTCTCCGGCAAGCCTGGCAGCGGCGATGTTGGTCGCATCGATCACCGCCGACACGCCGGGTGCCGTCGCAGCCTGCGAGACATCGACGCCGGTAAGCTTTCCCTTTGCAATCGTCGAGTGAATGACTACGGCGTGCAACGTGCCCGGCAGCACGTAGTCCGCCGCATACTTTGCACCGCCGGTGACCTTTGCCTTGCCGTCGAGCCGACTGAGTGGTTGGCCGAGCTTGATGGGTTGTGCAGTCATTTTGCTCAAAATCCTTCCAAACTACACGGGCCTCGAGTTACACCAGCCGTCCCGGGACAATCGGCAAATCGCGGACGCGCACGCCGGTCGCATGATACACCGCGTTGCCGATCGCCGCCGCCACGCCGGTAATGCCGATCTCGCCAATGCCGCGCACGCCGAGCGGGTTAAAGTGTGGGTCGGGTTTATCCGTCCACATGACATCGATCTTCGGTATGTCGGCGTTCACCGCAACGGCATAGTCAGCGAGGTTATCTGTCGTGCAGCGGCCCGTGCGATGATCCCAATGCGTTTCTTCAGTCAGCGCCATGCCAATGCCCCAGACGATCCCGCCGGCGAGTTGGCTGTAGGCCAGCTTGGAGTTGACGATGCGCCCCGCATCAAACATCGCCACGCACCGCCGCACCTGCACGCGGGGGTCGAGCGGATCGATGGCCACCTCTACAAACTGTGCCCCAAAGGAATGAAACGCGTACGCCCCCATTTCAGCACCCGGCATCGCAGTGCCGTCGGCTTCGATCGCCGACTTCCCGCTGTTTGTAACGATTTCTGCAATCGTCACCCGTCGACTAGCATCACCCTTCGCTCGAACGCCCTCTCCATCCATTTCCATTTCTTCCAGCTTCAACCCCTTCAGCGGCGAATCGGCCATGCTTGTTGCGGCCTGCGAGAGCTTCTTCTTCAACGACGCGACTGCTGCATGAATCATCTGGCTCACGGTGGCGGTTGAACAACTCCCGCCGGCAATCGGGCCGGGCGGAAGATTGCTGTCGCCCATCTCCACCCTGACCCTCTCAACCGCAATGCCCATTTCATGCGCTGCGATCTGAGTGAATGCGGTGTACGCGCCTGTGCCCAGGTCGTGTGCTGCGGTCGAAACCAGGAGTCGACCATCGCCAAACAAACGCACCTTGCACGCCCCGCCAAACTTACTGCCCGGGAACGTCGCCACTGCCAGGCCTTGCCCGATCATCAGACGGCCCTCGCGCATCGACTTCACGGCAGGATCGCGCTTAGCCCATCCGAACTTTTCTGCGGCTTGCGTCAGGCATTCATCTAAGTGATAGCTACTCCACGGCAGTCCCGAATGCGGCGCTTTCTCCCGCGGCAGGTTGGCCAGCCGGAGTTGCAAAGGGTCAACCTCTAGCGCGTAAGCCAGTTCATCCATCGCACATTCGAGCGCAAATGTGCCGGGCGCTTCACCAGGGGCGCGCATGAATGTCGGACTGGCAATGTCCACCTGCCGGACGTTGTGGGTAAATCGCACGTTGGGCACATCGTAGACGAGTCGGCTCGTCCCCATGGCGGCGGGCTCGACGTACTGGCTCACGGCCTGGCCGGTCGCATCCACCAGATGTCGAATGCCGGTGAGCTTACCTGCTTTCGTGGCTGCCAGAGACACAACCTGCCGGGTCGCCGGGCGGTGGCCGCAACTGGTGAATTGCTGCGCGCGTGACAGGACCAGTTTCACCGGCCGGCCCGTCAGCCGGGCTGCCATTGCCGCCAACAGGGTGTGCGGCCAGATGAAGCCCTTGCAGCCAAACCCCCCGCCGACATAGGGGCAGATTACACGCACATTAGTGCGGGGCACGCCAAACGCCTCCGCCAGCACCGCCGCCGTACCGCTGAGCCATTGCGTGCTGTCGTAGACCGTGAGTTTTTCTTCCTCCCACACCGCGGTCGTGTTACTCACTTCCATCGGGTTATGACTGCCCGGCGGCGTGGTGTAGGTGGCACTGAAAATAACGCTGTTATCGTCCGCAAACGCCGCTTCGATATCGCCTCGGCCGTCTTGCAGTTTCTCTCCAAAAAAATCCGGCGGCGAGACGACCTTGGCGGCCGGATCATCCATCGAAACAACCGGCGTTTCGGCCGCATATGTAACCTTCAGCATCGCGGCGGCGTGCTTGGCCTGCTCCAGCGTCGTTGCCACCACCACCGCAATGTGCTGCCCCGCATGGTGAATCTGATCATCGGAAAGCGGCAGACGCGATTCGGCAAAAATGCCCCCGGTCATAAAGTTCGGCGTTGGCGGTTTGATCTTGGGCGCGTTGAGATGGGTCATCACACCGAGTACACCCGGTAGTCTTTCCACCGAAGCGCTGTCAATCGCCGTAATCTTCCCGCGGGCGATCGTACTCTGGACAATCACCCCATGACTCGCCCCCTGTACCGGCGGTTCTGTGCTGAAGCGAGCCGCGCCCGTTACCTTCGCGCGCCCATCTACCCGATCCATCGGCTTTCCGATCACAGCTTCCATGTGCACTCCCGCGGTTGAAGAACCGGTTGATGATATCCCCGCCAACGCGTATTCGTCCAACAAAGAACCGCCCGCGACACCGATTGTTTTGTCTGGCGCTCGTTGGCGAGTAGAAAGGGGTGTTCTGTGAACTCATGATGGACACGCTCTCCCGCCTTCAACCGCTGAAGCTTGTCTCTGGGCCTCATTTCACATTTCGCCAGCGGCGGACGTGATAGGCGCGAACCGTTCCGGCGCTCTTGTCGAGCGACGTTGGGCCGACGTAATCGCAGCGAAACTCCTGCACATGCTCGGCGTAGGCCAGGGCCGCAAATGCCTCCGACGCATACACCTGCCCCGGGGGCGTCACCGGTTCCAGCCGTGCCGTGCGGGTAACGTGAGTGCCAACCACATCCGGACGGCCCGTTGCGGGGTTGTGGCAGGGGTAGACAGGCCCGGCATGCAGGCCGATGCGCAGCCGAAGGTCCAGCTTGAGTCGGCCCGCCTCTTTTGCTGTATCAAGTGCATCACACAGCCGAAGCGCGAAGGTGCCTGCATCTCGCACAGACTTGAAAACCATGTAAAGTCCGTCGCCCCAGGTGTTTAGCAACATCGGCTCGACCCCATGGTCGTCGATGACCTGCTTGAGCAAACCGAGATATTGCTCGACAAAAGGCAACATCTGGTCGTCGGGAAGTTTGCTGAAGCCTTTCGCATCGGCAAACAACATCGCGGCGATCGGCGTGTTGATCTGCGCGGGATTCGAGCGCCCGTCGGCGGGGGCAGCCGTCGCTGGGTCTTCTGTCAGATGCCCTTCGAGCGGATCGATCACGTTTGGCGCAAGCCCTCGTTGTTGCCAGAACGCAACCGCGCTGCCGGTGCCCCCCACACCTTCGTTGTTGCCCGGATGCCACACCGCCAGCGCATCAAGCTCCGCTGCAAGTTCGAGCGAGCGCACGCGCGCCAGGCCGTAGAGCACTTGGTTGGCATATTCGTAGTCATTCTGAGGATTCATGCCCGGCAAGTGCGACAGCTCGGTAAGCCGGATGCGGTCGGCAAACGGCGAAGCGGGGTCGAGCAGCTCATGATACCATGACGCCCAAGGCTCGCCGGCTTGCGACACAGAAGTTGCGAAGAATGCTTCCCGGTTGAACGGCAGGACGATGTGTACATCACCCCCTGCCTGCAGCACCGAGCGTAGAAACAGCAGATCGGCCCCGCTTGCCGCGGACGCAAATGCGTAGGATACATCGTTGGCGAGCCATTGAGTGAACCGCTTCACCACTCCTTCAACTGCGGACGGGGGAAAACGGGGCGTTCTGCGGCTGGCGCGGTCGATCATATGGCCGCTGAACACGATAACCCGCGGAATCGGCAGCCAGGTGTTCACAACGCTTGCATCTTGACACCGCGTGGTCAGGAGTATTCGCGCATTCCGGCGCGTGGACGCAATATCACCAAAATTCCTTCCCGCCGCCGAGGTGGCCTGTCTGTACCAATCTGCCGCGCGCGCGTGATCTCCGCGGACCAACTCCGACTCGCCGAGCGTGGCGAGCAGGAAGTATCGTTCGCGACCGGGGCTGGCGCGAGTGAGCAAATCCTCGCATTGGGCCGAGATCTTCGCTGCCAGGTTAGAGGCACCGGACTGATCACCCGCGCAGCTCGCCAGCGTGGCGGCGTTGATCCCACTCCAGTACCCGCCGGTGCGGGCGTAGGCATGCTGATAGCCGTCCAGCGCCAGCATGAGATAGCGGACTGACGAAGGATCATCGCGGTGGAGCCACCAGACTTCCTTATCCACCCGGCCGAAGAATCCGAGCGTCTCTTCGTCGTCGATGGTGCTGCGTGCGCGAAGCGACTCGAGAATCTGCCGCGCCGGCTCGATCGACCCCGCCCGCACTAGCGCCTCGACGCGCTTCTGCAGCAGCCGGGTGTCGTCTGGGAACCGGCGGAGCGCTTCTGATGTGATATCGAATGCGATGAGCGGCTCACTGCGCTTGATAGCGCGGGTAGCCAGCACAGCAAAGTCATCCGCGGTCGCGCGCGAATCGGCCTCGAGTATCGTCAACTGCTGCGCGAGCGAAGGAGTCGGTGCGTCGTGCATGACGACACCGATCGTAACGCGCGCCGCGTGGGCCGACAAAACCAGACCGCTGCACAAAGCTGGTGGCGATTGGTGCGGAGTTCGGCCATGCCGATCAGGCCATGTGCCGCCGGCGATGCATCAACGCCGCCGCCGCGACAAGCAGTACTGCCGACGTCGGCTCGGGGACGGCGCCGCGCGGCGCATCGCCGGCCACGCTCTGCCCGAAATTGGCCGCGAGGGCTGTGAAGTCGTCTAAGTTGACGCCCGAGGCGTAGTTAAAGTCGCCATTGATCCACCCGCCCGGCCCGCCGAACGACGCAGCCAGCGCAGTGAAGTCGTCGAGGTTAACCGTGCCATCCAGATTGGCATCGCCCAGGAGCGTCCCGCGCAGAAGGACCGCGGTCGAATCGACCGAGCCGAACCCCGCCGGCACCATCGAGAGCTGCGACGCTTCGGCATAACCCACGCCGTAAGAAACCGAGAATCCCGAACCAATTCCATTCCCCCCGCCTGCCCCCGCGGTCAATTGCGCGAGAATGGTCGGTAGCGGGCTGGCGTCGCTGTAATCGACTACCAGGGCGCGATTGGTCAGATCAAGTCGGGCTGTGGGCGTCGAATCGCCGGCGATCACCAGAGTCTGCACCCGACTGGTTTGTGATCCGGGCACCATGCGCACGGTGCCCTGATCGATCTGCAGCGAGCGCGCTCGAATGCCAGCAGGATCAAACCTGCCGGGCCCGGTCTTAATCACGCTGAAAGTGCCCGTGCCAAAGGTGCCCACCGACCCGGCGACCACATCACCGACAGTTAACACGCCGTTGCTGTTGGCGACATTCACCTTGAAGTTGCGCGGCGTGAGTGAAGTGGAAAACGCATCCGTTCCGGCATTGACGACGATCGTATTCTGGATGGAATTGTTCCCCTGCAGGCTGTTGATGATAACAGCATCGCGCTTCTCCTCATGATCGAGCACGATTGAGCCTGCGCCGTTGAGCACATAGCCGCCCGCGCCATCAAAGTTGATCACGGCCATGCGACGGTTGGCTGAAAGACTGACGGTCGCCTGCGAAGTGCTGCCGCGAAACGTGGCGATTGCGGTGCGCGCGTTCACCGGGCCGTTGATCCAGTTGGCCACTGTGTCATAGCTGCCTCCGGCGGGGTTGGTAAACACCTGCGAGCTGAACTGAGCCAACGGGGTGAGTGCAATATTGTCCCACTGCGCCGATAGAGGAGGCCGTAGCGTGAACGGCTGAATGTTCTGGTTCGGATCAAACTCCAGTTCGAGTCGGACGACGCCATTGCTGTTCAAAAATTGTGAAGAGTTGAACGACTTATAGACAAAAAACCCGCCGTTGGCGCTAGTTACGCCGTCGACTCCGATCGGCTCGACAAAGTACCCGGCCGTCTCGTCGCCCGGCACAGTCGGTTCGAGTTCCACCCCGACCAGATCGCCATTCACCAGATCCGTATGCGGAGCCGGGCCGACCTGTCCATAGTTCCAGAGGTAGGAGGAGAGTACATAGTCGGTGTTCGGCGCAAGCGTAATGTTTTGCGTGATCTTGTAGTTGTCGAAGGCATCAATTCCGCCGGCATCAAAAACGCGCTGCACTCTTGTCCCGAGCACGGTGGCTGGGCTTGGCAGGTTGGCCGGGTTGGGGCTGCCGGCGGTCATGATGGTGCCGGCGTCGGGGGTGGCGGCCGTCCAGCCGATGGGAAAGTTGTTTGCGTCAACGCTCTCAAAGTTCGGATTGACAATCAGCGAGCTATTGGTTTGCTCCGTACCAGCCTGGTACTGCGACAGCGGGAGTTGTACCCCCGAGTTTGCACTGGCGCGGGTCGCCATCAATCCAAACATCACCACCACCGCCGCGGCGGATGCATTTTTCACAGCATTTGTCATCGCTCGTTACCCTCCGAAAAGTAGACTCCTGACAGTATAACCCGGAATCGGAATGAGCAACCACAGGTTTGTTTGTAATCCGGCCAACCGGCTCCGTTTCACTGACTTCCTGCCGCAAGAAGCAATCTTTTGAGCCAACCGCAGCCACGACTCGTTACAATCCCACCCGGCCTGACCGTCGAGACGCGATCAGAACGCAGAAAAGGACGAACCATGCGATACGAAGACCGCCACGCCGTCATCACCGGCGGGGCAAAGGGAATTGGGCTTTCGACCGTCCGTGCCTTCATTCGGGAGGGGGCGCGGGTGAGTGTTTTCGATGTTGACGATTCGGCCCAGCAACTCGCGGTCGAGTTTCCCGGGAAGGCAACTTTTCACCGCGTTGACGTGTCGATCGCCCGCGAAGTGAATGATGCCGTCAAACGGGCGATCGATGTCTACGGCGATATCTCCTATCTCATCAACAACGCTGGGATTCAGACTTACGGCACCTGCGCCGACTGCACGGAAGATGAGTGGGATCGCACGATGAACATCAATCTAAAAAGTGCGTTTCTTTGCAGCAAAGCGTGCATCCCCTCGATGCAGAAGAATGGGAAGGGGGTCGTCATCAATCTGTCGAGCGTGCAGGCATTTGTCAGCCAGAACCAAGTCGCCGCGTACACCACGAGCAAGACCGCCATGCTCGGGCTGACGCGCAGCATTGCCGCGGATTATGCCCCGGCGATTCGGTGTGTTGCCGTCTGTCCGGGCACGGTGGATACACCAATGTTGCGCGGGTCGATCCATCTTTCGCCCGATCCCGCCGCCGTCTTGCAGGAATGTCATGATATGCACCCCGTCAAACGCATCGGCACGCCGGACGAGGTAGCCGAACTCATCCTGTTCCTATGCAGCGATGACGCAGGCTTCATCACCGGCCAGCCCATCCGCATCGACGGCGGGCTGGGGCTATCCATCGGTGGAAGCAAACGGGAATGATGGATGAGGAATCAAACAAATGGCGTTTAGCATAAAAAAAGCCTCCACCTTCGCCGACGGACTCGATCACCCCGAGTGCCTGGCGGCGCATCCCGATGGGTCCTGGTTTGCCGGGGGTGAGTTAGGGCAGATCTACCAGATCTCGCCCGATGGCAAGCGCGTGACCGAAGTCGGTCATACTGGCGGGTTTACCCTCGGCATCGCCGTCAGCCCCGGTGGCAAGTGGCTTGCCGTATGCGACCTCCGCAAGCAGGCGGTCTTTCGGTTTGAGATCGCATCGCGCACGCTCACTGAGCTTACCCGTGGCGGGGATGTGCCGTTTGATATCCCCAATCACCTCGCATTCACCCGTGAAGGCGACTTGTTTGTCACCGACTCCGGCGGCTTTCGACAGGTCACCGGAAGAATCTACCGCTTCAACTCCGCAGGCACCGGAGGGGTGTGGCACTGTGGGCCGTTTAACTTCGCCAACGGCATTGCGATCGGCCCCGACGCCAAGAGCGTCTATGTCTGCTGCACCTGGCTGCCCGGGGTGGAAAGGGTCGAGATCAGGGCCGACGGCACCGCGGGCAAGCGGACTGTGTTTGCCCGATTTCCCAAGGCATTGCCCGATGGCTTGTGCTTCGACGCACGCGGCAATCTTTACGCAAGCTGCTACGCGCCGGCCCGCATTTACAAGGTGACGCCCGACCGCAAAGTAAGCGTTTTTGTTGACGATTGGGAAGCCCACACCCTCAGCAACCCGACCAACATCGCTTTCGGCGGCAGAAACTTCGATGAGCTTTACGCTGCCAACCTCGGGCGGTGGCATTTGACCAGGATGGCAATCAAGACAAAGGGGCTTCCGCTGGCGTCTCATCCCGCGCATCGATCAACATGAAACCCAATCGCCAAATAGTCTTTAACGAACCCTCCTGGCGCATCGCCACGCCGCAGGTGGAAGCATGGCTCACCGAGAACGGGGGGCATCTCGGCCCGGTCACATTCAAGATCGGGCGAAGAAAAATCAAGCCTTTTCACCTTGCGCCCTGGTGGAATGAAAAGCTCGACAAATCCACCCCGCCCGCCCTTCGTATCCTCCGCGGCGATTTCTTCTGCCTCCCCTTCGGCGGCAACAGCCGCCCGTTTGGCAAGGAGCGGCATCCCGTACACGGCGAAACCGCCAATAACAGATGGAAACTCAACTCCTACGGCTCAACCAGGCGAGCCACCACGATCGCATGTTCGATGGCGACGAAGGTTCGCAAAGGCCGCGTTGACAAGCAGATTGAGCTTCGCCACGGCGAGCACACGATCTATCAGCGGCACACCATCAGCAACATGACAGGCCCGATGTGCCTGGGCCATCATGCGATGCTTCGCTTTCCCGACGTTGCTGGCAGCGGGGTGCTGTCGGTCAGTCCGTTCAAACTTGGGCAGACCTGGCTGCAACTGGTCGAGCGGCCAGAAGATCGCGGCTATTCGATGCTCAAGCCCGCAGCGGAGTTTACTTCGCTCGAATGCGTGCCGACGGTGTTCGGCGACAACACCGATTTAGCCCGCTATCCCGCCCGACGGGGATACGAAGACCTTGTGCTGCTCGCTGCTGACGACACGCTACCCTTCGCGTGGTCGGCGGTTGTGTTTCCAACAGAGCGATATGTCTGGTTTTCCGTCCGCGACCCCAAGATTCTAGCCAGCACCGTGCTCTGGCTCAGCAACGGCGGCCGGCATTACCCGCCGAGCAACGGAAGGCATGTAAATGTGCTGGGAATTGAGGACGTGACGTCATTCTTCCACCCCGGCCTGGCCGAGAGCGCCGCCGACAATCCGCTTACGCGCCGGGGCATCAAGACGACCCTCTCCCTGAATCCCAGGAAACCACTCGTAGTCAACCACATCATGGCAGTAGCCGACCTGCCCCAGGGGTTTGACCGAGTTGCCGACATTGTGCCGGGCGACGGGAGCGTCACGCTCGTTTCGCGAAACGGCACGAGCATGAAAGTGCCACTGGATCTTTCATGGCTGAGGAGCAGGGCATGAAGCGAACTCTCCCCATACAGGTGCTCCGAGCGCGCGACCTTGGCGCGCAATTCGTGGATAATCCTCACCGAATGGTGGGACAGGACGGCGCGTTTTCTTTCCCGCTCCCCGATGGGTCGAGCTTCTGGTTTTTCGGCGATACGTTGACCGGATCAAGGCCGAAGGGTTGCTCGCCATGGATGATCGACGGGAAGATGGTCGATCATCGCGATATGACCGGGCAAGGGCCGTATGAGCAGATGATCAATAACACCGGCCTGATTCTGCCGCGCCAGAGTGGCGCGAACGGGTTGCGCGATTTCAGGTACATCACTGATTCATCCGGACAATTGAAAAATCTGCTGCCGCTGGAAGGTGATGAGCATCCGGATTGGGACCGCATTTGGTGTCAGGGCGGAATCGCAATCGACGGCAAGATCATCCTGTCGTTCATCCAAGTACGCATGATCGAAAAATACGACGGGCCGTTGCCGATTGGGTTTGAGATTGTGGGGAGTGGATTTGCCTCAGCTCCCTCTCCCGGTACTCCGGGAGAGGGTCGGGGTGAGGGTTCTTTTGCGAATTTCGAACGATGTCAACAATTCTCCCATCGACCACTTTTCGGCGCGCACGAACCCCATTACGGCGTCGCATTTCTTCCGCTCGAAGATCTCGTGTACATCTACGGCACCGTGAATCAGGAAGGCGGCCACCGCGCGTACGTTGCGCGCACATCCGCGAATCACATCACGAACCCAAACGTATATGAGTATTTCGCTGGCGGAGATCGCTGGAGTGAGCAAGCGTTCGAAGCTTCGTCGCTGTTTGGAAATATGCCCAGCGAAATGTCTATCTCATTTAATGAACACCTGAATTGCTTCCTAGCCGTTCACAGCCTCGATCTCACCGGCCAAATCGTAGCGCGCACCGCGCCGAACCCGTGGGGGCCGTGGAGCGCCCCGGTCACGCTATGGCAGATCGAACCCGCCCCGCTGCCGTATGAGTTGCCGTATCCGTTTCGCCTCACTTACGCCGGCAAGGAGCACCCGCAGCTATCGCCCGACCGCGGGAAGACGATTTACCTCACGTACATTGAGTTTGAAGAGTATTTCCCGCATTTGATTGAAGTGGAGTTGGCATGATTCCGACGGTTGATGATCTAGAAAGTTCGCCGATGACCCATCGCTTCGGCGACCTGTTCAACCCGCCGGGGCTGACCAACTTCCTTGGTTGCGTGCAGACCGAAGGGCACGACCCCGTCGCCATTCGCAGTTTTGCGTTTCCGCCGTTTGCCATGGGCGATGCCGTCACTGCGGGGCTGTTTATCAACGGCAAGTTTTTCCCCGCGTGGGGCGCGCCGGTGACAACAGTTTGGCGACCGGACCGCATCGAGCGCACGGCGGAGGTCGATGGGCTTCATTTATTCAGCACAACGGTTTTGGCGGTTGGCAAAATGGCCGCGGTGGTGCGGCTGGCGATTCAGAATCGGTCGGGCGCGGCCAGAAAAGTAACATTGAAGCTCGGCCTGCGCGGCGGAGTTACCAAATCGGTTACCGCCTGGAACAACGCCGTCCCGCCGACCGAAGACGATAACCTCATCGAGGTTGATTCGTCGCGCAAAGCCCTCCGTTTCACAGCCAAGAAGTCATCCGCGGTGCTGATTCAGGGGACTCATCCGCTTGCCGACGAAGTAAGCGCGGTGGGCCTGCGTCATAGTTTTCAACTGAACGCGAGCGAAACGAAGACGATTTCATTCATCGCGTGCATCGGTGACTCCGCCGCCGGGGCCGAACGGCTCTTTGACGACTCATTCCGTAGCACAAACGAGGTTGTGGAGCGCGCCACCGCCGACTGGAACGAAGAATTGCTTGCGATTTTCACTCCCGGCAATTCGCGGTACTCCGGACATCTGCCCCTGCTCGAAACAACTGACCGGGATATCTTAAAAGTGTATCACACGGGCGCAGTTGGAATTGCCTACTTCAAGCGCGACACGCCCTTCAGCGTCCACGGCCGCGCTTATGGCACGCTGCTGCCGCGCTACTGGCACACCGTTACCTTTTTGTGGGACTACTCACTTTCGAGCATGGTCCATGCTCTGCTCGACCCCGCGGTAATGAAGGCGAATCTGCAGCGGTGGATGAAACTCGACATCCACAAACATTTCGGCACCGAGTTTCTGACCGGGGCCGGCGTCGGTCCCTGGTATAGCGTGAACGACTTTGCCATGAGCGTCATTGCCCGCGATTACCTGCGTTTCAATGGCGATTTTGGATTGCTCGATCAAACCGTCGGCGAGCAGAAAGTCAGGGATTATCTCTCGAAGTACGCCCACAACTGGAAGCAGTTTCGTTCACCGCACGGCCTGGCCGACTACGGCGGGCTTAACAACCTTCTTGAGTGCGTGAACACCTACCTTCACGAAGTGGCCAGCCTCAATGGTGCCAACGTCTTTAACCTGCGATTCGCCGCCGAACTGGCTCAGATGAACGGCGACACCGAAGCCGCGCGCAACCTCATCGCCGAAGCCGTCGAGTTGGGGGCGAGGGTTAATGAGCTTTATGTCAACGGAAAGGGCTACTTCAACGCCCGCTTTCCAGACACAAGTGTGCGTGAGGTAAGACATATTTATGACTTCATCACGGTGCTCAACACCATGCACGACCTTTTGCCCGCATCACAGCAGAATGAGATGGCCGACTTCTTCGCGCGAGAATTGATGACCCCAACCTGGGCACACGCGCTCTCGCCGGACGACGATGATTCAATGTTCAGCGTGCGCCCCGATCACCAATGGAACGGTGCCTACCCCGCCTGGCCCCCGCAGGCGGTGACCGGGCTTTACAAAATCGGCAAGGTCGATCTGGCGTTCGACTGGCTCAAAGGCCTGGCAAAAAGCGCCAACCAGGGGCCGTACGGGCAGGCGCATTTCTGCGAATCGGTCGTGGCCCCCGAAGCCGGCGGCGCGATCAAGGCGCCGAGTGATTTTCCTTACATCAACGACTGGACGTGCTCATCCGTCGGCGCGTGGTGCAACACGATCATCGAAAGCATCTTCGGCGTGCGCGCCGGCCTGCAGACCATCGAAGCCTCGCCGCAATTTGGAGAGTTTGATCCCAAAGCAGTGCTGCGGAACTTGCGGTGGCAGGGGAAGCAGTACACCGTCACGCGAGCCGGACTCTCTTCATAAACTCGAAATCCGAGACCAGAAAACCGAATCAATGACGAAACTCGAATGACGAATGCTCTATATCGAGGATGCGCTATTCGGATTTCTGGTTTCGGATTTCGTCACTTCATGCCCGTCGCGCTCATCCCCCGCACAAAGTACCGCTGGCACAGGAAAAACAGCACAATTACCGGCACGGTCATGAGCACGTTGCCCGCCATGATCATGGTCCAGTCGCCGCGGTTTTCGATTTGGGCGGTAAGCAGGCCGAGCGAGAGCGGAAACCGGCCCTGGTCGCGGAGATAGATCAGCGGGCGCAGAAAATCATTCCACGCCGCGAGAAACGAAAGTGTCGCGATCGCCGCGGCGGCGGGTTTCACCTGCGGCAGCATGATGTACCACCACGTCTGCACATGGTTTAGCCCGTCGATGCGCGCGGCCTCCTCAAGTTCTTTGGGCAGCGTTTTCATGTGCTGCACCATAAGAAAGATGAAGAACGCAGACCCAAACAGCGGCGTAAACGTCGCGCCAAAGAACGTCGGCACCCACATGGGGTTAAGTGTGTTGTACCAGCCGAGCTTCTGCCAGATGAGAAATGACGGGATCATCGTCACCTGCTCGGGCAGCATGAGCGTGCTAAGCAAGATGAGCAGTGCCACCGACCGGCCCGGCCAGTGCAATCTCGCAAACGCGTACGCGACAAAGGTGCTGCTAAAAAGTGTGCCAGTCACGGTAAGCACAACAAGAAGCAGGCTGTTGCCGAGATATTCCCAGAACGGGATTGAGTTGAAGATGCGAATGTAGTTGCGCGTGAGCTTGCCCCAGATGGCCCGCGGCGTGGACGACGGCGTGATGATGATGCGAAGTGCTGCCTGATCCGTACGACCTGAAGCCAAGTTATTGTACCCTGCCGACTGCCCACTGCCCCCTGCCCGCTGCTTCAACGGTACCCATATCTTCGGCTGATACGTCTCATCCTCAAACGTCGGCGGCTGGAAGATGATGCTCATCGGGCGGTGCTGTGCGAGGTAGGTCGATCGCGCGCTCCGCCAGGTTTTGCCGCCAACGGTCAGCTCGGCATCGACGCGGTGCCAACTGTCGTCCGATTTTATGGAGAGGATGAGCTTGTGGAGATTCTGCAAGTTGAAATCTGCCGGCAGATCAAGGGGCGTTTCGATTGCGACATCACCCGGAGCCGGAAATCGATAGTGCCACCTCACGGTTCCGTCTGGCTGCGGCCGCAGTTCGTTCCCCTTCCCGGCGGCTGAATGTCGCCAGTCGGGCTTGAGACTGATGATGCTGGCATCGAGCAGCCGAACCTGCAGATCGAGAAGGCTAACCCCCGCGGCAATCGGCTTACCCGCGGCGTCAACCGTCTCGTAGGGCGATTCCCATTGATGGGTCGGTAGCGCCGGCAGCCACCTGCCCGCGGCGACTTCTTCATCGGTCTTCGCGCTGGTAAGCAGCATCCACACAAACGGAAACAAGAACGCTGCGGCGATGGAGAGAAGCAGCAGATGCAACCCAAACCGGATGAATCCGGCATTCGTCAATCTCAGTCGCGAAGCGGCGCCAGAGGTAAGCCTGGGGCGCAAGCCCCAGGTAGGTGACATTGGAATGATCAAGCCCTGAAAGGGCGGCAGAGTCTTCGCCGCGCCGATGTTTGGACCATTGCCGAACGTCTCACAGACTGCTCTGCCGCCGCTACCCGGCTTGATCCTGTTGTGATCGTTCACTCCGGGCTTACTAATCTCTGTCGTCGCTCCGCACACCAGTCGCTCAACTCTGTTCATAGTGCACCCACCTTTTGCTAAGCCAGAGTTGAATCGCGGTGAGGATGAGCACGATCACCAGCAAGATCCACGCCATCGCGCTCGCGGGGCCCATGCGCAGATATTGAAACGCCTGCTTGAAAAGATAATACGAGTAAAACAGCGTCGAGTCGGCGGGCAGGCCGTCGGGGGTCATTACATATGCCTCGACGAAAATCTGCATCGTCGTTATCACGCCGATGATCGTGTTAAACAAAATGAACGGGCTGAGCATCGGAACTGTCACATGCCAGAATTTCCGCCACGGCCCCGCCCCGTCGATGTCGGCGGCCTCATACAACTGCTGGGGAATGCCCTGCAGCCCGGCTAGCCAGATGATCGTCCCGCTGCCGGCCATCCATAGGTTTACGAGGATCAGTGACGGCTTGCTCCACGCCGGGTCTTGCAGCCACTGCGGGCCGCTGATGCCCACTATCGCCAGCAGTTGATTAATCGGCCCCTGTATCGGATTGAAAATCCAGATCCAGAGCAGGCTCGCCGCCACCAGCGGGACGATCGCGGGCATGAAGAACGCCGTGCGATAAAACCCGATGCCGCGCACCGCACGATTCAGCAACAGCGCCAGCCCGAGGCTGAGCACCAGCCCCAGCGGCACGCGCATGAGCATGTAAGCCGTGTTGCCAATTGACTTGAGAAACAACGGATCGGACAACACATCGCGATAATTCTGCCAGCCGACATATCGCGCCGGCGACATCACGTCGTAGCGCGTAAAACTCATGACCACGCTGAACACAATCGGCCCGCCGATGAGACACGCAAACCCAATCCACCACGGCGAGATAAACATCATCGCCGCACGCACTTCGCCGGCGCGATAGCCTTCCACTTTGCGACGCAACCTGAACGCAAGATAAATCAGCACTGCCGGAATCAGCGACAACACGGAGTAGCCCGCGAGCCACGGTGTCCAGTTCACCACGCGCGGCGGCGGGGGTTGTAGCACCTCCTCCAACTGCCTCACCGCCGGGGCGGCGCTGCGCTGCAGCGTGTACTGAATCGGGTCCATACCCTTGGCGCGCGCTTCAGCGTCAAACTCATGCCGCGAAGCCGACTCGAACGCGCGCACCTGCTGATTCCACAACAATTGTCCGATCGGCGTCACCGGGCGGTAGCGTGTCTCCGGCATCAGCTCCTGCAATACTCTATACGCATTCTTGAACGTTTGCGGGACGCGCGGGTTATCAAAAATGGCCTCCTTCACCAGCGATTCATAAAGCCGCCGGTTGGCCAGACCCTCGGGCAGATACAGCCGGCCTTCGCTCTGGGCCAGTTCCTGCTTCCCGCGTTCCAGCAGGCGCGTTCCCTTTTCACTCATGATGTACTGCATGAGCTTGAACGCGCCGGATTTGTTCTTTGAAGTCGACGGAATAACCAGGGAAAAGCCGCCGGCCCAGGTGATCGGCTTCCGGCCCTTTGCCACCTCGTCCGCGGGCAACGGCGCGGGGGCGATTACAAAGTCCATGTCGGGCCGAAACAACGCCATGAAGCGAAACATCCAGTCGTTGTCGATCTTCATCGCGATCTGCCCGCGGATGAATGGATCCATCTCGACGCTGGAAAGCGACTGCTGAAACGCGCTCACGTTGGTCGCACCGCCGACATCATCATGAAGATCGACCACGAATCGAAGTGCCCGCACGACCTCCGGCGAATCGAACGTGACGCGGGTGCCGTCCTCGTTCATCAGACTTCCACCGGCCTGCCATGCCCAGAGATAGAGAAAGCTGTTTCCAAAACCGGCACCAAACCCCGGCGCCAGCCCGATCCGCTCGATGCCGCTGGCCGGGTCGCCGGGCTTACGGAAGCGGGTCAGCCTCCTGGCATATTCGCGAAGCTCTTCCCATGTTTTGGGTGGGGTTGGATCGCCATTTTGATCGATCAAACCCGCCTGCTTGAACACCTCGCCATTGATGAACAGAAAGCGGATATCGCCGGTGAGCGGCATGCCGTACAGCCGGGGCTTCTCATCTGTGTTCGGGCGGGCATAACTCGCTTCGGCCAGCGACCAGTCGTAATAGTCGGCAAGGCTAATGCGATAGGGGTCGCCCGGCGATTGGCTCTCAATGAGATCGGTCAGATCGGTCAGCGCGCCGCGCGAGGCCCATTCGCCCGTGGCAAAGCGAGAGAAGAAGTAAAGGTCCGGCGGCACGCCCCCGGCGATGGCGCTAAGCAACCGCTGATTGTCGGCGGTGTTGTCGCGCTCGGCCGACGAGCTGATGATTACCTTGTATTGCGGATTCTCCTTCTCAAACTGATGCACCAGCGTGTAGATATCAGGCCCGAGAAAGTTGATTCCCCAGGCAACAATCTCCTCCCGGCCGTCGGGGGTCTGATACTGCGTGCTGCGCCAGGTCCAGATCGACAGTGCCAGAATCAATACTGCAAAAAGAGTTATTGCGACCGATAGAGGAATCTGCGCTCTTCTCCCCCTCCCGGAGTACCCGTTGGGGGAGAAATGGCCTGCGCTGCCTCTGCGACTGCTGCTTGTCACCGTTGTCTCCATGCGATGAAAATCGCCGCCGCGGTGACAAGTACACAGCCCCACGCAAACACATCGCCGAACTTTGAATAGAAGCAGTAGCGAGGATCGATCTGCACCTGCTGCAACGCCCAGCCGGGCGAATTGGACGCAAGAATCTGCACCTGACGCCCCGCAGAGTCGATGAACCCACTGGCGCCGGTGTTGTTGGCGCGCGCGGTCCACACTCGATTTTCGATGGATCGAAACGTCGCGGCCTGCAAATGCCCGGCCTTCTGAGAATGATTGAACCAGCCGTCGTTGGTCACATTCATGATGAAGCCGGCGCGCTTCCCCGACTGCGACCGGAACAGCCCGGCGACGTACGCACTGTCCATGTCTTCCATACAGATCGGCGTAACGCATTTTGATTGATCAAAATCGCCATTTTGATTGATCCTGGATCGCGCCGGGATGGCGAATGCGATTTCCTGCGCCGTTTCTCCCGGGGTGATTTCATAATCCACCGAGTACGCCGCCACGCGAAACAGCAGCCTGTGCAACCAGGGAACTGTCTTCTTGAACCAGACGAATTCACCAAACGGCACAAGGCGCACTTTGTCGTATCGCTGCTGCGATGAGGCACCGGGAAGGTAGAGATATACGGCGTTGCGAATGTCGGCGTCGTTAATCGGGGCACCCTTCTCCTGCACCACCGGCACGGCATAGGCACCAAACATCAGCGGTACGTCAAACTGTCGTGCCAGCGCAAGCAGGTCATTGTGAACCTGATTCAAAAAGCCCGCCCCACCCGCACCCGCCCGCACCTCCGGGTTCATCGGCGGCATGACTGTCTCGCTCCACGCGACCAGATCCACCGTCTCGCCGCGCGCCGTGAGTTCATTCATGGCGTCGGCCGTGGTTGAGAAGTGAAAGTCGATTTGCTCCTGCTGTGTGACCGTCTTTGCCCCGCCGCGCGCGTGAGGAAAGTTGGATTGAATCACCAGCACATTCGGGCCAGGTTGCGATTGAGTCTGTTCCATTCGCCAGAACCCATATGCGGCGATCAGCAGCGTGATGGCAATGAAGCCAGACGTCGAAAAGACGAAGCCGCGCCGCAAGACCGCAGACGTGACGGCATCGGTAAGCGTGCGATCTGTTCGAGAACCCCACAATCTTTGCCACGCAAAAAACAGCAGCGTGTTGCACATCATTACCCAGAATGTCACGCCCCAGTGCCCGGTGATGTCGGCAATCTGGCAGATCGGGAGCAGGGGAATCTGAGACTGAGAGAGCGCGAACCACGGAAACATCCCACCCACCCCGCCGCGAAGCCATTCGATCGCGGTCCAGGCGGCAGGGACGGTGATGATCACGCGCCAGCCGCCGGCATCCAATAAACGAAATCCGCGCGGCGGGCAGTCATCAGCGATCCGATCCACTTCATCCAACCCATGCGAAAGCGCCGCCCGCAGCGGCCGCGACAGAACATAGATCACCCACCCGGCGATTGCCCACCAGCTTGCGAGGTAAAGCAGCAGCGCGAGCGTGCCGTAGAATGTAGCGTGCCACAACCACCAGAAATTCAGGCCGAAGAATGCGAGTCCTCCAATATACCCGGCAAGCAGCGCGCCGCGCTTCGACCGCGCCGACGTCACTGCCATCAGCCAGGGCACCATTGCAAACCACGCGATGTAAAACTGATCCATCGGCGCAAATGCCAGCAGAAACAGCTGCGCCGGCACCATCGCCAGCAGGGCGCGCTGCCACCAGCGCATGGGCGGTCGCTCGGAAGTTTCAATAGCCTGGATCACGCGGGTAGGGTCATCGGCGAGAGCTTGCATGTCCAGCGCCACAACGCGGCTTGAGGCCACGATTCCCGCGTCGGCATGTCGGTGACGACCAAAGACCGGCACCGCCGCCCGCGCCGGCGGTTGATTTTGAAGGGTCGTTAATAGGACGACTTCGGGTTGATCGGATCGATGAACATCGCCTTCTTGAGCCAGAGAATGTCTTGATTGCCATCCTGCTTTTCATCGCGCTTGGCCACGAGAGTGCGTTTGTCGCCCCAGATCTTGTACTCGGCATGGCCATCGACGAAGCTCGCGACCGTCCCCTTGCGATGAAACAACGCCGGAATATCGCCCCAGCGGTGCGAGCCGTGTGCCGGCTGGTAAGCCCACCCACGATACTGCACGAATGAACCGCCGTTAAAGCCGCGCTCGTCAAACTCTTCTATGAACACCAACTGATCGGGCTTGGTCTTACTGATCTTCGTAACAATGTGCGGCGGGTCGAGGCCGGGGAGCACGCCGGTTTCCCAGAAAGTCAGGTGGCCGGCAAAAATCGGATCGCCGTTCATGTGCAGACTGATGGAGTAGCTTCGGAAGTTGGCCAGGTCGATCGATGCCGGGCACCGGTATGTCTCAGCGGCGGAGCAGTACTTCCACAACAGGCCCTTTTCAACCGAAGCGCGGGTATTAAAAGCCGGATCGCCGGGGACATCGACCACCCAGCCATCGCGCCGGGCTTTGTTGGAGGTGTTGATCGAACCGTCTGCGTTTCTTTCGGCATCGGTTTCCGCGTACGGGATCGACCCTCGGTTGTCGTTGGTGTACATGATCCAACCTTGTGCCAACTGTCGCATATTCGACATGCACGCCGTCACCTTGGCTTGTTGCTGCGCTTTGCTCAGAGTGGGGATGAGAATGCCGATCAGCAGCGCAATGATGCCGATGACGACAAGCAACTCGACCAGGGTAAAGCCGAGCCTGTTCTGCCGCGATTGATGTCGGGCCGCCGTGGATCTCGCCGTCATTCTCGCGGTGAAACTCATTGAGGATTTCATCGTGAATTTCCTTTTCACGCAGGCACCGCAATCGAGGTTTGCGGTTGAGACCAGTCTTAAAATCAATGCACTCCGCCAGCAGTAATGTTACGCGGTGAACCGCGATATTGATCGTCAATTCGGGTAAATTCTTCGGTCGAAGCGGTTTGCAGGACAGACATGACTAGATTGCATCCTCCCCTGCCCCGCTGCTGCCACGGCGCGATTCGTCCCGAAAATTAGTCCCTCGGCGCTGGCGAAAGACGCCGGGCGTCAGGCCCGTTTTTCGGCCAAAAAGCGTCGTAAAGTAGTGGGGATCGGGATATCCCACCGCCCGCGCAACCTGCTTGATCGGCAGTGCATCATCGAGCAGTAACTGAGAAGCCGCCTCGATGCGCAATCCGGTCAGATAACCCAGAACACTCTTGCCTGTCTCTCGAACAAACAACCGCGACAAATGCCGCTCGCTGAGGTGCACCTGCGCCGCGACGTCGCGCACCTCAATCTGCCTTGAATAGTTATCCCGCAGATAGCGCAATGCCGTCGCGACGATCGATTTCCCCCCGCGGTCAAATGTGGGGAGCGGCTCTGGCGCAATCCCCTGCGTGTACGCCCGGGCAGTGTCGAGCAGCAGTTTGGTCGCCAGGCCGTGCAGCGCCTGCGTGTAGCCGGGCTGCTTGTTGCTGATTTCTTCGGTGAGCAGCTCGAGCGTCTGCTCCAGCAACGCCGACGGCCTCACGACCAGGTTCGGGGTGTGACAGAGCGATTCGAGCAGTACGTCGATCGGCCGATCGGCCTCCCCCGCGGTGTGGTCGGGGACGCGCAGCAGCGTAAATGCCCAGAAGTAGATGCCCAGCGGCTGCGTTCGCGATGAGACGATCTCGTGCGACTCGCCCGGCGTGGCAAGAAACAAGTCGCCCCGTTCAATGGGATGTTCCTGATCGGCGATGCGAAACGTGCCTCGCCCGGCGTATGCAAAACAGACTTCGATGAACGAGTGCGCGTGAAGGTAGTTTCGCCACCACCGCTCGCCGAGCACGCCCCAATAGAGCGTTTCAATCTTGTAGGAGCCCAGGCGAAAAGCGAGATGCAGCGAGTCGATCTCAAAAAACCGCTGCCGCGCCGCCGCTGCGGGCACCGGTCGCGCGACGCGTTGAATCCGGGTTGCCCGCGGGGGAGCGGTTGTGAAGCGTCTGCTCATCGTCAAGAAACCAATAACGCAGCGGCCCGACGGTTCAAACGTCAGACCGCTGCGTAAGATTTTACCTGCTTCGGCGGGTGGCGATCAAACCGCCAATCGCATTACCGACGGGCCCGACGCATCGCGCCGAGTGCCGCAAGGGCCACCAAGCCGAGGCTTGCCGGTTCCGGCACCGAAGGCGGGACAAAATCCAAAGCGGGGGTGATGGCCACGTTATCGATCTGACCAGCAATGCTCGGTCGTGCGCCTCCGACGCTCTCGTCCAGGTCGAACTTGACCAGGAGAGTGTATGGAGTGCCTCCTTCCGAATCGTTGGCAGGCACTTGGAACGGTGCATAGAAAAACGCGCCGCGCGAGCCGTCGATCGGTGCCGAAAGCGGATCGTTCCGTGTGAGTGCGACATTCGTCACGAAAGCGCCATTGCCATCGAGTAACTCGGCAACGGTCAGATCAAAGTTTGACCCGAAACTCCAGAGATACGCGCTCAGGAAGTAATTGCCCGGGTTCAGCGAGACGCTCTGGCTGAATCCATTGAATGCAGGGGCGACCGGATCGGGTGCGCCAAACGGGCCTTGCGCTGCAGCATTGCCAGAATTCTGCGTGTTACCGCCGACGGGGGTTCCCGCGCCAAAAGTTCCGTTCAATGTCCATCCCGCCGGGGCGGCAGCACCCTCGGCGAGCGTCTCAAACCCGCCGTTGTTGACGATGGTGTTGTTGGTCGATTCGCTGCCAGCTTGAAACTGATCAAACGACAGGCCAGTACCCACATTCGCGCCAGCCCAGGCAGTCAAGCC
Source organism: Phycisphaerales bacterium UBA2421 (assembly GCA_002343075.1). Classification (GTDB taxonomy): domain Bacteria; phylum Planctomycetota; class Phycisphaerae; order Tepidisphaerales; family Tepidisphaeraceae; genus UBA2421. The sequence goes on along the minus strand of DDRH01000005.1, from coordinate 46,485 downwards.
AAGCGCCGCAGCGAGTGAACAGCCGATGGAAAACCTTCGCATACTCGTCTCCTCCAGACATTCCCGTAAAGAAGTGAGCGACGTCAGGCCCGGGAAATGCGCCGACGGCATTGAGAACGATGTAGTCAGATTGTGACGCGCTTCAGCCAAACCGTCAACCGAAAACCGTTATGCAAAACGGACAGCCTCGTTCGCTTAGCCGTCAGCTTTGCAAACCGACGCCCCGGCCCGTCGCGACACCCCTTCAACGGCCCTGAATCGACTTCAACCGCGGATCATCAACGTCCAAACGATACATCACCTGATTGTATTCATATCTCGGGGTTGTAGTGTCTGTGCCGGAAATGCTGTTTGCAAAAGTGCCCTCGAAAAAGATGTACCGCCCGCCTTGGGCATCAAAAAATGAGTGCTGGCGAGGATTGTAAAAGCTGTACTTGTTGTGCGTCACGACTTTCTTGCCCGCCGTCCAGGGGCCTTCGGGGGCGTCGGCCTCGGCATACCAAACCTCTCCAAGCACGCTGCTCCCGCCGATCTCCAGCGCGATCATCGTCCATCGACCGCGGTGCTCGTTATAGCTGATGCTCGCGCTGTGAATCGTTACCGCCGAGCCATCGTCCACATTGCGCAGATAGTGCGGCGACTCCTCCGCGGTCATCACTCCGGCGTCGATCAGTTCCTTCTGCTCGCGGCAACTCAGCGTGCCGGTGTTGCGCTTCCACCCCCAGACCAGCCTGCCATCGACACGGTCGAGCGACGTCTCCTTCCCTCGAAACACCGTCCCCTGCACCAAGGGCGTATAAGCCTCATACTGCGAAACGTCGATCGCGCTCTTGTAATCTGCACGCACACGAATGTTGGCCGGGCCCCAATGCGCAAAGTATTGGTAAGCAACGCCATCAACCATCACCTGCTTGTCGATCGCCTGCCCCTGCGGCCCGAGCGGTTCATCTAGCGCAACCGCCGTCACTTCCTCAAACTTCTGCTTATCATCATCAAAGACCATGATCCCCCGCTGCAGCCGTTCGCCGATGTCCTTCATGCGGCTAAAATGTCCAACCAGTTTCTCGCCCGATCCGTCATTGCTTGATTCATCTTTCACGACAAAAACGGCATCGGTCCACACCGGCCCGGGAACACCTTCGGGCATGGGGAGCATCTTCTTTGTAAACCCGGCATCGTCCTTAAGATCGCCGTCTTTGAAATAGTCGAGGTCGATCCCCACGGCAGGATCAAGCCCTCCGTCGGAGGGGAGTTTCGACGTAGCGCCGGTGGTGTGGAAATTGCCCAGGGGATAGGACACCCGGTTGGTGTCGCCCCAGAACCAGTAGATTCTCCCCTTGTAGACCGCCGGCTGAACCGAATCCTGCCCGAGCACTTTCGCATTCAACAGCGGCTGGGCTACGGGAGCGGGCTTGCCGAGCATCACCGTATCGGCATAGATCCCTCCACCGGTCACGCGATACACGCGCTCGGCGATGTTAATACGCTTCATTCTGATCTCGCCGCTGCCGCCCGGCGACACCTCGATTTGCCGACCCGCGAAGCCAAACATGTCCTTTTCCAGTTCGTAGCCGTGGCTCTTTGCACTGAAGAAGACCTTCTGATGCATCAGACCCGGCTCGTAGAATGCGACCCGTCCCGCCGAGTCGGTGATGTATTTCAGGTTGTTGACGGTTTCGAGTTCCACCATCGGCACGCCGCGCCCGGTGGCTTCATCGATTACGCGCACCTCAAAATACTCCCCCGCCGCCGGTGCGGCGCAGGCAATTGAAGGAGCAACGCAGAGAACAGCAACTACGAGGTTTCGAATCAGCATGCCGAGATTGTGACATCGTGGCGGCTCGTTGGTCAATACGCTTGTGGCGAAACTCTGTCGCTTTGCATCAAGTCTTGAGGCGCAACGGCGCGTGTTCCGACCCTTCGCCGCGACTCGGTTCTTTGTGCCGCCCCAGCTTGGTGGTAAGTTCTCTTCGCCACGAGGATTGCACCTGTGAACAAAAGCACCTACGACAAGTTTCCCGCAATCAGTGTCTCGGCGGATGCCAACGCCGTCACGCGCGGCTGGCCCGGCATCGCCCGGTGCCTTGGCAATCGCAATCATGGGAATCGCAATGTTGTGGCGATCGAAACCTATCCCGGCGTGCATGATGCGGAATTGCTGACTTTCATTCGCGAGCACCTGCAGCCTGACGCGCTCATCGAAACCGCTGCAGCGATGAAGCCGGAGCAGGCGATTCGCGACATGACCCAGACGTATGTCACCGATGACCCGGTGTTTGGCTTTCTCACCCGCCTGCAACTCATCGATTTCTTCGATGCCCATCGTGTCATTCAGCTACGCGCCAAGGCTGCCGAGTCGACGGGATTGATCGTAGTGTATGGCGTGGGCGCAACGCTGGTGTGTGAGCCTGACGCCCTCATCCTCGCCGACATGGCCCGGTGGGAGATTCAGATGCGCATGCGGCGCAACGAGATAGCCAACCTCGGGCTGACCAATCACGATGAGAAATGGTCGCTAAAGTACAAACGGGCGTTCTTTGTTGATTGGCGCGTGGCGGACGACCACAAGCGCCCGCTGCTCCATCGCATCGACTTTCTGCTTGATAGCAATGTCGCCCACGATCCAAAGCTCATTACCGGCGACGACTTCCGCGCCGGACTCCGGCGCGCCGCGGCACAGCCGTTTCGCGTCGTGCCTTTCTTTGATCCCGCGCCGTGGGGCGGTCAATGGATGAAAGACACCTGTAACCTAGACCGCAACACCGCCAACTTCGGTTGGTGCTTTGATTGCGTTCCCGAAGAAAACTCGCTCCTGCTGGGCTTCGGCGACGTGCGCGTCGAGATTCCTTCGATTGACGTGGTGTTTGCACATCCCGAACAGCTCCTCGGCGAAGCGGTCTATGGCCGCTTCGGGGCGGAGTTTCCGATTCGCTTCGATTTTCTCGATACCATCGGCGGGGGAAACCTATCGTTTCAGGTGCACCCGCTTACCGAATACGCCCGCAGGCATTTCGGCCTCGGCTACGCGCAGGATGAGAGCTATTACATGCTCGATGCGGTTGAAGGAGCGTCCGTTTATCTCGGACTTCGGGAGGGAATTGATGCCACGGCGATGATCGCCCAACTGCGCGCCGCCGCTGCCGGTGGAGAGCCGTTTGATGCCGATGCGTTTGTAAACCAGTTCCCCGCGAGAAAACACGATCACTTCCTGATTCCCGCTGGCACACCCCATTGCTCGGGCGCCGGCGGGATGGTGCTGGAAATCAGTGCGACGCCGTACATCTTCACGTTCAAAATGTGGGATTGGGGCAGGATGGGTCTCGACGGCAAGCCCCGGCCGGTGCACCTCGATCATGGAATTCCCAATATTCAGTGGAATCGCACGACGACGTGGGTGAAGAAGAATCTCGTGAATGCCGTCTCGCCGATCGCCACAGGCGACGGTTGGCGCGAAGAGCGCACCGGCCTGCACGAAGCTGAGTTCATCGAAACGAGAAGGCACTGGTTTACCGGCACTGTCCCCCATCACACTCACGGCGGGGTGAACGTAATGAACCTGGTCGAAGGCGATGAAGCGATTATCGAAAGCCCCATGAAAGCGTTCGCGCCGTTTGTCGTTCACTACGCTGAAACGTTTATCGTCCCCGCTGCCGTGGGCGCGTTCACCATTCGCCCGCACGGTCCGGCGGCCGGCCGCGAATGTGCGACAGTCAAGGCATTCGTGCGAACCAATCCCTGATGAAACACCCAGTCCATGATTCACGACGAATGCTCCTAGGCGCGAAGGAAGAAATTCGAGGAGCGGCGCTTTAACTGCATTCATCGCACAGTCCCGCCAAAGAGCATTCCAACCTGTGGAACAGCACACTTCGACATCCGGTGAAATCGGCAATAGTATGCGGGTCAACAAGTTGATCCTCGTGCCTTCGCGCCTTCGTGCCTTCTTGGTTAACTTTTCTTCGGAGTGAGAATGTTCAGCTTGAAAGACAAGGTTGCCGCCGTCACCGGCGCGGGCAGCGGGATTGGTGAAGCGATCGCGCACGCACTGTCGCGCCGGGGCGCGATGGTCTATCTGCTGGAGCGCAATGAAGTCGAGGGCGCGCGCGTCGCCAGCGCGATACAAACCGAGCGAGGCGCGGCGGCATCCATTGTGACAGACGTGGCATCCACAGCTTCCTGCGAAGCCGCGGCGAAGCAGATTCTCGACGCGCATGGCCGCTGCGACATTCTCGTTAACAACGCCGGCATCGGCCACGTCGGCACCGCCCTCACCACCACCGCCGACGACCTCGATCGGATGTACGCCGTCAATGTCAAGGGTGTGCTGAACATGAGCAAGCCGATCCTGGCAAGCATGGTCGCCCGTCGATGCGGATCGATCGTCAACATGGCCAGCGTCGGCGGGGTGGTGGCGATCAAAGATCGGCTGGCATATTGCGCAACCAAATTCGCCGTCGTCGGCCTGACAAAATGCATGGCGCTCGACCACGCCGACAGCACGGTGCGCGTCAACTGCATCTGCCCGGGGCGGGTGGAAACGCCCTTTGTTCAACAGCGCATCAGTGAGTATCCCGACCCGAAAAAGGCTTATGAAGAAATGGCAGCCAGCCAGGCGCTGAAACGAATGGGAAAGCCGGAAGAAATCGCCGCCGCCGCCGTGTATCTGGCGAGCGACGAAGCGGCGTTTGTCACCGGAAGTTGCCTGCTGATCGACGGTGGATTGAGTGTCGGGAAGTGATTATCACCCGCAGATGAACGCGAATGAACGCAGATTCGAGAGAGGGAGGGTCGGCCGCAATTCGACTTTATCCGTGTGTAGATGACGCACCGCAGAGGCGCAGAGTTCGCGGAGCAATCGTTTCAGCGAAAACCACTGGCTGTTCTCAGCGGCCTCTGCGCCTCTACAGGGAAGGATCGTGGTTGGCGAGAAAGCGATGAACAAGGCTGACGAGGTGACGCGCAAGCACACTTCTTTCTCTATCGGCGTTCCTCCGCGTTCATTTGCGGCTAGACTACCCCGTGTGAAGAA
>DDRH01000005.1:0-41383 GCA_002343075.1 Phycisphaerales bacterium UBA2421 | reverse complement strand
AGACTACCCCGTGTGAAGAAGAAGCAGACGCACTGGTCGCCCGTGGCCGATTGGTATGATGAACTCGTCGGCGATGCCGGCAGCGAGTTTCACCGCGAAGTGGTGCTGCCGCGGACGCTAAAGCTGCTCGATGTTCAGCCGGGCGAGCGTGTGATCGATGTCGCCTGCGGGCAAGGCGTGCTCTGCCGATTGCTGGCGGCGGCGGGCGTGGAGGCCACCGGCGTGGATGCATCGCGCGAACTTATCGAACGCGCGCGAGAAATCCCCGTGCCTACAGACAAATCCACGCGCGCTCCAAAGTACTCCCTCGGCGATGCACGCGAACTCGGGTTCCTCCCCGAGGCAGCATTCGAGGCGGCAGCGTGCGTGCTGGCGATCCAGAACATCCACCCAATCGCCCCGGTTTTCACCGGCGTGGCCAGAGCACTCAAGCCCGGCGGACGATTCGTGCTCGTCATGATGCACCCCTGCTTCCGAGGCGCGAAGGAAACGCACTGGGGCTGGGACGACTCATCCGGCGTGCAATACCGCAGGGTCGATCGGTACCTGCTGCCGCGGAAAGCGCCGATCTACGCCCACCCGGGAAAGAAGGACGGTGCATACACGTGGACGTTTCACAAACCCATCGGCGATTATGCAAGAGCCGCAGCAAAGGCCGGCCTGCTCATCGACGCAATCGAAGAATGGCCAAGCCACAAGCGCAGCCAACCTGGCCCACGCGCCAAGGCCGAGAACACCGCGCGAGAGGAGATTCCGATGTTTTTGGCGCTTCGGGCGGTGAAACAGACGTGATATACTGAGATGTATGGTCAAGAAACTCTCAATCGATGACCTGCGACGTGAATCGCTCGACGATGCATCACGCATGAGTTTCGCGCAACGGTTCCTGGCCGGCGCCGAGTTGTTCGACTACGCGTGCGAAATCGCGCGCGGCAGCATTCGGCAGCAGAACCCCGATTGGGACCCCGCGAGGGTTGACGATGAGATTCGACGTCGGATGGATATCGCCTCAAGGTTGCGGGGCCGTGTATGACAGCGGTAGTGTTTGTCCAGCGAGCGATTTCGGCGTTGGAATCACTTCAGATTCCGTATGTCACGGTTGGATCGTTTGCGGTTAACGCTTACATCGAACCCAGATCGACGAAGGATGCCGATTTTGTCGTTGAGATCGATCAGCTGCGCATTCGCGAACTTGTTGCAGCCATCGGCCCCGATTTCACGTTCGATCCTCAGATGTCCTTCGAGTCGGTTACGCGGACCCCACGCTACAAGATTCGTCACCGCGAAGCCCTTTTCACAATCGAGCTCTTTGGATTGACCTCCGATCCGCATGATCAGGCGCGGTTTGCTCGTAGGGTTCGTGGTGCGGTTGGATCGACGGTGGCTTATGTGCTGAGTCCAGAGGACATCGTAGTTACCAAGCTGCGATGGTGTGTGCGGGCACCGCGGGCAAAGGATCGCGAAGACATCGAAAACGTTCTGGCGGTTCACTGCAAAACCCTCGACCTTCGCTACATCCGCCAGTGGACCGATCAACACGGCACGCGCGCGTTGTTCGAGCAACTGCTGGCCGAGGCCGAGCGTTTCAACGCGGGGCAGGCGTGAGCGCGCCGCTGGATTATCGCAACCCGTCGACCGGCACGTCGCGCCGGCAAAAGATCATTCTCGCTCTCCAGCAGACCGAGGCGCTCGATTTCGCATCGATGGCGACACGCCTCGCGATCGGAGTGCCCTTGACCCTGGCGGCACCGTTCTTTCTGACAATCTTCGTCAAGTTCATTTGCTTCAACTTCCGCTGGCCGTGGCCACTCGGGTTCTTCTCGACATTTTTCCTTCTCTGCTTCGTTATCGTACCGTGGCAGATGTGGTACGAACGGCGAACGCACGGCGGATTTTACATGGACGCCGCGCGCTCGCACGGCGACCCACTCGACGCCGACAGCATGGGCGAATACCGCATGAACCAAACCCGCGCCGCAGCCGCAGTGTATGTGGAACTGGCGCTGACGGGCCCAAGAATGCTCTGGGAGGCGATCGATCGCTTCCAGGGGCGCGGCAAGCTCGACATGTCGCGCCTCACCGCCGCCGCCGAGATTGCCGATGAATTGCTCGCCGCAGGCCAGGGCATCGAGGTCCGCCAGCTCATCACTCCCGATCGACCACTCCCGCGCGTACGCGAGTTAGTCGAGTTCCTGAAGCAGCACGACTGGGCCGACACATCAACCGACGGCAAGCGCGTGTGGATTCGGAGCGACGTGACAAAGCGGTTCGGCTCGTTCTAGCGCCTGCGACTCCAACAATCGCTGGCCGAAGCAGTGCCGGTCAGATCGGCGCGCGTCGTTTACTTGCCCTTCATCTCGCGTGATTGATAATCCGATTTCGGAGCCAACGATGCCTGTAACTTTCAACTACGAACCCACCCTGCAACTCGGCGACGACGACACGCAGTATCGCCTGCTCACGCGCGATGGAGTCAGCACCATCGACGCCGCCGGGCGGACGTTTCTTAAAGTCGAACCGGCCGTTTTGCAGGAGCTGGCAAAGCAGGCGCTGACGGACATCTCCTTCTATCTCCGCACGTCGCACCTGAAGCGGTTGAGTGAAGAGCTGAGCGACCCCGAAGCCAGTGATAACGACAAGTTTGTCATCTACACCCATCTGCAAAACGCCGTCGTCGCCGCGGCCGGGCAACTGCCTACTTGCCAGGACACCGGCACCGCAGTTGTCGTTGGTAAGAAGGGGCAATATGTACTGACCGACTGCGACGATGCCGAGTGGATCAGCCGCGGCGTGTTTGACGTTTATCAGCAGCGCAACTTGCGCTACTCGCAGCTCGCGCCGATCGAGATGTTCAAAGAGGCAAACACGGGAACCAACCTGCCCGCGCAGATCGATATCAGCGCCGAACCCGGCAGCGAGTTTAAGCTGCTGTTCATGGCCAAAGGCGGCGGTAGCGCGAACAAGATGTATTTCTATCAGGCCACGCCAGCGATTTTGAATGAAGACGAACTTGCCTCATTTGTGGCATCAAAGTTGAAAGACATCGGCACAAGCGCCTGCCCGCCGTACCATCTTGCGGTGGTCGTCGGAGGCACCAGCGCCGAGACGACGATGAAGACGCTCAAGCTTGCCAGCGCCGGCTATCTCGATCACCTCCCCACCACCGGCAGCGCCGGCGGGCGCGCGTTTCGAGTGCCGGATTGGGAACAGCGGATTCTGCGGGCCACCCAGCACTCAAAGATCGGCGCGCAGTTCGGCGGGAAATATTTCGCCCACGACGTCCGCGTCATTCGCCTGCCGCGCCACGCTGCAAGCATGCCTATTGGCATTGGTGTTTCCTGTAGTGCCGACCGGCAGATCAAGACCAAAATCACCCACGATGGCGTCTTCATCGAACAGCTCGAAACCAACCCCGGCCGGTTCCTTCCGACCGGGGCGCCGAAGATGGCCGCGCCGGTGAAGATCGACCTGAACATGGGCATGCCCGCCGTGCTGAAGATCCTTTCGCAGTTTCCCGTGAAGACGCGCGTCGAACTCACCGGCACGCTGATTGTGGCGCGCGATGCCGCCCACGCGCGCATCAGACAGATGCTCGATGCCGGCCAGCCCATGCCACAGTATTTTAAGGATCACCCGATCTATTACGCCGGCCCCGCCAAGACGCCCGAGGGTATGCCCACCGGCAGCTTCGGCCCTACCACTGCAGGGCGAATGGATGGGTTTGTCGATCAATTCCAATCGCAAGGAGGGAGTTTGATCATGCTCGCCAAAGGCAACCGCAGCAGGCAAGTCACCGATGCATGCCAGACGCACGGCGGGTTCTACCTCGGCAGCATCGGCGGCCCGGCGGCCATTCTCGCGCAGCTCAACATCAAGCGCATGGAACTGGTCGACTTTGAAGACCTCGGGATGGAAGCCATCCGCAAAATCGAAGTGGTCAACTTCCCCGCATTCATCGTCGTCGACGACAAGGGCAACGACTTCTTCGAGGCACTCTGAAACAATGAGATCCAGCACGCCGCACCGACCCCGCCAACGACGCAGCCGCCCCGCCGACCAATTGTTCCGCGCGGAACTATGAATTCCTGCCGACTGCCGACCGCCCTCTGCCGACTGAAGATGTTCCGCGCGGAACAAAGCGATACTTCCCCCGCCCGGTACCCCGGGAGGGGCCCGGGGGGCGGGTCTGCGGGCCCTGGGGTAGAACCAAGATGTCTCAAGCACTCTGCCGACTGCCCACCGCCCTCTGCCTACTTCAATTGTTCCGCGCGGAACAATCTGCAACTCGCATCGTAAATCATTACACAAAAATCACTTACGACGCGACTAAGTACTAACCACACCCTAACGCCGCGCTAAGAAAAGTCCCCTCCCACCCCGCCGAGCCTGCCGCGGTTCACGCCGACTGCTTGAGACATTCGCGCGTGTGTGGCAGGGATTTGCAACCCGGCTTCCAGAGATCGACGAATGGCTTCCTTTGTCGCATCATGTTTACTTAAGTGTATCTAAATGCGCGACCGCGAATCGCGAACGAACCGACCGTTCACGCTTACGAGCCGCGAGCGTCAGCGACCGGAGGAGGCGGTGTGTGTCACGGAAGCAGAAGCGTCTTTCGCGCGAATCAAGACAAATAGATTCCACCGGGCGCTCTCGCTTCCGGCTCGTAAGAAAATCAGGCTGCCGTTCGCGATTCGCGGGCCTTCATTTAGACAACTTCGTCGCCCAGAGATCGACACGGTGGTTGGTGCCAGGTCACCTGCCCCGCGTGTCCGGGAGGGATGGCTATCGCATGCAGCTTTCCTGCGACGGAGCGTACTCCATCAGCCACACGCTGCGAGCTCACCCGCATCCACGAGACTCTCTGCAGCGGACTCTTTGAAAAGAAGGCGACGCGAGCCCGGGACTCAACCCGAGCTCGCGCCGTGCCGACTCCACCCAAAATTTCGCCACCCCAAAACGGCTGGTCTACGACCGCAGAATCTGCTGCCGATCGTCGCCCGTCAGGGGGTATATGCCGTCGGCGACGTGCCGGTTGAGCAAATCCCGAGGCGCTTCACCGCGAATAGACCAGTTGCTGAAGGGATTCTGCGGTGCCGAGGTCTGATTGACGCCCCGGGCGATCACGTTGATCACTTTGAACTTGAGCGTCAGAGGCACACCCTTCGCTCCCTTTGCGTTGTCCAGCGCGAATGGCGTGGCGGTCATCGTCCGGTTACCCGTGCGGAATGTGCCTGCGAAGTAGTCGCCGGAAGTGTCATCTCCAAACAGCGCGAATGGATCGGCGTTCTCTGTCCTGGCAAATCCGCCGTCCAGGTTGAATCGCACGCTCCCGACCGGTTCGCCATTGGTCACTGCACGTACGTTGAGGTTGCGCGGAAACGTGGCGAGATTGAGCGTCATGTTAGGCGTGAGCGCGATAATGTCCTGCTCGGTGTCGGCGTTCACCAGGATAAACTGGGTGATAGCGCGGTCGATCACCGTAAAGTTGACCGTGAGCGGTGTTCCCGCAGTGCCGGTACCACCAGTTCCTGCAAATGGCGTCCCGATCAGCGTATGCTGGCCGAGGGCGAAGCTGCCATTTCTGTAGTTGCCGTTGGTATCGCCAAAGAGTGCAAAGGGAGCAGCACTTTCAATCCGCGGATTCTGAGAATCCAGCTTGAACACAACGCTTCCGATCGGCGATCCGGTCACATTTGCACGGACATTCAGGTTGCGGGTCGGCAGCCGAGCAAGGCTGATGGTCGCTCCGTCGGCGATGGTCATCAGGTCCTGCTCGTTACTGGCATTGACGAGTGTAAAGCTGGATACGGCAGTGGCGGCAACGAAGCCCTCGAACTGAGAGGCCGAATATGCCGACGTTGTATAGACATCCTCAATGTTGGCAGAGTTGGTGGAGGACGAAAAGATCAGAAGATCCTTTACGAAGTAGGGGCCATCTTCGCCGTTAGCCCCGATCGACTGCCCGTTGAACGTCAGATCAATCGGAGAGACACCCGCCGGGAGCACGGCCGAGCCAGCGGCGAAGCCCAAGTCGGTTCCATCGGCGTCTTCGAGTCTGGCCGAATACTGATAGTTGCCGGCCTGGCGGACGTCTACATTGGTGGTGACACGAAGCTGATCGAACTTGCCATTGGCATTGGTATCAACGCCCTGATCACTACCCGTGCCCAGCGCGACAATGTCATCGTGCTCGAACTGGTGAAACGTGTAGGCGGCGGTGGTGTGCGCGTTGGTCAAATCCTGAAGCGGGAGAAGGTCGGTCGCTTCCTCTTCAGCCAGTCGCAGGACTTTCAGCCTATAAGGCCCATTGAGCCGGGCGCTGTATATCGCCGCCCCATCAAATGAGAGCGGTAAGTTTTGAGTTCCCGCGGACAAACCGAGCGCGCCGTTGACGGTTTGCAGCAAAGTTCCGTCATTTTGAGTCAACTCTGCTGTATAGCGGTACGTTCCAGCGTGAGTAACGGCGATTTCAGCATTAATGACAAGGCGATCGAATAAGCCGTTTGAATTCAGGTCAACGCCGCGATCGATGAAATTTCCAGTGAATCGAGTCTCACTTCGAGCAACCGCGGCCATCACGAAGGATTCGCGCGAAAACGGCCGCGTCGATGAGCCATTTGCCTTCACCGAGATTCTGAATGTTCCGCCGACCTGTGTGTCAGTGAGCACGCCAACGTAGCGCCCATCGCCAGCGGTTGGATCACCTTGCGTACCATCATCGCGCAAAGTAAGCGAGGTCATTTGACCATCCGGTTTCAGCACCATGGCGGCTACTGAGCCGTCAAGAACTGGCGTACTTGCATCTCGCAGAACCGCTTCGATTCGGATTGGATCGCCGCGGCGATAGCCCGTCCGATCAGTGCTTGTCGCAAGAGAGATTGTCGATGTAGCCGAGACGGCTTCAACCACATATGGTGCAAAATTGGATGTGCTGTTCACGTTCGGAGCCGTCAAACGCACGATCCAGTCACCTCGGACTGCGGCAGTTGACCGGACATCATAAACAGCTGCGCGAAACCCCTGCCCGTCAAGCGCGAGGTCAAAACTGATATCGGGATTTACTGTTGTGGGGGTGATGACTGTTCCATTAGGTGAAACAAGACTCATCTGAATGGAGCCATCCAAATCGATCAGCCCAAACCGGATATCACCGCTTCCATCGACGGTCAGCGTTCGTTCCACGGTCTGTCCTTCTTCGATAAGCCCTGCAACGCTTGGTGCAGTGTTCAGTTGTTCCGGAATGGGCGGAGCAGGGACGAAGTTTCTCGCCAATGCTTCCACGGGTTCGGCAAGGAGCGGCACGAGTCGCTGGGCAAACTGCTCAGATTTGATCTGGCCGGCGTTCAGGCCCAGCAACGGAGGATCGAAGTGAATCGCATCACGATCTTGACCGATCGTCTGTATTGACCCCAAGTAATTCGTGAACGAATTGGCACCGACTGACCAAGTTGGGACGACTAAGTCGCTGCGACCGAAGAGGAAACCCGAAAAGAACAAGTCAAACGGATTGAAGAAGCTGGTGCCAAAGCGATAGTCACCTGCAATCCCGATGTAATCAGTATCCGCGTTCGAACCGTGGAAAAGATTGTATGCGAGCATGTAAGGGGTGGTCAGCTGCACTCCTGCCGGCCCAGCAAGCGAGTTTAGTGCGGCGGTTCCTAAGAATCCGAGCGGGGACGCGAGTAACGCAAGCTGAATCTTGTCAGCGAGCGGACTCCCGGCATTCGGAGTTCCCATCATGATTAATCGATTCACACGATTGCTTGTTTCAGCGTACTGGCGACCATCAATACCACCCTTGCTGTGCGCCATAATGTTTACTTTGTCGACGCCCCAAAGCTGCGCCATCTGCTCGACTTTGGTGGAAATCTTGCCCGCGTTGGCACCAATACTATCTAGATTTCCCAAGTCAATGGTTTCGGATGGAACACCCAACTCGGTCAGCATCGGTCGAAACACGTCGTTCCAAAAGCGTCCCTCGGACAAAATGCCGTGGGCAAACAACGTTGGTGCGGGAATCTTCTCCACATCAATCTGAATCCAGTCAATCGCGGTGCACCAATTGCCCGGACCCTGTACATCGACGTCGATTCGAATCGTGTTCATCCCCGGAGTGCCATCGGCAGCGGCGAAGACCAAGTCTCGCGTGTCGATCGTAAACTTGTTTTTCACCCAGATCTGATTGTCACCGGTGAGCGTGCCGATTTTTTTCGAGCCATTGCTGTTGATCAGGTAAACATCGTCCTGCTCCGGCGGGAAGCCGGGCGCGCCGTTGACGTCGACGTCGAATGCCGGCATCTGAATCGTGATCTGCGGGGAAATCAGACCGTTCTGCAGCAGTTTCTGTAGATCTCCCACATGTCGCTCGATGGGAATCTGAATGAACAAGTCATTGAACGAGCAGCTTGTGTCCAAACCCGCCCCGGAATCGAACACAAACCGATGATCATTTGCCTCTTGCGGTGCGAACGGCGAACTCCGTGATTCGGTCGGCGCAGGTGCGATCTCGTGATCATGGTCTGTGCCCGTCGAATGCAGAAATCGCCGTACCTCCAGCGCCTCAATCCTCGCAGCCTGCTGCAACCGCTGCCGAGCGAACAAACGCCCACCGCTACTCTTGGAAAATGCCCGCATGACTTACCTCCCCGCGCCTGTAATGAGGCGCGCACCAATGAAGAAAAGCGAAGTGACCCCACCAGAGGTCGCCCCGTGAGATGCAGATTGCCCCGTTTGCCCTAGAAAGACTGGCTTGTATTCAAAACCGGGCCTTCCGATCCCTTCTGTGAAGAAGGTTACATACCTCGCGTACGAATTGCAATGTCTACGCTGGGAGTAAGAAAACTCTGACGTAAGGCGCACGAAGCGGGCTTCGGGTGCGTCGCACCCGGGCCATCGTTGCACCTTTCATTCCCGGGAAGTTCCCCGGCCGAAGCCCCCCGCGGCGGGCTACTCCGTCGGCTTCACTGGCAATTGCACTTCTGCCCATTTGTTCCAGAAGAAAAGCGCCGGGCCGTTGTAGTAGAGCGTGCGCCATTCGCCGGCGGGTTGCCAATGGGGGTTTTCGGTTAGCCATGACTCGATTTGCTGCATGCCTTCGCGCATGGTCTTCATCGAATAGTCGCCTTTCATGCCGAGGGAGATGACCGTGAGCGGCGCGGTATCTTCGACGATGACCGCGCCTTCCTGGCCCGGCTGGTTCATGTCAGGCTCGCGGTAGAGAAACGACATGGACCAGGCATCAGGCGCGGAACCCGGGGCACTGGTGAGGTTGCTGTAGTTCATCTCGACGGGGGACGTCATCGCGATTTCATGTTTCTTAATGTGATTGAACAGCGGCCAGAAGGTCTCGTTTTTCCCGCTGTCGGGGTTGCCTGCGCCGTTGACGCGGGCGGCGCGCACGGCGGGGTAGGTCTTGAGGTCGATCGCCTGCGGGGGCGTGGGCGGTGGATAGCCGGTGGGGAGAGGCGTATCGATGTTGCACACCCCGGCGCGGAAGTTGCCATCGGTGCCGGAGATTCGCGCGGTCCTGTCGCCGCCGACACGGACGGTTTCGCCGGGCGCGGGCGCCGCCGTGATGACGGGTGCGACGATCGGCTGCGTCGTGGAGGTGGGTGTGGAGGTGGGTGTGGGGGAAGCGACATCGCGGTTTGCTGCCATCGACAACGCCGCAGCGGTGGCGAGCATGACCGCGGCGGACAGGAGCGAGGTACCTGGCATGGTCATCGAAAGGTCTCCGGGTGTAAATTCAATCACTCCAACCGTGAACCATAGGCCGGTGGAGAATGCCAATCAAATCGAGTTTGCTCCACCTTTGCCGCAGGTGGCTGGCTGGCATTCGCGGCGAGAAAAATGGTGGGATTTTTGTTTTATCTTTCGCCCGATCGCGATACGTTGCGCAGCCCGTTTTCGTGCGGCGACGGGATCGATCGACTTCTCTCCTGGAAGAACAGCGCAATGCGGTATCTGGCGTTTGCAGGTATGTTTTTGGTGTGTGCAGCCCCATGTGCAGCGGCGGTGATAACGCTTGGCGCGTCGGCGGATGCGTTTGTTGCCACCGGGCCGGCCAACGAGCTTGCCGGCCTGAACTACGGCGATGCCTCATCGCTCATGGTCGCCGGCGCGAACGGCGGACAGGGTGTGTTTAAGACGGTCGTGCGGTTTAACACGTCAAATGTCAAAGCGCAGTTTGACGCGCAACTGGGGGCCGGCGCGTGGGGAATCACTTCCGTGACCATCCGCCACGGCTCCAACGCCGGCGCTGCGGGGATTCGGCCGAACAATCTCATGTTCCCCGTCATTCGCGCCGGCGATTTTAACATCAGTTGGATGGCCGATGACAGTTGGGAGGAGGGCATCGGCTTTCCGCTGAAGCCGACGACAGATGGTGTGACGTTTCACTCGCTCGATGCGTTCCTCTCCCCCGCCGACCGACCGCTGGGACGATTTACCTGGGACGCGCCCGGCAACAACATCCGCCGGACATGGACACTCGCGCCCGACCCCGCGCTCCTGGCCGACCTGATCAACCCCGCCGGCACGGGGGCACGCACCAGCTTCGTCTATACCCCGGCCGACGACGACATTGCATTTTTGTTTAACGCACGCAGCTACAGCAACTCCGCCAATCGCCCGCTGCTAACCATCACCGCCGAGGTGCCCGAGCCGGCGGCGGGTGTCTTGCTTATGCCGATCTTACTCTTGCACCGGCGACCGCGACGCGGCAAGGCTGACAACAGCACCAACGCGACGACCGCGCCGGCTGGCTCCGGCACTGACGTGCCAAGCCCGGCACCGCGTGCTACCTCGGAGGGGAGGCTTTGGCCGAAATTGGCCGCGAGCAACGTGAAGTCGTCCAGATTTACCATGCCGTTGTAATTAAAATCGCCCTGGGTCCAGACGCCGTTGCTGCCGAAGTTGGCGGCAAGCGCCGTGAAGTCGTCGAGGTTGGTCCCTCCAGAGAGATTGGCGTCGCCGACGACGGTATATCGCATGAGAATGCTGGTATTGTCGATCGGCTGCCCGCCGAATGTTGCCGGGCTGCCGAGCGCCGTGGCCTCGGCGTAACCGATCGCCGTCTTCACCCCCGCCCCGGCGGCAGCGGCGGCGGCGAGGTCGCTGGTGATTCCCGCCCCGCCCCATGTGCCCGAACTGTACGCCGACTGAATGGATTGACGCACCGTTGTCAGTGGCGAGGCGCCGGTGTAGTCCCAAATCAGGTCGTTGTCGTTGATGTTAAGCCGCCCCGGGCTGGCTGTTCCGAATGACAGGCTTCCGAGCTTGCTGGTGCCGAGTGTGCCGTTGCCCGCGGCGATGTTCAGCCGACTGTTGGTGAACACGTTGACTCTGCCCGTGCCGCGGAAGTTGGTGAGCGTGCCGACCGCCGGGCTGCCGCCGAAGCTGGTGCCGGATAGTTCGAGCGTGCCAGCGAGCACCGCTGTCCCGCCACTGAAACGCGCGTCCTGCCCCGCCGAGAATGTGCCGTCGGCAGCGATGTCGATCGAGCCGTTGTTGGTCAGCGGCGCGAAGTTCAGATTGCCGAGAAGTCGCATTCCCGCGCCGTTGCTGGCGCGCAGCACCCCGTTGTTGATCCAGCCAGCGCCGCCGTTCAAATCAAGCGTGCCGCTGCTGGCGTGAACTGTGCTGTTGTTGGTGAAGTGCAGCGAACTGCCACCCACCGTGCCGAAGAATCCGCCTCCCTGAATGGTGCTGCTGTTAATCAGCGTCCCCGCCGCCGCGATGGCGCGGATTGACACGCCGCTTACGTTCACCACGCCCGTGCCGATGAGTGTAGCGCTGCCCGCGCTCTGATCAAAGCTGGTGAACGAGGGATTGCCGACAAGGTTGATCGATCCGTTGTTCGTGACGACGCCGCGCAGACCGAAGATGCCACCGGTGTCGGCGGTGATGTTGCCGTTGTTGGTCGCGTCGCGCAGGTAGAACCCGTTGCTGTTGACACGAATCACTCCACCGCCGCTGCTGCTGAGCGTGCCGCCGGTGATTTCACCGCGAATGTTCACGTCGCTGCCGTTGGCGATGATCCGCCCGCCTGCGTTGTTCAAGCGCACAAACTCACTCCCCTGGCCGATCTGCAGCGTTCCCCCGGCGGCCATGAGCGTGCCGCTGTTCTGGAAGGTGAGCGTGGTCGCGCTATCGTTCCCGGCGGCGTTGACGCGCAGGGTCTGGCCGGAAGCGTTGGCGATGATCGTGCCGGTGTTGAACAGGCTGGTCAATGAGTTTCCGATACGACCGAGCCCCTGAATCGTCGAGTTGTTGGTCAGTGTTCCGACGAAAGCCGATCCCGTGACGTTCGTGTTGTTGACATTGACGACGCCAGAACCGTTGAGCGTGACAGAAACGCCCGACAGTTCCCAGTTGCCGTTGAGGTTGATCGAACCGTGATTGCTGACGGTGTTGCGCGGGTCGAACCGCGCCCCGCCGTCGAGCGTGAGGTTGCCGGTATTGGTGATGTCCTGAAGGAAGTTGAACCCGCTGGCCATGCGCACCACGCCGGCGCCGCTGCTGGTGAGGGTGCCGTTGGCGATCCAGATGCTGTTGAAGCGTACATCGCTGCTACCGGCGCGGATGGTCCCGCCGGTGTTGTCGGAGAAGGTGGCCGAGCCTTGCAGCACCACCACCCCGCCGTCGGCCAGGATGGTGCCAGCGTTGACTGTGCGCTGGGTGACGGTGAATGTCCCGCCGGTGGCCTGCACCAGGTCGCCTGCCGATACACTCAGGGTGCCGAGGTTTGCGCCAAACTCCACGGAGACAGTGCTGGCAACGGGGTTATTGCTGTCAACCACGGCGATCCCGCCAAAGCCTGGCACACCGCTGGTCCACTTTCCCGAGTCGTTCCATGTACCGGCCCCGCCGGTCCATGTGGTGGTTTGTGCCGACGCAATCGAGGAAATCCCGGCGATGGCGGCCAGAAAGGCGATCGCCCGGCTACGGTGTATGGGACGGCTGATAGACATGACATTCTCCTTCTCGTGCGGCGACTGATTGATCCAACTTGCCCATCTTTCGCATCGCTCAAAACCCGCATTGGCCGGGCTGAACGAATCTTTTGGATGAAGCGGGAAGTTGTGCGAAAATACAGGTATGCCGGGGCAAAGATTTTCTAAGAACGAGCAAAGCAGCGTCGCGGAAGCGACTCCGCCGGCGGCATTTACCGGCACGACGCGCGACATCTTTCCCCATGTCTATACGCAGTTGCGCGACCTGGCCCACGCCAAGATGACGCATGAAAAATCGGGTTTAACGCTTCAAACGACAGCCTTGGTCCACGAGGTGTATATGCGCCTCAACGCCGACCCCGCGGTGCGGTGGGAGAACCCGCGCCATTTCTTTGCGGCGGCGGCCGAGGCGATGAAGCGAATTCTGATCGAACGCGCCCGCAAAGTTTCAGCAAAAAAGCACGGCGGCGGGCGAAAACGTCAGGATCTGGATTTCATCGACGCCACCGCAGACAACGCCGACGCAGACGGACTGATCGCCCTCGGCGAAGCATTGGACGAGCTTGCACAGTTTGACTCGACACTTCACGAAGTCGTGATGCTGCGCTATTTCAGCGGTCTGTCGGTGGACGAGACCGCCAAAGCAATGGATCGGTCGCCGCGATCCGTAAAATATGACTGGGCAGTTGCCCGTGCATGGCTGCTTCGACGCATACAGGGGGTATAGCCTGTTGCCCATGCCCACGACTCCCGCCAACTGGGACACCATTAAGTCAATCGTCGCCGAGGCGCTCGATCTCACCCATGATGCGCGCAACTCTTTCCTGAACACCCGATGCAACGGCAACGAAGATGTACGCCGCGAGGTGGACGAACTCCTCATCGCTGCAGAGGGGTCCACCGGTGTCATTGCGCCGCGGATCGACCTGTGGGTGGGCGTGGGCGGGCCGGATTTGATCGCGATGGGAGGTCGGCGCATCGGACAATACGTTCTGACCCGCCTCATCAACGAAGGCGCGACGGCGGCGGTATATGAGGCAAAGCAGGCCAAGCCCGATCGCCGGGTGGCTCTCAAATTATTGCGCAGTCCTTTGCCGCTGGTCGATTCGGCTGGCCGATTTGAGCGTGAATCACAGGCTTTGGGGCGCATCCGGCACCCTAATGTCGCGCAAATCTTCGAGGCGGGGGTGCATCGCGGTGAAAGCGGCATCGTCATGCCCTTTATCGCGATGGAATTGGTGGACGGCGCCCCCATCACACAGTCGGCACGCCAGCGCAAGCTAGCCCGGGCAGACATTGTCCGAATGATGATCAAAGTTGCGTCGGCCGTGCAGGCGGCCCACCAGCAGGCGATCATCCACCGCGACCTGAAGCCAGCCAATGTGCTGGTCGACGCCAGCGGCGAACCCAAGGTGCTCGATTTCGGCATCGCGCGCATTGCCGGAGAAGATTCCCCGCTGACCAGTTGGCACACCACAGCGGGGATGTTGCTCGGCACGCCCATGTATATGAGCCCCGAGCAGGCCGCCGGGCGGTTGGATGAGGTGGACGTACGATCCGATGTCTGGTCGCTTGGGGTGATACTGTACGAGCTGCTCACCGGGCGATTGCCGATCGACAATCTCAATGCTTCGCTGACGGAAACGCTTCGCCGCATCGAATCGACCGAACCCGTGCCGCTGGCGCGGTTCGATTCGTCTCTGAAGGGCGATCTGAGCGTGGTTGTGATGACTGCACTGTCGCGCGAGAAGTCGCAGCGCTACGTTTCCGCACAAGCCTTCGCCGATGATTTGCAGCGAGTGCTCAACCATGAGCCGATCACCGCCCGCCCGCCCAGCGGGCTCTATCGCGCCTGCAAGTTTGCGCGGCGGCATCGCATCGGCCTGGCAGTCGGGTGCGCCTTTGCAGTGCTCTTGGCCGTGTCGGGCGTCTTGGTCACCCAATCCGGGCTTCGCGCCGCGCGCGAGCGTGACAAGGCGAACGCGGTGAACCAGTTTCTTTCCAGCATCATCAGTGCAGTCGATCCGCAGACCGGCGACAAAAATCTGACCATGCTCGCCGCGCTCACCGCCGCCGAGGCGCGGCTTGGCTCACTGAAATCGCCGGCGGTGGAGGCCGACGTTCGGTCGAGCCTCGGCTGGATGTATTTCGGTTTGGCAGAGTACGATCGCGCGCATACTCATCTCACGCGCGCCATCTCGCTGCGCCGGCAGCTTGGAGAGCTTGCTTCAACCAGCGGATTCGACGATCGCGCACGGCTGGCAACGACGCTGCGCTGGCAGTACAGGCCAAAGGAGGCGCGTGAGCTGGCGGAGGCTGCACTGCGGGAATCGCAGGATCATTCTGCACCTGCGCGAGTCATCATCGGCCTCCGGGAAGTTCTCGCCGGATGTGACGCCGACGAGCACAACTACTCCGAGGCAGAGAGGAAGTATCGCGAAGTCGTCTTGTTGTCCCAGCGGGAGCTTGGCGAAACCAACGAGCTTACGCTTACAGCGATGGGTGCCCTGGCAAACGTGCTTTTCGAACAAGGCAGCTTCGCTGAATCCGAGACGATTACCCGGCAGGCGCTGGACGCGCGAAAGAAGGTCGGCAGCGACAAGACTGTGGCAGCCCTGACGCTGCGACAGAATCTGGCGACGTGCGCTTCAGAGCTGGGTCGCATTGACGATGCCGTGAAGGAGTTTCGGGCGGTCTTACGCGAGGCGACCGCTGCGTTGGGACCGGGCCACTTTCTTGTGCTGCAGATCCGCCGCAATCTGGCGGACAACCTGGAGCGCGCCGGGAGCAATGACGAAGCCGCCCGCATCTGGAAAGATCTGATCGAGGTTCGGGTCAGCGAGCTAGGCTGGACGCACGATCTCACGCTGAATGAGGCGCTTGGCTATTCCGCGTTTCTGCTTCGCGCCGAGCGATTTTCCGAAGCGATGGAATTGTGCGAGTCTGCCGTGGCGGCGGCGCGGGAAGCGCAGGGTGTAGAGAGCGATTTGTTTCATCGCCTCAATATGAACCGCGCGGCTGCGCTGGTTGGATTGAAGCGATTCGCGCAAACGAAAGAAGCCTACGTTAACGCTACCACCTACTTCGAGGCCAAGTACGGGCAGGCACATCAGTACAGCCTCAGCGCCAGTAACAATCACGCGCTGTGCCTTCTCGAATCGGGTGACTCCGCGGCGGCGGTGGCGATGCTGGAGAGCTTGTTGGCTCGTGTGGCCGATGGGAAGTTTGAATCGATGGAGCCGATCGTCCGGCGGAACCTCGGCCGGGCATATCTGGAAAGCAATGCGCTAACCCGCGCCGCCGAGCAGTTGGACCTGGCGCATCAACAGAGCACTGCCGCCGGGCATGTGCAGAACGCCGCGAAAACCGCTAACTTATTGGCTGAACTAGCTTTACGCCGTGCCGCAGCCGCGACGCAGCCGGTGCGCTAACTCGCGGTGCCCACGCTATTCCCCGCGCTGCACCTTCGATCAACGCCTCGAACTGCGCCGCCCGCGTGTCAATTCCCATGAAGCGACACATCTAACAACCGTCGCGCGACCTGTGCGAGCAGCATCACCGCCCCGCCGAGAAAGCAGGCTCAATCCTTCGCTCAATCCTGTGCGACCACCCGCGATTCGGTCATCGGCTGCGACGCCGGCGCGACAGGCCAACGACCGCGGCAACCAGCGCGCCGATTGCGCCCGCTGGCTCCGGTACAGCGGCGCCGCGCGCTACGTCGGCGGGCAGAGTCTGTCCGAAGCTGGCAGCGAGAATCGTGAAATCGTCGAGGTTGACCAGGCCGTTGTAGTTAAAATCGCCCGTCGTCCAGACGCCGGCGTTGCCAAAATTGGCCGCCAGCGCCGTGAAATCGTCGAGGTTGACGTTGCCGGAAAGATTGGCGTCGCCGGCAACGGTGTACTTGACCAATACCGTGGTGCCATCAACCGCAACGCCGGAGAACACCCCGCCGCCGGGGCTTAGAATCTGTGACGCTTCGGCATAGCCGAGTGCCGTCTTCGGTGAGGTGCTCGCCGCGGCCGCCGAACTGTTGATGCCCACGCCGTTCCAGGCTCCACCTGCAAAGCCTGTGGCGATGGACGCGCGAATGCTATTGAGCACGGAACTGCCGCTGTAGTCGATCGCCAGATCATGATCGCTTAAGTCCAGCCGGGCCGTTCCGGCCAGCGACAAAGCATTCACGATGCTTGTGCCAAGCGTGCCACCTCCGGCGGCCACGCGCGCGGTGGCCGACGAGACGGATAGTGTCCCCACGCGATAGTGCCGGGCCTGCACGTTCGAAGCGCCGGCGATAGAAACCGTTCCCGCGCCGCTGACCGGGCCGATCGTCGCGATCGCGCTGGTGAGGGTTTCCACCGTCGAGCCGGTGTCGGCGATCACGGGCCCGTTGCCGGTAAATGTCCCGCCGCTTGAACCGGTAAGCCGAAGTGTTCCGCCGTTGGTAGCGCGGAGGGTTCCGTTGTTGAGCATGAATGAATTGCTACCGCTGTTGCCGTCGGGATCGAGCGTCATCACCGCACCGGGCACGTCGGCAGACACCACGCCATTGTTGGTCATCGTGATTACTTCCTGCATGACCGCACCCTGCCCGCGGAGGGTCTGGCCCGATCCGAGCGTGAGTCGGCTGCCCGCGGCGCCGTTGATCCCCGCGTTCCCGCCCGAAAGGATGATCACACCGGTGCCGGAAATGGTCGTGTCGTTCTGAATCTCCAGATCGGTGGCATTGGCCCCTGCTTCTACGGCGATCGTGCCGTTGTTGACGAAGCTGGTGGCGATGCCGAAGTCGGAGTTGTTCTCGCCAACCATCAGGCCGTTACTGGTGATATTGGTGAAGAAAGCGTCCTGGCCGGCACCGACCCGAACCGACCCACTGCCATTGGTGTTGAAAGTCCCACCGGTCACGCTGGCGTTGGTCTGCAGGAGAACCACCGAGTTATCGTCCGCGGTGATGGTGCCATTGACGTTGCTAAACGTGCCACCGCCGGAACCGGTCAGCAACAATGTGGCGCCGTTGGTCGCACGCATCAGGTTGTTATTGAGCATGAAAGAGTTCGTGCCCGAGTTGCCGTCCGGGTCGATGGTCATCGTCCCTGCGTTAGCGTCGGCCAAAATCAGCCCGTTGTTCGTAATGGTGATCACTTCCTGACCAATACGGCCCTGCCCGCGGACAGTCTGGCCCGCGCCAAGCGTAAGTCTGCTCGCTGCGGCGCCGTTGATCCCGGGCAACGCTCCCGACAGGACAATGACGCCATTGCCAGAAATGATCGTGTCGTTCTGAATCTCAATGTCGGTCGCGTTGACGGTTGACTCAACGCTGACCGTCCCGTTGTTGATCAGGCTCGAGGTGATGCCGAGATCGGAGTTGTTCTCTGCAACCATCAGGCCGTTATTGGTAACATTCACAAATGTGGCGCTCGCGCTGGCCGCCACGCGATTGGCACCCGTTCCCGAGCTGCTCAGGATTCCACCCGTTACAATGGCTCCTGAAACATACCGCACTTGTGAGTTGTTGCCGGCCATAATCTGCCCGCCGGTGTTGGTGAAAGATCCACCACTCGCGCCGGTGAGCAAGAGAGTGCCGCCATCACTTGCGACGAGCGTGCCGGTGTTGATGAACAAGCTGTTGACGCCCGAGTTGCCGTCTGGATCGAGCGTGAGCGTTCCACCGCTTACATCGGCGGCGATGGTGCCGCGGTTGTCGAACGTGATGAGTTCGGCACCGATGTTGCCCTGCCCGCGGATGAAGTTGTCGATGTTGATGAATCGCGACGCCGCGACGCCCGAAAGACCTGCATTCGCGCCGGAGAGCACGATCGTCCCACCGCCGCTGATTGTGCCGACGCCAGTTGCCGTCAGGCGAAAAAGTGTGGAACTGGCGGTCGAGTTTACCTGCAACGTGCCTGCGTTGATGAACGCGGCGTTGGTACCGTCGCCGCTGAGTTGCAGGAACGAGTTATTGCTGACCGCGACCGCATCGCCGGCGCTGATGTTGAGCGTGCCGACGTTGCGAGAAAGTCCGGTGCCGATGGTCACGACTGCATTCCCCGCGGCGGCGTTGTCAATGAAGGCGAAGTTGTTCAGCGTGGGCGTGCCGTTATTCCAGTTGGCAGCAGTATCCCAGTTGCCGGCGGCGGGGCCGACCCAGGTGGTGTCGGCGGCCGAGGCCAGGCTCGAAAGCACGCTGCAGGTAATCAAGGCGGCAGTGGCGCGGCGACGGCGCGACAGAATTCGGTTGTGCACGAGATTCCTCCTTCTCCTAAAACCAGCCGGGGCGAATCGCGGCGCGATGCCCTCAAGAGCACCTCGGATAATAATGAAACGAGCGGACTAGACCAACCACAAAAGTCCTGAAACACCCCAAAATTCCACTTTTTCAGACTGCGCAGCTTCTCCATTCTTCCCAACAAGAAACCGCGACCTCCTGTCGCGGCTTTGGCGAACGAATGAACCTGCGCGAGCGCGTCTTTTAGCGTCTCCGGCGACGAGCCATCGCCGCCCCCGCCACGAGCAACACCACGGCCCCAGCCGGCTCCGGCACCGCGGCCCCGCGCGCCACGTCAGCGGGCAGGCTTTGGCCAAAGCTTGACGCGAGGATTGTGAAATCGTCGAGGTTGACCAGGCCGTTGTAGTTAAAATCGCCCGTCGTCCAGACGCCGGCGTTCCCAAAATTGGCGGCCAGCGCCGTGAAATCGTCGAGGTTGACGTTGCCGGAAAGATTGGCGTCGCCGGCAATCGTGTACTTCACGAGCACCGTGGTGCCATCCACAGCCACGCCAGAGAACATACCGCCGCCGGGGCCGAGGATTTGTGAGGCTTCGGCGTAACCCAGCGCTGTTTTTGGAGATGTGCTGGCCTGCGCAGCCGAACTGTTGATGCCCACGCCGTTCCAGTTCCCGTTGTTGTAGCCGGTGATGATGGCAGCACGGATCGTGTCGAAGACCGATGAGCCGGTGTAGTCGACGGCCAGGTCATGGTTGGTGAGGTTCAGCCGGGCAGTGCCCACGAGCGAAAGGCTCGACACCTTGCTGGTACCGAGCGTCCCCCCGCCGGCGCGGACGTTGGCGGTGGCGCCGTTGACGACGAGGTTGGTGACGCGGAAGTGCGAACCGGTGAAGTTCGAGCCGCCCAGTGCGGCGAACGTGCCGGCGCCGTTGACGGGGCCTTGGAATACGAAAAGCCCGCTGGTCGATTGGATGGTGGAGTTGTCGTCGGCGGTGAGGGTGCCCAGGCCGTTGACGCCGCCTTCGGATGGGCCGAACTGCACCAGCCCGCCGTTGGTCGCGCGGATGGTGCCGTCGTTGATGACCGCATTCTGCCCGGCGGTGCCGTCGCCGGCGAGGACGATCGATCCGCCGTTTACGTCCGACAGGATTGTGCCGTTGTTGGTGACCCAGATTTCGGATCCGCCGACGGTTCCCCGCCCGCGGATGGTGTGGTTGACGTCGTTGGTCAGGCGCTGGTCGTTCAACCCGCCAACGAACGCCGTCGTGCCGCTCATGATCAGCGTACCGTTGCCGCTGAGCAGGGTTGGGGCGCGGACGTTCAGAAAGGCCACGTTAACCCCAGAGTCAAGCAGGATCGTGCCGTTGTTCACGATTGGGCCGAAGGTCTGAATGTTGCTGTTGTTCTCGGCGATCATCGTGCCGCTCAGGCTGTTATCGTTGAAGGCGACGGCGAATCCGGAGGGCACTCGGAACTCGCCGGAGCCGGCGGATACGAACGTCCCGCCGAGAATGCTGGCGTTGAAGAAACGGACTGTCGAGCCGTTCTGTGCTTCGACCGTGCCGCCGGTGCCGTTGAATCCGCCTTCAGAAGGGCCGAAGTTGATCAATCCGCCGTTGGCGGCGCGGATGGTGCCGGTGTTGATGAACGCATTCTGCCCGGCGGTGCCGTCGGCGGCGAGGGTCATGGTCCCGCCGGGAACGTCGGCGACGATCAGGCCTTCGTTGGTCACCCAGGGTTCGGTGCCGCCGATGCTCCCCTGCCCGCGAATCGTATGTCCGGCGGCGTTGGTGATGCGCTGGTCATTGGCGCCATGCAGGTAGGCGTTCGCACCGGTAAGGACTATTTGTCCCGTACCGCTGATCAGCGTGGGCGTGTAGGCGTAGACGCCGGTGAAGTTCGCACCTGCCTCAATGCTGACCGTGCCGTTGTTCACAAAAGTGCTGGCCGTGCCGACACTCGAACCGTTCTCGGCGATGAGTATCCCGTTGTTGGTTACATCGGTGAACCCTTCATTCTGACCCTCGTTGATTCGCAGCCGCCCGGTGCCGACGCTGTTGAGCGTTCCACCGCGCACGTCGGCGAAGTTGATAAAGCGCACCTGCGATCCAGCCTGCGCCTCGATGAGTCCGCCGGTGTTGTTAAATCCGCCTTCGGCGCCGTTGAGCAAAAGTATGCCGCCGTTGGACGCGCGGAGCGTTCCTGAGTTGATGAACGCATCGGCACCAGCGGTTCCGTCGGCGGTGAGGTCGAGCGTACCGCCGGAAACGTCGGCGTTGATCAGCCCCTTGTTGTCGAACCAGATCGTGTTGAAGCCGATCTTGCCTTCGCCACGAATCGTGTGGCCGGCGGCGTTGGTCAGCCGGCGATCGTCCGGGCCGGAGATTCCTGCATTCTGACCGCTCAATATGAGTTGCCCAGTGCCTGAAAGCGTGGCGTTGTCATTGATGTTAAATAACGTCTGGTTCGCGCCAGCTTCAACGCGAATCGTGCCGTTGTTCGTCATTGCCGTGACGAGTCCGATCGTGGTCTGGTTCGGGGCGACCATCAGGCCGGAATTGGTCACACCGCCGCCGAAGAACCCGGTGTGGCCGGTGAGCACGCTGAGGCTTCCGTTACCGCTGGTGGCTAGCGTTCCGCCGGAGACGAAGGCGCCGTTCTTAAGGCGCACGGTTGAGTTGTTCAGCGCTTCGATGGTGCCGTTGGCGTTGGAGTGGGTGCCGCCGTTGAAGCCGTCGAGTTCGAGGATGCCTCCGCCGGTTGCGCGCAACGTGCCGTTGTTTTCCAGGAACGAGAATGCGCCGGAGTTGCCGTCGGGGTCGAGGTTCAAGACGTCACCGTTGATGTCGGCGACGATCAAACCGTTGTTCGTCACGGTGAGAACCTCGCGGCCGACGAAGCCCGCGCCACGCAGCGTCTGACCCGCGCCGAGCGTCAGCCGCGCGCCGGCGGCGCCGTCGATATTGGCGAGTTGGCCGTTGAGTTGAATCACGCCGGTGCCGGAAACGTCGGTGTGTCCATTCAGCCGCAACGCCGTGTAGCTCGCGCCGGCCTCGACACTCATGGTGCCGTTGTTGGTGATGGCGGTGTTGATGTTCATCGCCGCGTTATTCTCGGCAACCATCAGGCCGGTGTTGGTGATACTGTTGAAGAAACCATCGTTACCAGCGGTGACGCGGTGAGCGCCGGTGCCGCTGCTGGTGAGCGTGCCGCCGGTGACGGATGCGCCGAGTCGATAGCGCACAGTGGAGTTGTTTTGCGCTTCGATGGTACCGGTGTTGTTGAAGGTTCCGCCGTTGAATCCGACTAGATCCAGGATGCCGCCTCCCGTGGCGCGCATGACGCCGGTGTTGCGCATGAACGAGAAGGTGCCGCTGCCGCCGTTCGGATCGACCGAGAGCGTGCCGGCATTCACGTCGGCGGCGATGGTCGCGTGGTTGTCAAACGTGATCGAGTTGTTGCCGATGTTGCCCGTGCCGTGGATATAGTTGTCGTTGTTGACGACACGCACGGCGGTCGTGCCGTCGAGAATCGCGAGACCGCTTAGCGTGATCGTCCCCCCGCCGGTGATTTGTGCATCGACGCCGCTTGCGGAATTGATAAATCGAAGTCGTCCGGCGGTGGTGCCGTTGATGATGACTTCACCGGCATTGCTCAGGAGCGACGAAGTTCCGCTGCCGTTGAGGCTCAGCGAAGCGGCGTTATTGACCGAAACAACATCGCCGGCGCTGATGTGCAGCGTGCCTGTCGTGGCCGACGCAGTAACGGTGACAGTGGTGTTCCCCGCCGCCCCCCCATCGACAAAGGTGTTGTTGCCCGCGGTCGGCGCGCCGTTGTTCCAGTTGCCCGCGACATTCCATGTTCCGGCGCCGGGGCCGGTCCAGGTGGTGTCGGCGGCCAATGCCGATGCGCCGAGGTTGGCGACTGCGATCGCAACGATCGCGGCGCGACGCTTCAGATAAACACGTTGTGACTCTGACTTGCCGACTTTCATAATGAACTCCTTCACCATTTCCGAGTAAACACTCTGATATCTGCCATTGCTTATCCGGGCGGCATCAGCCAGCCGGGGCAGACTTCCCAGATTCACATTCGACCGGGCATTCGAGACGCGGTTGCCGCATTTCACTTGTGCCTCTCCTCTGTTTTGTGCGAAAATATTGAACGGATGTGGCCAAAAAATTCGGATAATTCGGGAGAGCAGGATCCGAGTGAGCCGCCGGATAGCTTTGAGGGGAACGCGCGTCAGTTGTTTCCCGTGGTTTACGAGCAGCTTCGCGACCTTGCCCACAGGCACATGGGGCGAGAACGGGCCGGCCTGACGCTGCAAACCACGGCGCTGGTACATGAGGTCTACGTCCGGCTGAGCAACGACCCGGCGGTGATCTGGGAAAGCCCGCGGCAGTTTTTTGCGGTGGCGGCGGAGTCGATGCGGCGAATTCTCATCGAACGGGCGCGCCGATATGCCAGCGTCAAGCGCGGCGGCGGGCGGGCACGGGTGGATTTTGACTCAATCGACGCCCCCGTACAGACCGCCGACCCCGCGGCGCTGCTCGCCCTTGATGAGGCGATCAGCGCGCTGACCCACTTTGATGCCCGCCTCGGCGAAGTGGTCGTTCTCAGATACTTTACGGGCCTGAGCATCGAGGAGACCGCCGCCGCGATGGAAAGCTCGCCCCGCACCGTCCGGCGCGACTGGGCAGTGGCCCGGGCCTGGTTGGGACGCAAACTGGCAGCGGCAGAGTAGACACCCGCCAACTCGTCCCGGGTTCATCAGTTGGGGGACGAGAGGGCATGTCGCGGATTCTTGGCCACAAATCCCCCCGGTTTGCGCTGATTGATACGGGTAGTAGTGTCGGTTTTCTGAGTATCGCGTGAGTTGGGGATCGGAATAAGTATTCGGGAAGTGTGGCGATGGCCGAGGCTGCAAGCAACTGGGAAGTGATTAAAGAGATTGTAGCCGATGCCCTCGAGCTGCCCGCCGGCGAGCGCGCGGAGATGGTGCGCCGCCGCTGCCATGACGATGCTGCGATGGTGTCGCAAGTAACCGAGCTGCTCGGCGGATATGACGCGATCGACGGCGTGCTGGGGAGCAAGGCCGACGCGTGGCTGGGGCATACCGGAGCCGACATGCTCGGGCTTTCGGGGCAGCGCGTTGGCCGCTACACCCTCGATCGGCTTCTGGCCGAGGGCGGCATGGGCGCTGTGTACGTTGCGCAACAGTCAAGCCCTGATCGGCGTGTCGCCATCAAGCTCTTGCGCAATTCCCTGCCGATGCTTGACGCCGTACACCGCTTTAAGCGCGAGGCGGCGGCGCTGGGACGGCTGCGTCATCCGAACATCGCTCAGATCTACGAGTCGGGCGTGCATCAGGTCGGCAGCCAGCCTGCGACGCCGTTTCTGGCGATGGAACTGGTCGATGGCCCTCCGCTGAACCGTTACGCCATCGAAAACAAGCTCCCTCGACAGGACCGCGTGCGGTTGATCATCAAGATCGCCATGGCAGTGCACGCAGCACATCAGCAGGCGGTCATTCATCGCGATCTGAAGCCCGCCAATGTGCTGGTGGGAAGCGACGGCGAGCCAAAAGTGCTCGACTTCGGTATTGCTCGACTGGCCGACGCCCCGGAATCAAGCTCGACGTGGCAGACCACCATCGGTGTGCTGCTCGGCACGCCGGGCTACATGAGCCCCGAGCAGGCCGGGGGCAAACCGGAAGAGGTTGATGTCCGTTCCGATGTCTGGTCGCTGGGCGTGCTGCTCTATGAACTGCTCACCGAGCGGCTCCCCATGGAGGTGAAGGGGCGATCGGTGGCGGAGATCCTTCGCACGATTGAGGTGGCCGAGCCACGACCGATCGGCCAGATTGATCCGACACTGCGCGGCGATCTTGAGACCGTTGTCGGCAAGGCGATGTCCAAAGAGAAGACCGAGCGGTACGCATCCGCTGAAGCATTTGCCAATGATCTTCGCAACGTGCTCGACTATCAGCCTATCACGGCCCGCGCGCCCTCCCGGTGGTATCGGGCGAAGAAGTTTATCCGGCGCAACCGAGTGGCCGTGGCGCTGTCGGCGGCGCTGGTGATGCTGCTGGCCGTCGCGACTGTGGTTTCCACCACCGCGATGCTGCGCGAGCGGCGGCAGCGCAATCGCGCCGAGGCCGTCAATTCGTTCCTGAACGAAGTGATCGGCCGGGCCAACCCCAACACCGGCGGGAAGGACCTGACCATGCGCGACGTCATGGCACAGGCCGAAGCCGGCGCCGCAACCGATCTGGCCGATCAGCCTGAAGTCGAAGCCGAACTGCGGCGAACGATCGGCTGGGCGTATTACAACATCTCCGACTTCCCCGCGGCAGAGCGAAATTTGTCCCGCTCGATCGAGCTGTTTCGCGAAACAGTCGGTGACGATCACATTCAGGCTCTCCGCTCGGCCTCCCACATGATCTCGGTGCTGAGGATGCTTGCCCGGTATGACGATGCAATGGCAATTGCCGACTCGGCGGTGGCGCGGGCTTCCAGATCGCTTGGGCCAGACCATCTTGTTTCACTGGAACTAGAAATCAGCCGGGCCGCGCTCTACACCGACATGAGCGAGACAAAACGCGCCGGTGAGACATACCAGGTCCTGGTGCCACGGCTGCGCCGCGTGCTGGGTGAAAATCATGGGCAGGTGTTGCTGGCCGAGAACAATCACGGCTACCTGCTGATGTCCACCGGCCGGCACGCTGAAGCGGAGCCGATTCTCGAAAGTGTGATCCGTCGGAGTTCGGCGATGCATGGGGCGGACGATCCGGAACTGTTTCCCACGCGGTCGAACCTGCTGACGGTGAAAACCAATCTCGGCAAGCTGACCGAGTGTGAGGACGGCTACAGACGCCTCTCCGCCGACGCCCGCCGGGTGCTCGGCGAGGATCACCGCAGAACCACCGCGATCGATTCCGAGTTCTCGCAGCTTCTGAGTCTCATCGGCAAATACGATGAATCGATCGAACTGCAGAAGTCGGTGATTGCCCGCTCGCGCGCAACGGTGGGAGCCGATCATCCGATGACGTTCAAGTGGGAACTATTTCTCATCCAGCGAATGTTGAATGCCTCGTGGTTTACCGAAGCCGAAGCAACCGCCCGCGAATCGCTGCCGCGGGCCCGCAAGGCAATGGGAGATGAGTTTCTGACCACGCTCCTGATCGAAGATAACCTTGCCCGCGCGCTGAGCGGGCAGAAGAAGTTTACCGAGGCCGAACCGATCTTTCGATCGGTCATCCCAAAGACGCAGAAGCTGGTCGGCGAAAAAAACAACTGGTATGCCAACGCACGCCTGGCGTTTGGCAAGTGCTTAAACGGCCTGAAGAAGCATGACGAAGCGATGGAAAACCTCGTCGAGGCCCAGCGCATCAGCGATGAGATGAAGCTGGTAAGCGTCGGGCCATCGGTGCGTAGAGAAATCGCGCTCACGCACATGCTGACCAATCATCCTGACGAAGCCGAACGGGTGCTCCTCGCAGCGGTCGAGATTGACAAGACGTTGCACAACCCGATCCAGCTGCAGCGGACGACCGACGCGCTCGCGCAACTGTACGACAAACTCAACAAACCCACCGAAGCCGCGCGATGGCGCGCCACCACTCAACCGACGACGATCCCGGCAGACTGATTTGCTTCCACAGACGACGGCAGGCGCGCGAGGCCGCTGCTCGATTCCGCTGACCACGCCCATGCCCAATGAAAGTCGGCTGCGCATCGAACCGGGTTGACCGGTCAATACGCAGCCGACGAGTGGTGCGCCGCGGGACAATGTCGTTTAGCGTCGCCGACGGATGCGGGTCAAGGCTCCCGCTGCGGCGAGGAGCAGGCCCGCCGAAGCCGGTTCGGGCACTGCCGCGCCGCGGGGCAGGTCGGTCGGGATGCTTTGCCCGAAGTTGGCCGCGAGGATCGTGAAGTCATCGAGGTTGACCAGGCCGTTGTAGTTAAAGTCGCCCGATACCCACAGCCCGGCATTGCCGAAGTTGGCCGCGAGCGCCGTAAAGTCGTCGAGGTTGACTGTCTTGTTCAAGTTGGCGTCGCCCGCAACGGTGTAACGCAGGAGCACGCTCGTGCCGTCTGCGGTCTGCCCGCTAAACGGCCCACCCGCCCCGCCGAGGATCTGCGATGCCTCGGCGTAGCCGATGGCCGTCTTGGGCAAACCGCTCGCGCCGGCGGTGGTGCTGAGGATGCCCTGCGTGCCGTCCCATGCACCGTTGTTGTAACCCGACTGCAGGAACGTACGAATCGTGTCGATCGGCGTTGAACCGGTGTAATCGACGATCATGTCGTGATCATTCAAATCCAGCTTGCCGCTTGTGGTGATGTTCAGCGAACTGACCTTGCTCGTGCCGAGCGTCCCGCCGCCAGCGGTGATGTTGACGCGGGCACTGCTGTTGACGTTGAGCGTTCCAGCGCCCCGGACAAAATTGATCGTCGTGCCGGAACTATTGGTAGCATTCCAAACGCCGTTGAGCGTCACGGTTCCGCCGGAGAGGGCGTGGCTGGTGGTGGTCAGCAGCGTCCCGCCGGCGTCGATGTTAATGTGCCCGCCGGTGTTGTTCACTCCACCGCCAAACTGGCCAGTGAATTGGAGCTGGCTGCCGGTATTGGCGCGCATCGTGCCGAGATTCTGGAAGCCGTCGGCGACGGCGATGGGATCGACGAACAGTTCGCCACCGTCGGCTGCAACGATCGACCCACGATTAATGATCGCGACATTATTGTTCGCGATGATACCGCGCCCGCGAACGGTCTGGCCGGCGCCGATGTCGATCGGCCCGCCGGAGACCCCGAGGATCGCCGATGCGGTGCCGGTGTTCATGTTGATTGAGCCGGTGCCGCTGACCACCAGCGTTCCCGTGTGGTTGCTGAATACGGCGTTGCCGGCGCCGGGGCTGAGGTTGATCGTGCCGTTGTTGAGCAGCGTGCCACCTGCGCTGAGGTTGGCACTGCTGAAGACGTTCATGACGCCCAGATTGGCAACATTGTTGACGATGCCGCTATTGGCCTGGGCCACATCAACACCACCGGTCCCGCTGCTGGTAAAGGTTCCGCCGTTGATGACGACGGTACTGAGAAGCTGAACGCGCGAGCCATTCTGGGCAGAGATGGTGCCGTTGTTGGTGACTTCGCCGCCAAACTGCCCGGAGAACCGCAATAGGCCGCCGTTGGTTGCCGTCATCAGGTTGTTGTTGACAAATCCTCCCGCGAGGGCGACCGGATCGACAAACAGCACCTGGCCGGCGGTGTCGGCATTGATGGTTCCACGGTTGATCATGGCGGCGTTGTTGGAGGCGATGGTGCCCACGCCGCGGATGGTGAGGCCGGCACCAATGTCAATCGAGCTTCCCGTGCCGCCGAAGAACGCACCGCCGTTGGTGCCTGCGTTGAGGTTAACCGTGCCCGTGCCGGTCATGACCAGCGGGGCGTTAGCGTTGAAAGCACTGTTACTGGCAGCGGGGTTGAGGTTGAGGTGCCCGTTGTGAGTCAGAGTGCCCGAGGCGTTGAGCGTCGAATTGTTCTGAATATTGAACACACCGAGGTTGGTGTTGTTGGCAATGAAGCCGATGTTTCCCGCCGCGACTTCAACAGCGCCGGTGCCCACGGTGCTGAACGTTCCGCCGCTGATTCCCACGCCTGAAAAGAGCTGAACAGTCGAGCCGTTGTTGGCAATGATCCGGCCATTGGTGTTGATAAGTCCGCCGCCGAACTGGCCGGAGAGTTGCAGGAAGCCGCCGTTGCTGGCCTGCATGGTGCCGTTGTTGGTGAAGTCGACGGTTCCACCCCCGGAAACCGGGTCGACGAACAGCGCCCGTCCATTTAGATCGGCCGAAACCACGCTGTTATTGACGACAGCGATGTTGTTGCTTGCGAGAGTACCCGCTCCGCGGATGGTGTTGTTCACGTTGACAAGCGTTCCGCTGCCATTGATGAGTGCGCCGCCTGTCAGTGTGCCCGTGGCGTTGGCGAGATTGACCGTTCCACCGCCGTTGAGTGTGACGGTTCCACCGCTCACGACGTTCATCGTCGCGTTGTTGGTTCCGGCGTTGAGGTTGATGCTGCCGCTGTTAGTGATAGTGCCGGGGCTGAGGTTGAACGTTGCATTGTTGCCGATGACGACATTCCCGGCGAGCGTGACGCTGGCGACGCCGGCGGTGTTGCCGTCGAGGACGCGGATGACGCCGGTGCCGGCGGAGTTAATGGTACCTCCGGTGATTCCGATGCCGCTCAACATCTGAACTTCGGAGCCGGTTTGCGCCGAGATCGTGCCGGTGTTGGTAACACCGCCGCCGAACTGACCGGTGAATTGCAGAATTCCGCCACCCGTAGCGCGCATAATGCCGTTGTTGACGAAGCTGTCCGCCTCGGCGACCGGATCGACGAAGAGGCGCACACCGCTGACGTCTGCCTGCACGATCCCGCTTGCGCCGTTGGTAAACCGCTGGTTGTTGCTGCCGAGCCGCCCTGCCCCACGGATGAAGTTGTTGACGTTAACCAGACGCCCGTTACCGTTTCCGATGGCGGCCTCCCCGGAGCCGGTCGAGCCCATGTTAATCGTGCCGGCGCCGGTCAGGTTGGTCGTGCCGGAGTTGAAGTTGAGCAACACATCGTTGTTTACGCCGGTGAAGTTGATGCTGCCGGAATTAACCAGGTCGCCGGTGTAGTTGGTGGTTGAATTGTTGTCCAGCGTCCAGTTGCCGGTACTGGTGATCGAAGCGATGTTGACGATCTGCCCACCGCCGGTACGGATGATTCCGCCGGCGGTGCTGGCGAAAGTTCCGCCGGTGACGCCGATGGTGTTGAGCAGTTGAACTTCCGACCCCGCGCCGCTGGCGAGGATCGTGCCGGTATTGGTGATTCCGCCGCCGAACTGGCCGGTCATTTGAAGTATTCCGCCGTTGGTCGCGCGGAGGATGCCGTTGTTGACGAACGCATCGGCTTCAGCGACCGGATCGACGAAGAGGCGCGATCCAGTCACGTCGGCCTGCACGATGCCCGCAGCGCCGTTTGTAAATCGCTGATTGTTATTTCCCAGCCGCCCCGCCCCGCGGATGAAGTTATTGACGTTGACCAGCCGGCCGTTGCCGTTGCCGATGACGGCCTCGCCGGAACCAGCCGAGCCCATGTTGATGGTGCCGGCCCCCGTGAGGTTGGTCGTGCCGGTGTTAAAGTTCATGATGACGTCATTGTTCACGCCGTTGAAGTTGATGCTTCCGGAGTTGAACAGATCGCCGGTGTAGTTGCTGGTGGAATTGTTCTCAAGCCGCCAGTTGCCGCGATTGGCGAGGCTGGCGTAGTTGGCGGTATTGCTGGCGGCGGTTTGCACGACGCCGGTGCCGCTGGTTGTGAACGTCCCGCCGGTGATGCCAAAGTTGCTTTCGAACTGCGTCACGCTGCCGTTTTGCGCGGAGACAGTTCCGGTGTTGGTCATTCCGCCCGTGAACTGGCCGGTGAATCGAAGCACGCCGCCGTTGCTGCTGGTGAGCGTGCCGTTGTTGGTCATGCCCGAAGCGACCGGATCGATGAAGATGTCTCCGCCATTGACGTTGGCGTTCACCGTACCCTGGTTGATGAAGAACATGCCGTTGCCTGCGATTGCGCCCTGGCCGACGATGGTGTTGTTGGCGTTGGTGAGGGTGCCGCTGTGGCCGATGATGGCGTTGGCACCGCTCATGACGATCGTCCCGCCGCCGTTGATCAGCAGGCTTCCACCGCCGGTGGACAGCGATGTGTTGTTGGCTGCAGCATTGATGGAAATCGTGCCGAGGTTGCTGATGAGGCCGGTGACGGCCAGGGTTTGTGCATTGGCAATTGCCACCTGATCGCCGGCGCTGATGTTCAGCGTGCCGACGGTAAAGCTGGTGTTCACGGTTGCTACAGTGTTCTGAGCATTACCGCCGTCGACGATCGCGGTGAACCCCGCGGCGTTGGGCACGCCGTTGTTCCAGTTGGCGGCGACACTCCAACTCCCGGCGGCGGGGCCGGTCCAGGTGGTGAGCTGGCCTTGTGCCCAACCCGACACCCCGCTGCCCACCAAGGCCGCAGCAAGAACCATAGAACGACGCAAATGGGCGCGATTGCTCCGACGATTCATTCGATCAGCAGACATGACACCACTCCTTCTCGGCGATTCGGTTACACAACACTTCTGTTGGGCCGCCCGGCTCTTTGCCTGGCATTTTTGCGTCCTACGACGCTTGAGGACTTACGGCCTCCGCATGAGTGCGCAGGTCCCGTGCATGCGGGGCCAAAAATTTTTCTCTCGAAGCATTTTCAGCGTCTGACCAGCATCGGCGGGCGCGCAGCATTACCCGGGCACCCGCACAACACCTACACATGCTCCAAAGTTCCAAAATCCCCCAAATTCAACTGCTGCGCTTCACTACGCAGTCAACATCCCCGCCGTCGGCGCAACGCCGCCATGGCCACGGCCGCGACGATGGTCATCGCGGCCGGCTCCGGCACTTCGCTATTACCGGTAGGCGATTGCAGCGACTGTTGCAGCCAGTAATCCTGATACCCACGCACCAGCGGCCGAACCATGATCAGCCCGCCGTTGATATCGCTGATGGGGATGTTCCCGCTCTTAAAAAACGGATAGTTGTTCCACGCCCCATCAAACGTCGCGGCATCGCTGGCGGCGAAGGTATCGAACGACGCAACCAGTTCGAGCCAGGTTTGCGGATCGGTGTTGTTCAGATCGCCGAGCTTGAACATCCGCAAGCCCGATGTGTAGTTTGACTGGATGACATAATTGCCGACTACGTAAAGATTGTGATCCACGCTGCCGAGCGCGTGATTGTAAAAGCCCTTGTAGACGGGGTTATCGAGGTCGGACACATCCCAGAAATGCGTGCGTGTCTGCCCGCCGGTCAGGCCGTTGCGCTCGTCGGTTTCGTCGTTGGAAATGAGATATTTCTGGTCCGCGGTCAGCCAGCCCTGATGCACATAACCCGCGTTAGGTTGAGGTCGGCGGGCTACCTGCATCATGGCCGATTTATTAGTGACATTCACAATCGTGAGCGTGTCTTCATTAAACGCAAACGCGATTTCACTTCCCGCGTAGGCGGCGTCCGGGCCGTTGTAGGTGACGACCTGCATTTCGTGCGTGTATCCGTCTGCCTGAAACGCGCCGGCCAGCACGGGCGCAGTTGGGTTGGTGACATTGATAGCCCGAATGCCCCTGCGGATGCCCCCTTCCGTTCCGCCGGCGCTGAAGATGTATTTCTGGCCATCGGGGCTGGTTTGCGCCACGCCACCCATGGCATTGATACCCAGCGTATGCGCGCGCTGCACGCCCGTGAAGGTGGTGTTGGGCGTCAGGCTCAGCGTCGTTCCGGCGTAGGTTCGCAAGCGTGTCAAATCCAGAACTTGAATGCCGTGGTTGGTCGAATCGACGCCGATATACGCATGATTCCCCACCACCTTCGGCTCACGCCAGAAAGTGGCCGAAGTGCCGGCCGTCGGGGCCATATTGGCGACGAGAACGGGGTTAAACGGGTCGGTGACATCGACAAAGCTCGTGCCGGTCGTGCGGCCCATGATGGCATACTCACGGTTCGTCTGTGGGTCGGTCCACCCCCACAAGCTCGACCCCTGCCCGCCGCCCATTTCTGGTAAGGTCAGTTGTGAGAGAAACTGCGCGTTATAAGCGCTGGCGGCGGCGACGACCGGATCAATCTCGGTGAACCCGCGCAGCGCGATCTTATCGGCGTGTTTGCCAAACTCGCTGGTATCGCCGTGCTCAAACCCGCAGGCGAGCGATTTTTGCGCAGTAACAGTAAGGGCAGTTCCAATCAGCAGTTGCAACGTCGAAATCCGCATACACTCAATCTCCGTCAACCCCTGCCGCGAGTCACGGCAGTATATTCACACCGGGCCAAAACCGCGAGACAATTCCGCCCGCTGGGAAATAGTTTGGCGAACCTGGGTGTTATGCAATGGTCGGAATGGTCGTACGACACACCCTTACAGCGGCCGATTCAGGCGTGGGAACGATGCGTCCCGATCGACCACGCATGGGATAGAAATTCCACCGGCGATGCACAGCCCGACCCATCGCCGGGCGAAGCGTCGGGGTTCGTTTCGGGTCAATTTTACAGGCTTTTCTCTTCCCCAGAATGCCCCTAGGCCGCGCGCCCGGGGGCATTCGCTATTTGGGCGACCCATCACTACCGGGAAGAAAGGACTGTGCGTTCATACTGCTTCACCTCGTCCATCCACCTCGCGCCCACCGGCACGCCGGCGCTGTGACACGCCCAATCCCATACGGCGCCCGCGGGCAAAGTCTTGCATTCTTCGAGCAGCGCCAGCCGGGCGGTGTAATCGCCTGAAATCTCATGCCGGCGGAGCATCTCGATCGGCTCCAGCAGCGCGAGCAGAAGCGCCTTCTGCATGCACCGCACACCGATCGTCCACGCGGCAACACGGTTGATGCTTGCGTCAAAATAATCGAGGCCGATGTGCACACGCTCAACGTAATCACCCCGGACGATCTCCTCTGCGGTGGCGCGCAGGTCGTCGTTCAACACGACAACATGATCGCTATCCCACCGCACACCGCGACTGACATGCAGCAGTATCTCCGGCAGATGACACATCACACTGCTCACCTTGTCGGCGATCGATTCGGTGGGATGAAAATGACCGGCATCGAGACACAGCAATATGCCGCGCTTGATGGCATATCCGAGATAAAACTCGTGCGAGCCGGCGGTGTAGCTCTCGGTGCCGATGCCGAATAGTTTGCCTTCCACCGCGTCGAGCATATGGCGGGTATCAAACGCGTCGGCGGTGATCGCATCGAGCGAGGTGCGCAAAAGTTCGCGCGGCGTTTTGCGATCGACCGGCGAATCCTTGAAACCATCGGGAATCCAGATGTTGTTGACCGCCGCCGTGCCCAGTGCCGCGCCCATCGCCGCGGCAATCTTCCGCGACGCGATGCAGTGTTCGATCCAGAACTGGCGAATCGCCGGGTCGCGATGCGTAAGCGTAAACCCGTCGGCCGCCCTGGGGTGGGCGAAACACGTCGGGTTGAAATCGATCCCGATCCCGAGCGATTTGGCCCAGTCAATCCACCGCGAAAAGTGCGCTACGTCGATCTGCGTGCGATCGACCTTCGCCCCGCCAAACTCCCCGTATATCGCATGAAGGTTGATGCGGTGCTTCCCCGGAATCAGCGTGAGCGCCTTCTCAAAATCCCGCCGGAGTTCATCCGGCGAGCGCGCGGCGCCGGGGTAGTTGCCCGTCACCGCCAGCCCGCCACCCAGCGCGCTACCAGCATTCTCAAACCCGCGCACGTCGTCCCCCTGCCAGCAATGAATGCTGATCGCGATTTTCAACAGCCGGGCGATGGCACGATCAACATCCACACCAAGCTCGGCGTAGTGGGCCTTGGCGAGTTCATACGATTGATGGAGTTGGGCTTCGGTAGGCATGGTTGTTTGTAAATTGTGAACGGCAAACCAGAAATCGAATCGATTCTGCTTACGAGGTACTCATTAGTCATTACTCAAACATCAATACTTGATGGACCGGAACAAACTCGGCTGCGGAAACTCGAAACCAACGCATCATCTCACCGCAGGCAACACACCATACTTCTTCGCAGCGGCGGCCCAGGCTGGCGCGTCATTCGGCTCGACCGTCTTGAGTTCAAAGCTGTCGCGGACGATCTGCCGCGCCTCGTGCAAATCGCGCACCCGGCCCAGACCGATCGCCTGCACAAGCACGTTGCCGCTGGCAGTCGCTTCATACGGGCCGACAACGACCGTCACCCCGCAGGCGTCTGCGGTCATTTGATTAAGCAGCATGTTCTTACCCCCACCGCCGATGATGTGCAGCGTCTCATACTTCCTTCCGAGCAGGGTCGAAAGTGTGTGCAGTGTTTTCCGATACTCC
This sequence comes from Phycisphaerales bacterium UBA2421, assembly GCA_002343075.1. Lineage (GTDB taxonomy): Bacteria > Planctomycetota > Phycisphaerae > Tepidisphaerales > Tepidisphaeraceae > UBA2421. The sequence goes on along the minus strand of DDRH01000005.1, from coordinate 6,285 downwards.
AGTGCGAGGCTCTCAAGGCACGCTCGCACAAACTCACCCGGCGACTGCGGCACGGGCTGTTCGGTCTGACGGGCATATCGCGCGATTCGATCACACATATCCGGCCCAGGCGCAGCGAACGTCGGATCGTTCACCGGAATCAACGTGCGCAGCGGCACGACCCCGGCAGCGTCGTTTACCAGCGTCTCGTAAGTGAGAGATTTGCCCGCGTCTTCCCACTGTCGCCTGCACTGCTGCACGAGCCATAGGCCCGAGATGTTTTTCAGAAACCGAACCTTCCCGCCCGCGCCAAGCTCGTTGGTAAAATTGGCGGCGGCGGATTCGGGAGTAATGCACGGGCGGTCAAGCTCCGCGCCCAGCAGGCTCCACGTGCCACTCGACAGATAAGCCCACGAATCGCCCCCCACCGTCGGCACCGCGGCCACAGCGGCGGCGGTGTCATGGCTGGGGGGGGCCACCACCGGAAGCGTCTCCGGCAACCCCGTCAACTTCGCCACCTCATAACGGATCGCCCCCACCGCAGAACCCGGCTCGACGATCATTCCGAGCGGCTTCGATGGCAGTTCCAGCGATCGCAGCAAGCCCAGATTCCACCAGCAACTGCGCGCATCGACCATCTGGCTCGTCGAGGCGATCGTCATCTCGATGCTCACCTTCCCGCTCAACAGCCAGTGAAACAAATCCGGCATGAACAACAGGGACGTGCCTTCAAACAGCTTGGGATCGACATTAAACCGATGTTCGTACTGATAAAGCGAGTTGATCGACATCAACTGGATGCCCGTGCCGTCGTAGATCGCCGAGGTGCCGATGCGATCGATGCACCGCGCGTAGGCTGCGGCAAACGCCGGTTCGCGATAGCACATCGGCAGGCCGACCATCGTGCCGGTCTTGCTGACAAACGTAAAATCGACGCCCCAGGTGTCCACGCCGACGCTCAACAACTGAATCCCCTCCGCCCCCGCCACTTGCCCCGCGGCGCGCAGCCCGTCGAGGATTGACCGCCAAAGCCCGGTCACATCCCAGCAAAGCCCCGCGGGCGTTGGAACCGGCAGATGCAGGAAACGATGGACTTCGCGCAACGTCAGCCGCCCGCCGTCAATCACCCCAAGCATCACCCGCCCGGATTCGGCCCCCAGGTCAATTGCTATGTGTGCTGATTTGTCCATAACCGGTCTGTGCGGTCCGCAGATTAACGCAGATGCCCACGGATGGGAACGCGGGTAGGCCGAGCGGGCACGACTCCAGTAGAAAATGCTCGCCACCCACGCGGAAAGTTCGCGCTCATGCGATCGGCACCGCCGTCATTCGTGCGCCCGCAGGGTGGCGCGATGGCGACGCCGCGCCGCGCCACGCACTCTTCCAGAGGCCTAGCCAAGCTGATCTAACTCATTGCCAATCAATCGATTAGAGCATGAAGATCGAGTCTTCCCCGCGAGTGTGACCAAGATCGTGGACAACCCCGGCCCCGCCGTGCGGATTGAACGCGCAGCTTTCGCACCGCCTGCGACGAAGCGCCGGTTCAGCCCAGCGGGTAGACTGTCGATATGACCCAAGCATGGATTGCGCTCAAAACGTAACCTACGTCGTGTTCACGATCGGGGTCTCGCAGTTTGCGGTGCCGGCGTCGGAGGTGACGGAGATTTTCCGCCGGCCCTCCACGGACATCGTACGATTGCCGGCCGCCCAGGCGTTCACGCTCGGAAGCCTGAATCATCGCGGCCAGGTGACAGTGGTTTTTGACGGCCGGACCATCCTCGGAGAACGCTCGTTTCCTGACGAACTCGCCGCCGTTCGGGCACTGCTTTCAGCCCGAGAGCAAGATCACATCGCCTGGCTGGAGGCGTTGAGATCATCGATCGAAACCCACACACCTTTTACCAAGACAACCGATCCCACTCTTTGTGCATTTGGCAAATGGTTTGAGGGGATGAAACGGGACAGCGCGGCCCTCAACAAGTTTGCACGGGGAAATCCGAAGCTGCTTCGGCTCTTGTTCTCGCTTGATGCGCCACATCGGGTCATTCACTCCATCGCACACACCGCTGTCGCGCATTCCCAGGCCGGTCGCAACAACGACGCGTTCCGCGTGATTGAAGACGCGTGGGACAATGAACTGGCGATGATGAAGACGATCTTTGCTGAGATCATGAGCGAGTTGGAGCAGGTGCTGATCATTTCAGGAAACGCGCATCAGGAACGGCTGGCAATTGCAGTTGATCAAGTGACCTCTGTCGGCACCCTGCAGTTCAAGCTCGATGGCGCGGAACTTGCCGATCGACACCCAATGATTTCCACCATGGCCACCGACAAAGCCGGACGACTGGTGCAGATTTCGTCGTTCCCACGCCTGCTGGCCCTGTGCCAATCGGGACCGCCGGGCGAAGGCTCGGCCTCTGTCGAAACAGAACCGCAGGAACTGGCCCGGCCTGGCCTCACTTTGGCATTAGCGAGCTGAGCCGCACGCTGTGTTCGATGCGCTGATTGCCGCGAACATCGATAATCTCCATGCGTATGACCGGGTCGCGCTGCCAGTCGATGGTGATTTGCCCGAAGTTATTGTCCATCACAGGCCCCTCGATTCGGTTGGTATTGGGCGTGGCAAAATCCCAGGTTTGAGTAAGCCCGCTGCTGGTGATGTCATGGAGGGGATACAACCCGTCTGGTTCAAGCCTTGAGATCTCGGCGTAGTGAACATCGCCTGAGATAAACACGACGCCAGCGGCGCGGGTTCTGCGGATCAGATCGAACATGCGCTGTTGTTCGTGCGGAAAATTGGCCCAGGCTTCGTAGCCGTTGTAACTGATGCCGAGCTGAGTTCCGCTGGCAACGATGCGGACGTCGGCGGGTTGACGAAGTTGGCGCTCCAGCCACTGCCACTGCACCTCACCCAGCAATGTACTGCCCGAGTGACTGTGCGGTACATAGTCAGGATCGTAAAAGAAACCTGCGGGGCGCTTCATGTCCTGGGTAAACCTGGAAAGCGAATCGCGAAAAGTGCGGCAATCGAGCAGGATGATCTGCACCGAGCGTTTTCCGGCACGAATGATCTCGCTGCCGTAAACACCTTCGTGTCGCCGGCGCTCCGATTCGCGTGGCACATCAAAGAAATCGAGTAGCAGCGATTTCGACTCTGCCTTGCTGACATACTCGCGGCCTGCGTCGTTCATGCCGTAGTCGTGATCGTCCCAGGTCGCAAGCAGCGGGACGTGGCGTTTCAGTTCGACAAACTCCGGGCGGGCGGCGAGCTGGGCATACTTGGCTTTTAGCTCGGCCGGGTCTTCGCTATCGCCGTAAATGTTATCACCGAGGTAAATGAAGACATCCGGCCGCCGCTGCACCACCAACTTCAGCACCGGTTGAGGCTTGGCCTGATCGCTGCACGATCCGAAGGCGATTCTGGTTTGCGCCGGCTTCGGCGCGCATCCAACAACGCTCAGCAGACCCGCAACCAGACAAAACCCGATGAACTTCGATCGCATGTCGAGATCCTGATTACCTGAACAGAGGCAAGCCCAGCTCAGCGGCATCAACCACCATCGGCGAACTGGCAGTCGCCGGAACGCGCCAGCGTGTCTCACAGTGAAGTTCCTGCTTGCACAAGGTCCGAGAACCTGCCAACGGGAGCCGACCGAGGCATAATCCGAGCCAGCCCACAATCCGCCAAGCCGCTGTAACTATCTTCAAATAAAGCACTTCCGCAATGCTGCGGACACTTGCGACGCTTTGTCGCACGCGCCCGGATGGTCTTCGCTGACCCACATGCTACATAATGAGATGAAATAATCCGATATCTGACGTGACCGCCGTTGTCACGAAGGAAGGAAGAGGTTTGGCAATGTCCGGAACAGGTCTCTCGAACACTTGTGATTCATCTGCGTTACGCAACTGGCTGACCTTTTGCGCGGTCGCGGTTGTGGGAGTGGTCGCGTTCTCGTTAGCGGTGCATTCGGTTGCATCGAGCGGCACATCGCGCGGGGCGATGGTGGTGCAGGATCTCTCGGAGTCGGCTGATCACTCAGTCGGCACGGAGTTCGGCAAGCAACTGTTCATGCAGAACTGCAGCACTTGCCACGGCGCCGACGCCACCGGAATGCCGCGCCAAGGTGCCAACTTGCGCGACAGCATCTTTATCGCCAAGCGAAGTAACGCGCAGCTTGTGAGCTTTCTGCGCGTGGGTCGAAACCCCGGCCACCGCGATTCGGTCCTCGGCCTCACCATGCCACCCCGCGGCGGGAATGATAGTCTTGATGACGACGAACTGGCCGACATCGTGGCATACCTCCGGTTGCTGAAGCGCGCCCGCACGCAGTCTGCCGAGGCACAACTGCCCGGGCGCCCGCTGAACTTCGACGTCAGATAGACCGCAAATGTAACCGCACATTACTGCCACTTCAGTAGCATCATTTGTAGTGAGGCTGTCATGGTGAATGACCAGTTAACTGCCGCCGACGCGCCGCACATTTCTGCGGCGCATCCGAGAAAGCGACATCTTCGTCGAAAGCGGCGTTGGTTGTTGCTCGGACTGGTGATGATCATCGCGCTCGCAGCGCTCGCAGCGGCGGCGCGTGGGCGCGGGTTCAAGACGCAGGTGCTCCGCAAGCTCGGTCTGGCCAATCCCCCGGGCATGGTGAAAGTTGCTTCGGTGTTTCCCGGCAATGGTGCCGAGCGAGTGCCACTGGACATACTTCCGACGATCAGGTTTCGCTCGACCGACAAGCTGCACAGCAAGTCACTCAGTCCGCAGGCACTACGATTGATCGACGTCTCGGCGCAACGGGAGGTGCCCGCCGATTTTTCCGTTCTAAAAGATAACACGGTAAAGCTGACGCCCCGTCAGCCCCTCGCGCCGCTGCGACAATACAACCTGCTGGTGGCGAGCACACTTGCAGCCAAATCTGCGGCAAGGGTTGCGCCCTATCTCACAAGCTTCACGACGGAAGGCGCCTGCGACCCGTCGCTGCGGTTTGAGAAAGCAGAACTGCCGGCAACCCACGGCCGAGGTGTGACGGCGTTGACCATCGGACCCGACGGCATGCTCTATGCCGGTTGCGACGACGGCAGCATCATCCGCTACGCCATCGCCGCCGATGGTACGTTGACGGAAGATCGTGTGATCGATTCATTGATCAGGCGCGCCGGCGGGCCGAGGTTACTCATCGGTCTGGTGTTTGATCCGAAGTCAACGCCAGATCGCCTTATCGCATGGGTCACGCACAACTTTTGCGCCTTTGAAGACGTCCCCGATTTCACCGGCGCGATATCACGGCTGAGCGGGAATGATCTGCAGGAGGTGCAGGAGATCGTCACCGGCCTGCCGCGATCGATCCGCGATCACGCGACCAATCAACCGGCGTTCGGTCCCGACGGCGCACTTTACATCCCCCAGCCGAGCAACTCCGCGTTCGGCGCGCCCGATCCCTTCTGGGGCATGCGCCCGGAACGTCTGCTCAGCGCCTCGATCCTCCGCCTCGACCTCAACAAGCTCACCCCCGGTCGGGCACTCGACGTCCGAACAGTCGATGGCGGCGGCACCTACGACCCGTCCTCTCATGACGCACCACTGACCATTTACGCGACCGGCATTCGCCTTGCTTACGAGCTGATCTGGCACAGCAATGGCAGCCTCTACGCGCCGACAAACGGCTCAAGCCTCGGAGGCAACGCACCCGCCGGGCCGACCTCGCCCGCAATACAGCGCGTTCCTTTTGCAGAGGACGACTGGCTTCACAAGATCCGACCCGGCAGCTATCACGGCCATCCCAACCCCATCCAGAATCACTTCGTCCTCAACGGCGGCAACCCCACTGCCGACTACGACTACGCCGAAGTGCCTGTCTATCCTGTCGGGACCCAGCCCGATAGCCAGTATGTCCGCCCGGCATTCGTCTTCGGGCAACACATCAGCGCCAACGGAGTCATTGAGTATCAGTCAGACACCTGCGACGGAAAACTGAAGCACCGACTCCTCGTCTGCCGCTACAATCGTGGGAGCGACATCATCGCGCTCACGCTCAATCCCGCCGGCGAAGTGATCGACGAACAAGTCTCCATTCCCGGGCTGAGCGATTTCCGAAATCCCCTCGACCTCATTGAAGACCCAACGACCGGCAACATCTACGTCACCGAGTACGGCGGCAGAAAACTCACCCTCTGCCGCCCGATGACCAACAGCCAAGACCAGAAACCAGAAGCTAAAAACCAATAACCAAATCCCAAATCCCAAATCCCAAAAACCAGCAACCAGCAACCAGCAAGCAACAATTGTTCCGCGCGGAACATTCA
>DDRH01000056.1:142673-153308 GCA_002343075.1 Phycisphaerales bacterium UBA2421 | reverse complement strand
CTGCAGCAGCATGTTGAAGACGTCAGGGTGGGCCTTCTCTACTTCGTCAAGCAACACCACCGAATATGGCCGCCGGCGGATGCGCTCGGTGAGCTGGCCGCCTTCTTCATATCCGACATAGCCGGGGGGCGCGCCGATGAGCCTGGAGACGTTGTGCTTCTCCATGTATTCGCTCATGTCGATCATGATCATCGCGTCTTCATCGCCGAACATGAACTCGGCCAGCGCCTTGCTCAGAAGCGTTTTACCAACGCCGCTGGGGCCTAAGAAAAGGAAGCTACCCATCGGGCGGTTCGGGTCTTTCAACCCGGCGCGGCTCCGGCGGATGGTCTTGCTGATCGCCCGGATCGCTTCATCTTGCGATACAACGCGCTTGTGCAGCTCGTTTTCAAGCTCAAGCAACCGCTGGGCTTCCTCTTTTTCGAGACGGGTCAGCGGCACGCCGGTCATCTTGCTGACCACTTCGGCGATGACCTCTTCATCCACCACGCCGTCGACTTCCTTGGCGCGGTCTCTCCACTGCTTCTGAATGCCTTCCTTTTTCGCACGAAGCTGCTCCGCCTGATCGCGCAGGCGCGCGGCTTCCTCATATTCGGCGTTGCGAACGGCTTCATCTTTGCTGATGCTCAGCCGCTCGATCTGTTCTTCAAGCTCGGCCAGGTTTGGCGGCTTGGTCATGCTGCGCAGGCGGATGCGGGCACCGGCCTCGTCCAGCACGTCAATCGCCTTATCCGGGAGGCAACGGCCCGTGATGTAGCGGTCGGACAGTTCCACCGCTGCCGCGAGTGCCTGATCGAGAATCTGTACCCGGTGGTGGGCCTCGTAACGGTCGCGCAGGCCCTTGAGAATCTCAACCGCGTCGGTCTTGCTCGGCGACTCGACCGTGATCGGCTGAAACCGGCGCGCCAGGGCCGCATCTTTCTCAATATACTTACGATATTCATCAAAAGTGGTGGCACCGATGCACTGAATCTCGCCGCGGCTCAGCGCGGGCTTCAGCACATTGGAAGCATCGATTGCTCCCTCGGCACCGCCTGCACCGACGAGCGTATGAAGCTCGTCGATGAAGAGAATGACATTCTTCGCCCGGCGGACTTCATTCATGACCGCCTTGATGCGTTCTTCAAACTGCCCGCGATACTTCGTGCCGGCGACCATCATCGCCAGGTCGAGGACCACCAGCCGCCGTTCGTGCAGGATTTCCGGCACATTGTTGCTGATGATCATCTGCGCAAGGCCTTCGACAATTGCAGTCTTGCCGACGCCGGCCTCACCTAGCAACACCGGGTTGTTTTTCTGACGGCGGCAAAGGATCTGGATGACCCGTTCGATCTCGTTTTGCCGGCCGATGACCGGGTCAAGCTGATTATCGCGCGCCAGCTCGGTCAAATCGCGGCCGAATGAATCCAGCGCAGGGGTTTTACTCTTGCCCTTCTGCTGGCCTTTTTCTTGTGATTGAGGTTCTTCGCTATCCACGCCTGCACCCAAGAGGTTGAGGACTTCTTCACGCACTTCTTCCAGTTTCAGCCCGAGGTTCATCAGAACCTGCGCCGCCACGCCATCGTGCTCGCGCAGCAGGCCGAGAAGAAGGTGTTCCGTGCCGACATAATTGTGATTGAGATTACGCGCTTCTTCGATGGCATATTCGATCACCTTCTTGGCACGCGGCGTTTGCGGCAGCTTGCCCATGGTGACCATGTCCGGCCCACTCTTAACCAGCTTCTCGACTTCCAGCCGGACCTTGCGCAGATCGACATCCAGATTTTTCAGCACGTTGGCGCCGACGCCTGAGCCTTCTTTGACCAGGCCCAGCAAAATATGCTCGGTGCCAATGTATTCATGGTTAAAACGCTGGGCCTCTTGATTGGCCAGCGCCATCACTTTTCTTGCTCTATCCGTGAACCGTTCAAACATGAGCTTCGTTCTCCTAACCGGCGGCACCGTCAGCATTGAGCGGATCGTTGTCTAGATACACAACAAATCAGATCTCTACGTAACTTACGGCGAGGCAGGTAATTTGTTCTCTGGCGATTGTAGGAGGCATGTGCGTCATATCAAGCCAGGGGGCCTGGGTGGACGATGGAATTCATCTCGGCCACGTTTGGCCGGTAGCGGCGTCATTGCTCATTATCGGCTAGACCGTAAGGTGAGTTGACAAAGCAGTTTCGGCGGGACGCTTGACGTCTTAAGGACCGGAAATGAAGCTTTGGGACTGTTCAACAGAAGGTGAATGAACGCGTGATAACTGAACCCCCAGCGACGCCGCCCGAAACGCCGGAAACCCGTGAAATCCACAATCGCCGACTGGCCGATGACCTCGATGCGCTGCTGAAAGACGCCAACGGGCAGTCGATCACGCTGGCGCGGATGATGGAAGTGCTCGGCGACCGCGGACATGCCGTGCTGATTATCATCTTGACCGCGCCATTCCTGGTGCTGCCGATTCCTGGCATTTCAACAGCCTTCGGTGCGGCGATCTTTCTCCTCGGGGCGTGTGTGATGCTCAGCATTCGGCCTTGGCTACCGAAGTTTATCGCGCGGCGAGAGTTATCGAACGAAAAGTTGCAGCGATTGGTCAACGGCGTGGAACGGGTGCTGAACAAAGTCGAAAAACTGCTCAAGCCAAGACTCTCGCCGCTGACGTCAAAAGCATGGCACTGGTCGATCGGCCTTTCCCTCTGCGCCGCAGCCGTCGCGCTGGCGCTTCCGATTCCCATTCCGTGGAACAACGTCCCCCCTGCGGTGGTGCTAATGTTTCTCGCGTTTGGCCTTCTCGAACGCGACGGCGTGGCGCTGTTGATCGGACACGCCCTGAACATCATCCTCTGGATCATCCTATTCCTGATGGGCGATTTCATCCTCCAGATGCTACAGAAAGTCTGGGATAAGGTCTTCTAACATATCACGGCCAGATCGGCGTGCCAGTAAGCCCGGTTGTTTCATCCAGCCCGAACATCAGATTAGCATTCTGCACCGCCTGCCCGGCGGCGCCTTTGCCGAGGTTGTCGATGGCGGCGACGGCCATCATCAGCTTTCGCGCAGGGTCGCATGCATAGTGGATGAACGCGAGATTGCTGCCGGCGGCCCACTTGGTGTGCGGGGGCTTGTCGCTGATTCGGATGAACGGTCGATCGGCATAAAACTGTCGCGCGGCGGTCGTGCAGGCTTCGGTGGTTGCGCTGCCGGTGGCGTAAATCGTTGCCAGAATCCCGCGGGTCATGGGGATGAGGTGGGGAGTGAAAACCAGGCGTGAGGCGTCGCCGCTCAGTTGGGCAATCGTCGCGGCGATCTCCGGCATGTGCGAGTGTTTGAGCAGGCCGTACGCACTGACATCTTCATTCACCTCGGCATAGCCGAAGGTCGAACCGCCGCCCCGGCCGGCGCCGCTTACGCCGGATTTGGCGTCGATGATGATGGGCGCACCCGGTTCACACAAGCCTGCGTGGAGCAGCGGGGCAAGCGCGAGCAGACTCGCCGCAGGGTAGCAGCCGGGGTTGGCGACGCGCGTAGCGGCGCGGAGGCGATCGGGCCATACGTCGGCAAGGCCGTACGTCCACCCCGGGGCGTATCGATGGTCGCCGCCGATATCGACAATCTTTGTACTTGTCGACACTTGCGCCAGTCCCGTTTTGCTCTCGCCCGTTGGCAGCGAGGCAAACAAAACATCCAATTCGGGCAGCGAGCCAGGTGCCCACTTTTCGATCGACAACTCGCCCAGCGCGCCCAGCCCGGGAAATCGCTCACGAAGCTTCTGCCCGGCGGAGGACTCACCGGCGACATGCACCAGATCAAAGTAAGGATGGTTGGCAAGCAGCCGAAGCGCCTCACCACCGCCGTATCCGGATACACCTACGATTCCCGCGCGCAACTTGTTCATCGGCAGAAATGTATGGCTGGAGAGCTGATTGACCAAATCCGCGGGAGGAGAAATCGACTGCAGTTCAGCTCGGCGGGCATTGCGCAAGAAAAAGTGCCTCAAATCGTGACAATCTGAGGCACCTGAACAGTTCGTATGACTCGCATGCACCCACCGCTCGATCCCGGCGGGCAAACTTGGCATCCTGCCGAACTTAGAACGCCCAGCCGATGCCGAAAATGTAGCGGAAGTCGTTCTCTTTTGCGCCGGCGGCCGGAGTGCTGTCGTGCTTCAGCTCAAACTTAAACTCGGCAAACATCTTCGCGGTCAGGTCGGCGCGAATACCGAGGTCGGTGTTGATCTGGAAGTTATTCAGATCGTCGATCGCAGGGATGTACTCCAAGTTATGAAACAGCAGCACCTTGTCGTTCAGCCGGCGGTCATAGTGATAGGCCAGGCGGAGCGCGACATAGCTGTCGTCGTCATCGAAATCGGGGATATCATCGTTATCTTCATATTTTTCATACACATAGGCGACGCCGCCTTCGGTGTTGAAGTTCCATACCGGGCCTTCCACCCACTGATAGCCCAAGCCGAGCGATGGCGTGATGCGATACTCCAGCGCCGCAATACGATCGTGGTCCACCTGCAGACGGGCATAGCCGTAGAGTTTTTCGTTGAAGAAATAGTCGTATTGGCCGAAGGTAAACCAGTTATCAACCGTCGAAGTCTTCCCGCCGTCGTCATCCGACTCGCGCGTGAGGTTGTACGCACCACCGAAACGGATGCGATCCTGCTCGCTCCTGCGGTTGATGTCGAATGCGGCGCGATACGACTCGTTTTCGGTATTGCCGCGGTTAATGATGAAGCCGCCGACAAGGCTGCCGTTCCATCCAGTGCGAGGGTTAATTCCCTTGATGGAACTGATGTCGTATTGCTGCGCGCCCGCTTCGCTGCTGACGCTGATTTTGCCTTCTTCGCCGGCGCTCACCTGCTGTTTGACGATGGTTCCGTCGGCCAATTGCAGGTCGATCAGCCCGTCTGTGCTGAACGTGGAGACGTCGAGGCTGTCGATCACGATCTCGCCAACCGCCGGCGATTTGAACTTGATCTTGCCGTCGATCATTTCAACAACGGTGCCCGTGAGCTTGTCGCCGTTTTTGAAGGTGATGGTGTCAGCCGCCGCAAATGTTGCGCCGAAGCTGATGGCAGCCAATGCTGCGAGCTTGATTGCACTTTTCACGAATACACTCCTGAATAATTCTGGTACGAAAATTTGACCAATTGCCGATTCTGCGCTCGATTTAGCGGGTCTTGAGCGAATCGCGAATCTCGCGAAGCAAAAGCACGTCTTCCGGTGCTGCCGGCGGGGGGGCGGCTTCCTTCTCTCGCTCAAAACGCTTTCGCGCCGTGTTGATCAGCTTAACGACGAGGAAGATTGCAAAGCCCTGCACCAGTAGCGCGATCACGGTGTTCACAAACTTACCGTAGCTGACGGCCACTTCCTTCATCACGTTGCCCGTTACAGGGTGTGTGCTTCCATCGGCAACGAGAATGAACTTCTTGTCAGCGAAATCGACCCCTCCCATAAGGTAGCCGATCGGTGGCATGATGACGTCTGCAACGAGTGAGTTAACCGTCGCCCCGAACGCGGCACCAATGATGATGCCGACCGCGAGGTCGATGGCGTTTCCCTTGACGATAAAATCACGAAATTCAGCGATGAGGCCCATTCTGGTGTTCCTTTGACCTGACTCCAAAGCGTCGTGCCAGCAAGCGATCGCGCTAGGTTGGCGGTCGGGACGACTTCGGGTGCGGAAGTTAGTCGCTACAGACCGGCTACGTCAAATTTCTGTCACGATCTGCGCATGAAGAAAAGGCCATAAATCCTGCACAGGCATGATAATCAGACATAAGTTGGGGTGCTGCAGGTTTTCTGGGTTTGCGATAACAGGCGGCGCTAGTTGACGACGGGCAAATGGGTCCCGCGTGCCTTGTCGAGCTTCTTCCACCCGCTGCCAAGCTCACCGATCGGGTCCGGCGGAAGGATGTCCACTTTCTTCTCGCCCAGCCGCGCAGCGCCCGCTTTCACCGCGGCCTCAAACTTGCGACATTCCTCGAGCAGGGCATCGAGAATCTGCGCCTCTGGCACGTTGGCAACCTTTTCACCCTGAACATAAATGATGCCCCGTCGATCGCCGGCGAAAATTGCGACGTCGGCCCCTTCGCACTCCCCGGGACCATTCACCACACACCCCATCACCGCAACTTTCATCGGCAGCTTGATCTCGGCGGCGAGTTTCTTTCTCACATCCTGAATGAGCGTAAACAGATCCACCTGAATCCGACCGCAGGTGGGGCACGCGATCAACTCCGCGCCCTTGCGCTCGCGCAAACCGAGCACATAGAGCAGTTCCAGACCGTCTTCCACCTCAAAAATCGGGTCGTTGGCGTAACTGATTCGCAGCGTGTCGCCCACGCCGTTGCACAGCAGGGTGCCAAGCGGGACGACCGACCGAATCGCCCCAGTCTCCCGAGGCCCGGCATGCGTGACGCCCAGGTGCAGCGGGTGATCAAACCGCTTACTGATCTCAGAATAAGCGTCGATCACCAATAGCGGATCGATGCTCTTGGCGCTGATAACGATGTCGAAAAAGTTGCGCTCGTAAAAAATGTCCAGGTACTCTTCAAGCTTGGCGATCATGATTGCCAGCATATGGCCGTGCTTGTTTCCGCCGAATATCCCACCGAGTTCTTTCAGCCTGCGCTGCTTGTCCTTTCGCTCGACGATCGAGCCTTCATTCACACCCACCCGGATGGGAATCGCGCGTTCTTTACAGGCGTCAATCACCTTTTCAACCTGCGCGCGATCGTTGATGTTGCCCGGATTTAGCCGGATTTTGTGTATGCCGGCTTCGACGGCTTCAAGTGCGCGCTGAAAATGAAAGTGAACGTCGGCGACTATCGGAACAGTTACTTGCGGCAGAATCTGTTTCAGCGCCTCGGTGTCCTTTTTCTCGGGGACTGCGACGCGCACCATGTCGGCGCCGGCAGCGGTGAGCTTGTGAATCTCGGCGACACACGCATCGATATCGTGCGTGTAGCCGCTGGTCATGGTCTGAACGGACACCGGCGCGTCCCCGCCGATGGTCACGCGGCCCACGCGGTCGTCGCCGAGGGTTACCTGTCTTGTTTTTCTGCGCTGAATCATGAGCTTCACACCGTCTGTATGGATCGCACGACCGACTTTCTGCGATGGTATGGGTCGGCTGAAGTCAAATCAATTCGCTTAAACCGCGGGATTTCCACCTTCAACTAACGATAGTTGCGTTGGGTGGTCTATTGTGACGATAAATGACGCAGATGACGATGGCTCGATTCATGTTCTTAGCGGCGATGTGTCTCGCAGGCTGGTTGCGCGGCGGGGATGTCGAGCGCGACCGGCAGGTGGACGCAGCGCGAATAGCGGCACAGGCACGCATCGTCGAGATGATCGCCGATGAGCCGCTTGGCCGGGGTATCACCGTCGGCTCGTACCTTGACCGCATGGACGCCCGTCGGCGGCTCTGGCAAACCGTCTCCGCGGCGCAACAGGTCGGCGGCGTGCGATGGATCGATGACGGCACCTGCCAGGTGCGCGTGGAAGTCCCTGCGATGGAAGTCGCGCAGCTCGTCCTCGATACCGCCCTCACGGCCCCCAACAAGTCGCCGCTGTCGTACGACCAGCTTGAGCAGAAGCTGGCACAATGGGCCAGGCGCTCCTTCAGCGCCACTGCCGGAAGTCTGTCGCCGGAGCGCGCGATGATGGTCGCGCCGCCCGCCGGACAGGCCGCGTGGGCCGGAGTTGACGCCGCACAGCGCCGTGCCTTGATCGATTCCGCGCGGATGAATGCCAGCCGCCGTCTTGTCGATTCTTTTGCCGTCGAGCCAGCGATTGACGATGCGGCGCGCGCGCAGCTAGTGGAGTGGGCCAGCTCGCAACCCGTGACCAGTGTGCAGTTTCGCGATAGCCGCGCTGTGGACGTGACCATCGCCTACAACAGCAGTGAGTTGGTGAACGCAATCAAAGAGTTCGTTCCCGGTTTTTCGCAAGACGCAGCCGAGGTTCTATCAACCACCGCTGCGCCGACGATCACCGGCAGCAGCGTTGAAGAGGCGCGCACCACCGCCCGGAAAGTGGTGGTCATTCCCGCAGCGCCGCCGGCATGGGTGGACACGCTGATCGATGTGAGCGCCGACGCGACGTTCAAAAGCTCTGCCCTGAAGACCGCGCGGCTGGCCGACGACGCTGCCCAGAAGGCGCTGCTTGAATCGGTCTACGCGCTGGCGCTGAACGACGGCACGATCCTGGGCGATCGCGCAGCGGAAGATGCGGCGGTTGCGCAGGCCATCGAGCGCGCGGTCTCGGCATCGCGGGTTTCGAAGGTCAGTTACCGCGCTGACGGCTCGGTGACGGTCCGGCTGGCACTGCCCGGCAAGACGGTCTGGCACGAGTTATCCACCGCCGCCGGGTCGCAATGACTCTCTCTGCGGGGGTGACTATCATCTGTCATGAACGACGGCTGGAAGCTCAAGGTTTTCTATGACAGTCTTTGCCCGGTTTGCGCCTGGGAAATGAAGAAACTGCGACAACGCGACGCCGCGCAATTGCTCTCATTTGAAGACATCGCCTCTCCCGATTTTGAGCCGTCAAAGTACGGATTGTCGCTGCAACAGACCGTGGGCGCAATGCACGCGGTTCGCCGCGACGGCTCGGTGATCTCGGGGCCTGACACATTCATCGAGGCATATCGATTGGTCGGACTGGGTTGGCTTGCCGCGGTTCTCTCATTCCCGCTCTTCCGGCCATTTGTGAGGATTGGTTACCGCATTTTTGCCCGTATTCGTCCGAGGTTCAGCAAGTTTGACCCGGCCGCGTGCGACGGCGGGCGGTGCAAGATCTGATTAGGGGCTTCCGTAGCGTCCGATACCCCACCGCGCCACTTTACAGACGGTGGCTCACATCACGCGATTGCTCAAGGGGTTGGCTTGAATGAATCGCTCGAAGTTCGTTACGAAGTGGTCGAGCAGTTTTTGCATTTCTTTCTGCGTTCCGCCAGCGACATGCGGCGTGATAAGACAGCGCGGCGCTTGCCATAGAGGGTGGTCGGCCGGCAGCGGTTCGGGGTGCGTCACATCCAGATATGCCCCGCTAATCTGTCCGTCGCGTAACGCATGTTCGAGTGCGGCTTGATCGACCGTATCCCCGCGACCCACATTGTAGAACGCAGCGCCACGCTTCATTCTGGCAAATCTCGGCGCATCAAATAGCCGGGTGTTTGCGGAACTGCTCGGCAGGAGGTTGACGACGTGATCAGCCCACGGCAATTGTTCGTCAAGCTCTGCCATCGAGACAACCTCGATGGGTTCGTCGCCGCTGGGGCTTCGACGCACGCCGCGCACCTGGGCGTGAAATGGATGCAGCAATTCGACCAGCCTGCGCCCGATCGCACCAAAGCCGATGATGAGCACTTTCTCATCACCCAGCGTCCGGACAGCGGGGCGGAGCAGCTTGTATCGCCACGAGCGGGTCGTTGTCTGGTCGGCGTATGCATCGAGTAACCGCCGATTGTGCCCGAGGATGAATGACATCACATGCTGCGCGCACGGGTCATCGTAGACGCCGCTTGAGGTGCACAGCGCGGCGTCGCGACTCCTGAGGGCGGCGCGAAGATCATCGCGGTCGTAGCGGGTGTAGCCGGCGGAGGTGAGTTGGATGAACTTGAGCGATTCCGACGCGAGAAGGTCATCGACCGCCGGCTGGCCAAATGCAACGTCGGCGGCGCGGCAGGCGTTGTCGGCGGTGCCGGAGACGAGATTGGTAGTGGTGGCCGCATCAGCGTGCGATAAGTCGTGCGGTGACAGGCGTTTGGCAAGCTCCTGCCGTTCCACCGGGGTTAGATGCATGTTGGTCCAGATTTTCATGTCAGGTGCAGTGTAGGGTAAAACTCGCCGTGTCTCACCGACAGACGGCTGAACGCACGGCTTGATGTGAACCTCGGATTTGCGTTTGATTGACAAAAGTTCGGGTCGTCATATACTTTCCCGCCCTAAGGTGCCGGTACGCGCGTGCAGTGGCATTCGTCCGGCGTTGCAGGTGAAGGCCGAGCGAGAAGTTGCTCGGTCGGTTTTGTTCAATTATGAAGCGTCGGTCGAGCGTCGGTCGTAGGAAACGTCAGTCATCTGAAACGTCAGTCGCACCCTTGAAAAAACGGTGCGCTGCCATAGCTCAGTGGTAGAGCGCCACCTTGGTAAGGTGGAGGTCCAGGGTTCAAGCCCCTGTGGCAGCTTTGAGTGAGGTAGATTGCGGATTGCGGATTGCGGATTTCGGGTTGAAGAGGTTCAATCCACGCAGCCTGTTCGGTGATTTCAATCCGCAATCCGATATCCAAAATCCGCAATCTTTAGCAGGAGACTGTCATGGCAAAGGGCGTATTTGAACGTAAGAAGCCGCACGTGAACGTGGGAACGATCGGTCACATCGACCACGGTAAGACAACATTGACCGCGGCGCTGGCGGCGCGCTCGCAGGCGAAGTATGGCACAACAGCCAAGAGCTATAAGGATATCGCCAAGGGTGGTATCGACCGCGACGCAACCAAGACCGTCACGATCGCTGCGGCACACGTGGAATATGAGTCAGAAGCTCGCCACTACGCCCACGTCGACTGTCCCGGCCACGCCGACTTCATCAAGAACATGATCACCGGCGCCGCCCAGATGGACGGCGCGATCCTGGT
>DDRH01000056.1:141848-142571 GCA_002343075.1 Phycisphaerales bacterium UBA2421 | reverse complement strand
AACATGATCACCGGTGCGGCACAGATGGACGGCGCGATTCTTGTCGTCAGCGCTGCCGACGGTCCGATGCCTCAGACGCGTGAGCACATCCTGCTTGCTCGTCAGGTCGGCGTTCCCCGGATTGTTGTCTTCCTCAACAAGATCGACCTTGTCGACGACAAGGAACTGCTCGAACTCGTCGAGATGGAAGTGCGTGAGTTGCTCACGAAGTATGGCTTCCCCGGCGATGAAACCCCCGTCATTAAGGGTTCGAGCAAGCCGGCGTTGGATAACCCGAATGATGCGGGCGCCAACGAGTGCATCGACGCGCTGGTCAAGGCACTGGATGAATACGTTCCGATGCCGCAGCGTGAAGTGGATAAGCCCTTCTTGATGCCGGTCGAAGACGTGTTCAGCATTAAGGGTCGCGGCACCGTGGCGACTGGCCGTATCGAACGCGGCAAGTGCAAGGTTGGCGATGCTTGTGAAATCGTCGGCTTCGGCGACACAAAGAATTCAGTCATCACTGGTATCGAACAGTTCCAGAAGACTCTGGATGAGGGTATTGCCGGCGACAACGTTGGTGTCCTGCTCCGCGGTATCGAAAAGGACCAGATCGAACGAGGTCAGGTCCTTGCGGCTCCCAAGAGTGTGAAGGGCTTCAAGAAGTTCCAAGCGGAAATCTATGTGTTGACAAAGGAAGAAGGCGGCCGTCATACGCCGTTCTTCAACAACTACCGTCCG
>DDRH01000056.1:137882-141766 GCA_002343075.1 Phycisphaerales bacterium UBA2421 | reverse complement strand
CCGCAGTTCTACTTCCGCACGACCGACGTCACCGGCGCAACCAAGTTGCTCGGCGGCGCGGAAATGGTGATGCCCGGCGACAATGTCACCGTCGAAGTCGAACTGATGGCCCCGGTCGCGATGGAAGAAAAGCTTCGCTTCGCCGTTCGTGAAGGCGGCAAGACCGTCGGCTCGGGCGTCGTAGTGAAGATCTTGGAAGAAGACAAGAAGTAAGCTGGTGAATGCCAGTGGATTGTTGCCAGTTGCCAGTTGTGATCGGATGCCGGTGAAAACGGGCTGCCGACAACTGGCAACTGTCAACTTCCGGGTGTTACGATTTTGGGAGTGTTGTCATGGCGAAAGAAAACAGAGAGTTTGCCTGGCTCCAGTGCACGGAGACCGGCGACCTGAACTACCGCACGCAGATTAAGGTGGCCGGTGGCGCACCGAAGCTGGAAATGAAGAAGTACAGCAAGCGCCTCCGCAAGCACACTGTGCATAAACTTAAGAGGAAGTGATTGATGTGGGCAGTGGGTGGTCGGCAAAGTGAACAGCTTTTCACGACTCTGGACCTACTGTCAACTGAAGGATACGCCGGTAGCTCAATTGGCAGAGCGGCCGTCTCCAAAGCGGCAGGTTGCAGGTTCGATTCCTGCCCGGCGTGCTTGAAACTGGCTCGGGACTGACTTGTTTTTGCGAATGCACCGGTGATGCATCGGAGTCGAAGTGGCGTCTGCAACTCAGAGCAACGGAAAAAATATGGCCACGGATGTGATCGCCCCCGGCTCGGATGAACCTGGTGGCGATAAGCCCGGGAGCGGCGCCGCCGCGTCTTCGGGGTTTTTCAGCATCTACAAGCCCAAGCAGGGCAAACCCACCCGTCTGGCGACAGGGGCTGCGGCCGCTTTGCTTGTGGGGCTGACGATGTGGTTCCTGTTCCACGACTTCGCCGCGGCGTTCCCAGTTTTTAAGGACGCGCAGGGCGTTAACAAGCCCTGGTGGAATGTCACTGTGCTCGTGCTTGGGGTGGCAGTCGCGGCGCTGGCGTGGCGGCTGATTAACAAACCGAACAACGCCGAGTTTCTCATCGCGACTGACAGCGAGATGAAGAAAGTCACCTGGACGAGCCGCAAGCAGTTGTGGGGCTCGACCAAGGTTGTCATCCTGTTCATGCTGTTCATCGCGGCATCGCTGTTTATCATAGATCTTGTGTTTCACTACTTGTTTTACTTTATCAATGTGCTGAAGGTCCGGCCGCTTGGTTTGTGAACCAGCGGGGATTGAACGCCCGCGGCGGTGGTCATCGGGCCGCCGTCGATGCCGAATCGGCCGTGAACAGAATTTTTTGAATCGAACATCGCCATGCAATTTTTCGTCCTCCGAGTAGCGAGCAACAAGGAAGATCAAGTTCGCGATAAACTTGAGCGCAAGGTGAAGATCGAAGCGCTTGAGGCCCATGTTGGCCGGATTCTGGTGCCGACCGAGCGCGTTCGATCCATGAAAGGCGGGGTGCGCAAGGAAAGCGATCGCAAGCTCTATCCGGGCTATGTGTTTGTCGAACTGGAGTTGGACAAAGACGGGCGGATTCCCGACAAGGTCTGGTTCACCATCAAGGAAACAGAGGGCGTAGGCGATTTCATCGGAAGTAATGGCAAGCCGACGCCGATGAGCCCCAAAGATCAGGCCCAGATGGTGGAGGCCGCCGAGAAGCCGGAGAACGAAGTCACCAGCGATATCAAGTATGCCAAGGGCGATAAGGTGAAGGTGACCAACGGTGCATTCATGAACTTCGAGGGTGAAGTGGATGAAGTCATCGCTGATAAGGGGATGATCCGGATAATCACAACCATATTCGGCCGCCCGACGCCGCTGGAACTGGAATATTGGCAGATCGAGCGGCTGTAAACGAAGAAAATTGGACTAGACTGACCTCCATCGCGGCAGTTTGGTGGCGGCGGTTTTAGGCTCTCCGGGCTTGCGTTGAATAGTCTAGTTCGGTATCTTTGACGACCCTCCATTTCGAGGGCGAACACCGCATTTTTTGCAGGAAGACCACTTTCCCGGTTCGTTTCGCTCGATTTTGAGGCTTTGAGGCAAATTCAAGCAACTATCGCTGCAGGTGTAAGTTATGGCCAAGAAAGAAATTACAGTACAGTTCAAGATTCTGGCCCCCGGCGGGACGGCGACCCCGGCGCCCCCGATTGGTCCGGCGCTTGGTCAGCACGGGGTGAACCCCGGGCAGTTTATCCAGCAGTTCAACGCAGCCACCGCTGCCCTTAAGGGCAAGATGGTTGGCTGTCTGATCACGGTCTATAAAGACCGTACATTCAGCTTCGAGATTAAGAGTTCCCCGGCCAGCACCATCCTTAAGGATGCGGTGAAGGCCGAAAAGGGCAGCGGGGAGCCGAACAAGAACAAGATTGGCAAGCTGACAATGGCCGATTGCAAACGTCTGGCCAAGGAGAAGATCAAAGACCTGAATTCCTTCGACGAGGATGCCGCAGCGCGAATCATGGCGGGCACGGCGCGGTCGATGGGGATTACGGTTGAAGGGTAGCAGAGATGCTAGTGAGCGAGTTTGACGAGTTGATGGAGGTGAGGCCGTTCGCTCCATTTACTCTGATTACCGCGGACGGTCGAGAAGTGACAGTGAAGAGTCCAGAGTTTGCCTGGCGTTCCCCTCACACTCTGCGGACGGTTTTTGTAGCGACCGGGCCGGGAGAAGTGGTGCGAATGGTGGACCTTCACTATGTGACGCAAGTAGTCCTCGGCGCAAATGGACCTCATCGAGACAAGCGGCGCCGAGGGAAGGCTGCATAAGCGTCGGGATCGCCAGAGGCGTCTGGCGAAACTCGCATGAGCACGATGACGATGGCTTAGCAAGAATAGTTTCTTAGCAAAAGCCGGCGACCGGAGCCCCTGGCGAGAACTTCCGGCATCTCAAAACAAGAGAGGTTCACCACGACCCTTAACTGTGGGAGCTTATGAACCCGAGCGGAATGGGTTTCAAGGAGCGAAAGCTTTATGCCAGTGATCGAAGTAAAACGTTCAAAGCGGTACAAGAAGGCCGCGGAAGAGTTTAACCCCCAGCCAGTCGCGCTGGAACAGGGCGTGGCCAACGTCAAGGCCTTCACGCCGACCAAGTTTGACCAGTCGGTCGAACTGATTTTCTGTCTTGGAATTGATGCCAAGCAGGCCGATCAGGCGATTCGCTCGTCGATCTCGCTGCCGCACGGGATCGGTAAGAGCAAGCGCGTTGTCGCGTTCTGCCCGGATCATCTCGTCGATGCTGCAAAGGCTGCTGGCGCGATCAAGGCCGGCGGGCAGGCGTTGGTGGCGGAAATCGAGAAGGACAACTTCACCGATTTTGACGTCGCCATCAGCACGCCGGACATGATGCGGTTTGTCGGCAAACTCGGAAAAGTGCTCGGCCCGAAGGGCTTGATGCCCTCGCCGAAAGCCGGGACCGTGTCGGCCGACATTGCCAAAGCCGTCCAGGAATATGCTGCGGGGAAGGTTGAGTTTCGCAATGACAAGGACGGGAATGTCCACACCGTCGTGGGCAAACTGTCTTTCAGCAGCGAAAAGCTCGTCGACAACGCCAAGGCGATGATCGACACGGTGCGCAAACTCAAGCCCCAAACCAGCAAGGGCGCATTTTTCAAGAAGGTCGTGCTGAAGTCGAGCATGAGCCCGGCGGTTTATCTCAACGTTCAATAGTTGCCGGTGGAAACTGGCGAACACAATCAACCTCTGGCAACTAAGACAGGAACGCAACATGAGCAAGAAAGTTAAAAGCCTAATCGAGCGAGAAATCGGCAGCCGCCTTAAGGGCGTCGAAGCGTGTGCCGTCATCAGCCCGCGGGGCGTGGATGGCATCAAGAACAATCTTCTCCGTCGCAAAC
>DDRH01000056.1:136876-137749 GCA_002343075.1 Phycisphaerales bacterium UBA2421 | reverse complement strand
CAAACTGCGCGAGAAGGGCGTTCGCATGCTGGTCGTCAAGAATACGCTGGCCAAGCGAGCGACGGCCGGCGGAAAGCTCACCGGGTTCGAGTCGCTGCTTGAAGGCCCGTCGGCGGTGCTGTTTGGTAAGGAGAGCATGCCCGCGCTGGCCCGGCTTCTCGTTGAAGAGAAAAAGACCAACGACAAGCTCGAGCTTCGCGGACTGTTCTTTGACGGTGAAGTGTATGTCGGCGAAGCCGGTGTGAAGGCTGCGAGCAAAATGCCCACCCGCGAAGAAGCAGTCGCGCAAATCGTCGCGGCAATTCTCGGCCCAGGCAAAAAGCTCGCCGGCGCACTCAAAGGCCCCGGCGGGGTTATCGGCGGCATTCTCAAGACCATCGAAGAGAAGGCGCCGAAGGAATAACGACAGAAATCAGTGGTCAGGCAAGGCGGGCGTTCGCCCAGTTATCTTTGCTGGCCAAAGTCTGACAGCCTCACAGCCCCTTTCAGGGTTAAACCGTCTCAACGTGAGATGGGCTTTGTAGCGGGACACAAGTGTTCGACACGGTTGGATCACGATACGATCCGGAGTGAATAGTCATGGCAGAAATCGCAGATGATCTGAAGGCATTGGGTGATAAGCTCGCTGGCCTCACGCTGAAGCAGGCGGTTGACGTTGCCGCATACCTCAAGGAAGCCCACGGTATCGAAGCCGCCGCGGGTGGCGCGGTCATGGTCGCGGGCGCGGGTGCAGGTGCCGCCGCCCCGGCCGAAGAAGCCAAGAGCACGTTCGACGTGGTCCTCAAGTCCGTCCCGGCGGATAAGAAGATCGCCGTCATCAAGGAAGTTCGCGCAGCGACCCAACTGGGGCTGAAGGAAGCCAAAGACCTGGTC
>DDRH01000056.1:132950-136788 GCA_002343075.1 Phycisphaerales bacterium UBA2421 | reverse complement strand
GGAAGCCAAAGACCTGGTCGATGGTGCCCCGAAGACGGTTAAGGAATCGCTCACCAAGGACGAAGCCGAGAAGCTGAAGAAGGCTCTCGAAGCTGCCGGCGCTGGTGTCGAGCTGAAGTAAGCAGAATTTGCGTCTTGCGTGAAAGCGCGGAGGCAAATCGATTTAGAGCAGCGGGCCGACGTGGGTTCACTTCGTCGGCCCGCTGTCATTCGATCGTCCGATCATTCATCTGCCAGCAATATTGACATTGCGTTTAGTGGTGGATAGACTTTCGTAAGTCATTTGATGACGAACACTAAACAACTTTAACCACTGCAGACCGGAGCAGCTCCAGCCAATGGCGGGATTTAAGCTCTCGGTTTCGTTTCGTTTGCGCCGGATGCGTTTAGTGTAACGTTCGGCAGAATAAGGATTTAGGAAAAGTTGAAGGGCCGCTTCGCCGGGTGGCCTCTTCGACGACGGCGATTTTTTCGCCGCTAGACAAGCCGCTTTTCGCACCGCGATGAGCGGCTTGCAGTGTCTCTGGAGTCCCTGCAGCCACCGGGCCGTGTCCTAATACGGTTCTTTGAACGCACTCACTTGAGAAAGGGACCGTTGTTCCGGCAAAAAGTTGATTCCGCTCAAAGGCCACCTTTGCTATCGGCTTTAGAGCGGTTTTTGCAGGATTCTGGCGAAGGCGATCGCCCGGTCCTGCCCGTAGCTGAGTCTGAAACTCGGGTTGCGGTATGTACGTCTTGGGTTGCCATTGAATCGTTTACTGCGGTTTTAACACCGCTAAGAAGGAATCGCGATGCGAGTTCAGGTTAACGAAGTACGCGACTTCGCCAAGCGCGGCGACGCGCTGCCCATCCCCAATCTCATCGAAGTCCAGCGGGCGGCTTACAATCGCTTTCTGCAGAAGGACACCGAGCCAGCCAAGCGCAAGCCCGAAGGCCTGGAAGCTTTGCTTCGCGAAGTTTTTCCGATTGAAAGCTACGACGGCAACCTCCGGCTGGATTATGTCAGCTACGAGTTGCTCGAAGCCCGCTACACCACCGACGAATGCCGGGCACTTCGGCTTACTTTCGGCATGCCGTTTCGCATCCGTGTGAAGTTCACGCGCAAAGATAAAGACGAGGTGATGGAAGACAGCATCTACCTCGGCGAAATCCCGATCATGATCGGCGGTGGCGAGTTCATCATCAACGGTGCCGAGCGCGTAATCGTCAACCAGTTGCACCGATCGCCGGGCGTGGATTTTCTCATCGAAGTGCAGGAAGGCGACCGTCCGCTGCACGGCTTCCGCGTCATTCCCGAGCGTGGGTCGTGGATCGAGTGTTCGGTTACTAAGAAGGATGCGCTTGCCGTGCGCATCGACCAGAGCAGCAAGATTCCTGCAACCACGTTTGTTCGCGCGCTGGACAAAAAGTACAGCACCAGTGAAGCAATCATTCGTGAGTTCTATCAGGTCGAAAACATCAAGCTGAAAGACCTGCAGCCTGAGCACTACGCCGCTTCGTCTATTATCGACAGCGATTCGGGTGAAGAAATTGTCAAACCCGGCGCTCAATTGGCAGATCAGCTTGAAAAGATCCAGGCGAGCAGCCTCAAGTCTGTGGAAGTGGTGACGAAGGTGAGCGACCCGCTCATTCTTAACACACTCGCCGAAGACACCGCCGAGTCGCATGAGGCGGCGCTGCTTAAGATTTACGCGCGGCTTCGCCCGGGCAATCCTCCGCAAATTGACAAAGCCAAGACGCTGTTTGAAGAGAAGTTCTTCGACGACAACCGCTATCGGTTGGGCCGGGTTGGTCGCTTCCGTATTAACCGCAAGTTCGACCAGAACGTCAGTGAAAACGAGATGACGCTGCGCAGCGAAGACCTGGTTAACTCGCTGAAGTACATGTTCAAACTGCGTAACGGCGAAGGATATGTCGACGATATCGATCACCTTGGCAACCGTCGCCTGCGCACGATCGATGAACTGGCGGCAGAAGAGCTGCGCAAGGGCTTTCTGAAGCTCAAACGCACCGTGCAGGAGCGAATGAGCCTGAAAGACCCGAACGAGATCGGTCGCATTGCCGAGTTGGTGAATAGCAAGAGCATCAGCAGCAGCATCGACTTCTTCTTTGGTCGTGGCGAGCTGTCGCAGGTGGTCGATCAGACCAACCCGCTGTCACAGTTGACGCACGAGCGACGTCTGTCCGCGCTGGGTCCCGGCGGTTTGAATCGCAAGCGGGCCGGCTTCGAGGTGCGCGACGTGCACATCAGCCACTATGGCCGTATCTGCCCGATCGAAACGCCGGAAGGCACGAACATCGGTCTGATTGCGTCGTTGGCGATCTATTCTGACATCGACGACTACGGATTTCTGATCACGCCCTATCGCGTGGTGAAGAATGGCGCGGTTGAAGAGACTCGCGGGCAGCCGGCCGATTCGGTGAAGAAGAAGGGTTTTGTAAAGTATCTGCGTGCCGACGAAGAAATGAAGGCCATTCTCGCCCCGCCGGACAGCGTGGAGGCGGGAGGGCAGATTCACAAGGGCATGGTGCTCGCCCGAGTCGAAGGCGACCTGGCGACTGTGCCCAGCAAAGACGTGCAATATGTCGATATCAGCCCCCGGCAGACCGTCTCGGTGTCTGCGGCGCTGATTCCATTCCTTGAGCACGACGATGCGAACCGCGCGCTGATGGGTTCCAACATGCAACGGCAGGCCGTACCGCTTCTGCGGACCGATCCGCCAATCATCGCAACGGGCATGGAAAAGCCGGTCGCAGTCAATAGCGGCATGCTTGTCCGGGCGGCCCGCGACGGCACCGTGACGACGGTCGATGCGACTCGAATCATCATCGATAACGCCGACGAGTATTCGCTGCGCAAATTTCATGGCCTGAACGAACGCACATGCCTCAATCAGAAGCCGATCGTTCGCAAGGGCCAGCGGGTGAAGAAGGGGCAGATCATTGCCGACGGGCCCGCCACGCATCAGGGTGAGTTAGCCCTGGGTCGAAATGTGCTCGTCGCGTTCATGACATTCGACGGCTACAACTTCGAAGACGCGATCGTCATCAATCATCGCCTGGTGAAAGACGACACCTTTACCTCGATTCATATCGAGAGCTACGACGTGGAAATCCGCGAAACCAAGCTCGGCCGTGAGGAGTTTACGCGCGATATTCCCAATGTGAGCGAGCGGGCGCTTGCCAATCTTGATGAAGCTGGCATCGTCCGTGTCGGCACGCGGGTGGGAGCGGGCGATATTCTTGTGGGCAAGATTGCTCCCAAGAGCAAGAGCGAGCTTACGCCCGAAGAAAAGCTGCTTCATGCCATCTTTGGTCGCGCCGGCGAAGATGTGAAGAACGATTCACTGGAAATGCCCGCCGGTGAAGAAGGGGTGGTGATCGATGCCAAGCGCTTCAGCCGTCGCATGCACATGACTGACGAGCAGAAGAAGACGATGAAGAAAGAGATCGATCGCTACGAAAAAGAAATGAACCAGCGCGCCATCGCCATCTTCAAGCAGATGGTGAACGAGATTAACGAAGTGCTCGGCTCACAACTCGTCGACCCGGGCACCCGGCAGAAGGTTGCCCAAAGCGAGATTCCCGATGTGTTGATGGAACAGATCGACACGTTCAGCGAAGACTGGATCAAGGGAAGCAAAGAAGGCAAGGAACAGGCCCTCAACACGCACAGCCGGTTCTGGCCGCGCGTGCAGGCTGTATTGAAGGAAAAAGTCCGAAAGATGGAGCACATGAAGCGCGGCGACGAACTGCCGAGCGGCGTGCTCGAAATGGTGAAGGTCTACATTGCCACGAAGCGTCAATTGAGCGTGGGCGACAAGATGGCCGGCCGCCA
>DDRH01000056.1:130346-132830 GCA_002343075.1 Phycisphaerales bacterium UBA2421 | reverse complement strand
GGCCGGCCGCCACGGCAACAAGGGTGTCATTGCCCGAATTGTGCCGGAAGAAGATATGCCGTTCCTGGAAGACGGCACCCCTGTCGACATCATGCTCAACCCGCTCGGCGTGCCAAGCCGCATGAATGTCGGGCAGATTTTAGAGACCCACCTGGGCTGGGCAATGGCAGTGCTGGGTCAGCAGTGTGTCACGCCCGTGTTTGATGGCGCGACTGAAGACGAGATCTTTGCGTGCGTCGAACAGGCTAATGCGGCGATTAAACAGCGCCGCAAAGAGCGCAAGTCAAGTGGCAAGGTGCTTGGGACGCGCGAGCTCGATCACGTGATGCCTTACGGCGGCAAGGTTCAACTGCACGACGGCCGCACGGGCGAGCCGTTCGAGCAGCGCACCACCGTCGGCTACATCTATATGATGAAGCTGCATCACCTCGTGGACGACAAGATCCACGCCCGCGCCACTGGCCCGTACAGCCTCATCACCCAGCAACCCCTCGGCGGAAAGGCACGCACAGGCGGCCAGCGCTTCGGGGAGATGGAAGTGTGGGGCCTGGAGGCGTACGGAGCAGCATATGTATTGCAGGAACTGCTGACGGTGAAGTCGGACGACGTCGAAGGGCGTACGAAGATTTACGAAAGCATGGTCAAAGGAACCAACACTCTCGAAGCCGGTACGCCGGTCAGCTTCGACGTGCTCTGCAACGAAATCCGCGGGCTGGGATTAAATATCCAGCTTGAGAAGAAGAACGGATCGATGACTAAGGATGACGAGGATTTGATGTGAGGCTCTTTGGCATTGATCTCGAGTTCTTCGGCATTCTAGTCGGTGTGCTTGGGATGCCTCTCATGATCATCGACATGTTGTTATTGACCGACGGACTTTGGTTGCTTTTTGTTGGAATCGGTGTTTCGGCCGGCGGCATGACGATAGCTGCGTATTTAAAATGTGCTTAATCATCGTGATGCAGTGAATGCTTGACAGGCAAAGCAGCTACCGAAGGAGATTGAAGGGCCTGAGTGAGTGAGCGCGGATGAGATAAGCGGGAAGCGAGACTCTTGGAATACGAACGCTTCGAATGGGATGACGCAAAGGCTGGTCGGAACGGACGTAGCCATGGAGTGACGTTCGACGAGGGCTCGACTGTGTTCGACGACCCGAATGTGTTTATCGTTTTTGATACCGAGCATTCGCAAGACGAGGATCGACGTACAGCAGTTGGTTTTTCGTCCAAAGGCCGGTTGTTGGCAGTGAGTTACACGATTCGAGGCGCGCGGATTCGCTTGATAAGTGCCCGTAAGGCGACTCTGCGGGAGAAACGTGATTATGGCAAAGGTCAAGCATAAGTCCGTGAAGTCTTCTGAAGAGGAAACAGCGTACGATCCGCCGGATACCAGCAATCGTCAACGCTGGGCTTTTGTTGGGCGTGGTCCGAAAGCGATTTTTGCCAAACCGACTGGAGTGGTCCGGCTGGACGACGATGTGGCCGCTGTTTTCAAGGATTCTGGTTCGGTAAACAAAGCGCTTCGCCTGCTGATTGAAGCGGTACCGAACAGCGTGAAACGTCGGAAGTCTGCATAGATGTAGGCTGGGCAATCACGGCGAATAAGAAGTTTTGAAGCCACGGGCGAGATGCCCGTGCTACTGAAGAAAGAAGATGACGATCATGGCTGAAACAGTATACGATCGTGTGAACGATTACGGATCGGTTCGCATTCAACTCGCTAGCCCGAACGATATTCGTTCGTGGTCGTTTGGCGAGGTTAAGAAGCCTGAGACGATCAACTACCGTACCTATCGTGCCGAAAAAGACGGCCTTTTCTGCGAGCGCATTTTTGGTCCGGAGCGCGACTGGGAATGCTCCTGCGGCAAGTACAAGGGAACGAAGTACAAAGGCATCATTTGCGATCGTTGCGGTGTGAAAGTGACGCATTCGCGCGTCCGCCGCAAGCGCATGGGCCACATCAACCTGGCGGCGCCGATCGTTCACATCTGGTTCTTCAAGGCACTTCCTAGCCGGCTTGGTGCGCTGCTGGATATGAAGACCAGTGACATCGAGAAGATTGTCTATTTTCAAGACTACGTCGTCACCGATCCCGGGTCGGCACCGCTGAAGCGCAAGCAGCTATTGACCGAGGAAGAGTATCGCGCCGTACACGAACTCCACGGCGATAAGTTCGTTGCGGAGATGGGTGCCGAAGCGATCAAGAAGCTGCTGAACCAGATGGATCTGCCGACCGAAGCAGTGAAGGTCCGCGCTGACATCGAAAAGACGAACAGCAAGCAGAAGATTAAAGACCTCACGAAGCGGCTCAAGATGATCGAAGCGATTCGTGGTAGCGAGAACAAGAGCGAGTGGATGGTGATGGATGTCATCCCCGTCATCCCGCCGGATCTGCGGCCGCTGGTGTTGCTGGAGAGCGGCAATTTTGCCACCAGTGACCTGAATGATCTGTATCGCCGAATCATCAACCGCAACAACCGGCTGA
>DDRH01000056.1:129711-130020 GCA_002343075.1 Phycisphaerales bacterium UBA2421 | reverse complement strand
GAAGCTGCACCAGTGCGGCCTGCCTAAGAAGATTGCGCTGGAACTGTATCAGCCCTTCATCATTCGCAAGCTGAAAGATCACGGTCTTGCCGACACCATCAAGTCAGCCAAGAGAAT
Organism: Phycisphaerales bacterium UBA2421; assembly: GCA_002343075.1. GTDB lineage: Bacteria > Planctomycetota > Phycisphaerae > Tepidisphaerales > Tepidisphaeraceae > UBA2421. The sequence continues at coordinate 129,903 of DDRH01000056.1, read as the reverse complement.
GCTCGAGCGCCGCGATCCTGAAGTGTGGGACATTCTCGAAGAAGTGATTTATCAGCATCCCGTGATGCTCAACCGTGCGCCCACGCTTCACCGCATGGGCATCCAGGCATTTGAGCCGGTGCTGGTTGAAGGAAACGCGATCAAGATTCACCCGCTTGTGTGTAAGGGCTTCAATGCCGACTTCGACGGCGA
>DDRH01000056.1:83609-129573 GCA_002343075.1 Phycisphaerales bacterium UBA2421 | reverse complement strand
CTTCGACGGCGATCAGATGGCCGTCCATCTTCCGCTGTCGCTCGAAGCGCAGACTGAAGCGCATGTGCTGATGCTTGCGCCCAACAACATCTTTTCGCCTGCCAACGGCACGCCGATCATCACGCCGTCGCAGGACATCGTCCTTGGAACGTTCTACATCACCTTCGAGCGTGAAGGTGATAAGGGCGAGTTCAGCGTGTTTAATAATGTTTCCGAAGCCCTGCTCGCGTTTGAGCTTGGCAAGATCCACATGCACACGCGAGTGTTTGTACGCCTCGCAGACCGCACGCATGTTGTGCCCGATGACAAGAGCAATGAAGTTCCGATTGAAGAAGTGTCTCGCAAGCACCTCGAAGAGCAGCGGAAGCGCCGCGATGCGAATTATGCGCCCAAGGAAGGTCGGACCGCTGCTGGGAGCAAGCTGATTCTCACAACAGTCGGCCGCTGCATGTTTAACGACGTGCTTCCACGGGAGATGCCGTTCTATAACTACGCGTTGACTGCCAAGGGTGCAAGTCGTGTAATTGCCGATACTTACGACAAGCTCGGCCGCCCTGCGACGATCAAGCTGCTGGACGACATGAAGTCGCTTGGCTTCAAGCGCAGCACGCTCGCCGCGTTGAGTTTTGGCATTACCGATATCCGCTCGCCCGACAGCCGTGAGCGCATTCTCGAAGCGTCGCAGAAGAATGCCGACGCCATCGAAAAGAGCTTCCTGCGCGGGCTGATTACCAACCAGGAACGTCGCAGCCAGTTGATCGATCTCTGGGGCCATGCACGCAAGCAGGTCACCGAAGACCTCATGACCGGTCTCAACAGCGACTACCGCGATGCCGAAGGCAAGCCGGTCAGCAAAGAAGAGGCAGCCAAGCAGGGTTACATCAAGTACATCAACCCGATCGCCATGATGGCTGTCTCCGGTGCCCGTGGTAACGTGGATCAGATTCGCCAGTTAGGCGGTATGCGTGGTCTCATGGCCAAGCCGTCGGGTGAAATCATCGAAACGCCGATTAAATCCAATTTCCGTCAGGGCCTGAGCGTGCTCGAGTACTTCAGCTCTACGCACGGCGCGCGTAAGGGTCTGGCAGATACAGCCCTGAAAACCGCTGACTCCGGTTACCTCACTCGCAAGCTCGCCGATGTGGCCCAAAACGTCATCATTAACGAGATCGACTGTGGCGGTGTGAACGGCGTCACCAAGACAACCATTTACAAAGGCGAACAGGTCGAAGTCGAACTGAAAGAGTTGATTGTTGGCCGATCGGCCCGCGATACGATTCGCAACCCCATCACCGATGAAGTCATCGTTCAGGAAAACGCGATCATCACCAACGACATCGCTGACAAACTTCGCGATCTGAAGCTTGAGAGCATCCGCGTGCGCTCGCCTCTCGTCTGCGAAAGCGCGCGAGGCGTATGTGCCCGATGCTACGGCGTGGACATGAGCACCAACCAGCTCGTCGAAGAAGGTCTGGCGGTTGGCATCATCGCCGCGCAGTCGATCGGTGAGCCGGGAACGCAGCTCACCATGCGAACGTTCCACACCGGTGGTGTAGCAACAGGGTCGCTGATCGAGAACGATATCAAGAGCATCGCCGGCGGTGTGGTCAAGCATCTCGATATCAATGCTGTGAAGGTCAAGGATGAAGACGGCAATACCCGCATGGTCGCGCTGAAGCGCAACGGCGAAATTGCGATCCTTGATGCCAAAGGCCGTGAAATTGAGAAGTATAAAGTGCCCTACGGGGCAACCGTCATGGTCGCCGATGAGGAAAAGGTCAAGCCTAAGCAGCAACTGGTAACTTGGGACGCTCACGTCACGCCGATTCTGGCCGAGAAAGCCGGTATCGTTCGGTATGAAGATATCGAACTGGGTGAGACGGCCAAGATGGACGAAGAGCGAGGACAAGGCACCACCGAATCCAAGCTGGTCGTGATTGAGCACAAGGGCGAACGCCATCCGCGTATCACCATTGAAGGAGCTGATGGCAAGACGCTCGACTTCCACTACCTGCCCGCCAAGGCGCGAATCGAAGTGAAAGATGGGCAGAAGATTGAAGCAGGCCACCTGCTAGCGCGCCAGCCGAAGGTCACTGCCGGAACGATGGATATCACCGGCGGTCTCCCGCGCGTGACCGAGATTTTTGAAGCCCGCAAGCCGAAAGATCCATCGGTGCTCGCCGAGATCTCCGGTACAGTCACGCTCGACAATAAGCGCCGCCGGGGCAAAATGACCATCATCGTCTCGAATGAGACGGGCATGGAGAAAGATCATAACGTCCCGCAGGATAAGGAGTTACTTGTCCACGCTGGCGACCGTGTCGAGGCGGGCGATCCGCTCATCCGCGGGCCGATCATTCCGCACGACATTCTGCGTATCAAGGGTGAAGAGTCGCTTTACACTTATCTTCTGACTGAAGTGCAGAACGTCTATCGATCGCAGGGTGTGAAGATCAATGACAAGCACATCGAAATCATCCTGACGCAGATGTTGCGTAAGGTGAAGGTCGATGATGCCGGCGATACCAAGTTCTTGCCCGGTGAAGTCGCCGACAAGTTCAAGTTCCGCACTGCCAACGACATGATCGCCACAAGCGTGAAGGTCAGCGAGCCCGGCGGGACTGACTTCAAGGAAGGCGATGTCGTTGCCAAGGCCGAATTTAGAGATGCCAATGAAGGAGCCGAGGCCGCTGGCAAAGAGCCCGCCAAGAGCAAGAAGCCCAAGCCCGCGCGGGCGAAGACGCTGTTGCTCGGTATTACGAAGGCGTCGCTTCAGAGCGAAAGCTTCATCAGCGCTGCAAGCTTCCAGGAAACCACCAAGGTGCTTACCGAAGCCGCGATGGCAGGCTCGGTCGATACGCTTGTGGGTCTGAAGGAGAACGTGATTCTCGGCCACCTGATCCCGGCAGGCACCGCGTTCAACCCACACTTGAACCTCAAGCTCAAGTTCCTGGCAGAACCGCCGCCGCAGGAAGAAGAGACGCCCATTGCTGCGGTGCAACGTGAGATGACGGGCAATGTCAACCCGCGCGAAGCGCAGCCGCAAGCGGGCCTGTGACGCCCGCACGGCATTAGGTATCACAACTTGAGGCTGCTTAACATCTTAAGAGATGACGGCGGATGGATCGCTCCATCCGCCGTTTCGTTCTATGAACCTTTCTCGACTTTCGTATCGCCGAGGCCATCCCTACTTTGCTTGGCGGCTCACCGCTGTTTGCCCATGATCAGCAGCGCGATGGTCATTACCTGCAGGAAATTGGCGAAGAGAAGGATGCCGATGAATGTCTCTGCTGGCTCGTTGCGATAGAGGTAAGCCAAAAACGCGACGGCGATGGCGATCACCTGGACCACTCCAGCCAGCAGTTTGCTTACCGAAAACTCATCCTCCGGCAGATCGCGCCGGCGAAGCTCGGAAAGCATCTGATCGAGAAGCGACTCCACCCGCGTCAGGTTGGCTCCCGAAACAGTTCCTGCCGGGCGAGCGGAGTCACCCGATCGAATCTGCGGCGGTGGGGCGGTGTTGGCCTGGGCTGGGCGGGGGCTGGTTGCCGATGAGTGCGGCGCCGGTTGAAAGGGCGCTGCCTGCAGCGGTTCGCCCTTTGCGAAGTGTGATGGTGCAGACGCGGCGGCCGGCGCGCGTCGTGGCCCGGCGGGCGCGGGTGGCGGCGGGCTTGTTGCGGACTGGTGTGTCTCTGTCGCGTCAGTTGGTGGCGTTTCCACCGTCAAAGGCTCAGCAGGGGACGCGTCGTTTGCCGGCCGCCGGGCGGTTGATGCCGCGGTGCACGACAACGCATCCGCGATCGCTGCGTCGCTCGCGGTTGGGTCGATCGTTCGAGAAGGCTCAGCCGCCGGGGTGATGCGCATGATCGGCGGCTCAGGACACTGTTCGATGAAGTCAATGGCGTCCGCTAGCGTCGATGCGGTGTAATCGGCTGGAATAGACGCGTTCGCGGCAGCCGCGGGGGAAGGGGGCAGGTCGGGGTCGGTGAAGAGAATCGTTCGACACCCGGCATTCCGTCCCGCCTCGATGTCGCGCGCCGCGTCTCCAACAAGCCATGACCTTGAAAGATCGAGTGCGAGCTTGTCGGCTGCCTTGAGGAGCATACCAGGTGCTGGCTTGCGCAGATCACTTTCCTGCTTGTATTTCTCAACCGTGGCATCCGGATGAAAGGGGCAAAACTCATGCCGATCGATGACAGCGGCCGGGTCGTCGGCAAGCAGGAGTTGATCGAGACGCTGATTGACCGCGTGCACAGCGGTCTCGTCAAAAAGTCCGCGCGCCACCCCGCTTTGGTTGCTGACGATGACTGTGGCATAGCCAAGCCGCCGCGCGCGAGCAACTGCCGCCGCCGCACCGGTTACCAGTTGCACTTTGGCCGGGTCGCCGAGGTACTCGTTGCCGACGATGAGCGTGTTATCGCGATCGAAGAAGATCGCAGGGCGTTTCATAAGGATCACAATTATCCGAATGGAACGCGTCGCGGCAAATTCTGCTCGGGTTACCCGGTTGGATCAGCGCCGAAGCCCCGAAATGCGCTTCCCAAACAACGCTGCAGTGCCCGCAAAGAGGATAAGCTGGGCGATTCCGAGCGCGGGGAGCGGAACAGACACCGCCGTCCGCCGGGCATCCACTGCCGGGGGAGTCGGAGTTGCTGACGACCGATAGTGCAGACCGAAGTCACTCGACACGGGGGCCAGCCATGCTTGACCGGCCGATCCGGCAACAATCCCCTCCGCCGTGACGGGTGAGGTGGCTGCCGCCGCCACCGTCGCAAAGCTCGGTCCAGCGACCTGCGGGAATGGAGTCAATGCAAGTGCGGAGTCAGCTGCGGGCAACAGCGTCAAAGTCGACAGTGGGGAGTCTTCCATGAGATTGTCGTTTGCCAGCGAGGTAAACGCGGCATTGGTTGCGGTGGTGGTAGCCACAAAGGCTAAGACCCAAAGCCAGCCACTTCGCCATTGGCGAGTGCAATACAACATCGGTGCTTCTCTCTCCTCCTCGCTCCCGCCGATCACTCGGCCGTCTCGTCCACCTTGGCGAACTTACGGTTGCGCCAGCGGTTCGGACGCACTTCGTCCGAGGGCCGGTCTAACAAATGGCGTGCCATGCCCGAACACGGGCGAACAGTCGCCTGCCGACAACAGGCAGAATTGTGAGCAGATGGGACAGTTAGCCAATCGGGGTTGCCCTCATTCTGCGACTTGCACGCGTCGGATTGCGTCGTAAGTGGCTATGCCAACTGAGGTTGCGAGATTCAGACATCGCTCGCCCGGCACTTGAGGTATGCGGATCACCCGTTCGGTCTCGGCCGAGAGCCACGCTGAGGGAAGGCCGGCGGTCTCACTGCCGAAAACCAGGACGTCGCCGTTCAAAAACTGGGCATTCCAAAGCCCAACTGCTCCAGACGAGTCAAACAACCAGATCCGCCGGGCGGCCATCGCCTCCCGAAAAGTGCTCAAATCGTCATGAAGCGTCAATCTCAACCGCGGCCAGTAGTCCATGGCACTTCGGCGGATCTGCCGGTCGTCGAGTTGAAAGCCGAGCGGTTTGACCAAGTGCAGAGGGGTGCCGGTCGCCACGCAGAGCCGGGCGACGTTGCCAGTGTTTGGTGCGATTTGTGGGTGGACGAGCGCCACTTCAATGCCGTGTGGTGCAAGGTCAGGCATGTCGCAACACCTGCCCGGAACTTAGCTCGATCGCGTCGAGTTGACGATCCACCTGCAGGTATCGATCGGTGTCGGCACAGTAGGCGGTTAACCTGCCGTCCATTCCGAGCGCGATGGCGGTGTCGAGCAGTACCATTTGCTCGCCAATGATCGGCAGCACCGGCTCCCCGCGATCGTGCTGGTAAAATGAAACAGGCGTATGCCCGAAAAATCCGCGCCGCCGCCACGCCTTTGGGCCTTCGATCTCGGACCGCTTGTATCGTCCCCAGATCGCCTGGTGCCGCAACGGTCGGCTGGACTGCAACACGTCCACGAGCAGGTCGGGCCCGTCGGGCTGTTCGGGGGGCAGCCGTGCGTGCATGATGAACAGGTCATCATGCTCTATGACAGGCTCCAGCCGGCGAACAAACCTGCGGTGAGAGTCGGGGACGACCGCCAGCAGGTCGTCAAGGCGGGTAAAGCTCCAGTCGACCGCGAGCTCATACACCTCCGCGAGGTCGATCCCGTAACTGATCAGGGTACGATCAAGCCCGGCATCCAGAAAAGAATTGAAGAGGTGATGCGCGTGCATCATGTCAAGTCGGACGTCATAACATTGTTTGTTAAGCAGCAGGTCAAGGACGTTATCATGATTTCCGCGGCAAAAGCGGGCGTTCTTCAGGGTAACCAGTCGATCAAGCACTGCCCGGCTATCGGGCCCGCGGTTGAAATAGTCGCCAACGAAGAAAAAGAAGGCATCGCTGTCGCGCGCATTGACCTCACGGATCAATCTATCCAGTGGGCGCGCGCAGCCGTGAATGTCACCTACAATCCAGCGCATGGGTGGTCTCTGCAACGCGACAGTCTACCCGCAACCCGCCTACACTCGTCAAATGGGCGGCGCGCCAATGACGACAAAGGAGCAGCCGATGATGGAACTATCGAGACAAACCTGTGGTCACATCCCCGAAGGCACCCCGGCCTTCACGAATGAAGAGGTTGGCCAGCACCTCGCCAGGTTGCCCGGCTGGGCGGTTGAGAGGGGGAAGCTGACCAAGACCTTTTCGTTCGCAAATCACTACGAGTCCGGGGCCTTTGCCAATGCAGTCGTCTGGATCAGCCACCGGCAGGACCATCACCCTGATATCAATCTGGGTTATAGCAAGGTCACTGTCAGCTACAGCACGCACACGGTCAACGGCTTGAGTGTAAACGACTTTATCTGTGCCGCGAGGGTTGAGGCGCTGTTTACCTAAAGTCTTCCCTCGTCGCGGGCGGCGGGGGAATCCGTACAATGTCGCGTGATGGCTGAGATTGTCAATGTGAAGGTGGGCGACGCGCCGTATGACGTCGTGGTCGAACCGGGTCTGCTCGCGCGCGTGGGTGGCGATTTGGTCTCCCGGCTTGGCTGCCGCGGTGTGGGGGTGGTGCTTGATCGTTCGATTGAAACGAGTGTGTGGCCGGTCGTCGAGGCGTCGTTTCCGCCTCGATTTTCGTTTTATCGATATGTTTTGCCAAGCGGTGAAGGGAACAAATCGCTCGACCGCGTGCGGGAGGCTTACGACGTCTTTCTCAACGCACGGATCGACCGCGGCACACCCATCATTGCGCTTGGCGGGGGGGTGACGGGCGACCTTGCCGGCTTTGTCGCGGCGACTGTCCTGCGCGGCGTGCCGCTGGTGCAAATCCCGACCACCTTGCTTGCCATGGTCGATTCATCCGTCGGCGGGAAGGTCGGGGTGAATCATGGGTCGTTCAAGAACATGGTGGGCGCGTTCAAGCAGCCCGAGGTGGTTTACTGCGATCCGACTGTGCTCCGTTCGCTGCCGCAAAGAGAGTTTTGCAACGGCCTTGCCGAGTGCATTAAACACGCAATCATCCGAGACGCGCCGCTTCTTGCCGAGCTTGAAGAGAATCTGCCGCGCCTGCTGGATCGCGATATTGATTACCTGACGACATTCATCGGGAGAAATGTGGCGACCAAGGCGCGCGTGGTTCAATCCGACGTTTTTGAGCGCGGCGAGCGCGCCCATCTGAATCTCGGGCACACCTTTGGACACGCGATTGAAACCGTCAGCCAACATGAGTACGCGCACGGAGAGGCAGTGTCCCTGGGAATCTGCGCCGCGGCGCACGTCGCGGCAAGGCTCGGCGCGCTGGACGAAGCCGACCGCCGGCGAATTGTAGCTCTGCTTGGCCGGGCGGGACTGCCCACAACCGGGCTTGATCTTGATGAGACCGTGCTCTACAGCGCCATGCTTCACGACAAAAAGGCGAGCGGCGGCGGCCTCAAGATTGTCATTCCCCAGGGCCTGGGCGCCGCGACGGTGCGGGAGGATGTCTCGCGCGACCTGATTCTTGAAGCCATCAACAGCCTGCGAAGCGAATGAGGATGACATGTCCGACGTGCGCCATTGGTTGCAGCTATCGCTGACAAAAGGCATCGGGCCGATACTTGCGCGCCGGCTGATCGAAAAGGCCGGCTCGGTTGCGGCTGCCTGCTCGGCGAATGTGGCGTTACTTCGAACCGTGGAAGGTATCGGCACCGCTGCGGCGAACGGGATTGCCGACTCGCTGGGTAGCGGTGCTTCCGCTGCCGCGCGCGAACTTGAGAAAGCTGCGGCTGCGGGCGTGCAGATTTTCTGCATGGAGGACGAGCCCTACCCGCTGTTGCTCAAGGAAATCCCCGACCCGCCGCTGGTTTTGTATGTGCGGGGCACGCTAGAGCCTCGCGATCTACACGCGGTGGCGATTGTTGGTAGTCGCAAGTGCAGCATTTACGGGCGAGAGCAGGCTGAGCGGTTCGGGGCGTTGCTCGCCGGGGCCGGCGTGTGCGTGGTGTCGGGCGGGGCGCGAGGCATCGACTCCGCCGCCCATCGTGGCGCATTGCAGCCCTTGAATGGTCGTACAATCGCGGTTCTGGGCTGCGGAGTTGATGTAGCGTATCCGCCGGAAAACGCCCAACTTTTCCTGGAGATCGCCCGCGACGGTCGCGGCGCCGTCGTGAGCGAGTATCCCATGGGCACTGAACCGCGTGCCGAAAACTTTCCCCGGCGCAACCGCCTGATCAGCGGGATGTCCCGCGGGGTGCTCGTCGTCGAGGCGGATGTGCGATCCGGGGCGCTCATTACCGCCCGCCAGGCAGTCGATGATCATGGCCGTACCGTCTTTGCGCTTCCGGGCCGGGTTGATAACGCCATGAGTGCGGGGCCGCACCAACTCATCCGCGATGGCGCGACGCTGGTCACCCGGTTGGAAGATATTCTTGAAGGACTTAGCCCGCTGCCTGTCAGCGCAACCCAGCCCACGCTTTTTGACGCGGAATCCGAAGCCGACCGTCCCGGCATTGAAGTAGATGCGGCAGTGCGCGCTGCGGTCACTTCGCCCAAGACTGAACTAAGCAACGCACGGCAGCGGATTCTCGGGGCTGTCGATGGTGCAGAGTTGGACGCCGATGCGATCATTAACGAAACCGGTCTTGCGGCGCAGGTGGTGATGCAGGAACTGACGCTGATGACGCTGAAAGGGCTGATTCGCAAGGTGGATGCGACACGATTCTCAAAGCGATAACCATGCCTCTGAGCAATCTTATCATCGCAGTCTATGTTGTTCGCCCGGCGGCGGGGAAATCGCATGATTTCTTGCAGCTTCGGCGGCGCGAAGGCGTGTATATGGCGGGCACCTGGTCAACTGTCTATGGCTCGGTTGAACCCGGCGAAACTGCCCCGATGGCGGCGCTTCGTGAACTGCGCGAGGAAGCGGGCATCTCCGCGGCTGAGTTCTATCGATTGCCCACGGCGCGGTCGTTCTACACCCCGCATAATGACACAACTTATGTGGTGCCAGGCTTTTGCGCCATGGTGCCGCACGACGTTAGCGTTGCGCTCAACATGGAACACACGGATTATCGATGGGTCCGGCGGGACCGAAGCAACGGAGCGTGGCTCTGGCCCACCGACCGCGCCGCGATCGACGAAATTGTGAACGAAATTCTTCCCACCGACTCGCCGGTGCGGCGTTTCTTGCGAATTGACCTTCCGCTTTAGTAGAATCGGTTCCGAGATAATGGACGCAAGCAACTCTGCCAACGCCGCCAGCCAAGTGTCGCTCGCGGATATCGTCACTGCCCGCCAGCGGATTGCCGGCGGCGTGGCGGTCACGCCCTGCCCGGAATCCATTCCGCTTTCAGAACTGACTGGCTCACGCGTCTTTTGCAAGCTCGACTATCTTCAGCGAACGGGCAGTTTCAAGGAGCGTGGCGCGCGAAATGCGCTGCTACAGCTCACAGAAGCCCAGCGGACGCAGGGCGTTGTGACTCAGAGCGCGGGTAACCACGCTCTGGGCCTGGCGTATCACGGGCAGCTTCTGCACATTCCGGTGACGGTGGTCATGCCTCGATTCGCGCCGATCATCAAATCGTCCACGTGTCGGCGGCTTGGGGCGAAAGTTATCCTACATGGCGACAGCTTTCTGGAAGCGCGGGAGCATGCCCTGTCGCTGGCCGACAGTGAGAGTCTCACTTACATCCACGGCTTTGATAATCCACAGATTGTCGCCGGACAAGGGACGGCGGGGCTGGAGATCATGGAGCAGGTGCCGGGCGTGGAGGCCATTATTGCACCTGTGGGCGGCGGGGGATTGCTGGCGGGCATCGCGCTGGCCGTGAAGACGATGAAGCCCGCGGTGGCGGTGTATGGTGTCGAGGCGGCGAACATGCCAAGCTTCACCTCTGCGGTAAAGGCTGGAGGGCCTTGCGACGTCGCGCCGTGTCCTACGCTTGCCGACGGCTTGGCGGTGGGCCGCGTGGGCCGGCTGCCATTTGATTTGATCCGGCGGCATGCCGACGAGGTCATACTTGCGTCGGAAGAGCAACTTTCGCTTGCCGTGCTAAGACTGGTGGAACTTGAGAAAGCAGTCGTGGAAGGCGCCGCTGCTGCCCCGCTGGCGGCGCTAATGAGTGGCCGGTTCCCACAACTGCGCGGCAAAACGGTCGTGCTCACGCTCTGCGGCGGGAACATCGATCCAGTGGTGCTCGGTCGCGTGATTGAAAAAGGTCTGGCCACCGACGGCCGTCTGGCAAGATTTACTGCCACCATCAGCGATCGGCCGGGTGGGCTGGCTGCGTTTGCACAGATTGTGAGTAGCGCTGGGGCGAGTATCAAGCAGGTCACGCATGATCGGGAGTTTTCCGGCCCCAGCATTGCTCATGTGAATGTGCAATGCACGGTCGAGACTGCCGACCGCGAGCATCTACAACAACTGTATACCACGCTTCGCGAAGCGGGGTTTGTGGTGAGAGAGTAGCCACACTGTATTTACCGAGCAAAGGAACAGATATGCACCCGATCGATCAGAAACTCGCCGAATTGCAACTCGTCTGGCCCGCTCCCCCCAAGCCTGTCGCGAGCTATGTACCGTGCGTGCGCTCGGGCAACCTCATCTATGTCAGCGGGCAGCTTCCTATGAAGGAAGGGCAACTGATGGCAACAGGAAAGGTGCCGTCGGCGGTCAACCTCGAAGCGGCGCAGGCCGCGGCCCGGCAGTGTGTTCTCAACGGCCTTTCAATCGTTCGCAACGAGTTGGGCGGCGATTGGAACAGGCTCGTTCGGGTCGTGCGTCTCGGCGTGTTTGTCCAATGCGATGATGAATTTACGCAGCAGCCGCAGGTGGCCAATGGAGCCAGCGACTTGTTGCAGCAGATTCTAGGCGAGCAGGGCAGGCACGCCCGCGCCGCACTGGGAACCAATGCGCTGCCACTCGGGGCTACCGTTGAGGTGGAAATGCTCGTTGAAATCAACTAAGGCCGCCGCCCATCAGTCATCAATTGAAGGATCGGTCGAGATCTGGACTGCGTCTTCGCTTCGCGCGCGGGCCGGCGGAGTGCCCGTCGCTTTGATTGCGAGCATCCGCTGCAGCGCGATCGTCGCGAACTGCCGCGTGTGATTGTCCACCTTGATTTCGTTGACGACTTTCCCGGCCACCAGGTTCTCCAGCACCCAGCAAAGGTGTGGCGGGTCGATTCGGTACATCGTCGTGCAGAGACACTGGCAGTCGCTGAGCACGATAATCTTTTGGTCCGGGTGCTCGCGCGCCAGCCGGTTGATCAGGTGCACCTCCGTGCCAACCGCCCACTGACTGCCCGGCGTGGCCTTGCGAATCTGATCGACGATGTAAGCCGTGCTGCCGGCGAGGTCGGCCTTCTGCACAACCTCCCACTTACATTCGGGGTGAACGATTACCTTCATATCCGGGTACTTTTTTCGTACATCATCCACATGTTCCGGTCGAAAGAGCGCGTGGACGCTGCAATGACCCTTCCAAAGGATGAAATCGGCATTGCGGATCTGCTCGGCCGTATTGCCGCCGAGGTCGCGACGTGGGTCCCAGACGATCATCTTGTCGAGCGGATAGCCCATGGCATAGGCAGTATTGCGGCCCAGGTGCTGGTCGGGGAAAAACAGGATCTTCGGCTTCCCGATAGCCTGTGAGTCATTGCCGGGCTTTGCAGTTCGATCTGCCGCATCCGAAAGCTGGGAGTCAGACGCTGATGATTTCCGTAATGCCCACTCAAGCACATTTCGGCAGTTGGAAGACGTACAAACCGCGCCGCCGTGCTCGCCAACGAATGCCTTGATGGCGGCGGAACTGTTCATGTATGTGATGGGGACAACCGATTGGCCCGCCGCGAGCGCGCCGTAAAGCTGTTCCCATGCCTCTTCCGTCTGCTCAAGGCTGGCCATATCTGCCATCGAACAGCCGGCACCGAGGTCGGGGAGGATGACGCGCACCCTCGGATCGGTAAGGATATCTGCACTTTCGGCCATGAAGTGCACGCCGCAGAACACAACGTAGTCAATGCCTGTTTGTTGCGCAGCTTTGCGGGAGAGTTCGTAGCTGTCGCCCACAAAATCGGCAAAATCGATAATTCCGTCCTGCTGATAATGGTGCCCGAGAATGACCAAACGGCTGCCAAGATGGTCGCGCGCGGATTGGATGCGAATCGCGACTTCCGGGGCGGAAAGCTGGTTGTAAATCGACGGTAACGGCTGTTGCCAAGCGATGGCCATTCGTGAATCACCTCTCGGGCTGACATTGTAGGCGAATCGTGCAGGATCGGCGCGGGGTTCACCGATTGTTGCAAAATTCCCACTAGATGCATTATACGCAGGCCGTGGCACGGGGTTTGCCGTGCGATGCGTGAAACAGACTGATTTTTTCTACTTTTAGGATGAAGGAGCACTGATGAAGCGACGAACTGCGTCGTGGGCAACGTTGGCCATGAGCATGGCTGTGACTGGTGTACTCGTGGCGCAGGAGATGCCAGCCCCGGCAGAACCTGAAGCACTCCCCCCGGCGGCCGAGGCGGTAGTCGAGCCTGCGGCGGCCCGAACGCCGCTAATGGGCCTGCTGGACAAGGCTGGCATCGGTTCGACGCTTGATGAATACAACATCAACATCACCGGCTGGGTCGAAGCCAGCATCACTTGGAGCCTGCTCGAACGCCCCGCGGGCGATGTGATCGTTGGGCGCGCGTTTGATTTCGAGCACTCCGATCCGACTCTCAACCAGATCGGCCTGGCATTCTCCCGCGAGGTGGATATGTCCAAGCCTTGGGACATCGGCTTTAGCATTGAGACGCTCTATGGAGCAGATGGCCGGTTCACTGCTTCCAACGGAATGGATTTCCAGACCGGAACCAGCCCCAACAACCAGTTTGACATCACGCAGGCGGCGATTGACGTAGTGGTGCCTGTGGGCAATGGTTTGAAGGTGCGAATCGGCAAATTTATCACGCCGATCGGTTACGAATACACCAACAACACCCTCAATCCCAATTTCAGCCACAGCTATCTGTTTGGCCTTCTGCCATTCGCGCATACCGGGGTCTACGCGACCTACGCGTTTGACGACAGCAAGAGCTTCAGCCTGGGCATCGCCCGCGGTTGGGAGCAATCGCTTAAAGACAACAACGACTCGCTTGAGGTTGTCTGGAGTTGGGCGCATGTCTGCAGCGACAAGTTCACATACGCTTTTAACGGTTCAATCGGCCCCCAGCAGGATGACGACAACTCGCATTACCGGGTCATGCTCGATTATTGGTCCGACTATGCATTCAGCGATCAGCTCACGATCGGTCTGAACGTTGATTACCGATACGACTCTGCCAATGCCAGTGACGGTGATGGTTCAAACGTCTTTGGCGTGGCTACTTACTTCAAGTACACGCTCAACGATTATGTCGGCCTGATGCCCCGGTTGGAGTGGTTCAACGACACCTCTCGGCTGGACGGGTTCGATGCCCACATCTACTCCGCCACCCTTGGTGTGACCATTACGCCTTTTCCCAATGATTCGCTCGGATCAAACCTCAAGATTCGTCCGGAGATTCGATACGACTACGCCAGTGAGGCCATCTACGATGGTGGCGAAGAGCACGATGTGTTGAGCCTGGCAATCTCAGGCTATTTCACATTCTAGAACAAGTATGTCCCTCTCGCTGGACTGCAGTAGTTCGAGCGAGACTCCTTCTGAATCGTGACCCCCGTCGGCGTCGGCTCACCACGAGTCGACGCCGGCGTTTTGGCACGAGACACACCGCGATACTTGACGAACCTTTTCCGCGGTTTATCATTCCATCCGGATATACGGATGAACCAACACGCACCGAACCAAAGTACTTCAAAGAAGCGCATCGATGAATTCGTCGGAAAGGGCAGCCCGGCGGTCAGTTTCGAGTTTTTTCCGCCCAAGACCGATGCGGGCTGGGCGCAACTTTACGGCACCATCGCCGAGCTGCACGCGATCAAGCCGAGCTATGTCAGCGTGACCTACGGCGCCGGCGGCAGCACGCGCGCCAAGACCGTCGAACTGGTGGCGCGAATCCAGCGAGAGTTGAATCTATGCGCGATGGCCCACCTGACATGTGTTGGCCACACCGCGGATGATCTGGGTCAGATTCTCGATGACCTCTGGCGCGAAGGCGTGCAAAATGTCCTCGCACTGCGCGGCGACCCCCCGGCGGGGCAGACCGACTTCAAGACAACGCAAGGTGGCTTTGGGCACGCTGATGAATTGGTCGCGTTCGCGCGAGCGCGCCACGATTTTTGTATCGGAGTCGCCGGCTATCCCGAGGGCCACCCGCAGTGCCTGAACAAGCTGCGAGATATGGAACACCTGAAGCGCAAGCTGGACAATGGCAGCCAGTTTGTAGTGACACAGCTGTTCTTTGACAACGAAATTTTCTACTGGTTTCGTGATACGGCAAGGAAGATGGGCATCACCGCACCGATTGTCGCGGGCATCATGCCAATCACCAATGTGGCGCAGATCAAGCGGTTTATCGGCATGTGCGGCGCGAAGATTCCCCATAAGCTGCTGCTGCAACTCGAAGCCGTGGAGAGCGATCCCACAGCGACAGCCGAGATCGGCGTGAAGTATGCGATCGAGCAGTGCAACGACTTGATTAGAAACGGCGTGGATGGGCTGCATTTCTACACGCTGAACAAGTCGCGCGCAACGGTGGAAATCTGCAAATCACTACAGCTTCAGCGATAGACGCGTTCAGATTACAAGCATTCGTCGGTCGTCGTACAAGTCGGCTTGGCGTCATTTAACCAAGTTGCGGACGTTGCGCGCGCCTGCTTCCGGAGCGGAGTGCAAGACCTTGAGAGCCAGGGGGGCGCGATTCTCACGCTTCGCCAGCAAAGGTAGTGAGTCGGCAAGATTTGTAGTTGGGGAAAGCGGTCTAGTACCGGTCTCGCCCACCGCGGTCGCCTCGGCCACCGCGATCCTTTCCACCGCCGCCGCCGTAACCACCCCGGCCACCACCACCACCGAAGCCACCGGGTCGGTCTTCTTTGGGGCGGGCCTCATTAACGGTCAACGGTCGCCCGCCGTTGTCCTGGCCGTTCATCGCTTCAATCGCAGCCTGGGCTTCCTCGTCGGATGACATCTCGACAAAGCCAAACCCCTTGCTGCGGCCGGTCTCCCGGTCAGCAATGATCTGCGCCGAAACGACGTTGCCGTATGGCGTAAACATCTCCTGAAGCCCCGAACTATCCACGCTGTAAGGAAGGTTCCCTACATAAAGCTTCTTACCCATCGTGCGCTCCTAAACAGCATCGGGTAACGCGGCCCTGAAGATTGACGAAGTTCTTTCCGGGCCAATCTGAAAGAGGTTGAGACAGCAACCGAGGCGGACGTGGAACGCGACTAGAGCAAGGACAAAGACGACGGACCAGCACTGACATAGCCCACTTTGCTCGTATCGAATCCAACAAACCGCAACCTTCTCGAGTTGATGGTATCCAGCGAACTCGCTCGGGGAAAGAGAAAAATCGAGCGAGAGAGTCATACCACGCTTGTTGTGCCGAGCACCGACCCTCGCGACAGTGGGCCTGTGAACTCGTCTTGCACCGCTTCCATTTCGGTACTTTTCGGGTGACATCTGCCGCACGCTTCTGATCCACAGCCCGCAGAAAATCGCGACTTCGTACTCAACTTCACAATCTTTCTGACGTCTTACTGTTGGCGATCGCTCTTGAATGGAAGTGATTGCAAAGGAGGTTCAAATGATTCGCGTGAAGCACTTTATGGCGGATTGTCAGATCGACGACGGTCAACGGCTATGGGTCGAGAGTATCGGGCTGACGCGTGATCTGCAGGAAATGTGCCAGGTCCACCATGTCCTCTCGCACCTGGGCCCACCGATGAAACTCTGGCTCTGGTACGAATCGCACCCGGACGGCTGGGAACATTTCCGAAGCAAGTACCACGCGCATCTATCAAGTGGCCCATATGTAGGCGCCCTGAAGGAACTGGCCGCAGCCGCGATGCATGAAGAGTTCACGTTTCTCCATCAAAACGATAACCCGCACCGAAACGCAGCCATTGCCCTGGCCGAGTTTGTTGCGGAATTGCACAATCAACCCGGAAAAGTCTGACCGCAGCCCCCTCCGACCAAGGCACCCGCCGCCCCGGGACAAACCCGGGGTCGATCTTGAAAAGCGCGCGGTTTGGTGTAGAGTCGAGGGTTCAAAATCAGGGAAGACGTCGAGAATCGATACCGGGATCAGATGCCGAAACGTAGTTCCGGGGTGTAGCTCAGCTTGGTAGAGCGCTTGGTTCGGGACCAAGAGGTCGCAAGTTCAAATCTTGTCACCCCGATTGTCGTTCTGATGGTTCTCTGGGGCATCGAAGAAGCGTTGAGCGAGCTTGCAGTTCGGGGATTGGTCTGGGGCTGTTTTCCTGGAGGGGGTAGCACTTGGGTAGCATCGACGTGGGCGTAGCCAGAAAGCACTATCTGCGGCGGACGCCAATACTCGTCTTAAGTCGTTATCTGACAAGGAATTGAGTTCGGTGGGAGTCGAACCCACGACCCTGCGATTAAAAGTCGCATGCTCTACCAACTGAGCTACGAACTCGGAAATCTGTCTGCTCTGACAGAGATTGACAATATTACGCACGTTTGCACTTTTATCAATTGGCCGCGCGAAGCTCACCGCAGTAGTTCGGCGGGGTCGATGAAGCACTCGTCGATGGGTGGATGAGAATTCAGCACCTTTAGCTCCACCAACTGATCAGCAAGCGTCTGCCACCTTGCGCGGGTCATGTTGCCGACGGCGGGGCCGCTGTCGATGAGCGGAAGTTGTGCGGCGGCGCTGGCTGCGAAGGTTTCGGCGTCCAGTGTGGAGTTGAGAGTTTGCATGTGCCGGTTGGCAGCGGTGGGGTCGGCTATGTACTTCGTCCAGCCGGCGTGGACGGCTTTTACCATCGCCACGACAGTTGCGCGCTCGTTGTTCCACGCGTCTTCGGTGGTGGCCAGGACTGTGGCGTAGGGGTTGTAGCCGGCATCGGCGATCAGGAAAGTTTTCACATCCAGGCCAAGTTTTCTGGCGGCGAGCGGTTCGCTCGTGACGAAGCACTGCGTGGAATACTGCGGATCGCTGCGAAAGACGCTCAGGTCGCCCGCGGGGGATGGGACGATCTTCAGTTTGTCCAAGCCGAATTTGGCTTTCAGAAAGTTTGAATACGGCAAGCCCTGCTCCATTGCGAGTGTGCCCTCGGTTTTGAAGACGTCATCTATAACCTGAAAGCCGCGCGCGGCGTGCGTGAGAATGCCCTGGGGATGGGTCTGATAGACTGCGTAGATCGCGACCACTTTCTTGCCGCGGGCGCGCGCGACGAGAATCTCATCGCCGCTGACGATTGCAAACTTGACAGTGCCCGCTGCGAGCATGTCGATCGTGGGCGCGCTGGCGCCGCCTTGCTGCACGGTCACGTCGAGGCCCTGCCTGGCATACTCGCCGTCGATTGCGGCTGCATAGAACCCGCCAAACTGCGGCTCGGCGAGCCAATTGAGCTGCAATGTGATCGCCGCATTGCCTGCCGAGGCGTTGCTCGGTGCGGATCGGTCGCACCCGAACCCAATCACAAGACAAATGACGGCAAGGACCAGAAACGTTCTCATTTATTCAATCTCCGAAGCATGCCAGCGGCGCATCACCAGCCGCCCGGCTGTGTTTACGAGTGTAAACAGCACGATGCCCAGCGCCGCAGAGAGCAGTAGTATTGCAAAGACCTTATCTACCCGCTGTTCTCGCCGCGCTACAACGATCAGCCCGCCAAGCCCCGTGCCGACGATGAACTCTCCGACGATCGTCCCAATCACTGCCAGCCCGGCCGCTACGCGCAGGCCGGTGAATATGCTCGGCGCAGCAAATGGGATACGCAGTTTACACAGCGATGCCACCGGGCCCGCGCCATAGAGCCTGAAGAGATCGCGCAGCGCCGGGTCGGTCGACCGAAGTCCAGTCAGGGTGTTTGCGATGACCGGAAAGACCGAAACGATGAAACTCGAAGCGATCACGGCGCGCGCGTCAAATCCGAACCAGATGACGAGCAGCGGGGCGATGGCGATGATGGGTACAGTCTGGAAAAAGACTGCATATGGGTAGAAGGCACGCTGCACCCAACCCCCGGCCGAGAGCACGATGGCGAGTGAGACGCCGACGCAGGCGCTGAGAAGAAAGCCGGCCATCGCCGCGGTGGTGGTTGAGGCGGTCGCGGTGAATAGTTCGCGGGCGTTTTCGACCGTGGCAGCGAGGATCTGGGTCGGCCGCGGCACGAGGTAGGGGGCAATCCATCCGCGGGCGACGGTCAACTCCGTTGCGGCGATTACAGCGAGCAGAACGACCACCGGGGGGAAAATGTCTCTGAAGAGTCGCGTCATGGCCTGCTTGCCCCGGCCTCCAGCGCCAGCAGCAGGCGTTGCGTGACTTCGGCGTATGCAGGCTCGCCGCGGAGCGCGTTCACCCGCTGCAGGCCCAGTTCGATGTTTGTGTCGAGCGCGATCTTGGCTGGCCTCGCTGAAAGCACGACCGCACGGTTGGCGAGAAACGCCGCTTCGCCGATGGAGTGCGTAACAAAAACAACGGTCATTTTCCGGGCGATCCAGAGTTGCCGCAACTGCTCATCAAGCTCTGTGCGAGTGATTTCGTCGAGGGCCGCGAAAGGTTCGTCGAGCAACAGCAGATCGGGGTTGGTCACGAGGGCTCGCGCGAGCGAGACGCGCATGCGCATGCCACCGGAAAGCTCGGCAGGGTAGCGGTGGGTGAAGTCGGTTAGTCCAACCTGGTCGATGCTCAGCTTCGCCTGATCCTCGCAGCGCTGTCTCGCCTCGCCGCGTAGTTCGAGCGGAAGCGCGACATTCCGCAGCACGCTGCGCCATGGCAGCAGGTGTGAATCCTGAAACACAAACGCAACGCGCGGGTGCGGTTGTTCGATGATGCCCGCGGTGGGGGTTTCGAGGCCGGCGATCATTCTGAGCAGAGTCGATTTGCCACAGCCGCTCGGCCCCAGAATTGCGAGAAACTCGGCCTTTGGAATGGTGAGCGAGAGTGCCACCACCGCAGCGATGCCACCGGGAAATGTCTTGGCCACATTTCGTAAGATGACCGCCGGCTGCGCGGGCAACTCGGCGGAGGTTCTTTCGAGGATATTGGTAGAGATCCTGGCGTGGCTCAATGTCGCTGCCCATTTGTCGGCTGACTGGGATGCCCGATCATCTGTCAAAGCGCCACCCGAATCGGCGCAGTCTAGTAAACCAGCACAGAATGCACATCGCCGCCGGGCACTTTCTTGCGACCGTTGAGGCCGGCGAGTTCGATGAGGACTGCCACACCAGCGATTTCACCGCCGAGTTGCTTCACCAGGTCGCAGCAGGCTTTCATGGTTCCACCGGTCGCAAGCACATCATCGACGATCAACACGCGCTGGCCTTTGACGATCGCATCCTCGTGCATTTCCAGGGTGTCCTGCCCATACTCCAGATCATAGGTCATCGACACCTTCTTATGGGGCAACTTTCCGGGCTTTCGAACCACTTGAAAGCCTGCACTGATTGCGCAAGCAACGGCAGTACCAAAGATGAAGCCCCGGCTTTCTGCTCCAATGACAAGATCTATCTCCTTGCCACGAAAAGGGTTAGCGAGCAGTTCGATGGAAAGAGCCAGCCCCCCGGCGTTGGCGAGCAGGGGAGAAATATCTCGAAAAAGAATGCCCGGCTTCGGAAAATCGGGGATATCGCGAATCAGCCTTTTCAGGTGGGAGATGGGGTCGTGCATGGCGGGAATTGTAAGTGACGGCGGCGTAAACTCCACTACGGTGCCGTGGAAACTGCCGTAGAAACTACGGGCGAAACTATTGCGGGAAGTTTTTTCGGCGTGCCAGACTCTATTGGTTTGTCGGGTGTTGCGTTCCGCACCCTGTGTGTGAGATGACCGTATGCAGAGTGGCCGGTGGCGGTGGTGGTGCGCGAAACAGGTTAGGCATCCGTTGTCGTAAACGTCGATACTACCATGATGAGAGAGAAACTTTCGACAATTCGTGCTTTCACGCTGGTGGAACTGCTTGTGGTCATTGGAATCATCGCGGTGCTGCTGGGCATTCTGGTTCCGGTCATCGGCAAGGTGCAGGTGAGCGCAAAGCGCACCGCGTGCGCTTCCAACCTGCGCGAGATTGGCAATTTTTTCCAGATGTACTTGAACGAGAACAAGCTCCGGGTGCCCCGGGTCAACCCACTCCCTTCGATCCAGAACCTGAACAACGCCCCCTCGATCATCGATGTCCTTGAGCCGTATGTGAAGAACGCGACCAACGTTTACCGCTGTCCCGCCGACCACATAATCAACGGTAGCGTAAACATGGGGCCAAACGGGACAACCGTCGAGACCTACTTTGAGCGCGAGGGCAGCAGCTACGAGTACAACGTGTTCTTCAACGCGTTTGCGTCGATCGACGAGGTGACCGGCATCAACAAGGTATGGACCGACGCGCTGGCAGACATTGGTAAGCGCGGCCGGACGCCCGATGCCGTAGATATTTTCCAGGATTTTGACCCGTTCCACGGTAAATCAGGGTCGGATCATTCGCGAAACTACCTGTTTGCCGATTTCCATGTCGGCCCGCGGCCGGCTGGGTATACGCGGATTCGACGAAGCTGATGACCGGGTGCACGACGAACCTTTAAGGTGATTGCATGACTCCTTCTGCAAAACAAGCAATGAAGCAAAGCTCCGCTGCCAAAGCCGGCAAGCCCGCACTTTGGAAGAGCCGCAATTTTCTGATTGGCGTCGGCATCGGTGCCGTGGCGCTGGCCGGCGGGGCGACGTTCGCGCTCTGGCCTGTCAATCGCGATGCGCAGGTGGCCGCTGCGGTTAAACAGATCGAGGGAAAGAGCCGCGACGAAGTGCGGCAGATAGTCGATAGCGGTGCGATTCCCCGCGAGGTGGCGTGGGAAGCGATGGGCGCGGCGCGCGAGCAGGAAATGCAGGCCCGTCTAGACGCGTTCTTTGCCCTGAAAACGCAGCCGGAGCGCACGAAGTTTCTCGATCAGATGATTAATGAAATGGAAGCGAGGCGAAAGCAATGGGAAGCGCGCGCGGCGACCCAACCATCGGGCGACCGCGAACGTCGCGATCGTCGCCCGGACGGGCCGACCAGCCAGCCGTCGGAAGATCGACGGCGCGAAATGGAACAACGTCGTGCCGCACGCCAGGACAGCACTCCCCCGGAACGGCGCGCCCAGCGCGTGGAGTTTATGGCGGCGATGCAGAAACGCATGAAAGAACGCGGAATCGAACAACCCGCCGGAGGGCGCGGTTTTGGCGGCTTCGGCGGTGGCAGGGGCGGGCCACCCGGCGGCGGGGGGCGATAAGCGATTCTTTGTTAGGAAAGTCCCGACCGACTCGTCTCCTCGTCAGGCATTTACCTACGAGGAGATTTTTTTATGCCGCTACCGAGTCTGAGCCGTCTCAATCACCCATCAGCACAGGTGAAACCCGCCGCAGTCATTACCGCTTGCCTGGTGGCCCTCGGCGTGGCAGTGGGCGGGTGGTTTTACATGCGGGAAGCCGATCCAGCGCTGGCAGACCTCAAGGTGATAGTCAATGGCAAAGAGGTCGATCCGAAGGAGGTTCTGAAAGGGGGCACCATCAGCCTCGCCGGTGGTGGCTCATTCACGATGTCCAAGGACACCATCAATCCCCACGCTCTGCTCGGCGAGACGTTCAAAGGCTATTTCAGCCTTCCAGAAGGCCCGCAGCGTAAGAAGTTCCTTGACGACATGATTGATCAGCAGGAAAAGGCCAAGAAAGATATGGGGATTTCGACCGATGGCGAGGGAGTGGCGAAATTCGATGCACGGAAGTCGCCGACGACCAAGCCGGGAGAGAACCGGACTGTCGTTATGCGTTCGGGCGGCGCTGGAGCGATGGATTCGATGCCGCCGGAGATTCGCGCGCAACTCGCCGAATTCACCAAGGCGATGAACGACCGCCGTGCCGAGCGCGGTCTGCCGGCGCAGCAGGGAATGATGATGATCCGCACCAAGACGGTGAACTAATGAAGGCGATTCGGCAACGGCTTACTGGCAACGCCCCAGGGGCGCTAACTCCGCCGGGGTTGCTGAGTTTGCCGTTAACTCCCGTTAACTCACCGTCGCGCGAACGCGCTCGGCAGATTTACGGCCTTGCGCAGTCACGCCGGCCATTGCTTCGCGTAGCTTCTTCAGTGCCTCATGCTCGATCTGGCGCACCCGTTCGCGCGTCAGGCCGATTTTCTTGCCGATTTCCTTCAGAGTCATCGGCTCGCTGCCGTCGAGGCCGTAGCGGAGCTTGAGGATCGTCGCCTCGCGCTCGTCGACCCGGTCTAGCAACTTCTCGAGGTGCAATAGCTCGTGTTCGTGCTGCACTTCCGCATCTGGCGTGGGGTTGTGGATGTCGGGGACGACATCGTTAATGGTAATCTCCCCGTCAGGGCTGCTGAACTGTGAAGGCGCATTAAACGCCTTGACGGCCTGCTTGATGATGCCGATCTTCTTCTTGCTGAGCTTAAGGCTGGCCGACAGCTCATCCAGCGTTGGCTGACGGCCGAGCGTGTTTTCCAGGTTTCGACTGGTCTTCTTGAATGCGGTCATCAGCTCGACCATGTACGCCGGAATATGAATTGGCTGTTGAGCGTTGATGAGGGCGCGCTTGATTGCCTGCTTGATCCACCAACTGGCGTAGGTGCTGAACCGACTGCCGTTGTCAGGGTCGAACCCTTCAACCGCCTTCAGCAGCCCAATGTTCCCTTCTTCGATCAGATCGAGCAGGGTCAATCCACGGTTGACGTAGTGCTTGGCAATGTTGACCACCAGCCGGAGGTTGGATTTAACCATGCGCTCGCGTGCGGCGAAGTCGTTGTCCTGGATAATGCGGCGCGCAAGCGACTTCTCCTCCTCGGCGGTGAGGAGGGGCGACTCGTTGATCTGCCGCAGATAAAGCTGCAGCCCCGATTGAACGGCTGTGGAGGCCATACGTTGATTCATTCCCAGTGACGGCGACTCTGCTATAGACGACGCCGCCGACTGATAATCACTTTCGTTTCTCATCCATGGCGTCGGTTACCCGGCGCACAGGCGCACGATGCTGCCTGCATTGAACGTATCGGATCGAAACTGGTCGCACTTAGGAACTTGAGCGAGATATAAAAGTTCGGTTTATTCCGGCGGTGCCGAGAATGGCGAGGGTGGATCGATTGCGCGGTCCATTCAGGCTCGTCGCGGCCGTGAAGCTTGACTCGCTGCCACCGCTGTGCGTCCGCCCTGGCCAGCGATTGCAATTGGCGCGGGCCGCCGTCCTGCGAAGGCTCCGCCTAATAGAAAGACGCCGGCGAGCATTCTCGCCGGCGTCGTGAAGTTATCTGATTCGAACCAGAGTTCGTCTGATGGAAAAGCGATCGGTATGAGCCTTATCCGTCGATCTTGAGATCGCCGAGGCCCGACGTGTTCTCGCCACCTTCCAGGCCGCCTCTGAGGGCCTTACGGTCCGGTCGGCTCGAACGCTCTTCTTCCTTCTTTTCCTGCTCTTGAGCCCATTGTGCACGCTTGAGCGAGAGGCCGATCTTCCGCTCGTCGCTGTCGACACGCAGAATCTTGACTTCCACTTCCTGTCCAACTTTGAGCGCTTCCTCGGGCTTTTCGATCTTCTGATCGGAAATTTCCGAAATATGCAGCAACCCTTCCAGACCCGGTTCAAGCTCGACGAATACGCCGAAGTTGGCAATCTTCGTGACATGCCCGCTGACCACCATGCCCGGCCGGTAATTGCTCGGGATGACAGTAACCCACGGATCTTCCTGCATCTGCTTCAGACCCAGGGCGATGCGCTGCTTTTCCTGGTCCACGCTGAGCACGACCGCCTGAATCTTCTCACTCTTCTTGAGAAGCTCGCTCGGGTGGCCGATTTTCTTCGTCCACGACAGATCGCTGACATGCAGCAGGCCGTCGATGCCTTCTTCGATTTCGACAAACGCGCCGTAGTTGGCGATGTTGCGCACAACGCCCTCGACCACGCTGCCCGGCGGATATTTCTCGGCGACGCGTTCCCAGGGGTTTTCCTCCACCTGCTTCATGCCGAGGCTGATCTCCTGCTTGTCCTTGTTGATCTCCAATACCTTAACTTGGACCTTCTGATTGGCCGCAACCACTTCGCTCGGGTGATTGATGCGCTTCGTCCAGGACATCTCGCTGATGTGTACCAGGCCTTCGACACCTGCTTCGAGTTTGCAGAAAGCGCCGTACGACATGATGTTGACGACTTCGGCATCGTGTACGCTGCCGACGGGGTACTTGGTTTCGATATTCTCCCACGGCGAGGCATCTTTCTGCTTCAGGCCGAGGGCGATCTTTTCTTTGTCTTTGTCGATCGACAGGACCTTCACTTCCAGTTCCTGATCAATCTTGAGGATGTCGCTGGGGTGGTTGATTCGGCCCCAACTCATATCGGTGATGTGCAGCAGTCCGTCCACGCCGCCGAGGTCGATGAATGCCCCGAAGTCGGCGATGTTCTTAACCACGCCCTTGATCAGCGAGCCAATGACCAGGGTGTCAAACGTCTTCTTCTTCAATTCTTCGCGCTGCTGCTCGATCATCTTCCGGCGGCTGATGACGATGTTGCGGCGTTCTTCGTCAATCTTGAGAATCACCGCATCGACATGCCGGCCAATCCAGTCCGAAATTTCGCCCGGACGGCGGATGTCCACCTGCGAGGCAGGAAGGAATACCGGTACGCCGATGTCGACCAAAAGGCCACCCTTAATCTTCTTGGTCACCTTGCCGCCGACAGGGTCGCCTTCCTTCTTGCTCTTCATGATGGCTTCCCAGTTGATGATTCGATCAGCCTTGCGCTTGCTGATCTTCACCAGGCCGGTGTCGCCTTCGACGTCCTCCAGCAATACCTGAACTGTATCGCCAATCTTGATGTTTTCCGGCTCATCGAACTCGCTGCGTTCGAGGATGCCTTCGCTCTTCAGGCCGAGTTCGACGATGAAATCATCGCCAGCGTGGCCGCTGATCTTTCCCTTAATGATGGCACCGGGAGAAAAATCCTGGGTTTCGTCGCTGCCGACGAGCTTATCAAGATCACCCGCCCGATCGCCGAGCGCGTCGAGCACCATTGTGTCGACCTGCGCATCGAGGTCACCAAGAGACAAAATGAGATTTTGATCTACCATACGAAAATGCGACCGCGGGGAGTGCGGTCTAACCTTTGCAGTTGCGTGGCCAGATTAAGAAAGCTGAGTCGTCGCCATCCACGCAACAGCGACGCGCCAGACCTCGCACCAATCGATGCGCGCAGAACGCCTGCCCGCCGAGGTGCGAATCGCCAAGATTACACGCGTATTGCTCGATTGTCGAATCTCGTGCAATGCCAATTGTCCTGCTGCACCATGGGCACAACCATGCCGACTCGCCTCGCCGAACGCGCGCCCGAGCCGATACGTCGGGCAGGCGGTACCAAGTATTACTTATCTCCCGCCGTCTGGCTGGTGCACGGGATCGCCCCCGATTCAGTCTGCCGGAAATGCGCGCGGACGCTCCATAGATCCCGCCCGGTCGCAACCGATAGACACCAAGGGAAATGCTCACCGCGGCGGCATACTCGTTTCGACTTCAGTCACGCCTGGCGATTTCGCTCTCGTGGATCGCGGGATACGCCAATGTCATCACATTAACCATGTGCGGCGTGGCAGTTTCGCACGTCACCGGTAACGTGACCCATGTTGGCCAGCATTTAGGTTCATTCAACCTCGGTGCGCTGAGTTTTGTGGCCTTCCTCGTGGTAGCGTTCTTCTTTGGGGCCGGCGCAGCAGGCTCTATGCTGGAACTGGCTCGGCTGAGGGGGTTTCGATCCATTTATGCCCTGCCCGTTGCAAGTGAGGCTGTTGTACTGGCGGTGGTTGCGCTAACGCTGGAGTATCAGAATCATGCCATCGGTGAGGATCGTGGGGCGGTTTGGCTGATGTCGGGAGCGGCTTCGGTCGCGATGGGCATTCAGAATGCGACGATTACCCGAATCAGCGGGGCGGTCGTTCGGACGACACACCTGACAGGCGTTCTCACCGACCTCGGGCTGGAAGGTTCCCAATTGCTGCTCTGGTGGTGCTCGAAGTTGCGCGGCGGCCGTGCTTCCAGGCCTCGGCGGGCGTGGCGGGTCTCCCTTCGACACCCGACAACCCTGCGCATCGCGCTGCTCGTCAGCATTTTCGGGTCGTTCATCTTCGGCGTGACGGCGGGGGTGCTGGCATATCGGTTCGCACCCGATTACGCGATGACAGTCCCAGTCGCATTTCTGATCTGGATACTCTACATGGATTGGCGCAAGACCATCGCCGAGGTGAGGCAGATTGATCCGCTGCGCGACTCGGAGTGCACAAATCTACTCAGCGAACCCGGGGCACTACCACAGCGGGTAGGCATCTACCGGTTGACACACCACAGGAAGAAGTCGCCGCACCACGCGCCTGACTTTCAACTCTGGGCTGGCCGAATTCCGGAGGAGCGTCGCGTGATTGTACTCGCAGTTAGTGCGATGACGGTCTTCGATTCTGATTCGGCGATGAACCTCACCATGACCGCCCGGCGGCTGAAGGAGGATGGGCGGAGTTTGGTGATCTGCGGCGTGAATCCGGTACAAATGCAAGTCCTTGCCCGCAGTGGAGTTATGATGGTCTTGAACGACGAAGATTTTGTGGACGACCTCCAGCAGGCGGTCGCCCGGGCACGTGGTCTCTCGGACTGACCCCTTCGTCGGTAAGGTGAGCCAAGGTTGATTCGAGGTCATCGCATCGTACGATCCTGCGGCAATGGACAAACAAGCACACCGAATTGCTGCGCGCGCCAGGTTTACATGGATGGCAGATCGCGCGTTCGGCGTGGATGCCATCTCCGCCAAGTTGCCGCCCCGGCGGGTGCCGGTGGGAAAAGGTGTCGCCCCCGCCCCCGCCCGGCCTGCAGCTGCCGCGCAGGCGCCGCGAAGGCCTTCCTACGACCCACAGCCCACCCCGGCAGCGCCAATTCGCACGCAAGCCCCGCCGAGGGATCCAGATAGAAAGCCCCTCGCTTCGGTTGCTGCACTGGTGCGTGACAATACGCCCCACAAATCCCCGCCACTGACAACCGACCAAAAGCGAGTGAATCTGCAGCAACTAGACGACGGAAAAGTGAAAACCTGTACGAAGTGTGATCTGCACGCCGGCCGTACGCAAACCGTGTTCGGAGAAGGAGATGTGGATGCAGAGGTTATGTTCATTGGCGAGGGGCCGGGCGAAAATGAGGATCTTTCCGGGCGGCCGTTCGTCGGGCGGGCGGGGGAGAAGCTCACCGACATGATCAAAGCCATGGGCCTGAAGCGTGAGCAAGTTTACATCTGCAATATCGTTAAATGTCGCCCCCCGGGCAATCGCGCCCCGCTTCCTGAGGAGACCGATGCCTGCTGCGGCTATCTTGAGGCCCAGATTGAGACCATTCGCCCAAGAGTGATCGTGACGCTTGGCGCGCCCGCAACGAAATACATTCTTCGCAACGACAAGGTGACGATCAGCAAGGTTCGCGGAGTATGGCATGGGTATCGGGGGATTGATGTGATGCCAACGTTTCATCCCGCCTACATGTTGCGATCTTATACACCTCAGGTACGAGGGCAGGTATGGAGCGACCTTCAGCAGGTGATGAAGCGGCTCAACCTTCCTGTGCCAAGTCCTTCGCGCGGATAGCTGCGTAAAATTTTCCGAATTTTTCTGCGCGCAAAATCGCGCGCGTTTGATGAGCGCGGGATGAAGATCGCATGTGCACGGAATCCGTTATCGATGTTCGACTTGCGACGAATCAAGAGCGCGCCAACGAAAAATTTCTGAACCGCGCGCACGACCGCCGGAAAAGTTGCGCGCAAAAATTTTCGCAAAGTTGCTGAGCAAAAACACAAAATGTGTGATGAGTAAAATAGAGTTGGCGCAGCGAACAACTTCGACTAAATTCCGCGCGTCGAAGAAGCATTTTTCACTCAGCAAGGGATTGGCTGATCAATCAGATTGCGGAAGGACCCGCAGGCTCCGTTTACGTTGTAATAACTGAATAGGGCGTTCGATGGTTACGACGCAATCCACAATTGCGCGCGAGACGGTGATCCGCCGCGCTAATGATGTTCAACTGTTTGACCCGCGCCAGTGGCAGCAGGTGCTCGCCATCGTCAGGGCGAACCACTCGGCTTTGCACCGGACGTGGTTCGATCAGATGATACCCCGGCAACTGAGCAACGGCGTGATTCAGGTCACGGTGCAGACCCCGGCGCAGCTTGCGTTTTGCCAAACCCAGTGCCAGCATCCATTTACGGTCGCGGCGCAGCAGGTTACCGGGCGGCTCTTGGCCGTCACGTTCCACTGCGAACGGCTACAGACAGGCGGGGTGTTTAATGAAGGCGACCAGCAGGTGCCTCTCAACCCCGATTACACCTTTGACCAGTTTGTCACAGGCCCATGTAACCGACTTGCCTCTGCGGCGGCATCGGCGGTGGCGGAGAAGCCGGGGGCGGGATACAACCCGCTTTTCATCCACGGCGGGGTTGGTCTCGGCAAGACCCACCTGCTTCAGGCGATTTGCCAACGCTTTCTCGAACGCCAGCCTGCAGCGCGCATTCTTTATCTTTCGTGCGACAGCTTCATCAATCAATTCATCAACGCCGTCGAACACGGTGACATGAATGGCTTCCGGCACCGCTATCGCAATGTTGATATGCTTCTGATTGACGATATTCACTTCCTGGCCCGCAGGGAGCGGACGCAGGAGGAGTTTTTCCACACTTTCAACTCGCTGCATCAGATTAATAAGCAGATCATCCTATCCGCCGACGCCGCCCCGAGCGAAATCCCAGAATTGGAAGAACGGCTCGTGTCGCGGTTTAACTCGGGGCTGGTGGCGCGGATCGATAAGCCGTGCTACGAGACCCGATGCGCCATTCTGAAGAAAAAGGCGAGGATCCGAGGGTTGGAGTTGGAGGAGGACGTCATTTGTTACGTTGCGGGAAAGGTGATGAACAATACCCGCGAGCTAGAGGGCGCCGTGACCAAGCTGCAGGGTATGAGTCGGCTGCAGGAGTGCAAGATTGATGTCGAGTTGGCCAAGGGCGCACTCGGCGACTCCGCCACGCCGGAACAACGGCGGATCACAATCCAGCAGATTCTGGATGCGGTGACAAGATACTACAACGTACGGTTGAGCGATTTGCAGGGGAAGCGGCGGCACAAATCGATTGCGTTCCCCCGACAAGTGTGCATGTACCTCGCCCGCCGGCACACCCGGTATAGTCTGGAAGAAGTCGGCGGATACTTCGGCGGTCGGGACCACACCACCGTTATGCATGCGGTACGGACGGTTGATTCCGACGTCAAGAACGATCGTGAGATTGCCAAACAGTTGGCACATCTCGAATCGACTTTGACCGGTCAAAGTCATCATTGATGAGCGAGTCGTTCGTCAGGCTTGCTTCAGTTTTGGTTCAGCCGGTAAACTGGGCAGTTTGCGACGCGATTTCGAAATCGGAAATGTGGGGCGAGCCTTGAATATCGGCTCGTGGCCCGCTGACACTGATGCGCGATGAACTATTCGTTTGCATTCTTCATCGGCGGGTGAAAGATAACTGACGGAGCATGCTGCGCACCTCAACAACGGTTACCCAAGCTGCGACGGAATCATGGCATGCCGCCGGAAGCATTTGTCGGCGGCATGCCAAGAGCTTCTATTTCGCTTCATATTTCCTTCCCAAACCCAAGCGACGAGCCGCGTACGCGGTTTACTCATTCTGCCGTCTGCTTGATGACGCGGTAGACACCCGTCCCGGCCGGGAAGCGGAAGGCATTGCCGAATTTGAGCGAATCCTCGACAGCGTCTACCTCGACGAGCTAGATCATCTGCCGAAAGATGAACCCGGCCTGGCGTTACGCGCGTTCCAGGCGACGGTGCGGGAGCACGACATTCCCCGCGTGCTTTTTGTGGAGTTGGCGGAAGGATGCCGCATGGACCTCACGATCAGCCGCTACACAACATGGCGCGACCTTGAGGTGTATTGCTATCACGTTGCGGGTGTGGTGGGGTTAATGATGAGTTGCATTTTCGGCCCGATCGACGAAAGCACCAGGGAGCAGGCGGTCACCATGGGCAATGCGATGCAGCTCACAAACATCCTTCGCGATGTGAAGGAAGACTTCGACCGGGGCCGCATCTACCTGCCCGCGGAGGACATGGAGCGGTTTCATGTATCCGAGGCCGATCTCGCCGCCGGTCGGACGACGCGTGAGTTTATCGAGTTGATGCAGTTTGAGATTGCCCGGGCGAGATCGCTCTATCGCTCGGGCGCCGCAGGGCTTTGCAAGCTTGCCGATGATGGCTCGCGCACGACGGCGGCGGCGATGGCGGTGATTTACTCCGGCATTCTGTGCAGCATCGAGGCGCAGCAGTACGATGTCTTTTCCCGCCGGGCGCATTTGTCGATGCTGCAGAAGCTCGCCCGGGTCCCGCTTGCCCGGCGGCTGGCGCGACGGCAAGACGGTGCACCGATCCCGGAAGTGTTTTGCTGAGACGAAGGTGCCTTCGCTGATGGACGCAATCGAACTGTTTGATGGAAATCCGATTGCCGACGCGTGGCATCGCGTTACCGCGCCCGGCGGATATGAGTGGTGGTATTTTGATGCCGAGGATCGCGAGCACGATCGGCAGTTTGTCGTCATCCTGCTCGAAGGGTTCGTCTTTCATCCCGGCTACCTGCGGGCCCTCAAGAAGTTTCGCAGCCGGCCCACGCGTCGCCTGCCGCCGCTGCCTGGTGACTTTCCTTGTGCCTACTTTGTGGTTTATGAACAGGGGAGAATCGCCCACCAGTTTATGCTTCAGTATCCCCGGGGAGAGTTGCGCGCCTCGTGCGATCGCCTCGACGTGGCACTCGGGCCAAATACCATCGTGGCGCAGCCGGATGGCAGCATTCGCATTTGCGTCCGCGGCGTGCCTTGGCAACTCACCTGGCAGGGGCCGAAACGCCTTGAGGGGCAGACGCTCACCGGCGAGTTTGTCTTTCGTCCGAGGTTGCAACATGCCGCCGTGGAGCGGACGTTTCTTAGTCGCGCGATGACTGGCGCGGAGCACCGCTGGGTTCTGGCGAACCCTTTGTGCGAGGTGACGGGTAGCTACCGAGTCTTCACCGCCGACGCGCCCGGGGCTGCGGTGGGCGTAAACTTCTCGGGGCTGGGCTATCACGACCATAACTACGGCACTGGCCC
The DNA here is from genome assembly GCA_002343075.1 of Phycisphaerales bacterium UBA2421. GTDB lineage: Bacteria > Planctomycetota > Phycisphaerae > Tepidisphaerales > Tepidisphaeraceae > UBA2421. The sequence goes on along the minus strand of DDRH01000056.1, from coordinate 97,782 downwards.
TCTGGGGCCTGGGTTAAGGCGATGGATCTGGGGCCGGGCGGTCTTTGACGACTGCGTCTTCACGTTCCACTATGCCAAGCCGCGCGATCGGACACTGGCCGATGAAACACATCTCGTCCGCGGGGATGGGGCCGGGCTTGCAGAGCTGCAGGTGCGGCGGGTCGATTGCGACTGGGGTGCCGTCTCACCGATGCTCCTACGATATCCGAAGCAACTCGTCTTCAACGCAACCATGCGGCTGCACAGCCCCAGATTGATCGACAGCGCGCCGTTTTACATGCGCCTCATGTATCAAGCGGAATGTCAGGGCCGCCGCGGGAGCGCATTTTGCGAAGTCGCCTACCCCAGCCGGCTGCGCTGGCCGATCCTCGGCCGGATGATTGAGATGTCGATCTCAAAAGTGTAGTTCGGTCGCTGACGGGCGCAATCGCCACTACAGCCCGACGACAGCCCGAATGAGCCTGGGGAACGATCGCTGCTAAGGAGCGGGGGCCGTGGTAGCAGGGGATTCTTTCATGGTCGTCAGCCGGAAGACACGCCCGCTGCGCGCGGCAATTTTCTCCTTGCCGCTGCGCATCTGCATCTCGCCGAAATCCAGGATGTACATTGAGCCGTCCGGGCCAAACTTAATATCGATCGGCCGTTCGAGCGCCACCGACCCGCGGTCGAGTTTGCTTGCGGGGAGTCCTTCGGTGTTTTTCACGAAGTCGCTGACTTGGCGCGCATCAATGTTGACGCGCACGAGCTTGCGGCCGGGGGTGATGGTGAGCTTCTGATTGCTCGTGGCGAATGGTGCGCGGTCGCCGAACAGAGCGACGATCACGCTGCCGTGAAAATCCTTGAATTCGCCACTCGCCGGCACCACATCCAGCCGTGCCGCGCCGGAAAGCGGATCGAACACGCCTCGGTTGACGGTTTGCGGGTCGGCACGCACCTTATCCAGCCCACTCCGCTCCTGATCGATGACCGCGGCGAGGTCGGGGTAGCCGTAGCGCAGAATCATCTCGACTGGCGGCTGAAACTCGGGCCTGGCGATTGGACGTCCATCGGTACTGTAATCGGGGAAGCCGTACCACACAGGCACCCCGCCGGACAGAAGCACCCGCACCAGCGTGTCGGGATCATCCTTCACCGGCCGCGTGCCACGGAGTTCCATGCCGTTATTGGTGACGAAGAGATTGCCGAATTCATTAAAGACCAATCCTCGCGGCAGTCGCAGTCCGATTGCTTCGACGCGCAGATCGCCACCGGTCGGGCTGACCGAGTAGACGGCGCTCGATGGCTTGCCATTTTCCGATCGAAGCACGCGCGTCTGATTGCTGATTCCAAACGACTGAAACGGCGCGGTAACAGCGATTTCGGTGCCGCCGAAGAGGCCGTAAGCGGGGTTCTTGGTGTCAAATCGGCGGCCGAGCAGGAATAAGTCGGCCCCGGGGACGTCGGCAAAAGTGGGGTGCTTGCGAACCCAGCCCTTCTGCCAGTTATCAAGCCCGACCACACCGCTGTTGGTGGCTGAGCCGACGCCGAAGTAGATGCGCCCGCTGGGATGCACCGCGAGGTCGGTCACCCCGTAGTCGCCGGCGGCGGGGAGGTCGGCGGCGATGGTGGTGACGTTGCCGTCGAAGTCGAACGCAGAAATCATCCCCCGGTCGCGACTGTCGCGATGCGATACATAGATGCTACCCTGGCTCACCACCATGCCCCCAACCGGCCCACGGAAGTCGAAACGCTTGCCGCCAAGGCCGATCAGTGGGATGCGCGTTCCACGCGGATACACCTGAAAGTAGGTACCGTCCCTCTTCCATCCAACAATGCGGGCGCGGTTGTCGGTGCCATTTTCAGCGATCAGCAGAGAGCCTTCCCCATCAAAGGCCATTGCCGTGGGCGCCGTAAGCCCCGCGACGACCGATTCAAGGTCAAATCCCGCGGGATACTCGATCACCTTGCGATCAATGGTCGCCCGCGCGTCGGCTGCGATAAAGCGGGGCTTGTTTACACAGCCCCCGATCCAGCAGAGTGCGAGACCAATGATCAAGCCGCAGCGAATTGTCCGAAGTTTTTGCGTCATGGATGCGTAAACCAATTCTGACACGATGCCGAGCCGAACACGAACTTCGATGTCACACTCCACAAGCGGCTCATCCGCCTGTCCCCGTTTCTGGGTTGAGTCATACCTGACTCGTCAACCCTTCACAGGCAGTTCGACCACTGCAGCGAGGTGTGACCAAAATCACACCTTCGCTGCAAAATCACATCTTCACTGCTTTGACCAGTTCTTTCACATGGTCTACGCTTGTCTGGAACATCGCCTTCTCTTCTTCATCCAATTCGACTTCGATGATCTTCTCAACGCCGTCGGTCCCGAGAACACACGGCACACCCACGAAGTAGCCGCCCACGCGATATTCTTTCTCACAATACGCGGCGCAGGCGAGGATGCGTTTTTTGTCCCGAATGATAGCCTCGGTCATTGCGACAGTGCTGCTGGCGGGTGCGTAATAGGCGCTACCGGTCTTCAGCAGGCCAACGATTTCAGCTCCACCTTTGCGAGTTCGATCGACGATCTGTTCGAGCCGATCCGGCTTGATGAGCTGCGTGATGGGAATGCCGCCGGCGAAGGCGTAGCGCTTGAGCGGCACCATGTCATCGCCGTGCCCGCCGAGAAGTAGTGCGTGGATGTCCTCCACGCTGCAGCCGATCTCCATCGCCAGAAACGCCCGGTACCGCGCCGCATCGAGCACGCCGGCCTGCCCGATCACCTTCTTTGGATCAAATCCGCTGGCTCGCCAGGCGACGTACACCATGGCGTCGAGCGGGTTGCTCACGACGAGCATGATGGCATTAGGCGACCATTTTGCGACCGATTCGGCCACGCTTTTGACAATTCCGGTGTTAATATTGATCAGGTCGTCCCGGCTCATCCCCGGCTTTCGCGCCACGCCCGCCGTGACGATCACAACATCACTCCCCGCGGTTGGCTCGTAGGTGGTGGCGCCGATGATCTTGCTGTCGAATCCCTCCACAGGTGAAGCCTGGAACAGGTCAAGCGCCTTCCCCTGGGGCATGCCCTCTACCTGCGGAATATCGACCAGAACGATGTCGCCCAGTTCCTTGGCCGCGGCCCAGTGGGCGCAGGTGGCACCGACGTTTCCGGCCCCGATAATGCTGATTTTTGCTCTTCGCATGATGCTGATGGTTCCTTTTAGACTACCTGCAAACGCTTCACTCTCCGAGACGCTCGATTATGATGAAACAACGGAGGGATTCAAATTTGCCCGCGCGCAAATCTGCCGGTGCGCAGATTCGCCACAGCGACCGACTGCCGACCCCCCTGAGGAATGAGGGAGTGCCTCCGACGGCTGCTGTCCGTTGTTGGGGGGTTTCTTGACGGCGCATATGAGCGGGTCTACATTTAGAACTTGGCCGAATTGTGCCCGAAATGGGTCATCGCTCCTTTGTTTTGCACCAAGAGTTTCGGAGGCTAGTTGTATGGTCGCCCCCAGTGTCGCCCCCAGTGTCGCGCTTTCCATTTCTAAATCCATCATTCTGGCCGCGGCCATGTCTGTCGCGAGCCTTTACTCAACCGCCGCCGCGCAGGAAGCGTCCGCCGACGCGGTGATGACGGTGCCGGTTTCGAAGGACCTGCGCGCCTCCGTGGACAACTTCTGGCACTACGGCAAGATCGCCCGCTACGAATTGGCGACCGCTGAAGGACAGAAGATTCTTGATTCTGGCGCCGACTCGACTTCAATCCTCGCCGCTTTCGAGGACGTTGCAGCGACGCGAAAAGACAATCTGGATCAGTGGCTGCTCCGCTGGAGCGGCGTCGAGGCGATGCAGCCGGTCACTTCGCAATTGATGGATCAGCTCAATGCGGGATATCTCGCACGGCGAAGCGATCCCACCTTCATTCAAGCCAACATTGAAAGGCTGATGGTGAATGAGCGGGGTTACGCGCTGGGTATCGCCAAGCTGCGGCAAAGCGGTGAACTGGCCGTGCCGCTGATGATCGAATACCTGCGCTCACCCGCTCAGGCGAAGCATCACACCGCCATACGGCGCGCGCTGCGCGACATGGGGCGGCTGGCGATCAATCCGCTGACTGCCGCGACGGAAATGAAGGATCACGATACGCTCATCGTGGTGATCGGCGCGCTGGGCGATCTCGGCTACGGCGCTGCGGGGCCTTACCTCGCGCGACTTGCGACCAGCGTCGATTCCCCGCCGACGGTGAAAGAGGCTGCGACCCAGGCGCTGGCCAAGTTGCAGATCGCCGGAAGCCCCGCTGATTTGTTCTTGAACCTTGGCGAGCAACTCTACTACGATCGCGCCGATATCCAGGCCGACGGACGTTCGCCCAATGCATTTGTCTGGTATTGGGCCGTCGATAAGGGGCTGCACAAGGTGGATGTGCCCAACCCGATCTTTAACGAGATCATGGCTATGCGCGCCAGCGAATACGCCCTGAAACTGGGCGGCGGGCAGGGCGACGCGCTCTCGCTTTGGCTTGCAAGCAACTACAAGCGCGAAGCCGAACTGCCGGCAGAAGCAGTCGATGCAACGCGTGCGGAGAATCAGCCCGATGCACACTACTACGGCGTGAGCGCGGGCGCGCAATACCTGAATGCGGCACTGACGCGCGCGCTGAACGATCGGAACTCCGCGGTCGCCGCGGGGGTGATCCGGTCGCTGCAGGAGATAGGCGGGCAAAGCAACATCTTTGGCCCTGCAGGCGCGCCGCTGGTGGATGCGCTGACCTACCCTGATCGAATCGTCCGCTATGAAGCCGCGTTCGCGCTGGCCCAGTCGCTCCCGCAGCAAAGCTTCGAGGGTAGCGAACGCGTCGTGCCGCTGTTGGCCGAGGCGATTTCGCAGACCGGTGTTCCATCGGCGCTGGTGGTTATGCCGACTCAGGATGAACTGAATAGCCTTATCGAGGGAATGAAGGGTGCTGGCGCAGTCAACGCCACCGGCGCAACCAGTGCCGAGGCCGCCGTCGCGGCGGGGCAGGGGCTGAGCGCGGTGGATGTGATCATCGTTGCTGAAGAAATGAACGCGTCGGAGATAGACACGCTTTTCTCGCTTGCGAGCCAGAATCCCAAGCTCGCCGGGGCCGCTAAGCTGGTGTTGACGCGCACGGGCGCGTCACTCTGGGAAACGCGCAAGCAGAATGACGCGCTGCTGAGCACGTCGCAGGCGCGGGATGCCGACGGTGTGCAGGCGGCGATGGCGGAGGCCAGTCGCAAGGCCGGCGCGCTGCCGACTAGTGATGAGACAGCAACCGCCTACGCCACCCGCGCTGCGGAGTTGCTGCAGAAGTTGGCGATCAGCCGCGGCCAGGTGATGGATGTCTCGGCGGCGCGTGCGTCGCTGCTGCTTAGCCTTGAAGACCGCCGCCCAGAGATTGTCATGCTCGTTGGTCAGACGCTCGCCCTGATCGACTCCCCCGACGCGCAAGCAGGTCTTCTTAACAAGGCTTTGGCCGATGATGTGGGGGACGACGTTGAGATAAGCCTGCTAAACAGCCTTGCCACCAGTGCCAAGTTTTTCGGAAACAGGCTGGACGCCGGCTCGACCGAACGGCTGCTGAAGGTGGTCGCGGAAGAAACGAATCTGGATGTCCGAAGTGCCGCCGCCGAGGCACACGGCGCGCTGAATCTGCCCGCGGATGCGGCTAAGAAGCTGATTGTTGATCAGATGAAAGTGTAACGCGCCGAGACCCACGGGCGGTGAACATACCGTTTCTGCTGGCGCATTACATGCGTTTCTCAAACGTCAGTTCAAGCCCGTCGCAAAAGCGACCGCAGAGTATTTCCTGTGACAGCCGTCCCGCAAGCAGCGTCTGCCCGCGGACTCCCATTGCCCGCCACTGATCGGTCGTCATCTCCTGCAGTGATTTGATCGCCGCAACGCACCCGTCAACATCGCCGTGTCTTACCGCCCGACCAAAGTCTTCCTGGTCGAGCAAATCAGCAATATGGCTCGGCCGCGGCCCGACATAGAGCACCGGACGACCGACTGCCATCGCGCCATACACTTTGCACGGGTGGATAATGCCCACCATGTTGTCGCCCATGCTCACAACATGCACGTCGGCGGCGCTAAGGCTATATCGCAAGGTCTCCAGCGGCTGATATGGCAGGCTGATGACGTGCGGCAGCGCGTGGGTCTTAAGGTACTGCTCTACTTCCTTCTTCCCATTACCCCCGCCGACAAACAGGAACTTGACCGTGTCATCATCCTTCAGCCGCACCGCCGCATCCAGTACGGTCGTGAGCGGGTTGCTTGGGCTGTGATTGCCGGAATACATGACGACAAACTTGCCATCCAGCCCGTGCTTTTTACGAAAGTCGTTTTGATCGTGTTCGAGCGGCTCAATCACATCTTCATGCGGCCACGGCGGAATGATGGCCATTGTCTTGCTGACTCGCGCGCGCGGAAGGAGTCTATCTGCCATAAATCGATCCAGCGCGATCACCAGCGCCGAATTATTCAAAATGGTCCGATTCACCGCCTCCAGGAAACGTGCAACAAAACCACCGGGTTTGATCTTGTTCATCGCCAGCAACTGGTCAGGGTTCAGGTCCATGGCCCAATAGGCCATCGGCATGCCCCGGAACATTCGCAGTACTGTTGATACAGCTCCGATGAGGGGAGGTGAGGTGCTGACCATCACTCCCGCGACGTTCGGAAGAAGCAGCCCGCGCACGAACGCCTGCACCATGAAGCTCGCCGTCCCGATGACGCGCGTGAGAATCGTCTTTTTGCCGAAGCTGCTGAGCGGAAGACGGATCACCTCCACGCCGTGCAGTATCTCCCGAGCGGGGTACTTCCGGGTGGGGTCGTCGTAACCGCGGTTGGCGGTGTAAACGCGCACCTTGAAGCCCCTGCGGGCCATCTCGATGGCGACGTCGGCCACATGCTGCCCTACGCTCGCCGGGTCTGGCACAAACACCTGGCTGAATATCAAGAGCCGGTCCCGCTTCTTCCGCGGCGGGGTACCGTGCTGGCGAACACCCGCCGGCGGGGCATTTTCTTCGACCATGGGGGGCGCGCTTTCACTCACATCAGCACTATCGACACAATTCGCCAGCACAATCAGCCCGCAACTCCCGCCCACACCAGGTCTTCCTTACTTTGCGTGCATCTGATCGTGAATCCACTTATACGTTAGCTCCATGCCGGTGCGCAGGGGAAGCTTGGGTTCCCAGCCGAAGACTTTGTTAATCAGCGTGTTGTCGCTGTTACGGCCATTCACACCCTTGGGCGCGTCAAGGTTGTAGTTACGCTTTAGCTTGATGCCGGCGATATCTTCAACGATGTCAACCAGTTGATTGATCGTCACACCTTCAGCACTGCCGAGGTTGATCGGATCGTGCCATGTCTCGCTATCCGTGATTTTGTGGATGCCGGTGAGGCAGTCGGTGATATACATGAATGAGCGGGTCTGATGGCCGTCGCCCCAGATTTCGATTTCGTGTTTGCCGCTGGCCTTGGCTTCGAGCACCTTTCGACAGATCGCCGCCGGTGCCTTTTCACGCCCGCCGTTCCATGTGCCGAAGGGGCCGTAGACATTGTGAAACCGCGCGACGCGCGTTGGCACCTTGTAATCTTCCCGGAAGTGGCGGCACATGCGCTCGCTGAACAGCTTTTCCCAGCCGTAGCCGTCTTCGGCCATTGCGGGGTAGGCATCTTCCTCTTTCAGAAAAGTCTCGATCTTCTTCTCTTTCTGTTTGTCGGCGTTGTAGACGCAGGCGCTCGATGCGTAGAAGTATCGCTTCACGCCATACTCGCGGCAGGCAAGCAGCAGGTGCGTATTGATCAGAACACTGATCATGCACAGGCCTTTGTTGGTTTCGATAAACCCCATGCCGCCCATGTTGCAGGCCAGGTTCCAGACCACATCCATGCCTTTGACGGCAGCGAAAGAGGCGTCTTTCAGGTTGAGGTCTGCGACGACATTCTCTGCCTGCGGATGGACCTGATACCACTCCGAGGTCGGCTTGATATCCACGACCCGGACCTTCTTGTAGCCCTGTTTCAGCAGGTCAGCCACGAGATGCCCGCCAATGAATCCGCCGCCGCCGCACACTACTGCTGTTTTGTTGCTTTCCATGATTTCCTCTTCGTAAGACGATACGCTCAGCCCAACGCAGCAGCAATTGGCGTGTCCAACCACTCGACGGAGCCGACGAAACAGGTCGTCGCGGCATTATGAAACCGATTCCCGGATGGTCAAGCAGGCAAAATTTGCCCAAGCCGGTTTTGGTCTCGCCCAACTGCCCTGACCGATGCTACAATCCAACTAATTCGCCCTTTTTCACCCACGGCCGTTGAAGTACGATGGACGGGAGAAGACCCATGAAGCGATTCCTTCTCATTTTTTCAGCTTTCTCAATGGTCGCATGGCTCGACGCGATTGCCCTGGGCCAACTCACGCCGGTCGTCGGCAATGGGGCGACTGCATTCGACCCGGAAGTGTCGATCGTCAACTCCGGCGCAGTGCTCGACGCGCAGGCAGTCGTCTCGCACGACCGGCGGTATGTCACGATTAACATGGCCCCTTCAAACTCCAACGTCATCGCCATTCGAAACTTCCCTGTGCAATCAGTTGCCGCCGCGACAGGGTTTAGTGGATTTGTCGGCGGCGCAAACCCCGGCGGGGGGGACGCAGCGGTTGCTGCCCCGGACGTCGCTGCGACTGTCATTGAGCCGGTATCTGTCATTGTCCTGAATCCTTCACCGGAACAGCGCGCCGACCCCAAAATTCTCGATCGCATCGGGATCATCCGGATTGCCAAGCCGTAGCACTTGACCCAACCTAATCTCCCAACATGAGCCATGACCCTCAGAATCCGGCCAGCGCGGAAAGCGCATCGCCCTCGCCGAAACACAAGCGAAAGTGGCTGCGCCGGCTCACCATCACCGCCGCGGTGCTGCTCGTGCTGCTGCTGGGTTTGCTCGCATTCGCGCCCACCATCGCCAGCTCGGGGTTTGCGCGCAATCTCATTACCAGCCGACTGAATGATCAACTCGCCAGCGGGCGCGTGTCGATCGATGCCACCCGGTTCGGGTGGTTCAGCGGACAGTTGATCGGGGGCGTCAAAGTTTACGACGCCAGCCAGTCGCTCATTCTCGAGATTGATCGAATTGAAACGGGCCTCACCCTCGCCAGTGCCGCGCGCGGCAACCTTGACCTTGGCGAAACACTCATCGACCTCAACCTGACGCGACTTCAGGTAGACGAGCAAGGCAATACCAACCTTCAGCAACTTCTGAAGTCCACCAATGCAGAGCAGCCTCCTCGCGAAGCGAGTTCCGCGGCAACGTCCGAAGCACCCGCTGAGACGACGCTGCCGGATGTGAAGGGCAAGGTAAGAATCAAGTATCGCGGGATGATCGAGTACGTCGATCACCTCGGCGGCACGCCGCTCTCCCCGCCGCTGGTGATTGAGCCGGGGGAGACGGTCGTGGATATCAAAGATATCAACGCGGGGATCAGCACAGCCATCGACCTGGCACTGCGTGTAGGTGATCATTCGGCAGGCCGGATAAACTTTTCTGGAAGCATCGATGCGATTGATGGAAACAAGCTTCGCCCGCTCAAGCTCACCGCCGATCAGAATCTGAAGTTTACCTCGATCGATCTCGCTGCGCTGAAGCCCGTTCTGCGACTGGCAGATGTGCGCGGCGACTTCGGGGGAATTGTCAACGGCACGCTGGCCCTGAAGGTGGACGGACTTCGCAGCAGCGGGGTCGACGGGTTGATCACGGTGGATCAAGCATCGGTGGCCGGTTTCGAGCAGTTGAAAGGCGACACGCTGCGCATCGTCCGGATGGACATCCCCATCAAAATCACCCGTGCCGCGGACGATGCTGGCTCTGCGATTGTCAGGGTTCAGTCGCTGCGGGTCGACGCGCCGCAGTTTCAGATTGTGCTCGCCGGTGAGTTGCTGGAGGAGTCGCTGGCCAACGTTGCCAGCGGCAAGCCTCCGGGAGCTGACGGGTGGCTGAGCTCGACCCTCTCGATAACCGACCTCGCCGACCTGCTGAACCAACTCCCGCGGGCGGCGCAACTGCTTGAAGGCGTTAAGATCGAGTCGGGGCAACTGATTCACACCGCCGGGTTTACGCTGCGGAAAGACAAGAGCTTTGCCAAGATGCGGCTCGACATCGACGCTGCCGGCACGCGCGACAGCCAGAAGATCGCATTCGCGCCAATCGGATTGTCGTTTGACACCACCTATGCGCCGGCGGTCGATCCGCTGAATGCGCTGACCGATATGGCGCTCGTGCTCACCAGCGACTTCGCGAGAATCAACGGCGGGGGGGTGACGATCGACAAGCTTGAACTCTCCGGCGACGGCGACCTCGGCAAACTCGAGTCGCAATTGTCGCAGTTTGTCGACCTCGGCGGAATTGGGTTGCAAGGTAAGTTTGATTTTGCACTCGGGAGCAAGGGCGACCTGCAGAAACCCAACAGTACGGTTGCCGCAAGTGCAAAGGTGAACCTGTCTGGTGTAAACCTGCAGATTCCCGAACAGCCGCCTGTGAACATCGGCGCGATGGCGCTCACGATCGATTCCACCCTCGGCACCGACGGTGCCGGCGGGATTGCCAAAGTTGTGAGTGCAAACGTCGCTGTCACCAGTGGCGACACTCCGACGGAAAGGGTGCTCGACCTTGCAGCGACTGCGCAGAACCTTGATCTTGCGTCCAATTCGGTCGAGCAGTTTGAACTGACGAACCTCGCCATTAGCAGTCTGCCCAAACTCGTCTCGCAGTTTGGGGCGTTTATGCCGGCGCTGAAAGAACAGCAGATCGAGATTCGCGATGGCCAGATCTATGCCAATGTCGCCGGCAGCTACGATGGTAAGGGTCAGACTGTCACACTCCGCAAGCCGTTGTCGTTGAGCACGCCCAACCTTACGGTGGCCAAAGCCGGCGCGGTTTTGCTCGATCGCGAGAAGATCGTAACGCAGATACTTGGCACGATCGGCCTGGCCAGCGGTGTGTCTGCAGACCTGTCGCAGGTGAGTGTCACCTCGTCCATTTTCACGCTCGCAAAGTCCGATCCGCCGTTGCAGATTCGAATGAGCGAATCGGGCGCGATGACCGGCAGCGGACGTCTTCAGTTGACTGCCAATCTGGTGAAGTTGGGCGCGGCAATTCAGGCGCTGGGAGAGACACCCGCCAGAGTTCAGAATGGAACCCTCGTCGCGACGATCGATTTGGTCGGCGGGATTGGCACGGAGTCGACGGCGACGCTCGACGGTTTGATCGAGCAACTCGGCATTACCGCGGGCGGTCAACAGGCGATGACCAGCGAGCGGGTGGCAATGAAGGCCGCCGTCGTTACGTCGGCCGACCTTTCTTCCCTTCGGGCGACTGCGAGCCTCGACAGCAGCTTTGCGACGGTGGCTCTGACGAAGGCCGAGTTGCTGCTGGGAACCGATACCAAGCCCGTCGGCACCTACGACATAGCCCAAGCGCTTGCTGCCGAAATCAGCATCCCCAATCTGCCGAAACTTTATGCCCTCGCGACTGCGTTTGTTCCGGTGGATGTGTCCTCCGGTGTTGGCGCTACGACGTCGGCCGAAACAACTCCAGTTGAGCCTCTGCTCATCACCAACGGCACCGCGGCGCTTCGGCTGAACCTTGCTCGCGAGGGGACCACCAGCAAGCTCACAGTGTCCGATGCCGCGATCAGCAATCTTGCGCTTCGCCGCGGCGCGCAAGCGTTTGCGTTTGATCGGTCTGCCCCGATCACCCTGGCAGTGGTTGCCGATCTCGATGCGGTGGTGGAACAGATTCGTTCGATCAAGGTAACGCAGCTCACCGGCGACTTGCGCGTTGCGCAACTTTCCATGCCCAGCCCCATTACGATTACCGACGTATTGACCAAGCCGACGGCCAGCGGCGGGGTGGAACTCGTGGGCGAGCTTGCAGCGATCGCGCCGCTTCTCGCGGTGATTCAAGGCGGCGAGGCGCTCCCCTACGCGGGGCGGCTGAAGGTCACGCAGCAGCTTTCCAATGCCGGTGATGCGGTCAATCTCAATGGCGCGATCACAATCGACAACCTCCACATGCGCGATGTGGCCACCGGGAAGATCACCCCTCTCGAAAAGCAGTTGGCCGTTCGCAACGACATCTCGGCCGATCTGGTGAAGTCCAACGCGCAAATCAGATCGTTGACCGTCGACATGCCGCAGACTAATGCGCTGAGCATCAAACTCAGCGGCGCTGTGGCCGATTGGGTGACCGAGCGACGATTCGACAATGTGAAGCTCGATCTGACCTACGATCTGGCGAAGCTCTGGCCGATCGTCGAGCCACTGCTGGACGTTGAAACGCGCGAGACGCTCAAAGGCGCGACGTTCGTCGGCGCGCACACCGAGTCTTTCCGGGTCAGCGGAAGCTATCCCGATAGGCCGTTTAATGAGGCGATCAAGTTTGTAAACGCCGACGGACAGATTCGGGTTGATGCCGCTGCAGCAGCCGGGCTGACGATCGAAAAGCTTACCGTGCCGATTTCGCTTCGTGATGGCAAGGCGGCGATCGCCTTCGCCGACAAGCCAAAGGCCGAGCGTTTTCCCCCACCGGCCACCGCCAACGGCGGCACGCTCAACCTTAATGGATTTTATGTCGATCTGAGTGCACCGGACGAGCCGCGTTTGTATGGCCCGAAGAAGCACCGGCTTCTGCACAATGTCAGCATCAATCCCGCCCTGGGCAACACCCTGGGCAAGTACATTAACCCGACGTTCGCGAATACCGAGCGCGCCGCGGGACTGCTGGATGTCACCATCGAGCGATGTGAGGGCGTGGCGCTGATTGAAAAGTGGCAAACGTCGGAAAGCGGCGACGCGCGCATCGTGATGTCGGTAACGAAGCTGGACATCGCCAATCCACTCGGAAGCCTCATGTTCGGCAAAGTCGCCGGCGCGCTGAAGCTCGGTAGCCTGACAAAAAACCAGACGGATGTCTTTCGAGGCGAGATTCGCGATGCAGTCATCACGCTGGAGAAGGGTCGCACGACGCAGGACCTGACGATTTCGTTGAGGGAGGATGTCGAGGCGACGGACCCGATCACTGGCGCAACGATCACGATTCCGAAGAACATGCCTCTGAGCTTTCGCGGGGACATTCGGCTGAGCGATTTGAAGCAGCAGCTGCGCGTGTCGTTGCCGCCGGCGCTGGTGGGGCGGATGATTCGTGTGAGTGAGAAGGACATGATGCGAATCTTCCCCGACGGCGTACCGATCAGCCTCGCCGGAACGACGACAAGCCCGGAGGTCGACCTTGGGAACATCGTCGGCAGGCTGATCGAGGCGCAACTGCGCGGGGCCATCGGCGGGAAGGCCGGCGACCCCATCGGCGGGCTGATCGACGCCATCGGGGGACGCAAGAAAGAGAAGGAATGACCTCAGTTTCCTCATAAAATCACCCATTCTCAACCAGCGGCGAACACCGTCGGGTTGATTCATCTCTCCATTCATCCGGATTTTCGGATGGATGCCCGCTTGCTCCCCGATTCACTCCGCTGTATGTTTCCCCTCCCGCACGCCCGGCGGTTGAAACGGGTTTGATTCAGAAAATCGAAGGAGCATTCAACGTGGCATCCGCACGCAAACACTTGTTCACCAGCGAATCGGTATCGATGGGTCATCCCGACAAAGTCTCGGATGCCATTTCCGACAGCGTTCTCGACGCCATCTTCGCCCAGGAAATAAAAGAGAAACACGACATCCGCGGGACGCGCGTTGCGTGTGAAACGCTCTGCACCACTGGCCAGGTGGTGGTTGCCGGCGAAGTGAAGACCAATGTTTATGTGCACGTTGATGAGATCGTCCGCAACACGATCAAGTCGATCGGTTATCACCATCAGGATATCGGTTTCAGCCATGACAGTTGCGGCGTGCTGAACGCCATCCACTCGCAGAGCGCCGACATCGCCCGCGGCGTGGACAACGCCCGCGACAAGGGCAGCAAGAAGGCCGCCAAGGAAGAAGGTGCCGGCGATCAGGGGATGATGTTCGGCTTCGCGTGCCGAGAAACCGAAGACCTCATGCCGCTGCCCATCTGGCTTGCCCATCGCATCATGGAGAAGCAGGCCGACCTGCGCGCGTCGGGTAAGCTGAAATATCTCCGCCCGGATGCCAAGAGCCAGGTC
>DDRH01000056.1:83328-83474 GCA_002343075.1 Phycisphaerales bacterium UBA2421 | reverse complement strand
GCCCGGATGCCAAGAGCCAGGTCACGGTCGAGTACGAAAATGGCCGTCCGACGCGTGTGCACACCGTCGTGCTGAGCACGCAACACGATACCAGCATCATCAAGGGCGAAGTGGTCAGCGATGATGCCAAGAAGGAGATGATCGAG
>DDRH01000056.1:80094-82980 GCA_002343075.1 Phycisphaerales bacterium UBA2421 | reverse complement strand
CGAAGGTCGATCGCTCGGCTGCCTACATGGCGCGATACATCGCCAAGAACATCGTCGCTGCGGGACTCGCCGACGAGTGCGAGGTGCAACTCGCGTATGCGATCGGCATTGCCGAGCCGGTGAGTGTATTTGTCGACACCTTTGGTTCCGGCAAGATCGATGAGAAGAAGATTAGCGATATCGTCGTGAAGCATGTCGATCTCAAGCCCCGCGGGATCATCAATCATCTGCAGTTGCTCAACCCGATTTTCCGCCCGACCAGCAGCCACGGCCACTTCGGCCGCAAGCCCGGCAAGGTAAAGGTCGACGGCAAGGTCTACGACACCTTTACCTGGGAAAAAACCGACCTCGCCGCCACGTTCCGCAAGGCGGCGGGGGTGTGAGAATCCCCCGGCCCCGCGGGCGAGCAATGCCCCCCGCTGGATGAGCGCTGTATTTGTTCGCGCAAAAGCCAGAATGCCCCGCTGCGAGTAAGTCAAAGCAATTTCTGCGCCGTTGAGGCTATCCATTTTTCATTCCATCTGCCGATAAAACGGAAAGTTGTCCGTTATGGCGGAGCGATGGTTGTACGAACGCATCGCTCCGTTTAACATCCCACCCCCTTAACCCGGGCGGGTGTGAATCCGCCGATCGTGCAAGAGCTTGAGGAGGCTCCGAACTTACATGCGATACCTGACTCGTTGGAAAGGGCTAACCATCGCCCTTACCGTTGGTCTTCTTCTCGCCGTCGTCGCGACCCCGGCGATGGCAAGCGAGGCGAAGCTTAAACTCCCCGAAGAACTCACCACCGCCAAGATGTACCTCGGTGGGACCACCACGGGGCACACCCTGCTGCTCTGGGGGCTGGGCATTTGCGTACTCGGCCTGCTCTTCGGTGTCGGCATCTATGCCCAGCTGAAGAAGATGCCGGTGCACAAGTGCATGCTCGAAGTCTCCGAGCTGATCTATGTCACCTGCAAAACCTACCTCTTCACTCAAGCCAAGTTCCTCATGATCCTCTGGGTGTTTATCACCGCAGCGATCGTCTTCTACTTCGGCTTCTTAGCCGAGTATCCCACCGGTCAGCTCAACTCCGCCGGCGAAGAGATCATGGGCAAGGGCTTTCCGGCCTGGAAGGTCGGCATGATTGTCGGCTTCAGCCTCGTGGGCATGGCCGGCTCGGCCGCAGTCGCGTGGTTTGGCATTCGAGTCAACACTTTTGCCAATAGTCGCACGGCGCACGCCTCGCTCAAGGGTTTCGGATACCCCTGCTACGCCATCCCGCTCAAGGCCGGCATGTCGATCGGTATGGTGCTCATCAGCGTCGAACTGCTCATCATGCTGGCGATCATTTTGTTCATTGATCGCACCCTGGCCGGGCCGTGCTTTATCGGTTTTGCAATTGGCGAATCACTCGGTGCTGCAGCCCTTCGCGTGGCTGGCGGCATTTTCACCAAGATCGCCGATATCGGCTCGGACCTCATGAAGATCGTCTTCAAGATCAAGGAAGACGACGCGCGCAACCCCGGCGTCATCGCCGACTGCGTGGGCGACAATGCCGGCGACAGCGTTGGCCCCAGCGCCGACGGCTTCGAAACCTACGGCGTGACCGGCGTTGCCCTCATTACGTTCATTCTCCTCGCTATCAACGATCCGATGATTCAGACCAAGCTGCTTGTCTGGATCTTCGTCATGCGCCTCCTCATGGTTGTCACCAGCGGGCTGGCCTACTTCATTAATGAAGCCTTCGCCAAGGCCCGCTATCTGACGAAGCGCAGCTTCAACTTCGAAGCCCCGCTCACCAGCCTGGTGTGGCTCGCCTCGATTCTCTCGATCATCGCCACCTACGTCGTCTCCTACTTCATGATGGGCAACATCACCGTCGGCACTTATGCCAACACCGATCTGTGGTGGAAGCTGGCAACCATCATCACCTGCGGCACGCTCGCAGGGGCCATCATTCCTGAAGTCACCAAGATCTTTACCTCCGTCCACGCTCGCCACGTCCGCGAGGTTGTGACCGCCAGCAAGGAAGGCGGGGCGTCGCTCAACATTCTCTCCGGTCTTACCGCCGGCAATTTCAGCGCGTTCTGGGTCGGCGGGGTGACGATCGCAGGTCTGATGGCGATTGCATACCTCATCACCCTCATCGGTGTCCCGGTCAACCCCGGCGACGTTAACAGCAGCCTGAGTTCCATCATGCCGGCCTCGGCGATCTTCGCTTTCGGCCTTGTGGCCTTCGGCTTCCTGGGCATGGGCCCTGTCACCATCGCCGTCGATAGCTATGGCCCGGTGACCGACAACGCGCAATCGGTTTATGAACTCTCGCTCATCGAAGAACAGCCCGACATCAAGGCCGACCTCAAGCAAAACTTCGGCATGGATGCCGACTTCACGCAGGCCAAGATGCTGCTGGAAGAAAACGACGGCGCCGGCAACACGTTCAAGGCCACCGCCAAGCCCGTGCTGATCGGAACCGCGGTCGTCGGCTCGACCACCATGGTCTTCAGCATCATCATGCTTCTCACCGACGGCCTGACCAATCAGCTTGCCATCTCCAACCTTTCGATTCTGCACGCCCCGTTCCTGCTCGGCATGATCATGGGCGCTGCGGTGATTTACTGGTTCAGCGGTGCAAGCTGCCAGGCGGTCATCACCGGTGCCTATCGCGCCGTCGAGTTCATTAAGCAGAACATGAAGCTCGAAGGCGTTACCAAGGCCTCGGTGGAAGACAGCAAGAAGGTCGTCGCCATCTGCACGCAATACGCGCAGGCGGGGATGTTTAACATCTTCCTTACCGTGTTCTTCATGACCCTCGCCACCGCGTTCATTGATGCCTACTTCTTCGTCGGCTTCCTCATCGGCTTGGCAGTCGTCGGCCTGTTCCAGGCCATCTTCATGGCCAAC
>DDRH01000056.1:74284-79945 GCA_002343075.1 Phycisphaerales bacterium UBA2421 | reverse complement strand
GACAACGCCAAGAAGATCGTCGAGACCGAGCTTCGAATGAAGGGCACCCCGCTGCACGATGCCACCGTCGTTGGCGATACCGTCGGCGATCCGTTCAAGGACACCAGCAGCGTCGCGCTCAATCCGATCATCAAGTTCAGCACGCTCTTCGGCCTGCTCGCCGTCGAGCTGGCTATTCAGATGACAAAGAGCGGCAACGTCACCCTGCAACACATTCTCGCCGGCGTGTTCTTCCTGATCGCGCTGGTATTCATCTATCGCAGCTTTTACTCGATGCGCATCGGCGACGATTCGGCGACGCATTGACCCGCACGCAAACCGACCGCTCCCCCTCTCGGCCACCCGAGAGGGGGAGCGCGATCGCGCCTCCCTCCCACCGCCTCGCCCACGTCCCCCCCAAGCCCCGTAGTTCGCGATAGAAGTCGTTCCCGTTCCGCACTATTCAAGTGTTTCGCAGCCGGTAAGTGCCTATCTGACAGTCACTAATGACTCGGAAGTAAGTAGTAAAACGCATTTTCAAAAATCGGGCATTTCCGGGCAATTCAGGGCACGCAGGCAAACCGCGCACCGTCCTCCCCCATTCATCATTCATAATTCATCATTCATCCTTTCCTTACTACCCCCCGTGTTGCGCCAGCGGTGAACAAAAAGCGCAGCGCCGGGCATTTTTTTCCCGCGAAGGAGAATGCGGGTGGCACGACATGGGCTTCTCGCCCTTGTCGTGCCGATGCTGAAATGGGTGCAGAATCGGTTGCAATGGGACCCCACGACCACGCGAGTACCCCAAGTCGTGCCACCGGGAAACTCAAGAGGTATTCCGTGTGTCAACCGGTAGCCTACTCGCCTTGTCGGGGGTTTCCCTCGTGAACAAGCGGATTGTGGTTGCTTTCGACCGCAGGGAAACACCGCGGACTTGACGGTCCTATAACTGGCGAACTTTCCCCAGTCGACTGCCCAGACGATCCAGTTGAACGCGAAAGAGGTGAATTTCTCTTCGTTCATAAGATGAACTGCCCGACGGGCGAGCTTTCTTTGCGTGAAGGGCATTGGGTCACCGGTTCACCCGAGGGATTTCTCCTCGAAACTTGGCCCCGCGGTCCGATCGACTACGCACTTTAACCTGAGAATCCCGGTCAACCCTGTGACTTTCACTGGCGGAATCGGGTGGCAATCCTGCCGGATCGCAGACAACTGGAGCAAGTAGAATGAAGATGCGTCTTCCCGAGCGTCGCCTTTCGCCGCTCAGCCTGATCGAAAACCTCGAGTCGCGCAGGCTCTTGTCGGGATTTTCTGTTGTGACCGCGTTCAACAACACCAACGGTGCCAACCCCTACGGCGGGCTGTTGCTCGTCGGCGACAAGCTCTACGGCACGACGCAGCGCGGAGCCGCCAACGGTGCCGGGAGCGTTTTTTCCGTACCCGTCGCCGGCGGGTCGCCAACCACGCTGGCGACCTTCAACAATACCAACGGAGGCGACCCGCGGGGCACACTCATTCGCTCGGGCAATACGCTCTACGGAACCACCTTCGGCACCACCACCGCCGACGGATTCGGCACTGTCTTCTCGCTGCCCATCACCGGTGGTGCTGTCACGACGCTGGCCAAGTTTAACGGCACCAATGGCGCACGCCCCGAAGCAGGCGTGATCCTTTCCGGTAACACCCTCTACGGCACCACCCGCACCGGAGGCGCGAACAACTTCGGCGCGGTCTTCTCCGTACCCGTCACCGGCGGAGCCATCACCACACTCGCTTCCTTCAACCGCACCAACGGCGAAGAACCACGCGGCGGACTCCTCCTCACCAACGGAAAACTCTACGGCACAACCCTCAAAGGCGGGTCCAGCAATCGCGGCACGATCTACTCCGTTCCCATCACCGGCGGAGCGATCTCCACGCTCGCACATTTCAACGGAACCAACGGCGGCGACGCCTACTCCGAACTCACGCTCTCCGGCAACACCCTCTACGGAACCACCTACGGCGGAGGCACGAGCAATGGGGGCACAGTCTTCTCCATCCCACTCACAGGCGGAACCGTCAGCACGCTCACATCCTTCATCAACTCCAGCCCGAACCCATTCAGACCCATCGGCGGACTCGTCCTCTCCGGCAACACGCTCTTCGGCACGGCATTGTCCGGCGGAGCGAGCACTCGCGGCGCGGTCTTCTCGCTCCCAATCACCGGCGGATCACCTACCACGCTCGCATCGTTCGACGGAACCAACGGCGCGTTCCCCTACGCCGGTGTCACCCTCGGAAACAACGCGCTCTTCGGCACCACCGACCTCGGCGGAACCCTCAGCCCCGGCGGATTCCAGAATCGCGGCGTCGTCTTCCGAGTCCCACTCGATACCTTCGCCTCCACCTCCAACCGCGTTCTCACCATCAACGGAACCTCGGGCAACGACGTCTTCACCCTCGGAACCTCCGGCTCAAACATCACCGTCAATCGCAACGGCATTCCGCTCACCTACGCATCCTCATCAATCGATCGCATCGATGTTCTCGCAGGTGCGGGTAACGATCGGCTCACCACCGACGATTCCTTCGCCAAGCCGATCTATGCATTCGGCGACGAGGGCAAAGATACCCTCACTGGCGGTAGCGGAAGCGATACCCTTTCTGGCGGTGCTCAGGCAGATGTACTCATCGGCGGCGGCGGGGAGGATCGACTCAACGGCAACGGAGGAAACGACGAACTCCAAGGCGGCGGCGGGAACGATCGCCTCTACGGCAACGACGGCAACGATTTGCTCGTCGGCGGGAAGGGCGTCGATCGACTCTTCGGCGGTGTCGGCGATGACCTGCTTCGCGGCGGCGACTCCGCCGACAAACTCTACGGGGAGACCGGCAACGACACCCTCTTCGGCGATGCCGGCCAGGACCTCCTCGACGGCGGCCTCGGCACCGACACCGCAACACGCGACAACGATGACTACACCCCCATATCCGTCGAAGTGCTGCAGTGAAATGCGCTGAACCGTGACAAGTCAGCACCGCCGGACACAAGCAACCGCGTGATTTAGCTCAGCGCCCGGCACTACTTGGCTTGAGAGCCAAGTAGTGGCACCCATCAGTCAAAACTGCTGGAAACTACCGATGAATTCTCGGGTGCCATGATATGGGCGTACTCG
The DNA here is from genome assembly GCA_002343075.1 of Phycisphaerales bacterium UBA2421. GTDB lineage: Bacteria > Planctomycetota > Phycisphaerae > Tepidisphaerales > Tepidisphaeraceae > UBA2421. The sequence continues at coordinate 76,808 of DDRH01000056.1, read as the reverse complement.
CCTTGTTGTAGGTTTGGCGTGCGTATATACGGATTTTCGTTGCATTTGACCGCGGTGGGGTTATTGTTGGTTGAACTTAGAACAACGAGGGGAGTAGCCGCGCGTGAAACGTCGTTCCCGACAAGCTATCGCAACCAGCATCGTTTCCTTCACCCTCTCGACTGCGGCTTTGGCGCAGATCTCTGGGACTTGGACAGGCCTGGGAACCACCGCCGACTTCAACGATCCGTACAACTGGTCCAGTTTCCCCAATGTGCCCGGCAACGGCGGGGTGGTGACGGGGGGGAATCCGTTTCGGTCGGAGACGCTCATCACCCTGAACGACAACGTCACGCTCAGCCGCTGGGAGAATTCCGGGAGTTTCGCGTTTCGAACTGGGAATGGAACCGGCTCGATCACATTAGTCGGCGAAGCGGTCGTGGCGACCGACATCGGTCCACCAGGTCCACGCACTCGCTTTACCTGGACAGATGCCATCGACAGCCCGATTCACGGTCAAAACGGGCTGACCAAGACCGGCACGGGCAGATTTGCGGTCAGCGGCATCAACACATACACCGGGGGTACACACATCCTTGATGGCTGGCTTATCGCGACCCGGCCTGAGTCGCTGGGCGCACTAGCCGGATCTGTCACACTTGACGGCGGGGGCTTGGCAGTCTTAACCGATTTGCGCGACCGGCATGTTTATATCTCCGCCAACGTCGGCACTTTTCTCAGCACATCAGTTGTGAACAGTGGCACGCTCGGCAGCGCGTCTGGGCCAGGCAGTGTTTTTTTCGCGCCGGGAGATGTCCCATCGACAAACAATCATTTTTTCGTGGTGGATGACTTCGCGCACACGGGATCAACCACCATCGCATCAAACGTCCTGCTCGGGCCGTCAGCGGACACTGCATATGGCAAGTTATCAGCGACCCAACACATCAACGCCTACGGCGGGCTGACCGTTGGCACGACCAGTGTTCAATCACCCGGCAACTTGATCAATGATTCGGCGGTAGTCAGGCTTCAGTCCGGTGCAGTTCATTTCAGCACTTCCGCGCAGCCGGAGATCATCGGGCAGATCGAGCTACAACCGGGACGAAGCTCCGCGACAGGTACATTTACCGCACAATCAGTCACCCGATCAGGGGGCGGAATTCTGATTACCAGCGCAGCGGCGCATCCTCAGATTATCACGGCGCCAGCCTTGGCAGGTAGCGGAGCAGCCGGCACACCTGCCGTGGGCGTTGTGCCGTTCGCTGTAGCTTTCTCGAGCAACAATACCCCGCGGGCTATCACCTTCGACGGTGGCCTGCTGCGCCCTCTGCAGGAAAGCGAGTGGGTTGCCCGGTCGGCTTTGGTCTCTACCCATGCGCCTGATTCGAACGTGACCGTAGACGGCTTGATGGATGGCGTGAGCGCTAAAGCAGTGCGGATGACACACGGAAGCGCCGTAAGCCCTGGAACTGGTACAGTGACAATTCATGGCGGGGGCTTGTTTGGATCGGCGGCGGTGACATTCCAAAATCGAATCAGCTTCCTGGATCACGAGGGCATCATTCATGGCCCGATGGTGATCGATGGCTCGCAGAGATTCGCCGTAACGGGCGCAATCAGCGGCAGCGGGGGCTTGACGGTGGCGGGAGATGTATCCTTGCGCGGCGCCAGCACCTACACCGGGGAAACTCACCTGTCCGGGCGTGTCGAAGTGGCGGTATCCGGCGCGCCTGGTACGCCCGGGCCGCTGGGACTCAGCACCGCACCGGTCTTTCTCTACGGAGACTCCAACCGAGGCAGTTCTCTGACGATCCGCAGTATCGGAGCAGGTTCGCAGGCGTTCGAGCGAGATGTGAAGATCATCTCCAATTCGGCTCTGCCCACGACAATCGCCTTCAGTAGCGACCTATCATCGATCCCTTTGCATCGGTTTCACAGCAATCTGGAGATCAGTGGCGTTGTAACGGTTGGAGCGGCGCAAGGCGCAAACTCCTCGGTTGAAATGAATGGAATCATCTCAGGGGATGGCTTACTGCAGCTGGACGGCGGTGCCACCCTCACGCTGCGCGGCAACGGTAGCTACACAGGTGGGACGGTGATCAGACGCAATCTGGCGATCGGTTCTGATTCCGCTTTGGGCTCAGGGCCGGTCTGGGTGGAGTTTGCTTCGCCTGCTCCGCTGTCACTGTCTGCCGAAGGCGGCCCTCGGATTTTGAACAACGCACTTAGCTGGCCTGGAAGCTTCTCGAACACCGGAACAATTCGGTTCGATGGAACGCACCCGTTAACCTTCACGTCAACCGTGGTGCCGCTGGGCACGGCGACACTCAATCTGGCTGCGACGGCACCGCTGACGTTTGCTGGTGGATGGTTGAGCCACGAAGTCAGAAGTACGGGAACCGGGACGCTTCAACTCGCCTGGTACCGCGGGCGTGGTATCAACGCGCAAGGCGGGCGCATCAACTTCATTCCCGGTTCCGCCACCACCAGCCGGGCCGAATCGCTTGCCATCGCATCCACCGCCGTGGTTGATTTGAACGAT
>DDRH01000056.1:71765-74122 GCA_002343075.1 Phycisphaerales bacterium UBA2421 | reverse complement strand
CGGGGGTGCGCGAGTTGCTGGCGGCGGGCCGGTTGACTTCTTCGATGGCACAGGCCAATCCATCATACGCCGTCGGCTACGGCGTTGCTGGCGATGTGCTCGGAATCGGCCCCACCGATCCGCCGGCGGTGTTCTTCGACCAGCTTGTGCGCGATCAGGATGTGCTCATTCGCTACACATTCGCAGGCGATGCAGATCTGAACGGCACGGTAAACCTCAACGACTTCACCCGTCTCGCGGCGGGGTTTGGGTCGTCGGGCGCGGTTTGGGCGGGTGGGGATTTCAATTATGACGGTCTTGTCGATCTTAACGACTTCACTCCGCTTGCAGCCAACTTTGGCGCGACTGCCGCCCGGGCGGTGCCGGAGCCGGCATTGCCGGCGCTGATTGTGCTTTTCCCACTGGCGACGGCGGCGTGTCGGCGGGGGCGGCGAAGGCCGGCCGCAGATTAAGATTGCCGCGGGCGCGCTCATCCGGTAGATTTTCCGGCAGATCAGGGTCTGGGTTCGGGGTTTTTAGTTTTGGATCGCCGCGGGCGCCCTTGGAGGGCGTTTGCATGGGGTGTTTCTATCTTTGTGGAGCGTGAATGCGCACTAATCTGGATTCCTTGGAAGCCCGTCGCCTGCTGTCGGCTGAGTCGTTGGAATTGTCGCATGTGCCGGGCGCGTGCTGCTGCGCCGGCTGTGCATTGCCTCCCGACGCCGGGAAGTGGGATTTCGAGGCCGCGTCGGCTGCGGGCGCGCCGGAGATGAACGTGCCCCTGAGCGAACTGCCACTGCTCGATTCTAATCCGGGTGCGCCGGTAGATCTGGTGCTGGATTTTGACGGACGCAATGTGCCGTCATGGAGCAACGGCACGCCCGGACAACAACCTGCCTACACTACCGACTCGGACGCCACGACCTATTCGCCTCAGGAATTAAGCAATATCCAAGAAATCTGGCGGCGTGTGGCCGAGAAGTATTCGCCGTTTCGAGTGAACGTCACCACGCGGCAGGGGAATGCGCCGATCGCAGGCCAGTCATTTGTGATTATGATCAGCGGAAACGGCTCGTGGTATGGCAACGCAGGGGGTGTGGCGTTTGTAAATGGATTTCAAAGCGGCGGGACGGGCGGCATCGGGTGGGTGTTTTCGGCGCAAAATCCGAACAACCTGCAATTCGTCGCCGAAGCGGCGGCGCACGAAGCGGGGCACGGCTTCGGACTGCGCCATCAAAGCACCTACAACGGTGGAACGCTCTCGCAGGAATATAACCCGGGCAACGCACTCCGCGCTCCGACAATGGGTAACAGCTATTCCACCCGGCGGGGGTTGTGGTGGGTCGGCCCGAGTTCAGGCCTCGGCGGAGGGACGCAGACCGATCTGGATCTTCTCTCACGACCGGCCAATAATTTCGGCTACCGCGCCGACGAAGCCGGCGGCACACTCGCCACCGCGGCTGACTTGCCTTTGGACGGCTTCACTGTTTCCGCTCAGGGTATCCTTACTTCGATCACCGATGTCGATCTCTATCGATTTGAAGCGGGCCTGGGCCTCGTGAGCCTGAGCGTTGCGGGGCCGACAGCGATCACCGGCGCCAACATTGGCATGATCGACCCATCCATGGCGATTCTTGATTCGCTGGGCAATGTCGTGGCGAGTTCTGCCACTGCCAACGCGAATGAGGCGATCAACTTCAACGTCACCTCGCCGGGCGTTTACTACTTGCGCGTGTCGAGTCATGGGCAGGCGGGAGACATCGGCACTTATCTGATGAATGGCGCAGTCCCCTCGGCCAATCTGCCTTCGGCGCCGACGAGTGTCGCGATTGCACCGGAGTCTGATTTCGGCTTTAGCAACAACGACGGCATTACCAATGACACCACGCCGACCATCACCGGCTTTGCGCAGCCCGGCTCAACGGTCCGGCTGTACCGCGAGCAGATTTTGCTCGGCACTGCAACGGCATCGCCGGAAGCCGTCTGGGAGATTACCACCCCGGCATTGGGTGATGGTACTTACAGCCTTGTTGCCACCGCGCAGGACGTGCGTGGAACATCGCCCAACTCGCAGACTGCCGTCATCACCATCGAAACAGTCGCCCCGGCGGCGGTTTCCAACGGGTTTGAGTTTCAACAGCGGCAGGAACTGCAGTTCACCTTCAATGAAGCCGTGAGCGGCTCGATAAATGCGGGAAGCATCCAACTCCTTTCAGTTCCGACACTTGCGCCGGTGTCGGCGAGCTTTGATGTCATCGACGCCGGCACAACCACGCTGTTAATTCCCACAGAAACGCTGGCGAATGGCAACTATCGGGCGATTTTTGCCCCCGGAACTGTGACCGACGCCGCAGGCAACACCGCGACCGGGCTAGCGC
>DDRH01000056.1:0-71675 GCA_002343075.1 Phycisphaerales bacterium UBA2421 | reverse complement strand
ACCGCGACCGGGCTAGCGCCGCTCGATTTCTTTGTGCTGGCGGGCGACGCCAATCGGTCGCGCACGGTCGATCTGCCCGACTTCACACTGCTAGCCGCCAACTTCTCGCGCACTGGCCGCACGTTCAGCCAAGGCGATTTTAACTATGACGATCTGGTGAACCTCGACGACTTCACGCTTCTTGCCGCCAACTTCGGCCGAAGCGTGCCGGCACCGGCCGACCTGCCGCGTGGCACGCCGCTGACGCCGGGCTCGTCGCCACTCCCCGTGGCATTTTCCAACACCGCCATCGATCGCCAGCGGGCGATCGAGTTGATCGATACGCCGATCGTCTAAGCAGGTGAACCTTGAAAATGACGGGTGAAGCTTCGCGGCGTGTGTCGCAACCGTTCGAGCTGCTCGAACGGCGGTTGCTGCTCGCCCGGCCCGACCCGTCTCCGGCTGACAATGTGTACTTTCGGCTGCCTCTGGCGGTCGATACTTCAGTCCACTTTTACTACGACCGAAACGAGGCGGCTGCGGGGGCTGTCGCGTGGAATGGCACTTCGCAGTCGTACAACAACCACCGCGGGACCGACTATTCAGGCGGGCCGCGCGGCCGGCCGGTGTTTGCCGCGGCACCGGGAATTCTGATCGGAAAAGACGACGGCTGGGGCGATGGCCAAGGCCCGGGCAACGGCAATTTCGCCCGGATTAACCACGGAAACAATCGCGCAGGCCTGCCGATCAACACCGTCTACCTGCATTTTGAAGCCGGCACCACGACAACCAAGCCGCTGGGCAGTTTTATCGCCACCGGCGAGCAGATCGGAGGCGTGGGCACGAGCGGCAACTCCACCGGGCTTCACCTCCACCTTGAAACGCAAGTGAACCGGGTTGCATTCGACCCATACAAAGCCATTGGCAGCAATGAGGTATCGTGGTGGGTGAACCAGGGTAGCGGCTCACCATCGACGGCGGCGCAGCCCAACAAGCTCAGCGTCGGCGATACGGCGCAAGTCTATGAACTTAGCCAGGGCGGCAGTGGCAGCTTGAATGTCCGCGGTCCGAATCCGACAAGCGGCGTCATCGGCACACGCACGGATGGCGCGCTCGGCACCGTGATTGAAGGCCCCGTCTGGTCGGCGTTCAACAACGATACGAACAACAGCCTCTGGGTCTGGTACAAGGTACGCTGGGCGGATGGGTTGGAAGGGTGGAGCGCCCACAATTGGCTGCGCCGCGCGGTGGATGTCACTCCGCCGTTGGTGACGGGTGCATCGTTTGAGTTTGAGGTCAATCCGCATCGGGTCATGGTGGGCTTTAATGAACACGTCGGCGCGAGCCTGAGTGGGAGCGACTTTCTGATAGAAGACGTGGCTACGCTGCAGACATTTGGCACAACGGTGACGTTTGACCCGGCCACCAACACCGCCGCCGTCAGTTTGGGGGGCACGCTTGGCGATGGCAACTATCGGGCGACGATCAATCCGGCGGGCATAACCGATTCATCGGGCAACGCGCTCGCAGCCGGCACCGAACTTGATTTCTTCGTCCTCGCCGCGGATGCAACGCGCGATCGGGTGGTGAATCTTGATGATTTCACCGCGTTGGCATCGCACTTCGGCCAGACAGGCCGAGTGTTCAGCCAGGGTGATTTCAACTACAACGGTTCGGTCACGCTCGCTGATTTCACCATTCTGGCCAGCAGGTTTGGCCAATCCCTTGCCGAGCCGGGGGCGCGACCGGGCCCCGCGCGCCCGGCGGTGTCCACCAACATCGCCGCTGCGCTGCGATCTCCCATGCAGGGTGTGAACGACACGATTTCCCTCAACGCGGGTGCATCGGCGGTTGTGCCGACGGAACGAATGGATGATGACCGAAAATGGTGGGAGCGGTCCTGACGGCTAGGCCTTTCTGGCCACCATCAGAAATGTATGTGAGAAAAACGGGCGGAAAAACCGCTTCCAGATTTTCAAGAAGCTGGCCGGCGGCTGCACCCAATAGCCTTCGATTGGTTCAAACCCGGTCCGCTTAAACAGTTGCGCCAGCGTCGTTGGGTCTTGCCAGCCCATGTGCTCCTCATGCACCGCTGGCCTGCCATACCGCCAGATTTTCCAAGTGCTTCCGGCGTAAAAGGGATTGGGCGTGCTGATGATGATCACCCCGCCGGGCCGCAGGTGCCGGTGCATGTTGCGAAGAAACTTTCCGGGGTTTTCGAGATGTTCGATAATTTCCCCGGCAACGATCGTGTCAACTTCTCGGCCGAGGCTCATCGTCTCGACATCTTCGACCAGCACTCGGTAGCCCTGATCGTTCAGCACTTTTGCGCCTTCCGGATCGATATCGATCCCAACCGTCCCCGGATTGGCCGCCGCGATGGCTTTATGGAGCAGGTTGGCCTTGTACTCAAAGCGCTCCTGCGCGTTGTGCTTTGCCTTGCGCGAATCAACACAGCCGAGGTCGAGCACATCCCGGTTACGAATATGCGGCTCAATCACGCTGAATCGATCGCGGAGAGTGGTTTCAAACATAGTCAACTGCCTGTGTCTACAGCCTGTCTCAACGGCTATGCCGAGGGCCGGCGTTTCCGGTCGATCGCTGCCTGATAAATCGCCAGTAATCCGTTTACATGAATGTCATACGCCAGCTTGGGTCGCAACATCAGCGCCGCCTGCGACATGGTGGCTCTTCGCTTCGGGTCGAGCATCGCCTTCATCGCTTCAGTAAGGCGCGGCACGTCGTTAGGGTCGGGCACGATCATGCCGTCCAGCCCGTGCGTAAGAAACTCACCCGCCCCATTGGCCGCCGACGTAATGACCGGCACGCCCATCGCCAGCGCCTCGAGCACTACCAGGCTGCACGGATCATGGTGAGTGGGAAGCACAAAGAAATCCGCGCAGCGGTAGTACGGATATGGGTCGGATGCCGCCCCGGCGAAGAAGACTCGCTTTTCAGCCCCCAACTTCGACGCAATCTTTTCGTACGGTGCCGAAAAATCCTTGCCGACGACCACCAGCACCAGTTTTCCATCGGGCACGCGCGCCAATGATTTGATGGCGATATCGACTCCCTTGCGATGAAAATCCTGCGCAATCATCAGCGCGATTACTGCGTCGTGCGGAATGCCCAGTTTTTGTCGGACAGCGGCGCCGGCATCGGGCCTTTGTTTTGGGTCAAACTTGCGCGTGTCGACGCCGTTGTATAAAACCGGCAGGGCCTCGGGCTTCATCATGTAACGCCCCAGCACACTCCGCCGGACGTATTCGCTCAGACACAGGACCAGCGGCGGGACGGGAGTGGACATCATGGCACGCTCGACCGTGGCGAACCGCCGCCGGCGCGCGTTCAGGCGATTGCCAAGTTTTGCCATCGTCTGTGCCCACTTGCCACGATACTTCAAATGTCCCGTCGCCAGGTTTTCTGCCGCCAGCCCGGCGTGGGGATGGTATACGTCGCACCGGCTCACCGGCAGCATCGCGTGCAGAACGTCAAAATTATGTGACAGCAAATGTGTGTTCAGGTGGCTGACAAATGACCGATAGCGCATCGCGGGCGTGAACCCGTTGGCATCACATTTGATCTGCTTCACTTCCCAGGGCGCATCCTTAAAGCTCGAAGCCAGCAGCGTCAGATCGTGCCCTCGATGCGAAAGCGATCGCGCCAGGTCGATCGTGTAGCGCTCGGCACCCCCGCGGGCGGGGTCGGCGTGGAAAATGATCAGGCCAATCTTCACTTAGCGGGGCATTGTGCGGGAACTGGTGCGATCGGCAAGTGGATGCAAAGTTGTCGCCATCAAAATCACTCTGTACGTCAAGGCTGCCAAAGGTAGTAAAACCCATTCGGCAACACCGCCGACTCCGGAATCGGAAGCGAGAACGCGCTCATTTGCGGCGGGGGAGAGTCCTGCGTGGCGTAGATGCTCCCGCTGTAGCCGTAGGGGCGTTTATACATCACCACTTTCGCACCCGGTACTTTGGCACGATCGCGGGCGATGGAAATGGCGTCTTCGAGCAGTCCCAACTCATCCACCAGGCCAAGTGCCTTCGCCTGCTCGCCGGTGAAGATCCGGCCGTCGGTCTTGTCGGCGATGGCGGTGTCATCCCCGAGGTTGCGCCCGTCCTGCACCACTGTAATAAACCGGCGATGGTACGAATCGATCATCTCCTGAACAATCTTCCGCTCTTCTCCCTCAAGCGGTTTGAACGGCGAGGCCATGTCCTTCAATCGGCCCGATTTGACGGTCTCCGGCTTCACGCCGATGAGGTTCATCGTTCCTTCCAGATTGAAGCTGCTGAAGATCACGCCGATCGAGCCACACACACTGCTCGGCTGCGCGACGACGGTGTCGGCGGCGCAGGCGACGTAATACGCGCCGCTGGCGGCAACTTCCTGAAATGAGGCGATGACAGGTTTGCCGGTCCGTTTTTTGAACCGCTGGACGAGTTCATACATCGCGTCGGAGCAGGTGACCGTTCCACCCGGGGAGTTAATGCGCAGGACGACCGCCTTCACCTTGCGGTCGGTCTCGGCGCGTTCGAGTTGTTGTGTGAATAGCGAGAGTCGATTCTCGCGTGCACCCACGATGCCCCCGGCGGCGCGCGCGTTCATCAGCAGGCCTTCCACTTCGATGATGGCGATCTTGCTGCCATCAAGAAATCGGCCCGACTGAACGGTCTGCTCCTTGAGCTTTGGGGAATCAAAGACGGGTGTGAGCAGGACACTCGGCGGGGAACACCCGGCGGCAGTGAGGATTGTCAGGAACCACGCCGCGGCGAGCGGCAGCAATTGATGTGGGTGTATGAAAGCGGGTTGCATGGTGAAGACAGCGTACTCACCGGCGACGAATCGACAACGCGCCCATTCTCGCCAACAATCCGTCGATGGCGTTTCATATCTCTCCCGCGGAGTTTGCAGCACTGGTGCAGGAAGCGATCGCCTCGCTGCCGCCCCAGTTTGCCGCGGCGTTGGAAGAAGTGCTGATTGAGATCAAGCCACGGCCGTCGCGCGAACAATTGCGAAGCGTGGGCCTGGCGGACGATGAGCTTCTGCTGGGTTTGTACGTCGGCCGCCCCATGACCGAGCGAAGCGTGCAAGACGGGCCGGCTTTGCCGGATAAGGTGGAGATTTTTCAGGAAGATTGCGAGTTAGCCTGCGATTCGCGGGAACAACTGGTGCGGGAAGTCCGTATCACCGTTTTACACGAACTTGGGCACCATTTTGGCATGGATGAGGATGATTTAGAGGCATTGGGCTACGGCTAACGTAAGTAGAACCCCGCCGGTGGCGTTCTATGAGCCTGCAACCGCAACCGGCGGCGGAGCGGCCCGGTCGTCGGTGGCCTCCGCAGTGTCGCGGCGGCGGGCGTTTGGCCGATGTTTGTTATCAGACACGCTCGGTTTCGCTTGACCGTGCCTTTTTGTGCTTTTATACGCTATCATGTTGCGTCCATTACGGGCTTCAACGCGAACTTTGACCCATGACTTTGAGGATCTGATATGAACCGATTCGTCCCCGCAACTCTCTTTCTCGCAGCAACTTGTGCGTTTTGCAGCGCATCAGAACCTGCGATCGTCGGGGGCATTACCCAGCCGAGCGAACGTCGCACCCTGGCTTTTGAGTCCGGGGGATTGGTGGCCGAGGTGATGGTGAAAGAGGGCGATGCGGTCAAGGTGGGCGATGTTTTGATGAAGCAGGAATCGCGCCTGGACGAGGCCGAAGCCGAGATTCGGCGTATTGACGCCGAGAGCAGGGTGGAAATCGACGCCGCCGAGAAAGAGTTTCAACTCCGCAAGGTGCAGTATGAACGCAAGGCCGGCGGCGGCGACGCCGCGTACGCGCCCGCTGAAGTGGAGGAGGCACGCATCACCATGGAAGTGGCCGATTTGAAGCGCGCAGAGGCGAAAAACAAGCACGATCAGGCAGTGGCGGTGTATAACCGTTCAAAGGTAAAGCTCGAACTCATGCGCATCGTTAGCCAGATTGATGGCATCGTTGAAAAAATCAGCGTCGATCCGGGCGAAATGGCCGACCCGCAAAAGCAGGAAGGCGCGATCAGCATTGTGAAGAACGATCCGGTCTGGGTCGAAGTCCCGCTATTGAAAGCGTGGCAGGTGGCACGACTTAGCCCGGGTCAGGAACTTCCGGTTCGTTACACCGTGGACAAGGCTGATGCATGGCAGTCGGCCCGGATTATCTTCATCGCTCCGGTGGCTGATGCTCGCTCGGGCACGCAGTCGGTTCGGCTGGAAATGCCCAATCCACAGGGATGGGCGTCGGGTCTGGATGTGGAAATCAAGCTGCCCGCCGAGCTTCTCAATGACCCGACCGTGATGAGCGGTACCGCGGCGCGAAACTAAAGTGGTTTGTGTGGCGTGAGCGACCAGCGCTGTTTGAAAAGTGGAGCGGAAGAGTAAACGAGGCGGTTTGAATTCAGGGAGTTGCGCGCGGGTAGTTGAAGGATGTTGCTGATGCAAGCGGATCGGCGGCGAATCAAGACTCGTAAATGACAACAAACTCTTATGGCTACAGTAATCGATTCATCACAATCGGGCGGCTCGCAGGAGAAGCAGCGGCAGCAGCAACAGCAGGAAGCGCAGACCGCCTTATCGCGCGTGGGAATGCTTCAGAAGGCGATACAAAACGCGCCGGACCTGCCGCAGTTCCTTCACGAACTGATTTACCTGCAGGCGGTGACGGTCGCTGGCACTGAAGCCGCGGCATTTCTGGTTCGGCCGGGCGAGCAGAGCGGCTTTCTACTCGAACTACAGGACCACATTCGGCCCGATTCATCATCGCCGGAGCAAAAAGACGCGGCGGTGCAGGCATTTAAGGAGATCGCGCTGCCTTGCGTGCAGCAGGGCAAAGATGGCGCGATCGAAGTCGACGCCGCCGATGCTTCGGGGGAGATTCAATACTGCCTGGTAACGCTTCTGCGGAATGAGCAAAACGCAATCGTGGCAGTGACCGCCGTCATCACGCGTTGCCGCGATCTTCAGCGGGCTCAGCAGCGGCTGGACAGCATGCGGCTGGTGGCGGGTTACTTTGATATCTTCCTCATCCGGCGCAAGCTCGAACACGTCGCGGTGCAGGCGAAGACCCATCAGGACGTTTTGCAGTTCAGCAGCAGCTTCGCGACCGCAGACGGCTTTACCGCTGCGGCCATGGGATTGTGTAATGAGCTTGCAACGCGCACCGGCGCGGCGCGGGTGAGCATTGGCTGGCAGCGTTTTCGCAATATCCGGCTGAAAGCGATGAGCCACACGGAGAACTTTGATCGCAAGCAAGAGCTTTCGGTGATGATCGAAAAGGTGATGGATGAGTGCGCCGATCAGGAAGGCCCGGTGCATTATGAGGCCGACGGCACCGGCTCAGAGAACATCACACGCATGGCTCAACAACTCAGCCGCGCGGAAGGCGGGGCGACGATTCTAAGCCTGCCGATGCGGCGAAGCGGCGACGTGAAGGGCGTGCTTTCGCTGGAGTTTCATCCGGGGACCAAGCTCAACCCCGCGGCGATGAACGGCCTTGTTGTGGCCGCCGAGTTGCTTTCGCCGCAGTTGCACGACCGATACGAGGTTGATCGTTGGTGGATCACCAAGACGGTGCTCGCGGTGGGAAATGTGGGCAAGATGGTCGTCGGGCCGAAGCATCGGCTTGGCGTGCTCATCTCAATGCTGGTCATTGGGCTGATCTTGTTCGTCTGTCTGTACAAACCGATGTATTCCGTCACGGCACCGTTTACGTTTGTCTCGAACGACAAACGGATCATGAGTGCCCCGTACGAGGGCGTACTGGCGAAGGTGCATTTCAAGTCGGGTGATAGCTTCAAGAAGGGCGACGTGCTGGCGCAGATGCAGACGTTCGATTACGAGCAGCAGCAGATTGCCAAGGAGCGTGAAGCAGAGGGCAAGTTCCGCGAGGCATCCAAGCTCCGCGGCGAAGGGAAGATTGCCGACGCCATCGCATCCGAGATCATGGGCAAGGCCGCCGAGGCCTATGCACTGGCTTACAAGTCAAAGGTTGAGCAGGGCAGGATCGTTGCGCCATTCGATGGGCAGATTCTCAAGGGCAACCTGTGGGACAAGCAGGGCACCGTCATCAAGATGGGTGATGAGGTTTTCACGATCGGTGTGGTTGACCCTGACGCACTCGAGGTGGAAATGCTGGTTCACGAGCGCGATATTCAGGAAGTCACTCTGGCGCAGAAGGTGAACGGAAAGGAGACCGGCGAACTTGCCACGACCTCTCTGCCGGATACCAAGATTCCATTCGAGATCATCCGCAAGGTCCCGCTGAGCGAGTCCAAGGACAACAAGAACGTGTTTCGAGTCTACGCTAAGGTCACCGGCCCGGCGAGCAGCGACTGGCTCCCGGGCATGGCGGGTGAGGCGAAGATCAATATCGAACCGCGGTCGCTCATCTGGCAGGGCACGCATCGGTTCGTTGATTGGGTGAAAATGAAAGCTTGGACTTGGCTGTAAGTCGGCCGAGAGGTGCGGCGCAGGGCTTGATGAGTCCCGATCTCAGCGAAGCGCGCGAGCCTTGTTACGAGAAGGACGGATGAGAGAAGAGACCGGGCGGCAAGGCTGGAGCAGCAAGTTTGTGCTCGCCCCCTTGCCTCTGATGACTCGCCCCTGAACTATCATGCTACAATTACGACCCACATTCTCAGAGTCCTGGTATCGGGTGGTGGCGTTGAAGCCCAAGCTGCGCGCGACGGCCCAGATCAGCCGCCAGTATTACCGCGGGGAGCGCTGGTATGTTGTGCGCGATCCTGCGGGCAATCAGTTTCACCGGCTTTCGGATGCTGCCTATCGCTTCATCGGCCTGCTGGATGGCCGTCGAACCGTCGGCGAGGCGTGGGATCTGGTCGGCGGGACGCTCGCCGATGACGCGCCGACTCAGCCGGAAGTGATTCAGATTCTTTCTCAGCTTTATGCGGCCAATCTGGTCGAAACCAATGTCACCCCCGATGCCCAGGTGTTGCTCCGCCGTCACAAGATGCAGGTGAAGCGGAAAATGCAGGGGCGGCTGATGAACGTGCTGTTTCCGCGCATCCCGCTTTGGGACTGCGACCGGTTTCTCGTCCGCTGGATGCCGTTGATGCGGGTTTTTCTCAGCGGCTTCGGCATTTTGCTCTGGCTTGCGGTGGTGGGGCTGGCCGCGTTTCAGATTGCGCCGGAATGGCAGCGAATCACCGAAGCCGCCAAGTTCACCATTTCGCCGCAGAATTGGATGTGGCTCTGGCTGGTGTTTGTCGTAACAAAACTCATCCACGAACTGGGCCACGCATTCATGTGCCGCAGGTTCGGCGGCGAAGTCCATGAAATGGGCATCATGTTTCTCGTGCTCATGCCGACGCCTTATGTCGATGCATCGACGGCATGGGGTTTTCCGAACAAGTGGCACAAGTTGCTCGTCGGCGCCGGCGGGATGATTTTTGAGATCTTCTTTGCGGCGCTTTGCGCGTTCATCTGGCTTTATACCGACCCAAACTCCTTGCTGAGCCAGTTGTGCTACAACGCGATGTTCATCGCCTCGGTGAGCACGGTTATCTTCAATGCCAACCCGCTGCTGCGTTATGACGGTTATTACATGCTCTCAGATTTTCTGGAGATCCCAAATCTTCAGAAAAAGAGCAGCGAGTACACGCTTGGGCTGGTAAAGCGGCATGTTTTCCGCATTAAGCCTAACCAACCCCTCCCGCCGCCGTTGCAGCGGGTGTGGTTGCTGCTTTATTCGATCACCAGCACGATCTATCGCACCTTTATCATGTTTGCGATCGTGTTCATGGTGACCTATCAGCTTCCCGAGCAGATTCGCTGGCTTGGCTTGCTGATGGCGGCGGGCGCGATCATTACTTGGGCGTGCGTCCCGATGTTCAAGCTGCTGAAGTATCTGACAATCGACCCGGAACTGCATCGTAAGCGAGGCAGGGCGATTTCTTTCACCCTCGCCTGCGCCACGGCGCTGGTGATGCTGATTGGAATCATCCCCTTTAATGTCGCGGTGCATGCAGAAGGCGTCGTTAATCCGACGGAAGAGCGCACCGTGTTTGCCGATACCTCCGGGTTTGTGTCGCAGGTGGCAGCGGTCGATGGCCAGCAGGTGAAGGCCGGCGATGTTCTTGTTGTACTTGCCGACGATTTACTGGCCACGCGCGTCAAAGAGCTTGAAGCGCAGGTGCGTGCGCAGGAAGTTCGTCTCAAGCAGTTGATCCTGACCGATCCGGGACTCGCGAAAGTCGAACAGGAACAGCTCGCCTTGTACAAGGCGCAGCTTGCAGACGTGCAGCGGCGGCATGACTCGCTCACGATTCGAGCGCCGATCGACGGCGAGTTTATCTCGCCCATGTATCGCGAACTGATTGGGCGCTATCTTCAAACCGGCCAGGAAGTCGCGATGATTCGCGATCTTCGAGAAGTCACCGTGAAGGCCACTCTCGAACAAACCGAAGTAGAGCTTGTCAGGAAGGACATGCTTCGCGCCGAGCCGATCGGCGATGCAAAGGTGCGCTTCGCAGGCAAGTTTGGAGATGTGCTCCATGCGCTTCGATACACGTTGGTGCCAGGTTCGCAGGATAAGGTCGATCCGCAGGTGACCCACGCCGGCGGAGGATCGATCGCGCCTGACCCGCGCGACCCATCGGGCGCGACGCCGATGCAGCCGCAATTCCTTTTGCGCGTCGAACTCGCCAATCCGAGGGGCGACTTTGTTCCCGGCCAGCGGGCGTATGTGAAGATTGACCTTGATAAAAAGCCCCTGCTCTGGCAAGGCTGGCGCCGGCTCAAGCAGCTCATTCAGAGCAGCGCCGCGGGGTGATGCGGTCCAGCATTTGATCGCGCAAGTGAACCGCGGCGAGCATGGAGCACGCCGAAGTACGACGACAAGAACCACATAATGTCTCAACTAGCCGCAAACGAACTCTGGAGCATTTTCGACGCCCGCCGGGTGAAGCAACCCGAGCTGACGGGCTTTGACATGGCCGTCGCCGGGTTGGTGGGCGTGTATAAGAATCGGTTGCCATATCTGCGTGCGCTGAAGAAGCAGGCCGAGCGCATTGAGTTAATGGAGAAGGAGATTCACCCGCTCGGCTCGAATCGGTTTCGTGAAGAAGTCGACAAGGTGAAGGAGATAGCCCGGCTCGGCCGGTTCAACCCCGGCCGGCGGCAGGATAAGGTCGCCCTCGAGCGGGGCATGGCCCTTGTGCGCGAGGCGGCGTGGCGCAGCGTCGGCAAACGGCCGTTCAAAGTGCAGATTATGGGCGCGATGGCCATGGCCGAGGGCTACATCGCCGAAATGGGCACCGGCGAGGGCAAAACCCTCACCGCGTCGCTCACCGCCAGCCTTTGGGCGCTGGCGGGGAAGCCGGTGCACATCATCACTGTCAACGACTACCTCGTGCAGCGCGATGCCGAACTCATGGGCCCGGTTTATGACATGATGGGTCTGCGCACGGGCTTTGTCGTCCACGACACCGACCCCATGCAGCGGATCGATCACTACCGCCGCGATGTGGTTTACGTCACCAGTAAGGAACTGGTGGCCGATTTTCTGCGCGATCAGTTGATTCTCGGTGCGCTGCGCACTAGTGCCCAGACCGCCATCACTTTGCTTGCTAATCAGGGTATTCGCCAGCCTCTGATGGTGCCCGGGCTGTTTAAGGTGATTGTTGACGAGGCCGACTCGCTGCTGATCGACGAGGCAGTCACTCCGCTGATCATCAGCAACAGCCCGAGCGAAGAGGCCAACGCCAAGCATTACCGCGCCGCGCATCTTCTGGCTGAAAAGTTGGAAGAGGGCAGGCATTTCAAGATCGACTGGACGATCCGCAATTGTGAAATGCTCCCGCCGGGGGAGGACAGGCTCGATGAGCTTTGTGAAGGGGATGACGGCTTCTGGAAGGGCCGCCGCCGTCGCGAAGAACTGGTGACGCAAGCCCTGACGGCGCGTCATTGCTACATTCGAGACGAGCAGTATCTGGTGGGTGACGACGGGAAAGTGCAGATTATTGACGAGTTTACCGGCCGTATCATGGCAGACCGTAGCTGGCGGCATGGGCTGCATCAGGCGATCGAGGTAAAAGAGGCCGTGACCGTCACCGCCGACAAGGAAAACCTGGCCCGTTTGAGCTTCCAGCGGTTTTTCCGGCAGTACCCGATCATGTCCGGCATGACCGGCACCGCCTGGGAAAGCGCAGGCGAGATGTGGCAGATCTACCGCCGCCCAATCGTTCGTATTCCCACCAATAAGCCCTGCATCCGCAAGCAGCTTCCCGTGCGGTTTTTTGAGACGATGGACCAGAAATATGATGCTGTGGTCGATCGCGTTGAAGAGCTTCACCGCAAGGGTGCGCCGATCCTGATCGGCACGCGCAGCGTGCTGGCGAGCCTGGAAGTGAGCAAGCGCCTGCAAGCCAAGCAGTTGCCCCATCGCGTGCTGAACGCCACGCAGACGGCCCAGGAAGCCGCGATCGTCTCCGAGGCGGGCCAGCCGGGCAAGATCACCGTCGCAACCAACATGGCGGGCCGAGGCACCGACATCCTCCTTGGACGAGGTGTTGTCGAACTCGGCGGGCTGCATGTCATCAGCGCCGAGCCCCACGGCAGCGGGCGCGTCGACCGCCAGCTTTTCGGCCGTGCCGCGCGTCAGGGCGATCCAGGGTGTGCGCAGCTGTTCGCATGTAAGGATGACGACGTATTCGTCCGCCACGCCAAGAAGTTGCGCCACGCATGGCGCGTCATAGGCGGCCAGCGGCTCATCCGTATGGCCCAGGCTCGCGCCGAGCGCCTGGCGCGTTTCAACCGAAAACAGGTGCTGAAGAACGACGACTGGATGGACCAGGCAGTGCCGTTCTGATCCGATCTCCCTCGCCCGCGAACCCGCGGGAGAGGGCTGGGGTTTTTCTCTGCCTATCCAAAAGAACGGAGCTAAGTCACACCAGAATTGCCCGCTGTCGTTGGAACCAGATCTCGCTCCAACTTCCACAGGTTACCCATGGAACTCCTCGACGAAAATCCCAAAAGCGCCTTGACGTCTATCATGGCGGGACCCGCAGCGCTCGGCAAGGTGACGGGTGCGGGTCGACTTGTCATTTCCGGAGGGCTGGCCGTGCCCCAATCCGAACCTCTTGAACCGCGTCTACTTCTCGCATTCGCTCACTTTTCGACAAGCTCAGGGCGGGCCGTGGCCCACCTGCAGCCGGGCGACGACGTGCTGGTTATCTCCCGGCTGAACGATCTTTACGGCACCATCCTTCTTGATCTGGATGACGGTAACTCCGAGAGCTTCATCGCCGATTCGGTTTCCGGTCTGCTGGTCTATGGTCACGAAGGCAATGACGTCATCCGCATCGAAACGAAATACGAAATCGAGGTCTTCGGCGGCGCGGGCGATGACAGCATCGTCGGCGGATCGGGCAACGAGACCATGCACGGCGGAGCCGGTCGCGATACGCTCGACGGCGGCACGGGAAATGACATTCTCATCGAGGCGGAACGGTCCGACGAGATCGATAACGAGAACGACCAACTGTTCGGCCGGGCCGGCAACGACCAGTTGCTACTCGGCGGCGGTGACGATCTGATCGACGGAGGCAGCGGGGTTGACTACGCCGACTTCCGTCTGCACAACGACCGCCTGCGTCTCTCGCTCGACGGCGTGGCTAACGACGGTACGGTCGGGTCGGCGGGTGGAAACATCCTCAATATCGAGCGCATCCGCTCCGGCGAGGGCCGCGACCTACTCGTGGGCAGCTCAAAGAACGAAACCCTCGACGGCGGCGGCAGTGACGGGGCCGACACCATTTTCGGCAACGGCGGCGACGACATGCTCATGACCGTCGCGCCCGGCTCGATGATGGACGGCGGTAGCGGCGATGACGTCATGACCGGCCGCAACTGCACCGCGTTCGGGCAATCGGGCGACGACGACATCACCTGCCGCACCGGCGACGGCCTTGGCCCGGCCGGGGAGCTCAATGGCGGGCTGGTCAACGGCGGGAGCGGAAACGACAGCCTGCGCGCGCTCGGCCCGGAGTTTACGGTGCTGGGGCAGGCCGGAAACGACCGCATTCTGTATTCTGCTGAGGGCCAGGATTCCAACGGCGACCGCGGTGACCTGCTCCCTCTCAACGGTGCCGTGGAAGGTGGCGGCGGCAGCGATCTGCTGGAACTGGCGCTGCTGGTGTTCATTGGCAGCGGCGACGAGGCGGGCTACTCAATCACGTTTGACGACATCGCCAACGACGGCGCTCGCGGGATTTCAGGGCAGCTCAACTTCCGATCTGACATTGAATCAGTCATCGGAACTTCGGGTATGGACGTTTTGGACGCCGGCGCACGATCCGCGGGCACCTATCTCAATGGCGGCTTCAACAACGACACGCTGATCGGCAGCGCATATGCCGATCTGCTGGAAGGCGACGACGGCGCCGACAGCATCGACGGCGACGCCGGCGAAGACGTCCTCCGCGGCGGTGGTGGGCGCGACACGATCACCGGCGGGCCCGGTGGCGACAGTTTCAACGGCGGTAAAGGCGACGATGTCCTCAACGCCACCGACGGCGAGGCCGATACTGTGAACGGCGCGCAGGGGCTGGGCGATTCTGCCGATGTTGATGAGCTGCTCGATACTCTCATTCGGGTTGAGAGCACGACCTGAAGACTTGGAATCGGTGTGAAATCGTTGCTCGGTTTGTCGAGCTTTAAGTGCGAAAACGGAGAAGCCGAATCGGTACGGCCCGGCGTTTGGAGAGGTGCGTTTCACGCCGGGTTCTGCGAACCCGGCTTCATCCGTGTTGCTACGATGGTAGAATTGCGCCATGCCTCTGCCCGGGATGAGATGGCGACACATCATCATCAACACCCACTCGACGTGGCTGCACGGAGATCGACGCGGTTTCCGTTCGCGCGACCATCGCATTCATTCCTCGGGTGATTACAAGAATCCGCCTGTGCAAGGCGAACACGCAGGGCTGCATAAGTACCGATTGAAGCAAAGCGCCTCGCCCACCACGTTTGAGCGAGAAGCGTATGCGAAGGTGGGAGAGGCGATTGTTCAGAATATTGTTAAGAGTCAGTTCCGGCTTGCCGCCGTTGCCGTGAATGCGACACACGTGCATGCGCTCGTTGAACTTCCTGACGAACCGGATCAGATCAAGGAAATCGTCGGTTGGTTCAAGTGGTTTGCTACGCGCGCGTTGCGCAGGACATTTCCAGAATACGGGGGGGTCGAAGTCTGGGCTGAGGGAGAGACTTACAAGGCTGTCGACAATCCACAGCACATGCAGTCGACGGAGCGGTACATTCTGGGAAAGCAGGGGACTGATGCGTGGACGTGTTCGGCACGAACGGTGTCGAATGGAGACCGAATGGAGCCGGGTCGGCACGACCCGGCGTGAGAAACGTGTTTTTTATGTTCACGATCTTATGAATCATCCTCTTGTCTGGATCATCATCGGCGTCGCCGGTTGCGGGAAAACCACTATCGGGCGATTACTGGCTGACCGACTGGATTGCGATTTCCTCGAGGGCGATCGCCGGCACCCTGTAACAAACGTCAGGAAAATGTCGGCGGGGCTTGCGCTGACCGACGGCGATCGTGCCGCGTGGCTGGACGATCTGGCCGGCGAGGCCGCTCGGGCCGCGGCGGCGGGGCGGGAGATGGTGATGAGTTGCTCGGCGCTGCGGCGAAGTTATCGCACTCAACTATCCTCGGTGGGCCGGGTGCAGATGGTACTGCCGCTGGTGCCCGCCGAAGTGCTGCTGGCACGCCTCGACAGCCGGCAGGGGCATTACATGTCGAAGGAAATGCTCGAAAGCCAGATTCGCGCGTTTGAAACGCCCTCAGCGGATGAAGGTGTGTGGGAGGTGGACGGCATGCTGCACAGCGATGCCGTGGTCACGCAGATCACCGAGCGCCGACAACAAACCTGGCCCGAGCTGCGACAAGTCTGGTGGCGACGTCTGTAAGTCGTCGCGACGGCTCCGTGAGTGACCGTAGCAAGAACCCTCACCCGGGCCCTCTCCCGGCGTACCGGGAGAGGGGGTGAATCAGCCTTAGATCCACTGATCGCGGATCATCTTGATCTGCGCGTAATCTTCTTCGCTAAACCAAGTCGGGCAGGTATCGCCGAGCGTATTGGTCAGCAGCTTGCCGAAAAACGCCTCGGCATCGTCTTCGATCTTGTCGCGCTCCTGCCCCATGCTGAGACGGGCGGCGTATAAATCGTCTTCCGTGCTTGCGAGGCGCAGCGCCTCGTAGCCGCAGTGCCGGCGCACCAAGTCGGAAAGATTGCGATAGAACATCCAGACATCATCATCCGGAAACGGCGGGGGTTGGCAGTGCCGCTTTAATGCATGACGAAAGTACTTGAGCTTCTCATCCCAGGTGAGATGCGGATCCATCGCGAGCGTGACATATTGCCCGACCTTAAACGCTTCGTGAGCATGCACATCGCCGGCTTCGTCGGCCATGTGAACCCGCTTGGCGTAATAGGCTTCCGGATGCCCGATTTCGGGCATCGCCGGCAGCGTGTTCTGAGGTGCCATCCAACTGCCCTCGTAAGACGCCCGCATTGATGGATAAATCGTCCCGACGTATGACGCAGTAACGCCCACGACAGGTTCCTTTCTGGGTAAGTTAACCCTTAACACTCATTCACTCAACAAAAATGCCCGTTTGCCGCGTGGATATGAGCAACGCGGTCGTGATTGAATGTCGAATACGCTCCGCGGGCGGGGAAATGGAATTCGTCGCCGTTGCAGGGGCGATAACCGAGAAAAAGGTGATGGCAGGGGCGATGCTGACGATTACGCCGGGCGGGCTAGCCCGAATACCGCGTCGCCGAGGACAATTCACCCGCCGCTATGGCCGCTACGGCAGCTTTAGCTCGGCGAACAGGTCGCCGTCCTCGAGTCGGCGGCTGAGGGTGAAACCGAGGCGTTCGCTGATGTGCTGCATTTCCAGATTATCAGGCAAAATCTCGGCAAAGAGACGCCCGATTCGCTCCTGCTTGGCGATTTCAACGATATTCCGCAGCAAATGCGTCCCCAACCCGCGGCCCTGCCACGAATCGCTGACCAACAGGGCCCACTCGGCGTCAGTCCGCGAAGTGCCCCGGCTCAGGCGGCCAATGCCAATGATCTCCCGCTGCCCGGCGGTGTGAGTTTCGGCGACAATGGCCAACTCTCGGTCGTAATCATTGAAGCAAACCCTGCTAAGCCGCTCGTGTGACACTCGATGGCTGAACTTGATGGGGTGAAAATAGCGCAGCCTGACTGTTCGATCCGACAGGCCTTCATGAAATCGCACCAGCAGCGGTTCATCCTCCGGGCGAATGGGCCGCAAGGTGATCGGTGTGCCGTCTTTCAGTGCGGCGTGCTGAATGTACTGCGTCGGATACGGCCGAATGGCCGGTCGCGGCAGGGCACCGTCGTCCATACCAGGCTCATGCAGCACCACACGGGCGTCTAATGCGATCATTCTCTCGCTATTGATCACCAGCGGGTTGATATCGATCTCCTTGATCCAAGGCTGTTCAGCCACCAGCCGGCTGAAGTTCACCAGCAACTGTTCCAGCGCCGCAATATCACACGGCGGGCGGCCGCGGACGCCCTTGAGCGCGTGATAGATTCGGGTTTGTTCCATCATCCGCCGTGCCAGCGTGGCGTTCATCGGCGGGAGCGCCAGGGCGCGATCCTTAAACACTTCTACCAACTGCCCGCCTGCACCAAACAGAAGTACCGGGCCGAATTGCGGATCGTTACTCGAACCGATGATCAACTCATACGCGTCCTTCAGCCGGACCATGGGTTGAACCGTAACTCCCTGAAAGTGCGTGGACCCAACCGCATCAGCAACACTCCCTCGAATCGCTTCGAACGCACGCGCGACGGCGTCGGCGTCGATGAGGTTGAGGCGCACACCGCCGACGTCGGTTTTGTGCGTGATGGTCCTGCTAAACAGTTTAAGGACGACCGGATACCCGCATCGCCCGGCGAGCCGCTGCGCCTGCTCAACCGTCTCGGCGACGAAAGTCGGCACGGTGGGAATCTGATACTGCTCCAGGACCTGTTTGGATTCCACCTCATCCAACAGGGTCCTGCCGGCGCTTCGACATTGCCTGAGCAGGTGT
Source organism: Phycisphaerales bacterium UBA2421 (assembly GCA_002343075.1). GTDB lineage: Bacteria > Planctomycetota > Phycisphaerae > Tepidisphaerales > Tepidisphaeraceae > UBA2421. Next base: position 53,557 of record DDRH01000056.1, on the reverse strand, counting down.
TCGGTCTCGTCGCGAGCGTGCAGGCGGGCAAACTCGGCATCGGGATCGGACTGCACCAACGCAGGCGTTTCGTAAATCCCGCGGAGGTTATATGTATACTTCCACATATAAGTGAAAGCGCGAGCCGCAGCATCGGGGTACTTGAACGACGGAATGCCTGCGTGATTGAGCGCGCTTGCGGCCGGGCCGACGGTGGGGCCGCCCATGAAGCTGGTCAGGACCGGTTTTCCTTCGACGCTGGCAAATCCGACAAGTTGACGGGCGATCTCCAGCGGATCGGTCATGTCTTGCGGGGTGAGCACCACCAGCAGGCCGTCGGAGTTGGGGTCGTTTGCGACGACCTTTAGCGCCTTGCCATACCGATCGGCCCCGGCATCGCCGAGGATGTCGATGGGGTTGTTTCGGCTCCAGTGCGGCGGCAGAAATGAGTTCAGCTGTTCCATGCGCTCGGCATCGATTGGGGCGAGTTCACCCCCTGCGGCGATCAGGGCGTCGGTTGCGAGGACGCCCGGCCCTCCGGCATTGGTAACAATGGTCAGCCGTGGCCCGGCCGGTCGCGGTTGCTTTGCCAGCACGTCGGCCATGGCAAAAAGTTCATCGATCTCGGTGACGCGCAGCACGCCAGTCCGCCGGAATGCCGCGTCGAGCACTTCATCGGAACCTGTCAAAGCGCCGGTGTGTGAAGTCGCCGCCTTCGCGGCCGCTTCACTTCGTCCGGCCTTGATGCAGATTATCGGCTTCGCCAGGCTTACTTCGCGCGCAGCAGAGAGGAAGGCGCGGGCGTCGCCGATTGATTCCATGTAAACAAGGATTGCCGAGGTGTTGGGATCGTCGCCGAAATAGTCAATGAGGTCGCCCCAGCCGACGTCGACCATCGTCCCGGTTGACACGAAGGCGCTGAACCCGATCTGTTCGTTGAAGCTATGATCGAGAATGGCGGTGAGTAACGCCCCGGACTGGCTTAAGAACGCCACCCGGCCAGGCTTGGCAATTCCCTTGGCAAATGTCGCATTGAGGCCGATGACCGGGTTCATCACGCCGAGGCAGTTGGGGCCGATGAGGCGCATCCTGCCTCTGCGTGCGTGCGCCAAAATCTGCGTCTCAAGTTCCACGCCTTCAGGGCCTAGTTCCTTGAACCCGGCGCTGATGACAACCACTCCGCCGACACCGGCATCTGCACACTGGCCGACAAGCGTCGGCACCGCAGGCGCCGGCGTGACGATGACCGCAAGGTCGATCGGTTCGGGCAGGTCGGCGACGCTCGGGTAGCACTTCACTCCCAGCACATTTCGTCGCTTGGGGTTGACGGGATAGATCGTCGCGCCCGATGGAGTTGAAAGGAGATTCCAAAAGACCGTTCTGCCGACGCTGCCGGGATTTTCCGTAGCACCAATAACCGCGACCGACCGCGGGGAAAAAATGGGGGCAAGGGTCCCGCGAGGCAGTTGAGGGGGGCGTTGATGAAGGTCGGGCATTCGTTATCCGGATTAAACAGTCTGAATTTAGTATAGGAGCGCCGTACACGGGTTGCAACGCGTGTGGCGTGGCGGGGGGGTCGAAAGCTGCACCGCTTGAATCAGGAGGGTTCGGTCATTCTGCCTGACGGGGCGCGCCTGGGTGCGATCTTGAAATCGTCCCCGAGCGAACGCCGCCCGGGTGTGCCGACGACTCCGGCGCGCCCCGCCGGGCAAAATACCGCCAAAAATTTGTGCAAAGTACTTTGTAATGCAAAGTATTATCTCAAAAAAATGTGGCCGATGTTATCCAGTCGAGACTTCGCCGGAACCATGCTGACCCACGCCGGCAATCGGCGCGCGCGTGGCCGCTGTGTCGCTCACCACGCGCTCAAGCTCTTCGAGATATTCCACGAACCGCGCCCGGCCCTGGTCGGTCAGTCGGCAAAGCGTCTGCGGGCGATTGTTCTTAAAGCCCTTCCAGACTTCGATGAGCCTGGCTTCTTCAAGCGCCTGAATATTGCGGCTTAGGTTGCCGTCCGTCAGGTTAACCAACTGCTTTAAGTCATTAAAAAGCAGGCCCGACGGATGGCCGAGCAACGAGGAGAGAATGCCGAGCCGGGCGCGCTCGTGAAAAATGCGCGCAAGGCCTTCATATGCAAATCGCCCCGTGGTGCCTGTAGTGGGTTCGGACGTGTCACTCATGAAGCCCTCTTCCTCTCCAGCGTGACATAGAGCACGCCGGCGGCAAGAAACTGGCCGAATCCGAACACGCTGCCCATCACCCACGGGCGCATGGCCTCGGCGGGGCTGAGCGTGAGCGCCCAAAGCCCGGCGAGCATGTAGTACCCCGCGGGCAGCACGACCAGCCTTGGCAGGTTCTGGCGCGACGCAAAGATCCCCAGGCTGATCAGAATCATCCAGACCCCTGGCAACGCGCCGGCGGCACCGGTGCGAAACAGAGCGATTACAAGCGTCACAAGCAATCCTGCAACGATGCTCGGGGCGAGTTGAAGCAGGGCGGTTGTGCTCAACTCGCGATTGAGCGCGCTTTCATCGCCACGATGAGCCAAGAGCACCTTCGCAAACACCAGCGCAAGTGAGAGAACTGCAGCGGCGAACCAGATCGTCAGGTAATTCTGCAAGTAGCGCACCGGATCGATCACCACCATCGACTGCACCAGCGCCGCCACCACCGCCACCACGCCCGTCAGCGCCGTCGTGCTCGACCGATACCCGCGAAACAAGAGCGAGCGTGTGAGGTGAAGGCGAATCTCTCCAATCTGTGCCATCGCCTGATAAGCTGAAAGCATGCGCTGCCTCCGTCACGATCTGCCTTCAATAACTTTGCGATGTAAAGTACACTCGCTGGTGATGCGTGTCAAGCGCTTCGCAGGGAAACATTCGGCTTGCATCCGCCAGCGGGGTCCGTTGATCGTCACTTGATAATCATCACCTGCTCGATCGGCTTTCGTTGCAGTGCAAATTCTGGAACGACGAGATCGTCAGCAGGGTATCCAACCGGAATGAGCAGAAACGGGCGCTCGTTGTCCGGGCGGTTGAGTATCTGACGGAGGAAGTTCATCGGGCTGGGAGTGTGCGTGAGCGTGGCCAGGCCGGCATGCTGGGCCGCCGCGAGAAGCATACCAACTGCGATGCCGACGGACTCGTTTGTGTAGTATGTCTGCCCGCCGTTGTCGTCGGCTGCCAGTTTGAAGACCACGATCAGCCAAGGTGCGATCTCGAGAAATGCCTTGTCCGAGTCCGTGCCAAGCGGTGCAAGGTCGCTCAGCCACTCCGCCGACGCCCGGCGTGAGTAAAACTCGCGCTCCTCAGTCTCCGCGCCGAGCCGGATTTCGCGCTTTAGCGACGGGTCTCGGACGCATACAAATCGCCAGGGTTGCTTATTGGCCCCGCTTGGTGCTGTCATTGCCACTTCGACGAGTTTTTCAATTACCAAAGCGTCAACAGGGCGGTCCGAGAACATCCGCACACTTCGCCGTTGTTTTAATATGTGATGAAACTCACTCAAAATATCAAGGGGCGCGCGGTTTGGCTGATAACGCTCCGGCGGGGGCACGAATCGGGGAGAAGTCATGGCGAGACATTATGCCCGTCCGGAGGTCGATTTACAGGCCTCGAGTGCGGCGGAGCTACCGACGGCCAGAAAAATCTCTGCAATTGCATAAAATCATTGAAATCAGATACTTACATACAATTCAGGGGCAGTCCAGCCGGCGGTGAACGCGACTCCGCAAGCGAACAAGCACCAACCGACATTCGTTATGGGAATAGCGAAATCTAAAGGACGTGTTATCGGCTTTTGCCTTGACACGCCCTGTTTCGCTAGCCAAACTCCCCGCCCCGCGGGCTGGGTTGGTTGGTCGGGAGATTTATCAAGGTCGGCTGCGTCACAGACGATAGGTCTCATTGCAGCAACCACTTACGACAGCGCCAATGAGACCGGCGTGCATCGCGGACAACGGGAACGGCAACACCTATGGCTAAGCGAACCGGAAAACACCTGGTCATCGTCGAATCGCCCGCAAAGGCGAAGACCATCAATAAATACCTCGGCGACGACTATGTAGTGAAGGCCAGCATGGGCCATATCCGCGATCTTCCCAGCAAAGGCATGGGCGTCGATCTTAAGACATTCAAGCCGGAATATGTCGTCATCGAAGAACGAGGCAAGGGGAAGATCGTCACCGAGCTGAAGAAACTCGCCAAAGCAGCCACCGATGTCTATCTCGCAACCGACTTGGACCGCGAAGGAGAGGCCATCGCCTGGCATCTCAAAGAAGCGCTTGGAATCACCGACGACCGTGTAAAACGCGTCATTTTTAATGCAATTACCAAGGCTGAAATCAAGCGGGCATTCGAGACACCCCACCCGTTGAACATGGGCAGGGTCAATGCGCAGCAGGCACGGCGCATTCTCGATCGCGTGGTGGGTTATGAGATCTCGCCGCTGCTTTGGCGCAAGGTGGCAAAGGGCTTGAGTGCCGGCCGCGTACAGAGCGTTGCGGTGCGGCTGGTCGTCGAACGCGAACGGGAAATCGAAGCGTTTATTCCCGAAGAATATTGGAAAATCGGCGCAGTCTTCACCGTCGAAGGTGCCGATCCGGCGAAGAAACTGGCTGCCGAGTGGCGGGATTTTCTTGATAACACCGGCAACGGACCCCGCACCAAGGCCGACAAGGACAAGTGGCTTGCCGACAACGACGCCTTCACCGCCGAGCTTGTGGAGGTTGGCGGAAAGAAGTTCGAGAACATCGGCCACGACGAAGCGCTGCGCGTCGCCAGGTCGATCGGGCTGATCGTTGACAACGAAGAGGTCACCGAAGAGGCCGATGCAAAGCGAAAGCCCCGAAAACTGGTGCGCGTGATTGGCCACCTCGGCTCGCCTCCGGGCTATTCCGTGCGCGAAGTGGAGAAGAAGCGAACGCAGTCGCGTCCGCCAGCGCCGTTTATCACCAGCACACTTCAGCAGGCCGCCAGCTCGCGTATGAGCTTTGGCGCGCAGCGGACAATGCGTGCGGCACAATCGTTGTACGAATCGGGTCGCATTACCTACATGCGTACCGATAGCACCAACCTTTCCGGCGAAGCGATCAACATGGTGCGCGGGTTCATTAAGGCCGAGTTTGGCGACCGATATGTGCCTGAAAAGCCCAATTTCTACAGCAGCAGCAACAAGGCCGCGCAGGAAGCGCATGAAGCGATTCGACCCACCGATCTTTCATTTACGCCCTCGGATGCGCACTCGAAACTATCGCCCGACGAAAGCAAGCTCTATCAACTGATCTACAACCGATTTGTCGCCTGCCAGATGCCCAATGCCGAGTTTGATCAGACGACGGCACTCATCAGCACGAATGCACAGAGCCACGAAGGAATGAAGGACGCAGAGTGCGTTTTCAAGGCGACAGGACGCAAGCTCGTTTTTGACGGATTCATGAAGATTGCCGGTGTCAGCAGCGAAGACCAATTGCTGCCGGACTTGAAGAAGGGCGCGCCCGTCTTTCCCATCGAGCTTGACCCGACCCAGCACTTCACCCAGCCTCCGCCGAGGTTTACCGAGGCGAGCCTGGTGAAGGAGATGGAGCGCCTTGGCATCGGCCGGCCAAGCACCTACGCGAGCATCATCAGTGTGATTCAGGACCGGCAGTATGTCGTGCAGATCGACCGCCGGTTCCATGCGACATTGCTGGGCAAGGTGGTGACCGACAAGCTCGTGCAGGGCTTTCCCGAGATCCTCAATGTCGGCTTCACCGCCGACATGGAGGCCAAACTTGACGACATCGAGGAAAACAACAACGACTGGGTGAAACTGCTGAAGGATTTTTACGGCCCGCTTAAGGATGGCGTGCAGGCCGCGCTTGAGCAGATCGAACACGCCGGTGGGGCGGAATCGCCGTTTGATTGCCAGAAATGCGGAAAGAAACTTCTCTACCGCATCAGCAAGAACGGGTTTTTCCTTGCGTGTAGCGATCGCGAGTGCAACAACACCCAGCCGGTGGATGTTCACGGCGAACCGAGTCTGCGCGAAGTCAGCGAGTTCAAATGTCCCAATTGTGACCGGGAAATGATCAAGCGCCGTGGCCGTTTCGGCGAATTTCTCGGCTGTTCCGGCTACTCGGTGAAGAATGAGAAGGGGGAGCCGAGTTGCTCAACCATCATCAATCTCGACAAAGATGGCAAGCCGCTTCCGCCGAAGCCCCCGCCGATCAAGACAACCATCGCTTGCGAGAAGTGTGGCAGCATGATGCTTTTGCGCGACAGCAAGCGCGGCCCGTTCCTGGGCTGCAGCAGCTTTCCAAAGTGCCGCAGCACCAAGATGATGAAGAAGCTCGAAGGCGATAACCTGAAGCAGATTGAGGCGCTCGTGCCGATGCTGAAAGAGGGTGCCGCGCGCAGCGAAGAGATGATCGGGAAGATTCTCAGCGCCAACCCGACGCTCGCCGCTGCGGTTGCAGGGCCGAAGTATCCGATCACCACGGATATCGACTGCGACGACTGCGGGAAGCCGATGATCATCCGCAAAGGTCGCCGCGGACCGTTTATGGGGTGTAGCGGCTATCCAAAATGCAAGAACACCGCAGAAGTTCCCGCAAAACTCATTGAAGAGCTTGGCCTGAATGAAGATGAATCAGCTAAGACAGCGAAGAAGCCAGCCAAATCAGTGGAATTGGTTGAACAGGATGACGCAGCATAAATCGTCTACCTGATTCTGAATTGACCGGTCTTCATCCGAATACGATCTTGTATTGCGATGACTGAAATCCGCCCCGTCTTCGCCGATCAGATGCGCGAATTGCCGGGCGTCGGCCAAGTTCCGACCGGTGTCCGGCATGGAGTTGTTCGCGCGCTCCGGCGCGCCGGCAAGGCGGCGCTCGTGCTGGGCGCGGTGATGGCAGCCACCTGGTCGACCGCGGCGGTGTTTTTCACCGATCTGCCTCCGGGCCACCCACCGCGCACCTTTGCTGCGATTCTGTTCGCGGGCGTGTGCGTAACCATTCCCATTCTGGTTCGCTCGTCGCGCCTGGCCGCTGGGGCTGTTGGAGTGATGTTTCTGGTGGTTCTCTCCTGGTTTCTCACGCGCACGCCGCTGCAAAATCGAAACTGGACCGCCGACGTTGCGCAGACACCCACCGCATCGATTGACGGTGACGTCATCACCATCCGCAACGTCCGCAATTTTGACTACCACAGCGCCGCAACGTTCACACCTCGCTGGGAAACGCGCACTTACGATGTCTCCAAGCTCAAAACGGTTGATTATGTGCTGAGCCACCGGGGTTCCGATGCCATCGCGCATGTTATCGTTTCATTCGGCTTTGAAGATGGCCGATACCTCGCCGCCAGCACCGAGACACGCAGAGAGCAAGGCGAGGTGTTTTCCGCGGCGCAGGGCTTCTTCCGGCAGTATGAGCTTGTCTACGTCTTCGGCGACGAGCGTGACCTCATCCGGCAGCGGACCAACTTTCGTGGGGAAGATGTCTACATGTTCCGCCTGCTAGCCCCGCCGGAGCGGGCGCGGCAGGTTTTGTTGGGCTACCTCAACCACGCCAACGCACTGGCCGAGTCGCCGGAGTTTTACAATCCGCTGACCAGTCACTACTCGAGGAATCTTATCTATGACATCAATGATGACGCGAAGTCCACCATTAGCCCGTGGCACCTCGGCCTCGTCCTCAACGGCTACTCCGCGCGCCTGGCTTACGATGCAGGGTCGATCGATCGATCGTTGCCATACGAAGACCTGCGAAGAATGTGTCGCATCAACTCCGCCGCCAATGATGCGGCGCCAGACCACCTGTTTTCGCACCGCATTCGTGTCGGGCTGCCCGATCCGACCTTGCTCAGTCCGCGCATTGCCGCGTTGCCGCGCGATCCGCTATAACGGCGGACGATGAGTGACAGTGCCGTTCAGGACAGCCCACCAATCGAACTGCTTTTCCTCGGCACCGGCACCAGCGCCGGCGTGCCGATGATCGGTTGCCACTGCGACGTCTGCCAAAGCCACGACCCGCGCGACAAACGCACCCGCTGCAGCGTCGTGATTCACTATGGCGGCAAGAGTGTGCTGATCGATACTTCGCCGGAACTGCGTCTGCAGGCGGTGGCCAATCGGGTGGATCGGATCGATGCCATCGTCTTCACGCATGCGCACGCCGACCACATCATGGGCCTCGACGATGCCCGCCGGTTTAACGCCATTCTCGGCGGCCCGCTCGACGTGTTTGCCGATCCGCTGACCATGCGGATGATTCAACAGTGTTTTGACTACGCATTTCGCGAGCCAAAACCCGAGTGGAAACTCTTTCGGCCGCACCTGAACGCACACTTAATCACCGGCCTATTTGAGATTTTCGGCCAGAGGTGGACACCGATCCCCCTCATTCACGGCGAAGGGAGTGTGCTTGGATTTCGGGTGGGCAATCTAGCCTACTGCACCGACGCCAGCGCCGTCCCGCCGGAGTCGCGGAAGTTGATGCAGGGGCTGGATGTGCTGGTGCTCGACGCATTGCAAGATCGAAAGCACCCAACGCACCTGACAATTGACGAGGCTCTGGCTGTCGTCGAAGAACTGCGCCCGAGGGAGACCTGGTTCACGCACATGTCGCATCAAGTCATGCACGCGACCGTCGATCCGCGCCTGCCCGAGGGTGTTCGGCTGGCGTTTGACGGGTTGCGCGTCACCACCCTCCGCTGACGCGCAATCGTTGTAGCAGCACCGCGCTGCGCGCCGCGGGTGGCGCCATTGCAGCGCGAGTAATCGACGAATCAAAAATTTCTTTTCGCGAATTCAATCTGCTTTGGGCGATCCATAACAATGCGCTGCGCGCGACTGACACATGGCGCGCAGCGCGAGGGATAGGAAGGAAAGGATGAATCATGAATGATTAATGATGAATGGGGGAGGACACTGCGGGTTTCGGGGGCGTGCCCTGAAATGCCCGGAAATGCCCGATTTTTGAAAATGCGTTTTACTACTTACTTCCGAGTCATTAGTGACTGTCAGATAGGCACTTGCAGGCTGCGAAACGCTTGGGTGATGAATGATGAATGGAGGAGGACGCTGCGCAATGTGCCTGCTTGCCCGGAAACGCGCGAGTTCTTGCGGCGGGGGTGCTGGAGCGTGGGTTGGGCTGGTGTGAAGCTCTCAGCCGTCTTGGGCGTTCAGGGTTTGCTCGCGCGACTCTCCAGGAGCGGCGCGATCACCTCGGCAGCGAAGCGGCGCGCGGTGGGGCCGAAATGGCCACCCGTGTTGCCGAGTCTTTCAAACGAAGGGTCGTACGCTATCTGTCGAAACTTCTCCGCTTCGCTGAAACTGAGGCCGTCAACAACGAAGCCGAGGTGGCCGGCCGCGGGCGTTTTGATGCCGTCGTATGTGCCAAAAGTGCTTGTGCGCCATTTAAGAAAGGTCGTGTCGCGATCGCTGCAGAATGCGGTGCACTGAAAGCCGACGTGGGCGAGTGCCGGGCCGAGGCCATATTCGGGAGAAACCGACGGATGAAGAAGCACGGCCCGATCGATCGAGATATCAGCCGGCAGGCGTTTCATCGCACCCAACGCCACACCGCCGCCGGCGCTGTGGGTGAGAATGTGCAATGGGGTGCCGGGAAACTGCTTACGAATGGCGGCGATGCGCGTTGCGAGTTTACGCTCGGCCTCATCGTGAACGCCGGGGTTGCTGAAATTGAAGGCGAACAAAGGAGGTGGCATGCCCCAGCTAACTGACTCGATCGGAAGCGTCATCCCACCGTCGCGCAGGCCTTGCTTGAGGTCGTTGTACCACGCGCCGTCTCCGCTAACACCTGGTATGAAGAGCACAACGCCTTGCTCATCGGCGCGCTGTGGCGCGGAGCATCCGAAAGAGCAACACCACGAAACGACGCAGAGCACAAAAAGAATTGCCAGCCTGATCATCAAGGTGTAATCGTGGTAGAATCTCTCGACAAGTCAAACACCTTTCAGAGGTTGATCGCATGGTGATTGCAAATGAGATCGAAACGGTGTTCGGAAGTGTGGTCGATCTGCGACATCGGCTGCACAGAATACCTGAACTCGCGTTTGAGGAACGCGAGACAGCGGCAATGATTCGCGCGGAACTGGATCGGCTCGGGATTCCGTACGTCGCGGGAGTCAGCGGTGCGCCTACCGCAACCATTGCGTGGATCGGCGACCCGTCGAAGCCATGTATCGCGCTTCGGGCGGATATTGACGCGCTGCCGATCACCGAGCAGACCGGGGCCGACTACGCGAGCATGTTTCCCGGTCGAATGCATGCGTGCGGTCACGATGGCCACACGGCAACGCTTGCTGGTGTCGCGGCGATTCTAAAAAAACACGAGGCATCGCTGCCGGTTTGCGTGAAGCTGATCTGGCAACCGGCCGAAGAAGGCGGCGGCGGGGCGGAGGTGCTCTGCCGCGCGGGTGTGCTTGATGGCAGTGCCGGCGCGGGGCTTGGCCCGAAGGTCGCCGCCATCTTCGGCTTGCACGGCTGGCCCGGCCTGCCGGTGGGCATTGTCAGCACCCGCCCCGGCCCGCTTCTGGCGTCTACTGACACGTTTACTGCGACATTCATAGGCAAGGGATGTCACGGCGCGTTTCCTCACCTCGGTCGCGATCCGATTGTGACTGCCTGCGAAGCGGTCATGTGCCTGCAGGGATTTGTCAGTCGGGAGGTTGACCCGACCGATTCGGCGGTGGTGACAGTCGGAAGAATCCACGGCGGGACGGCGACTAACATCATTCCCGACCGGGTGACCATCGAGGGCACGCTGCGCACGCTCAATCGGGAGAGCCGGGATGCCATCCGCAGCGCCGTCCAGCGCCGTTGCGCCGGTGTGGCAGCGGCCAATGATTGCGAACTGAGCTTCATGCTGGAGCACGGCTATCCGTCGACGGTGAATAATCCAGAAATGGCAGCGTATGTAGAGAAGACGGTAAAGGCCGCACTGGGAAATGAACGATTTCTTCCTGCAGCGAGGCCCGTCATGGGCGGGGAGGATTTCGCGTACTACCTCGAACAGGTTCCCGGCTGCTTTTTCATGGTTGGCACCATTCCCGCCGGGCAGACGAGTTATCCGTCGCTGCACAATGAGAAGTATGATTTCACCGACGCCGCACTACTTACGGGAATGCGGGTGTTTCTGGAGCTGGTGATGAACTTCCGCGGATGAGAAATCTGCTGCTACTCGGGGTTGATTCGGTCGACCATTTGCGTGCACGTCATTGAATGGAGGTCAATGACAGCAAACGAAGGCAATCCCATCCGCCGCCAGATGTCGAATGGTTTGCCGGTGCCGAGTTGTGCGAGATAGAGCGCAAGGGCAGTGCCGTGGGTGACGACTGCAACGTCGCCAGTGTGTTGCTCGGCGATGATGCCGTCGATCGCCGCTTGATAGCGCGCCAGGCAACCGGTGGCGGTTTCCTTACCGAGCACGAGTTCGTCGGGTTTCCGAAAGAATAGCTCAACATGCGAGATAAACTCACCGGAACGCATGTGCGGCACGTTACTGCGGTCGTGCTCGTGGACATCGGCGCGAAACGACAATGGCGCATCGAGACGAGCGGCGAGGATCTCTGCGGTTTCGATCGCCTTCACTTCGTCGCTGTGGAAGATCTGCGTGATTTTGAATGCCGCAAGCCGATCAACCATCGCAGCAGCGGCGGCGCGGCCTTCATCGCCGAGCGGCCATTGCTCGGGAGGCTTGGCCGGATCAATGGCGGGTCGGGCGTGCTTGATGAGGATGAGGTTGCGAAAGCCGTTCATCGAACCGCCTCAACCAACAATCCTTCTTTCGCAGCCGCTGCAAGGAGTCGAGCATCGGCACAGGCGAACACAACTCGTTCCCTCGCCGCATCCATCACCACCACCGCGGAAGCGAGGTGTAACTGCGTCGGCCCCACGAAGCGGGTGTACGTCGAGCAGGCGGCGGCAGATCGGATACAGGTTGGTGTCGAGCGGAACTGATGCAAACGCCCGCCAATCCGTCTCGAACGCCGTGCGGGCGCTGCTGATCTTCGCCGGATCTGCTCCCTCTCGGAGCTTCCGCGAGAATGTGGCCAGCATCTCGGGTAACAGCAGCACCGATCCGGTCGGCGGATTTGATGCTGTCCATAGTTGCCTCGCATCGGTGGAGCCGGTCTCCTCAAGGTAAACCTTGATCAACATTGACGTATCAAATGAGACAATCATCGCCGATCCTCGATGATCATTTCTGATGCAGGCTTGCCACCGACTTGAGCAAGTGGAATCTCACTAATGTCTCGTTTGGGTCCGATCGGTGCTATCAGGCGACCCTGCGCAATAGCGTCGTCCAGCTGTGTGTTGGCTGCAATCCCCGAGACGAGCTTTGCGAGCGGCCGGCCGTTATCGATAATCGTAATCGTCTCTCCCGCCGCAGCACGAGAGACGAATCCTCGGACATCCTTCGCTATATCGTCGATCGTCGCCGTCATTTGTTACCTCGGTGGGAGTATAGCACGGTTAACTGCAAAATCTCAGGTGTGAAGCAACGCCATAACCCTCTGTACTACCCCGTCCATCGCCACCATCTCCGGGTCGGTGGCGGTGCGCTTCTTGATCTCCACATTCCCCTCCTTCAGTCCGCGGTCGCCGATGGTTACGCGTACTGGAAAGCCAATGAGGTCGGCATCAGCAAACTTAAAGCCCGGCCGGGCGTCACGGTCATCGAGGATGCAATCGACACCCGCGGCGACAAGTTGCGAGTATAATGCGTCGGCGGCGGCTTTCACCTCGCCATCATACTTGATCGGCGTGATGACACACTGAAATGGCGCGATTGCGGCTGGCCAGACGATCCCCTTTTCGTCGTGCATGCTCTCCACCGCCGCGATAAGAATTCTGCCGATGCCGATGCCGTAGCACCCCATGATGAACGGGTGCGACTCCCCTTTGTCATCGAGATAGTGGGCGTCGAACGCAACTGAATATTTCGTGCCAAGCTTGAAGACATGGCCAATCTCAATCCCCTTGCTCGCCTTGAGCACACCCCCATCGTTCCTTGGGCTGGGGTCGCCGTCTACCGCATTACGAATGTCGGCGGTGGCCACCTTGGCGGGGTTCGCCAGCGCGTCGCCGCAATCGCGGAACCAGTTGAAATACTTCACATGATGATCAATCTCATTGGCACCGGTTACCCAGAACCCGCCTTGTGCTGCATCGGGATCGATGAGCATGACGGTATCCGCCCGCCGAGCGGCTTCGTCGGGGCCGACAAACCCAATGGCCCAATTCTGCCGTACCTCCGCTGAGTCGATCAGTTCCAGATGGCCGACCCTGAAGTGTGCGCTCGCGTGCTGCTTAAGCTTTGCTTCGTTCACGTCATGGTCGCCGCGCACCACCGCCACGACGTAAGCAGGGCTGGACAGATTTTCGGTCCGCGGCCCAGAAGGTGGCCCGCCGGCCGCATCTTCCGCGCCGCGCGCCGCTGGATTGCCATTTCGGACCGAGAATACCAGGGTTTTTAGCATGTTCTTCGGCTTGGTCTTGAGAAACTTCGCGACATCGTCGATACCGGGCAGGCCGGGGGTGTGCAGTTTCTGCAACTCGCCGACGGGGGCACCAGACAGATCGCCTGCACGAGGGCCTGTCTCGCACTTTTCGACGTTGGCGGCGTAGTTACCTTTGTCGCTCGTGAGGATCGTATCTTCCCCCGCGGTGCATGCGGCCATGAATTCGTGGCTGGCGCTTCCCCCGATCGGGCCGCTTTCGGCCTCGACCACAACAAAGGGAATCCCACACCGCGTGAAGATGCGTTCGTAGGCTTTGTAGAAGTCGTCGTACGTTTTATCCAGAGATTCTGAAACAGCATGGAAGCTGTAGGCGTCTTTCATCAGGAACTCGCGAACCCGAAGCAGCCCGAACCGAGGGCGAAACTCGTCGCGAAACTTGGTTTGGATCTGATACAGGCTGAGCGGAAGTTGTTTGTAGCTCGATACATACGCCTGCACGAGCTCGGTGATCACCTCTTCATGAGTTGGCCCGAGAACGAGCGCGCGCCCGTGACGGTCCTTGAGTTTCACAAGGTTTTCGCCGTAGGCAACGTCCCGGCCCGACCGCTGCCACAGTTCCATGGGCTGCAGTGCGGGCAGAAGTATCTCGGATGCCCCGATGGCGTCCATTTCTTCGCGGACGATCTTCATGGCCTTATGAAGCGCGCGCCAGCCGAGCGGCAAAAAGTCGTATGCACCCGCGGTGAGTTGTCGAATCAATCCGGCGCGTATCATCAGTTGATGGCTGATGATCTGGGCGTCGGCAGGCGTTTCCTTTTGAGTTGGTATAAGCGTTTGGCTCCAGCGCATGGCAGGCGGTTCCTTTTCCGTTTGGGCGGCCATCATGGCAGCCAAGCCCCCAAGCGTATTGCATGCGCAAGTTTCGTCAATCGTAATCGCATCCGGTCCCGGGAAGTGCAAGACTTGCGCGAACAGGCTGCGTCAGCCAGATATCCGTGCTAAGATATTGTTGTATGGGAGAAAATGACGTGAACCCGACTCGCGCATCCGCCTCCGCCACCAAGCGCAACGCAAGGCCGCAGCGAGCCAGCCGATCGATGGCAGCCGCCGTCGAGGCGCTCGAGGCGCGCCGGTTGCTCGCGGGCGATTTGGTCACGGTCCAGGCTGTTCCTTACATCCTCAATTTTGATAAAGCTCGCAAGGGCGTTATTGATGCTGACGGGCAGGGCACCGGCTTTAGCTTCGTTCAGCCGAACAAGAACGGTGATGAGTACCGGCCGGGCAATCTCGATCTCAGGGTGTCTTCCAAGACGCTCTCCATCAAAACCACAGGCTCTTCGTCCAACGGTAGCAACTACGGACAGGACAACACGCAAACCAATGTTCTGGGCACGCAATTCAACGGCAGCGCCGCCACTTTCGCGGTAACCACCACATTGCGCGGGCCGCTTGACTATCTGAATGAGCGGTTTGAACAAGCGGGCGTCTACTTCGGGCCAGATCAGGATAACTACGTCAAGCTTGTGGTGGGTGTCGGTGCTGCGGGTACGGGGCTGCAGTTTGTCGCCGAAACCAAGCCAGCAAGCACGATTACTTTTCCGATCGGGGGAAATGGTTCCTTCGCTTCAATTGGTAGTCTCGGTGCTGTCAGCACGCTCCAGCTATCCCTCGTTGGGAATCCCTCTTCGGGGAAAGTTCAGGCGTTTTACCAGGTGAACGAAGGCCCGGTTAAGAAGTTTGGAACTGAGTTGACGCTCTCGGGCGCGAGCAAAAATGCGTTCTTTACCAGCACAAGTCGCGGCGGGATTCTCGCGTCGCACAAGAACAACTCCGGCGGAATCACCGCGACTTTTAGCCGGTTTGCTGTCACGAATGATATCCCACAGGTTTCCCAGCCGGCCATCCTCGCAGTGAGACCCGGCGCGGGCCAGACCAATGTTTCGCGCGACATCTTTGTGGCCGCAGATGTGTTTCTTCCGACGACCGGGTCGGGTGTGGATGATGGCAGCTTTTCGTCCGACAGCGTGCGACTCGAACGCGTCAGCGATGGTGCCATCGTCGATGCAACCCTTAACACCAGCGGCGGTGGCGATGCGGTCGTGCTGCAGCCCAATCAGCCGCTCGCTGCAAACACAGACTACCGCTTCGTGGTGACGGCGGCGCTGAAAG
The DNA here is from genome assembly GCA_002343075.1 of Phycisphaerales bacterium UBA2421. Taxonomy (GTDB): domain Bacteria; phylum Planctomycetota; class Phycisphaerae; order Tepidisphaerales; family Tepidisphaeraceae; genus UBA2421. The sequence goes on along the minus strand of DDRH01000056.1, from coordinate 37,943 downwards.
ATGTCACTGGCACAAGCTTTGCCCCGTTTACCTCCACATTTCGGACCGGCACAGGCATCACGGTCGCCGATCCCAATATTGCTTTTGAAAAGATCGCGCTTCCTTCGGCGCAGGGCCGCGTGTTTTCCGGCGTGCAACTCGGGCCGGACGGCAGGCTCTATGCGACGACCCTCACCGGCGAAATCGCCCGGTGGGATATCGATGTCGCCACTGGGCGGTTGGGTGAGATTGAGATCATCGATTCCGTGGTCGATGCCCACGGAGGCAATCGCTTCGTGACCGGCATCGTGTTTGATCCGTCAAGCACCGCTCGGAACCTTATCGCCTGGGTGACGCATAGCATTTATGCCTTTGAAGGGGCTGCCGACTTTACCGGCGGTATTGCCCGACTGACGGGTGACCGGCTGCAATCATACCGGGAGATGATCACCGGGTTGCCGAGGTCGATTCGTGATCACACGACCAATCAGCCGATCTTCGGTAGCGATGGCAAGCTCTATTTCACACAAGGCGCCATGTCGGCAATGGGTGCTGCCGACCCGACCTGGGGCAATCGCGCCGAGCATCTCCTAAGCGCCGCGGTGCTCAAGCTCGACACCGCCGCAGTGGTGGCCCGGCGGGAGAATGGGCGGGGGCCTTTGAACGTTAATACACAGGGTTCTGCTGGATACGATCCGTTCGCCACCGGGGCACCGTTGCAGATTCACGCGACGGGTGTTCGCAGCGTGTACGATCTTCTGCTTCACTCGAACGGCAACCTTTACGCGCCGGCCAATGGCTCTGCCGCCGGCGGCAATGTGCCCGCCGGGGGAGGCGCGCCGGGATTGTCGCGCGTCAATACCACGCAAAGCGACTACCTGTTCAACATCGTTTCTGGTCGATACTACGGCCATCCCAATCCGACCCGCGGCGAGTTTGTGCTGAACGGCGGCAATCCAACCTCTGGCGTCGATCCAGCTGAGGTGAGCCAGTATCCAGTCGGAACGCAACCCGCGCGCAATTATGGAGGAGTCGCCTTCGACTTCGGCAGAAATGTCTCACCAAACGGCATTATCGAGTACCAGAGCAATTCGTTTAAGAGCCGGCTGAAAGGGAAGATCCTCGTCACCCGCTACAGCGGTGGTGATGACATCATCGCGCTCTCGCTGGATTCACAGGGGCGCGTCAGCGGGTCGCAGCGAGGCATCGTTGGACTGACCCATTTCGTCGACCCGCTCGATCTGGTGGAAGACCCGCGATCAGGGTCGCTGTATGTCGTAGAGTTCGGTGGTGAAAAGATCACGCTGGTGAGGCCGGTAACTCCGGGTGCCAATCTTACTCCTGGAAGTCCCCGTCTGCTGTTCAATGATATCAGAGGCGATGGAAAATCGACGACCGAAACGCTCACGATTCGCAACACAGGCTCGGCACCGTTGCTGCTTGATACCAACGCGTTCACAATCACGGGCGGGGCAAAGGCGCGGTTTAGCGTGGTGAATCGACCGTCGTTGCCGTTGACAATTCCTGTCGAGGGGTCGATTGACATCACCGTCGGATTTAACGCAACTGGCAGTACATCGCTTGATCCAAAGTCGGCCACGCTTGAGATTCGCAGTAACGACCCCGATCAGGAGCGGTTTAACATCCGGCTGCGCGGTCTGGCGACTCGTGGTGTGGGTGAGGCAAATGAGCCTTCGCTGCAGCGGGTGCTCGATCTGCACGAGATTCCGATCAACGTCGGCGACGCCGATCCTAACTCCACGTTTCTGAATCCGCCGCAGCAGCCCAACGATGAAGTGACGGCGCAGCGGTTCCTCAAAGCCGGCGGCGGGGCGGTGACTATTGAGCCGATTGCGATGTTTGGCGTCGTCAGCAACCCGGCACTCCGGTTCGGCTATTACGAACCGGGCACCGGCGGCAACGCAACGGAGCTTTTCACGGTCAACGGTAACGACGCGCAATCTGTCAATGTTTTTGCGCAGGGATCGACGACGTTTGACCCGGGCACCAACACACCATTTGCGCTCTATGGGCTGTTCCCAAGATTCACCAACACCGATGGCAGCGTGCGCGTCGTGTATCAGGAAGATTCGCTTAACAGTTGGGAGAGCCTTGCAGCCAATCGAAGAAAGCTCCGCTTCTACCCGATGCGTAATCCAGACGGCACCGCGGTGCCTAACGCGTTTGTGTTCGCGTTTGAAGAGTTTACGCGGGATTATGATCAGCAGGATTTCGTCGGAATCATCCGCAATGTGAAACTCGCGCCGTCGGGGCCGGAGCTTGGCATCGAAAACCTCGATCGCGCGCCGTTCTATAATCGCCTGGTTTTCAATCGAATCGAAAACCTCGATGCGAATGTGCCCAATGCTGTTCACGATATGGCGACCGTGCGCATTCGAAACACCGGAGATCAAAACCTGTCGATTACCTCAACGGGCATCAGCGGCGGGTGGCAAATCGTCAGCGGCGGCGGCGCGGGTACGATTGCGCCGGGCGGGTTTCGCGATCTTACCATCCGCTTCACCGTGACAGGAGGCGCGGCGTATGAAGGCAATCTGACGATCAATTCTAACGACCCGGACGAACCCGTTCGGAGGGTGAGCCTCGGCGGGTTCTGGCAGAGCGACAGTGAAAGCGACCCGCGCGGCCGGAGCCAGGAGCCGACGCTCGCCGAGATATTCTCCGTCTTCGGCTATGCGACCGCGGCCACATTTGGTACGCAGAGCATCGATACCGGCGGGAACATCGCCCGTGTGGGGGATGAAGTGCTCAGCAGCTTCTGGGTTCGGGCGGACGGCAGCCAGCCAGTGCGTGTGCGACAGCTTGCGGCGTTTCACATGCAGGGAAGTACCGCCACCATCTCCTACTTCCAGAGGAATGCGACTTCAGTCGTACCGATCGTCACTTCGGCGGGCGTTGATGGACAGTCGTTCCTCCCGCGGAAGAATAATCAACTCTCAGCGCCGGCAACGGGGAGCTTTGCGCTGGCGACGTCCACGCCGTTTGGCTTCCGCGTGGATAACGTCTGGAGCGAACAGAGCCGCAACGACCTATCGCGCGGCGGCGAGGGGCACTACATGCGGTTCTATCCGGTCGTTGATCGAAACGGCCAGTTTGTTGAGAACACATGGCTCATGGCGATGGACTACGATCGCATCCTCCCAGATTATCAGGACAACGTGTACCTCATTGAAAACATGGCGCCATTTGGCACGCCCACTCCGCCGGATGGGCTGAATGGCTTGCGATCGGGCAATCGCATCTTGCTCGATTGGGCTGATAATCCTGAGCGCGCTGTCATCGGCTATAACGTGTTTCGATCTCTATCGCCGACGTCTGGGTATCAGCAGCGCAACTCCGTGCTGGTCAGCAGCAGCAACTACACCGAGTCAACTGGTTTTGCTCAGGGAACGCGCGTCTATTATCGAGTGAGCGCGGTGACGTCCGACGGCAAAGAGTCGATCCCGGCCAGCGTAGTGGTGGTTGTGTAGCTGGCATGCCGGAGAACCCAGAAGGCAGGGCACGGCTGCCAGTGCGCGTTGCATAACCACCGGTTATGGCGGCTGGCCGATGGAGCTAAGGCTCACTGCAAACGAGATTTGTTCCATCTGCACGGCAAGATCGACGCTATTGACGGTGACACTCGCCGGGACGTTGAGCGAAACAGGCGCGAAGTTGAGAATGCCCCGAATCCCTGCCTCCACGAGCTGATCGGCCACATCCTGCGCCGCTTCGGCTGGCACTGCGACGATGGCGACACGAATGCTCTGCGCACGGGTCGTTCGCCCCAGTTCAGTCAGCGGTTGAATCAGATGCGGGCCTGCTTGTTTTCCGATCTTCGACGCATCGCCGTCGAATACTGCAACAAGCTTAAATCCCTTCGACTCAAATCCTCGGTAAGCCATCAGTGCACGGCCAAGGTTGCCTGCACCGACAAGAAGGACGTTCCAAGTCTTATCCGTCCCCAGTGCCTGCCGAAGCTTCGTGATGAGTTCATCGACGTTGTAACCGATTCCCGGGTGGCCAAACTGGCCGAAGTAAGCGAGATCCTTCCGCACCTGCGCATCGGTGAGGCTCAGGCTCTCGCCGAGTTGCTTGCTGGAAACTGTTCTCCGATCCTTCCGGCTGAATGCCTCCAGCTGCCGCAGATAGAGGCTGATGCGCCGGACTGCCGGGTCGGGGATGCTTTCGGGGCGGGAAGGGTCCATTTCGTGGTCGCAATTATCGCGCTTACCGGAGCGGGTGGCAAGGCGGCGGGGCGGCTACGGTCCCGCTGTTGCTGAAAGGCTTGGGCCGATGGCGGCAATGAGCCGATCGCCGTCATCGGCTTCAAACCGGACCGCCATCTCTGCGACCAGAATCTCCTGCGGCGAGGAAAGCTCCGCTTCCGGTAAGGCACGCAGTTTCACGGCGTCCTTCGCGGTGGTGATGATGGTATGCGTGTGTTTGGCTTGTGCGAGCGATCGCAACTCGCGTAGATCGTTGGTTGAATATCGGTGATGATCGGCGAACCATTTCTTCCCGACGACATCACTCCCCGCCTGCCGAAGTAATCGTTCGAATGCCATTGGGTTCCCAATTCCCGCAAATGCCACCGTCCGGCGGCCCTGGAGCGATTCTACAGGGAAGTTTGTCTCGCTCGCTATCGCGGCTGCAAGTGGCCGCAGACCGGTCAACTGATGCGAGCACTTAAACGTCGGAATGTCTGGATGGATCGCGCGCACTCGACCGCAGATGGCAGCGAGTGCAACCTCGCTGACCTGATCGCACCGCGTGAGCAGCACCGCATCGGCCCGCCTTAGCCCGGCGGTGGTTTCTCGCAGCAATCCTCTTGGAAGAACATGGTCATGGCCGAAAGGATTGGTCGCATCGAGGAGTACAAGGTCAAAATCGCGGTGCAGCCGTCGATGCTGAAAGCCATCATCCATGATGAACACCTTGATCTCGGGATACTTGTGCAGCGCATCACCAGCGCCGCGCACACGGTCGGGATCAACGATCACACGCACGCTCGGCTCATTCGGCGCGTGAAGCTGTTGTTCGAGCAGCTTTGCTTCGTCGCTCAGGCCGTTGTGCGATTTATACCCGCGCGTGAGTATGGCGATTTCTCCCTGAGTGGCGCGCCGCAGTTCGGAGGCCAGCCATGCGACGACGGGGGTCTTGCCGGTGCCTCCAGTGGTGAGATTGCCGACGCTGATAACGGGCTTCTTGGCACGGCGGGAGGGAAGCAGGCCGACATCAAAGGACTTATTCCGAAGACACATCGCAGCGCGGTACAAAGGCTCGACCGCCGCCAGCCCCGCGCGTGCAAGCATGGGACCCGCGCCGCGGGCTTCGCCGGAGATGACTCTCAGAAAATCGTGCTCGCGGGCGCTCACGAGCGGTATCCTCGCAGGAAGGCATCGTCATGTCGCGTAAAAGTAATTGGAGCGCGCGGCACACGGTCGAGTCTAAAGTCGGCGAGAAGTTTCTGCATGGAGGCCGACTCGAGATCTTTCCCTGCCGACCGAACGCCACACCACTTCGCCAGCAACGCCAGAACCCGTTCAGCGGGCACGCCACGCTTACGGTATTCGCCCAGCCGGGTATCGCCATGACGCTTGGCAAGGCGCTTGCCGTCTTCGCCGACAATGAGCGGCAGGTGTGTGTAGGCCGGAATCTGCTGAGCGAGATTGAGCGCGCGGTAGAGCAGGATCTGTCGTGGGGTCGATTCGATCAGATCATCACCCCGGATAACCTGTGTCACACCCGCTTCGGCATCGTCGACGACGACCGCAAGCTGATACGCGGCAGTGCCGTCAGACTTTTGAATGACAAAGTCGCCAAGTTGGCGGGCAAGTTGAAACGACCGCGGGCCTGCGAAGTTGTCCGTGAAATCAAATCGTCCGTCGCGTACAGCAAACCGAACGGCCGGCACACGGCCGCTCGCGGCGATCGCATCAGCCCGGGTGCGATACAGGCCGCGGCATGTGCCGGGATAGACCGCGGCGCCGTCGTCGGCGTGCGGCGCGCTGGCCGCCGACTCCACCTCTTTGCGCGTGCAGTTGCAATAGTATGCAAAGCCGTCTCTCAACAGCATTTCCACGGCGGCTGCATAAACGGATGTGCGTGTCGATTGGCGCGTCGGGCCGGAATCCCAATCGATACCGAGCCACTGCAGATCGTCAATCGCAGCCTGATCGGCACCCGGCTTGGTCCGCGGGCCATCGAGGTCATCGACCCGCAGCGTAACCTTCCATCCAGATTGGCGGGCACAGAGCCAATTGATCAGGAATGTGCGCGCGTTTCCCAGATGCAGTGCACCAGTTGGCGAGGGTGCGAGGCGTGTTGTGTGACCCATGATGACCGTGGGCTAACTCGTCTGCTCATTCACCAGGCTGCGAATGATCTTTTCGAGAAACTCGCGATCCTTTTCATATAATTCCAGCGTGAGGTCGCTGAACTCAAGCTCGTAGACATCAACAACATCCACCTTCTTCATAAAGATGAGATAGCTCCAGTTCAGCGGCTGACCTTCAGTTTCGTGAAGCTGGCCCGAATCGTCGCGCAGGAGCATCGGCTGTCGCTCATCAAACCAGATGCGTTCGAGCACCGTGAAATCGGGAAAATCGCGGGTGGCAAAGCGCAGCTGCTTGTCCGCCTTTTCGTCCAGACGTTTTTTGGCGGTCGCGATGAAGTCGGCCACCTTGTCCGGAGAAAGTTGCTGGCGGCTGGCGAGCGTGATGCCGACGTGGCCGTGTGGCGTCCAGCCTTCCATGAAGAACAACCGCTGACCGCCGACGGATTGGGCGGTCCATGACTCGGGTACGGTGATGCGCATCGGCAACGCCGAGATGGGAACAGTAGTCCACTGGCCATCGACCACAGACTGCGTGCTGGGCCGGGCACCGCGCTCCGCTGGCTGCGGGGTGGCTGGCTTTTCGGGCGCCGGCGGCGGGGCAGTGGGCAATTCGTCGCAACCAACCAGCGCCCCCGCCAGCAGTAGGGCCGCGATGCAAGAAACTCGCTTGAGTAGAGGTGTTCTCATCAGATTCGCCCCATTTTGCTTCGCCACGAGTTCAATGCAAGCCCGCCGGTGCCATCGCGGCTGGCGCATTGTCGTTGAGCAGGTCGCTGGAGATCCGCCCATCCGCGAGGGTGATGACCCTGCGGCAACGGGCAGCGACGTTTGGGTCGTGGGTAACCAGGATCATGGTTCTCCCCGCGGCGACAAGCTCATCAAACAGATCGAGTATCTGTAGCCCGGTCTTGCTATCCAGCGCCCCTGTCGGTTCGTCGGCGAGCACGATCAGCGGATCGTTCACCAGTGCGCGCGCGATGCAGACGCGCTGCTGTTGCCCGCCGGAAAGCTCCATCGGGCGGTGTGAGAGGCGTTGCGCGAGGCCGACCTTCTCTGCCATCGCGATCGCGCGCTCTCGGCGCTCGGCGGGGGGAATGCCGATGTAGAACATGGGCACTTCCAGGTTCTCTAAGACGGTAAGCTGCTGAATCAGGTTAAACTGCTGAAAAATGAATCCGATCTTCCTGCTGCGAATCTCAGAAAGCTCATCATCAGGCAATTGGCTGATATCTTCCGCATCGAGCAGGTAGTGCCCGTCTGTCGGACGATCGAGGCAGCCGAGCACATTCATGAGCGTGCTCTTGCCTGACCCACTCGCCCCCATGATGGCCGTATATTGTCCCCGCTGCAGGTCGACCGATATGTCGCGTAGCGCAGCCACCTCAACATCGGTGCCGGGCTTGCGATAAATCTTCGAGAGCGACTGTATGGAAGCAATGGGCGACATCGAGTTGGATGATATGCCCTTGATGTGGATTGGTCGATTGTCATCCTCGCGATTCCGGCTGCGGGCCGATAAAGTGGTCCCCAAGTTGATTCCCGTGCTCCTGATCCTCGGCGCAACGCTTTCAGCAGCGGCGGTGGCGTTTGGATGTGTCCCGGCGATCGCCGATCACACCGGGGGGGTGGCCTTTATCCGAGTCATGTACCGGCTCCAGTGGCTTTTTGTGGGCACAACGGTTGTTTGCGCGCTTGCCTTGGTCGGCATGGTCATCACCAACCACCGCCGGGGGATTTGGCTGGTCGGGTTGCTGCCGGTAGTGGGGCTGTTTGGCTGGCGATTTGGCATCTCGCCCGCGCGGCCCGGCTATGTGGACGATGCGCCGGCATTTGTGCAAACGGTCAATCCGGACTGGCTCGACGGCGGCGCTGCGGTGCTGGGAATCGTCAGTGGTGAGCAAGCCTATGCCATTCCGCTGGCGGCGATGGAGCAGGCGCCCGTTTTGGTCCATACCGAGCGCGACCACCGGGTAATCGTCATGTGGTCGGCGCAGGCGGGCATCGCCACGGCTTGCCGGACTGACCGCACACTCCGCGGGCGCGATTTGCGAATCGTCGCCAGCCCGGCGGGTGTTCTCCTGCTGTTTAATGAACGCGTCGGCGAGTTCTTTGATGCCCTGACACTAGCGCAGCGCGGCGGCACGCCGCTATCAGGGTTTCAAACCCGCTTACCGGTTGATGTTGCGACGTGGGATGCGTGGCGAGCTTTGCACATCGATACGCAACTGCTCGACCCCCGAAGAGCGATGCCGACCGCGCCGCTGCCCGAGCCGCGCGAGACTGAGGCCGTGGTCTTTATTGCATCGAATCCTCCGATCGTGGTTCCGCGCGAAGAACTCTCGGTCGAGCCGATGAACGTCACCAATGGAACAACGTCGGCGCTGTTGTTTCGGGATAGTGCTGGGCGGCTTCACGCGTTCGAGCGAAAAGTCGATGGCGATTTGTTCTTACGATTCGAGCCTTCCCTTGATAAACATCGCAAAAATGTCGCCTTTATCGACACAGACACCCAAAGCGGCTGGACGACCAGCGGCACGTGCATTGATGGAACGCTTGCTGGCAGGCGGTTACCACGGCTGGTTGTCCTCGATGCGGTTCCTGCCACTGCGGCACGATACTGGTTGCGATGATGCTCAGCGCTTTTGGCGATTCGCAGAAATCACTGGTTTTCTGTGGGCGGTGATACCCACTGGTGGTCGTCTGTGGTAGCATTCTCACAGCTTGTAGTTTCTCGCATTCAACGCATTGCAGGCAGGTTTAGATCAATGGAATACGGCGTCATCATGGCAGGAGGGTCGGGCACCCGTCTTTGGCCACTTTCGCGCGCGGGGCAGCCAAAGCAGCTTCTCCCGGTGGTGCGCGGCAAGAGCTTGCTTCAACTTTCGTACGATCGGCTGCGCGGAATGCTCCCGCCGGAGCGGATTTATGTATGTACCGGGGAAGGGTGGCGCGGCGCGGTTATGGCCAATCTCCCAGAACTGCCGCAGCAAAACCTCCTCGGCGAGCCAACCGGTCGCGATACGGCCAACGCAGTCGGTTTCCCTGCAGCGGTTCTGCAGAAGCGTGATCCGGACGCAGTCTTTGCGGTTGTCACTGCCGACCATGTTATAGAGCCTGTCGAGCGGTTTCAGTCGGCCCTGCGCAGCGCGTTTGATGTCGTCTCGGCGCAGCGCAACGCACTGGTGACCTTTGGCATCGTTCCTACCTTCGGACACACCGGTCTTGGATACATCCAGCGAGGCGAAGCACTCGGGCAGATCGTCGGCGCGCACAAGGTCATTGCCTTCAAAGAAAAGCCCGACAAGCCCACCGCCGACCGATATGTCGACTCCGGGCGCTACTATTGGAACAGCGGGATGTTTGTCTGGCGCGCCGATACCGTGCTGAACGAGCTTTCCACTCATTTGCCCGCAAGCTACGACGGATTGATCAAGATTGCCTCCGCGTGGGATACACCGTCTCAACAGCAGGTGCTGGAAGAGACGTATCAAAAACTGCCAAAAATCAGCATCGACTACGCTGTGATGGAGCCGGCAAGCCAGGGGAAGGGCCGGGCTGCAGTGTTTGTGGTGGAGATGGATGTTGAATGGCTCGACGTCGGCAGTTGGACGGCGCTGGCCGAGACAATGCCGGTAGACGCGCGCGATAACTCAACCGATGCCGATTTGTGCGTCTTGGTTGATAGCGATAGCAACATCATTCTCAGCCGCGATCCCCAACACCTCATCGCGACGCTTGGCGTCACCGACATGATCATCGTCCATACAAAAGACGCGACCATGGTCTGCCCCAAGTCTGAAGCCCAACGCGTGAAAGACCTGGTGATGAAGGTGAAAGAGCTTCACGGCGACAGGTTTATGTAGGCAGCCTGTCATGACTCGTGCCGCTCACCACGATTAATCTGATGCGAACCTTAGCCATTGATTTGGGCAACCGTAGGGTGGGGTTGGCGATGAGCGACGCAGGCGCGAAGTTTGCCACACCGTATGAGGTTGTCGAGACATCAAACCCTGATCTTGCAGTGCAACCGATTGTCGCCGTAGTCGAACGGGAAGGCGTCGAGCGCATCGTGATGGGGCTGCCCTTAAACATGAATGACACAATCGGCCCCGCCGCAAGGCAAGTGGTGGCCTGGGTCAAGAAGCTGAAGGCTTGCGTGAACGTGCCGATTGTCTTCGTTGATGAACGCCTTAGTTCGTTTGCAGCCGAACAGCAGCTAAACGATCGAAAACGGGCCGGCGAGAAGCTCACCCGCGGCAAGAAGAAGCAGCAAATCGATGCGCTGGCCGCAGCGGGGTTTTTGCAGGAGTTTCTGGACGGGAAACTCGTGGAACTGAAAATCCCCGGTTGACCCATCGGCAGTCGGTGCGCACTCGTGCCGTCGGGGCGTACCTTTCACCGCGTCCTCTTCGCCTCCGTGGCGAACAATCCGGTTCAGAGTGTGGGGCGCGCGAGCAGCCCGAAGATTCCGCCGGTGTGAATAAACATCGCCGTTGCCCCGCTTCTGATTTTCCCGGTCTTCACAGCATCGAGGAAGCCAGCCATTGCCTTGGCCGTGTAGGTTGGGTCGAGCGCGATGCCTTCCAATCGTCCGACAGTGCGAAGTGCGTCCTGCCCTTGGGGGGTCGGGATGGCGTAACCGTCGCCGATGAAGCCGGTGTGCATTTCTATCGGCAAGCCCGCTGGATCGATACCAAGATCGTACTTGTGCACGGTCGCGGCGACCAGTTGTGACACGTCGGGACGAAGTAGCTCCAGCGAGTCGCTTACCGGTACGCCGACGACTCGGATGTGGCTCGCGCGCAGCAATGCACACCCGACAATCAGACCCGCCAGGGTGCCGGAGGAACTGACCGCTACATAGATGTCCAGGAGCGAATTGGTCGGAATCTGCGTGAGCAATTCTGCGACCAGCCGGATGTAGCCCCACGACCCAAGCGGGACACTCCCGCCGACGGGAAAGTGATATGGCCTGTGGCCGGCGCGTGTCTCCTGCTCGATCGCGGCTTGAATCAGCGCATCACGGCGGGCGGCATATTCGGCGGGTGCATGAAGGCTGAATTCTGCGCCAAACAATTGATCCAGTAGCAGATTGCCTACCAACGGCGCGGCACCCTCCGCGGGGCCGCGTAGAATCAGCCTCAGCCGCAAACCGAGCCGAGCACAGGCGGCGGCGGTCGCGCGGCAGTGATTGGATTGGTGCCCGCCGTTCGTGATGATCGTGTCGCAACCCTGCTCGACGGCTTCAGCGAGAAGATACTCAAGTTTGCGGACCTTGTTGCCCGACAGTTCGATTCCGGTCAAATCGTCGCGTTTCATGAGCAGGCGATCGCAGCCAACGTGTTGAGCCAGACGAGGCAGTTCAACAACCGGCGTCGGTAGTGCTGCCAGTACGACGCGCGCCGGTTCTTTCGAATGAATCTGGGTCATGTTGTTTCCTTGCGTGCCGATTAGTTGCCTCCGGCACGCCGCCGGGTAAAACTGATTACGTGATTAGACACTCTACCATTCGGGCCGGCGTAATTCTCGCCGGGTTGATCCTTGCAATTGCGGGCTGTACGCAGAAAACGGTCGTTCCGGGCACACCATTACAGAGATTCGGCGATGAGATTGTCGTGGCGGGACAGTTGTTCCGCACTGGCGCGCCGGTCGTGCTGTGGACTGATCCCGGGGGTTATGACGCTTATCGAACCGAGCGGCGATTTGTTGAATACGACAAATCATCATGGGAGGCGACCACGCAGCAGGCGGATCGCGGGCCAACTTCACCCAATCGCTACGGCCTGCGCCGCAACACCCTCACCGATGCCCAGATAGCTACAGTACAAGGCGGCGGTTGGCCGCTGGAGTTGTTGCAGGAGAAAGTAGACCAGTTCGTGATGCACTACGACGTCTGTGGAACCAGCTCGCAATGCTTCAAGGTGTTGCACGACCTCCGCGGGCTGAGTGTGCAGTTTATGGTGGATGTTGATGGAACGATCTATCAGACGATGGACCTGAAAGAGCGCGCCTGGCACGCCACGATTGCCAACACGCGAAGTGTCGGCGTCGAGATCGCCCACATGGGCGCTTACCGCACGACCGCCGGCGCGCTGGAACAGTGGTATGAAAAAGACTCGAGCGGCACCATGAAACTCGACATCCCGCCCGCGCGTCGAAAGCTATTGCGCAACCCGGAGTATGCCGGCGGCCCTGCCCGTCAGGAGCTTATCCGCGGGGAGATTCATGGCAGCAGTTATGTTCAGTATGACTTCACCCCGGCGCAGTATGATTCGCTTACCAAGCTCACCGCGGCGCTGTGTACCGTGCTGCCAAAAATCCAGTGCGACTATCCCCGGGACAAAGATGGAAAGTTGATCACGACATCGCTGAGCCGGGCCGATTTTGACCGGTTTCAAGGCGTTCTCGGGCACTACCATATTCAGCCGGAAAAACAGGACCCCGGTCCGGCGTTCGATTGGGATCGTGTCGTCGGCGGAGCGCGCAAACTCATGACCAAGCAAGCTTTACAGCGTATGGAGTCTGAAAGAGGCAAGCCAGTGCGTGAAATCGAGCGACCGCGACCTGTCCCCGCAACAGCCACCGCGCCCGCCGCCGCGAAATGATATTTAGGGTAAATCGAGTTGGATTGTGGCGTATTGGAATGATTTCGCCCCGACCGGCCACTATCTGAGCAAACCACCTGGGCAAACCATGACACTAAATGCTTCGTTTCACAAAATCTGCGTCTCCCTGATCGCCGCGACCCTGCTTGCAGCGGGGTGCCAGTCGGTTAAGCAGCGGGTGGCCGACGTTCGCAAGTCGCCACAGGAGAAGTTTGCTGCGCGACTGAGCGATGCGCTGAACACCAAGCGCGGCGGGGCGATGCTGGCGGCGCAGGTCATCGACCTGCAGACGGGGGAAGAGTGGTTTAGTCAGAATCCCGACACACCGATGATTCCTGCCAGCAACGGAAAACTGGCAATCAGCGCTGCGGGGCTGGCGATGTTTGGCCCGGCTCACACGTTTAAGACATATCTTGTCCGCGACGGCGACGATCTGTGGATCATCGGCACTGGCGACCCAGGCTGTGGCGATCCAAAGATTGCAGAGTGGCGCGGCGAGACTGTCACCACAATGTTTGATGCCTGGGCCGACGCCATGAAGCGCCGCGGGTTGACCAAGGTCAAGGGAAATCTCATTTACTGGGATGGCGCGTTCGACCGCGAGCTGACCTACACCGGCTGGAAGCCCGATTTCCTGGTCGACTGGTACGGAGCACCTGTAAGTGGGCTGAATTTCAACGACAACTGTATCGACATCAAGGCTTTTCCGGGTGCCGATGGCCAACCGGCGAGGCTCGAAGTCGTCCCCGCCAATGATCTTGCAGTTATCACCAACAAAACGGTGACTAACGGCGAGGGTACACCGGCGATCGATCGCGCCGCATCGGCACCGCAATTCACCATCACCGGCGGTGTGAGCAAGGAAACAAAGCTGGAAAGCAAGCCGGTCACCGATCCCGGCGCTTTCTTTGCCGACGCGTTTCGCGTTCACATGAAGTCGCGGGGGATATCGATCGACGGCGAGACGCGCCGCGCCGAGGCGCTGCCCTTTAGCCCGGCGGGGCCGATGTTTGATCGAATCATCGCGACGCACGAAACATCGATGTCGGATGTGCTCAAGCGCATCAACAAGAACAGCCAAAATATGTTTGCCGAGGCGATGAGCAAGGCACTCGGGCGCGAGTGGATGTTCCGCAGGGGCCAGAGCGTGCCGGGCAGTTGGAAGCTTGGCGAGGCGGCGACGAAGGAGTTTCTCTGGGCCAATCGGATCAACGCAGGGAGCTACGTTGCTGCGGATGGTTCCGGGCTGGACCGCACGAATCAGGTCACCGCCCGTCTGATTACCGATCTGCTCGTCACCATGCACCATCGGCGCGACGGCAAGCTCTGGCGGGAGAGCCTTGCCGTGGCAGGCGTCGATGGAACCATCGGCAAGCGCATGGCAGACATGGAAGGCCGTGTGATGGCAAAGACCGGTTACATCAGCGGCGTGCGCTCGTTGAGCGGCTATGTGCATACCAAGAATGGCAAATGGCTGGCGTTCAGCTTCATTTACAACGAGATCGATGGGAGCGTGAAGCCGTATGAGGTGCTTCAGGATAATGCCTGCCGGGTGATGTATCACTGGCCGGAAAAGCCCATCTTCCCCGCAGCCGCACCGCTACCGGCAGCGAGCCAGCCCGCGGAGCCGACGACCGCCCCCAGCGGTGCCGAGCCGGCATCACAACCCACGCCTCAGCCGGCTTCAATGCCGGCGGTGTGAAGGTTTTGCAACTGCCGCTGGCTGTGCCCGGTCAGTCTGAGCACCCTGCCGGCGCGATGCCAGTAAGCTTCGTCGAAGTCCATGCATTGCTTGATGAGGATATCGCGGCGGAGCCAATTGCCTTCCATAAAGCACTCCGCTGACCGGGCTAGCCCGATCGTCCCGATTGGTGGGATGACGGGAATCGGCCAGTCGCTGCCATGAACCAGTTTGCTTCTGACGACCTTATCGCCCAGCACCATTTTAAACGCGTGCGATCGTGTGGGCAGGTTCAGCGCGCTGGTGTCTCCGTAGAAATGTTCGTGTTCGTGACACATCGCCATGAAATCGCGGACGTAATCCTGCTCGGTAAACGTCGACCGCGTGCCGCAGTGCGCCGCGATCACCGTCACGCCGCGTTCGAGCGCCGGAAGCAGCAGTCGGGGCGAGGGCGTGTCGGGGGCGATATTGGGCAGGCTCTTTTCCCCGCCGGTATGACAGAGCAGCGGCAGCTTGTGGTGCGCCAGCGCCTCGTAAAATGGAATGCACGCATCGTCGGCAGGATTCATTCCCTGCGTGATTGGGAGCCATTTCAGCAATACTGCGCCCGCCTTCACACATCGTTCCAGCTCCTGCACGGCATCCTTCCGATACGGATGGATCGACGCGCCGAACAGTATCTTGCGGTGCTGTGTCGCAAGGCTGATGACGTAATCGTTGCGGGTATAGAGATGCGTGTTGGCAAGGTCGAGATTGCCGGCACGGTCATGGACCGCATCAAATGCAAGCATGACCGCGGCGTCGAGTTCGGGGGTGTTCTCGAGCGTGGTGAAAAGCACCCGGCGAAGCTGGGCCTCTGTTCGGGCGTCTTCGCCGGAAAGCCCCAGCCGCCACTTGATGAACCGGAATGGGAGTGAGCGGATGAGTTTCCGGCTCATCAGACCATTTTCGGGCGACAATGCCGAAACATGCACATGGACATCGACGATCATGCCGCGACATCATACGATTGTTGGCACATGAGTCGAACGCGCATCAAAATCTGCGGGGTTACGCGAGTTGACGATGCGCTTGCCGCAGCGGAACTCGGCGCCGATGCAGTGGGGTTGGTGCGCGTGCCGGGCACGCCGCGCTGCGTTGCCGATGCGATTGCCGCCGAGATTGTCGATGCGCTGCCGGCGTTTGTCACACCGGTGATGCTCTTCGCTGATGAATCGCCGAGCGAAATGATCGCCGCTGCCCGCGCGTTCGGCATTGGCACAATACAACTCCACGGCCGCGAAGAACTTCTAACCGCCAGCGGACTTGAGCCGTTACGCGTCATCAAGGCTTTGCGAGTCACCCCAGAGCGCATCCGATTTGAGCTAACACAATGGCGGCGCATCGGCCCGGCTAACCTCGTGGGCATTGTACTCGAATCGCCCGTCGAAACCGGCGGCAGCGGGGTGGTCAACAACTGGGACCTGATCCGCCGTCTGCGCGACGAAAACTACCTCGACCCACTCATGTCGCCGCCGATCATCTTCGCCGGCGGGCTTGATCCGAAGAATGTCGCCGCAATCGTCCGCGAGTTTCAACCCTACGCAGTCGATGTAAGCAGCGGCGTGGAAGACGGAACAAAAGGAATCAAGTCCCGGGCAAAGATCGCGGATTTCATCGCGGCGGTGTCGGAAGCATCAAAGGCGGACTCATGATCGCAGTAGTACAGCGGGTCGTTAGCGCTTCGGTTACGGTGGGTGATGCGACGGTCGGGGCGATCGATAGTGGGCTGCTGGCGCTGGTGGCGGTTGAAACGGGGGATGGGGCTAAGGAAATCGACTGGATGGCGCAGAAGCTCACCGGCCTGCGTGTGTTTCGACGGGAAGATAAGCATTTTGATCTGGACGTGTTGCAGACTGGCGGGGGGATTTTGCTGGTGAGCAACTTCACAGTCGCCGCCGACACGCGCAAAGGTCGCCGGCCAAGCCTGGACGCCGCTGCGCCGCCTGCACATGCGAGTATCACCTTTGAGAAGCTCGTAGCAGCCGTTCGCGCCACTGGCGTTTGTACGCAAACTGGCACGTTCGGCGGCGAAATGCGCGTTCATCTGACCAACGACGGCCCGGCAACGTTCATCATCCGCACCGAATCGCCGGTGGATCGCTGATCAATGGCGATGAGTCCTACTCGCCATCTACGCGATTGTTCAACCCGCTGAAAAATCTAAAAATCCGGGAACAATTCGCTTGACGTTCGGATTTTGTTTTCCTAACATGCTGCAAACATTTATGGAGCGCGGTTATGGTTGCAGAAAAGCATCTGACGGCGTTGGGCGTGCTGAAAGACCGGTTTAGCCTTGATTCTTTTCGAGGCGGACAGGCGCAGGTTATCGAGCGCCTGTTGGCGGGTAAGAGCACGCTCGCCATCTTCCCCACCGGGGCGGGCAAGAGTCTGTGCTACCAATTGCCCGCGCTAATGTTGGATGGGCTGACGGTGGTTATCTCCCCGTTAATCGCGCTCATGAAAGACCAGATCGACTTCCTGCAATCGCGCGGCGTGCCGGCGGCGCGGCTGGATTCTTCTGTCGATACGCAGACGGCGCTTGAAACCTACCAGGGCTTGCGCGATGGATCGCTCAAAATCCTCTACATCGCCCCTGAGCGGCTGGCCAATGAGCGATTTCTTCAGACGCTTTCCCGACAGCAGGTTTCCATGCTGGCAGTGGATGAAGCACATTGCATCAGTGAATGGGGGCACAACTTCCGGCCAGATTACCTCAAGCTTGCCAAGCTCGCCCGCAGGCTGAATGTTGGCCGCGTGCTTGCGCTTACCGCCACCGCGACCACTTCTGTAGCCGAGCAGATTGCCAGTGCATTTGAGATTCAGCCGGACGATGTCGTAAGGACAGGTTTTTATCGTCCCAACCTGGCGATTGCGATCACGCCAGTTGCGTCGGCGGCGCGGAATGACCATCTGCTTGCCCAACTCCGCCGCCGCCCCCGCGGGCCGACGATCGTCTATGTGACCCTCCAACGCACCGCAGAAGATGTTGCGGAGTACCTTGCAAGCCACGGTTTTCGCGCCAAGCCTTACCACGCCGGGCTGGAGACGGAAGTGCGGCATCGCGCACAAGAGTGGTTCATGCAGTCGGAGGATGCGGTTGTGGTTGCGACGATTGCGTTCGGGATGGGAATTGATAAGCGCGATATTCGCTATGTTTATCACTACAACTTGCCGAAAAGCATGGAGAACTATGCTCAGGAGATCGGACGCGCCGGGCGAGACGGGAAGACCAGTGTGTGTGAGACACTTGCGTGCGCCGACGACCGCATCACGTTGGAAAACTTCATCTACGGCGATCGCCCCGACGATGCCGCGGTCGAAAAACTGTTGAATCAGATTCTGAACTCCGGCGAACAAATCGATGTATCAACGTATAAGCTCGCGAGCGACTTCGATATTCGTCAGTTGGTGGTTGAAACGTTGCTGACCTATCTGCAACTGGACGGTGTGCTTGAGTCGCAGGGGGCTTTCTACAGCCAGTACAAAGTGAAATGGTTGCGCCCGCAGGCAGAGGTTCTGGCCCGTTTTGACCATGGCCGAGCGGAGTTTTTGCGCGGGGTGCTCAAATGTGCCACCCGCACGGGTTCGCTGGATGCTGCCGAGGCTGCCGCAGCGATGGGTCAGCCGCGTGATAGGGTTGTTGCAGCTCTGACCTACCTTTCCGAACAGGGAGATATAGACCTGCAGGCCGTTGGAGTTCGCCATGCGTACAAACGGCTGCGACCTGTTGCTGATGTAAAGAGACTGGCGACAGTGATGAACCAGCGCTTCGCGCAGCGTGAAACTCGGGACCTTCAGCGGCTGGATACTGTCCTCGCTTTCTGCAGCGAGCCTGGTTGCCGAACGAGGCGTCTGCTCGCCTACTTCGGGGAGGCCATGAGCGAAGATTGCGGCCACTGCGCCGCATGTAGGGACAAGGGGCCGGTGCAGACCCTCCCGCAGACAGCCGTCGCAGTGCCGAAGACTGGCATAATCGACGCAGCTAATCAGCTTCGCCTTGCGGCAGGTAGTTTAGTGTCCAGCCCGCGACAGGCGGCCCGATATCTGTGTGGGATCAACTCCCCGGCAATGACGTTGCATAAGCGCAAGCACAAAAATGATCCGCTATTCGGAAAGTTTGTCGATTTACCATTCGAGGAAGTTGTCAAAGTGCTGCAGACGTAGTGTCAGTTGATCGGCCAGCATCGTGATGAGGACTGTGATGATCAAGCATGCCCGCAGTTCCTTGATCCGTCGCCACTTACCCGGCTGGTGCGGCTGGGGTGGTGGTTGGGGCGTTTCCCTGCAACGGGCGATCGAACCGCAGAACCAGGATCTCATGAAACGACTGATGCACCGTCATTTGCATCGGATTTTCCTTGAGATATGGCTCGAGGGTGGATGGCACTTGGAAGAAAACGACCCAAATCCGGTCGATGCCTTCTCCGCTGCGGGCCAGTTGGGCGATGGTGAATTCATCGTAGTTTCGGCGGCGGACATCTGTCCGGTCGAAGTATCGATCAAAAGACCATCCCGTCAGCATGAAGCTGCAGATGATGGTATCGCCGGGGTGGGCATGGGCAGCGACAAATGCAGCCGCCTCGCGCATCGCCGGCTTTCGAAAATGTTCTCTGCCGGCGATGAGGCTCAGTATGACCCCGGCCACGACCGCCGCACCGGTGGTCCACGCCGCCCGTCTCGGCAACGCTGCCAATCCCATGCCAACCGCGACTGCCAGTGCCAGGCCCGACGGAAGCGCGTGTCGCGAGAAATACTGCGCGCCGCCGGTGTACCAGCCAATGAGCGGCGGCAGAGGTGGGAGCAGGATCAATCCTGCCACAAGTACTTTGCTGCTAATTGTCGCCCGCAGCTTGATCACTCCCACCGCCGCCAGGCAGATGACCGGCAGCAGCACCCACACGTTATCGAAGAGCCACAGGTACGTGTCGGCAAACTTTTCAGCGGCGAAGCTGAGCGTTCGATCGCTGAAGCCAATCATGCGGCCGCGCGTTTTGAGTGCCGTCGGAATCAGCGGCAGGCAGGCGAGCCCAATGGCACACTGGGTAGCAACGAATGCCCATCTATCAAGGCGGCTGGATCGCGCAACAGCGACCACCCCGCAGAAGCAATGTGCCATCAGGACGCCCGCTGCGGCGAAATGCGAGTAGCACATGACGATCGACGCCATGACGTACGCAGCGCATCGAGGGACCGTCGGCTGATTGAGCGCGCGCAACAACAGAGTGCTCGACATGAGCGACGCCATCGCGAAGAGCGAATAGGCCCTTGCTTCCTGGGAGAACCAGATCTGTTGCAGCGAAAGTGCGGCGATGAGGGCTGCCACAATCGGGCCGACCAGCGCGCTCCGATCTCGTCGCGACTCCACTGTCGGGTATCCGGCGCTGATCGCACGCACCAACCACCAGACTCCCAATACGCCCAGTGTTCCAAAAATGACCGAAGGCAGACGTATCACCGCGTCGTTCATCGTGCCGAACAATCTGCCAAACAGGTTCAGCAACAGGTAGTAGAGCGGCGGGGTGTTTTCGTAGTGGTGATATTGGACGAGCACATCGTAGAGCGAACCGCTCGCCGCCCGAAGAGAAGCCGTCTCATCCGCCCAAAGCGCTTCGCGGCCCAATCCCCAAAGCCGCACCCCCGCCGCGAGGAGGAGCGTACCGACCAGCGCGATCGCCTCGGCGGAGTTCCCAGCCCCGCGATTGGCCGGATGATGCTCACCGCCGTGCGCCGTCGACTCCCCCGCAGCAGGTGTGCCGGGCAATTGGTTCTCGACCGGTTGTTGGAGCGTTTTGCTTTGATCCATGCTCAGGCGGTTAGGTTTGACTCGCGACAGCATCACTTTCGCACACCGGAACTGCGGCTGCGATGCCCCGCAAGCGAAGACTGGGTGAATCGCTGCGAATTGCTTTATCCCCGTGCATCAGCGCGCGCCCGGGCCGTGAGTGGTTGCCGGGTCGAGCCCGAGTGCTGGGTTGGTTGGAAGCCGGATTGTGAAGGTGGTTCCCTGGCCCGGCGTTGGCGTCGCTGCGATCGAGCCTTCGTGTTCCTCGACAATCTTCTTTGTCACCGCCAGGCCGATGCCCGTGCCTTTGTTGCCCTTGGTCGAGTGAAAAAGCTCAAACAGGTGGTTCTTGATGCTCGGACTGACGCCTGTACCGTTGTCGATCACCTCAAACACGGTCGATTTTGAGTCTGGTTCGTAGCGGCAAACGACGCGTATCAACCCCTTTTGAGGTTCACACGCATCGATCGCGTTGGAAAGGAGGTTAATCAGCGCCTGATGCATGCCGTCGGGGTCCATAGGCAAGGCTGGGGTTGCGTCGTCCACATCGGCGACGCACATGGCACCTTTCTCGTTGGCCATGGGCGCGATGAGCTCGAGGCAGTCGTTGATCAAGCTGCGCGGGTTGACCAGTTGCAGGTCGGGCTTGCGTTCTTTGCTATACGCGAGCAAGTTCATGGTCAGATTGTAGATTTTTTCGAGATTTCGATCGACGACGCGCCAGCCCTTGCCGAGTTGGACGACATTGTTACTTCGAAGGCCCATCTCGACCACATCCGCTCCGCCGCGGAGGGCTTGGAGGATGTTTTTGATGGAGTGCGAAAGCGCCGCGACAGTCTCGCCGATCGCCGACATGCGCTCGGCCTGCAATTGTGCCGCGTAGAGCTTGGCGTTCTGAATTGCCATTCCGGCTTGTAGTCCGATGGTGCTTAATAGTCGAAGTTGGTCGGGTGAATACGTGTAGTTTTTGACAGATGAATCGATATAGACAATTCCGATTGTCTCATCGATTGGCGTGCTGCCTTTGTCATTGGTTCCCACGCGGGCATCGAGTTTCCTGGCCTTGATGGGCACGCAAAGCGATGAGCGAATCCCCAGGTCGTGGACGCTCTTTGACTTGCTGAAGCGCTTATCGGCCATCGCATTGCTGCTGAGCACGCCTTCGCCTGTCTTGAGAACGTGATTGACAATGGTGAGCGAAGCATGAATCTTCAGGCCCGACTTACTTCCGCCGGGGTCGGCGCGGGCTTCCTCGTCGCGCAGGCGTACAACACGCGGTTCCAGTTCGTTGTTGCGATTGAGCAGCATGATAATGCCACGCTCAGCCTGAAGATGCTCGAAGCTGAGATCCATCACCACTTCCAGCACCTGCTGCACGTCAAAACTGCTGCCAAGTGCCGCGCCGAGTCGGTAAAGCACCTTCAGATTGGCCATGGCTGCTGCGGCGGGTTCGGGTACAGCAAGCACCATCGAATCATCGTTCGATGGAATGGCATGCATGATGGACGAGTCCATCCCCATCTCTTCGCCGGCCAGGCTGATTGATCCGCCGCTTCCGCGCGAAATGCCCGGCTGAGCTCCGAAAACCAGCAGCGATCGACCAACGCGAATCTGGTCGCCGGGCTTGAGCATGTAGGTGTTCACAACGCGCTGACCGTTGACATAGGTGCCGTTTGATGAACCTAAGTCCTTTACCAGCCAGCCTTTATTGCTCGGATGAAGCTCGGCATGCCGGCGCGAAACGGTGTTATCGTCGAGTGGAAGTTGCCGTGAGTCGCGCCCGAGCAGCGCCATCGCGTCGGGCAGCTCGAATCGGCGGCCTTTGTCAGGACCTTGGATAACCAGAAGTGTCAGCACGGCAGTAACTTATACGCTTGCCCGCGGGTGAGCAAAGAGTTGCGGAGTGCAGAAAACCGAAAGTGCGGGTTTGTCATATGTCCACATGGGGACTTTCATCGCCTGTTTTCATCGCTTGCGCGCTTCGTTGGTGCATTGCGATCAACGGTGATCGTAAACTCGGCCGAGCCGGTCATGATTGCATCAGTTTCAATCTGCTTCACCGCGGAGCCTGCGAACTCTGTGACGTTGCTGCGGCCAGCTCCAAGCAGCACCTGCCGCCGTGAAGCTGGTAAATGGTTGAGCGCCACCCGTCCCACCGCCACGCCGTCGGGTTGACGCATGAGCCGTACAAAGATGGCATTGTTCGGGATGGAGAAATACTCCTGCATCACCGCAAAAACATCTTCACCATTTTCGGCACTGAACCGGAACGGCCTGGCTGTAAGTTCGTCGGCAAAATATCGCTCGGAATCCCCTATGACCAACTGATATGTTCCGTCCGGCAAATCGCGAGGCAGCTCAAATTCGAAAGGCAGATCGGCCTCCTCACCGCGGAAGGGTCGGTAAGTGACGAAACCGCCGAGCGTGTCTCCGGCGCGAAAACGGGTCTTGGGAATCTGCACCGACAGAATCTGCGCATCCTTCGATCCGCTGTTGACGCTCACCGAGACCTCAATGCGAGTTGGTAGAACGCGCTCAAATGGATTCTCCGCCGCCGCACGCAGAGGCGACATCACCCGGCCGACGAAATCGCCTGGGTCAAAGTTGGCCATGACGTTTTTAAAACGAAGCGCGCGATCATTTTCGAACGTCAGCTGCACGTCATAGCGAGCAGTGCTATATTGCGGCAGCTCGCCGTCGGCAGCCAATGCCGAGTCGACGCTGATAGCCACTAGAATTGGAAGAAGTCTGGCGTGCCGAATGGCATCGAAATGAAACGTTGCCGTTCTACCGTCGCGGATGATCTTTACGTCGATCGGCACGGTGGCGGGGGCAGTCCCAAACTCGCCGGCAATTCCAACGGTATGATCCGTGTTGATCACGCCCTTGACCTTGCCCATCGCCGCCATCTTAAAGCTGCTGCCCAGCGATGCGACGATGCCCTGCACCGCGCCTTCGGCAAAGGGCAGTTCCACTGCCCCTTCGTTGTTAAACGGATGGCCGAATGCAAACACCTTGCCATCCAACACTTCGGTGCAGGTGCCATTGGCGTGAAACTCGACGTCGCCGGTGACCAGTGGGGTGATGATGACTGAGCCGGGCTTGATTGGCGCGTCGGGCAGTTCTCCTGGGGCAATGCCTCCGCCGGCCTGGAAAATCGCGAGTTGGTTAGCCGCAAACAGGTCAGAGTATCGCGCCAGCACACGTGCAGGCACGCCGGAGACACTTACAGGGGTCAGAATCCGCCGCAGGGCGCCGTCGTCTGTTTGCCGAGACGTTGTAACAGCTGTTCTTGTCGGTTGCATGGCCGCCAGAACATCCCAAGGCTTGGAACTTCGCGCCTCTGCGCGCGCTCCGACTGGTTCGGCGACCTTAAACGGGTTATCCGCCAGCGCCAGCATGTATTCAATCGGCTGTACGCCGGCAATCGGGTCTTTGGCAAGTGCCCAGCCGTAGGCAAAAGCGCCGATCATGCGATCGTGTCCGTCTGCATCGCGAAGGAAGATTGGCGAACCGCTCATCCCGGCGACTGCGCCAACGTGCTCCATCGTTTCCCCGCTGCAACGTATCAGAATGGCGTCGCGTTTCGGATTAAAGTTGCGCATCACTGAGACGACTTCGACATCAAACCGCTCAATCTCGGTGCCGAGGAACACGGTAAGCCCGTAGCCCTTCATTCCAGGCTTCACCTCATCGATTCGCATGTGACGATTCGGGTCAAACAATCTGGGAAACTCGGCGCGCGCCAACGGAAGCAGCGACGACGTAGCGGCCAGCACGATGAGGACAAGAATTCGCGTTTGCAAAGTCCGCAAATCGTATGCCTCAAGGCTTTCGCTCGCAAGGAGAGCAGCGGTTGAGTAGAATCGATTCGAAGTGTCGAACGGAAGCCTGAAAAATCCGCCGCGTATCGTCAACCGCCGGGCGCTGCACGACTATTTTATCGAGGCGAAGCTGGAGTGTGGCATCGCGCTGGTGGGTAGCGAAGTAAAGTCGCTCCGCCACGGCCATGCCCAGCTACAGGAAGCGTATGTGCGGGTGGAAAAGGGGCGGCTTGTGCTCCATGGGTGCCACATCGACCCATACAAACAGGCGACAATCATCTACAACCACCAACCCCGCCGCGAGCGCTATCTGCTGGCGCACAAGCGGGAGATTCGCAAGCTGGAAGGCGAACTGACGGCAAAGGGCACGACTATCGTCCCTCTGGCCATTTACTTCAAGGATGGTCGTGCGAAGGTGGAAATCGGAGTTGGGAAAGGCAAGCAACAGTTTGACAAGCGGCAAACCATCAAGAAGAAAGAAGCTGATCGCGAATTGCGCCGCGTGCAAAGCATCAAACGGTGAGACTTCGGCTGCGATATTGGATCCAGCGATCGTTCTTCCGCCCGCGCAATGGCGAAGTACAAATGATTCTGCATTACCCCCGGCTGTAAACGTATGAGCGAAGAAAACACATCAGCGGACCGTGAAGGCCTCGATTTCATTCGGCGAATCATCGAAGCCGACAACGCGTCCGGAAAATGGGGCGGAAAAGTAGTGACGCGGTTTCCGCCGGAGCCTAATGGCTACCTGCATATTGGCCATGCCAAGAGTATCTGCCTCAACTTCGGGCTGGCTCAGGAGTATGGCGGCGCGTGTAACCTCCGCTATGACGACACCAATCCCGAGAAAGAGGAAGTGGAGTATGTAAAGTCGATCGAAGCAGACGTTCGCTGGCTCGGGTTTGACCCTGCAAAGATTGTATGGGCGAGCGACTACTTTGGCACGATGTATGCCTATGCGCAGGAACTGATCAAGAAGGGGAAAGCGTATGTAGACGATCAAACGATCGAAGAAATCCGCCTGAACCGCGGTGGCATCACTGGCGGAACCAATTCGCCATTTCGCGAACGCTCAGTTGAGGAAAATCTCGAGCTACTCGAGCGGATGAAGCAGGGCGAGTTTCCAGATGGGTCGAAAGTATTGCGTGCGAAGATTGATATGTCTTCGCCGAACTTCAACTTGCGCGACCCAGTGATGTATCGCATCGTCCACGCCGAGCACCATAACACCGGCAATCAGTGGTGCATCTATCCAATGTATGATTGGGCTCACGGTTTTGAGGATTCGATTGAAGCGGTCACCCATTCGATCTGCACGCTGGAGTTTGAGAACCATCGCCCGCTGTACGATTGGTTCATCGATTCGGTGAACGAAGGTCGCACTGATGACGGCAGCGGGCCGTGGGGGAAGAAGATTCATCACAGTCAGCAGATCGAGTTTGCCAAGTTACAGTTGTCATACATCCTGCTCTCGAAGCGCAATCTTCGGAAAATGGTTGAAGATGGCACGACTTCCGGCTGGGACGACCCCCGTATGCCAACGATCAGCGCCTATCGTCGAAAGGGCTACACGCCCGAGGCAATTCGCGCGTTTTGCAAACACATTGGCGTGAACAAGTTTGATAGCGTCATCGAGCACTCGGTGCTGGAGAATTTCCTCCGTGAAGATTTGAATAGGCGGGCTCCCCGAGTCATGGGCGTGCTTCGGCCCGTGAAAGTAGTCATTACCAATTTTCCGGAGGGCGATGTGGAGTGGCTCGATGCGGTAAACAACCCGGAAGACCCCGCTGCCGGTATGCGGAAGGTGCCGTTTACGCGCGAGCTTTACATTGAGCAGGGTGATTTTGAGGAAGTGCCCCCGCCGAAGTATTTTCGGCTCACTCCGGGTAAGGAAGTGCGGTTGCGATGGGCTTTCTTTATCAAGGCCGAGAGCGTCGTTAAGGACGCTTCCGGCAGGGTGACTGAGGTTCACTGCACCTACGACCCGGCCACGCGCGGCGGCGATTCGCCTGATGGCCGCAAAGTGAAGGGTACGATCCACTGGGTTTCGGCCTCACATGCCATCAATTGCGAGGTGCGACTGTACGATCATCTCTTCAAGACACCCGAGCCGACAAAGTTTCCCGAAGGACAGGATTGGACGGTCAATCTCAATCCACAGTCACTCGAGGTGATCGCAGATGCGAAGCTTGAGCCGAGCATCGCAGGTGCAGCCGAGGGGCAACACTTTCAGTTTGAGCGAAACGCCTACTTTGTGGTCGATCGCGACAGCAAGGACGGGAAGCTCGTGTTCAATCGGGCTGTGTCATTGAAGGATTCGTGGTCGAAAGAGCAAAAGCGAGGTTGAGGAGCGACGTGCATGTTTCCGCCACACAAAGGACGGCATGATCATGGTTTAATTCGGCTGCGCGATGCCAATGAAGTTGTTGACGCATTGACCGACGCCACCGAAGAGCATCTGCCCCGGCATGAGAAACTGTCGCTGCTGCTTCGTCGATTTGCTGCAGTGGTGGGACCGGATCTTGACTATCATGTCTTGCTTCTCGGTGAGTTAGATCGCCACCCGGCCCCGAGGGTCATCGACCGGGTGACGTTTGGGCCGACGTTTTCACTGATCGAACCGCGCGATTCGGAAGAAGTGCAGGGTCTCATCGATTTGTGCGGCCCGATTTGCGACCGCGCCATTCCGGCGGCGATGGCGACACTGCGTTCGCCGTGCAGCTTTATCTACAGCGAAGACGCCGAATCGCGATGGTATTCCGACGTTTTTCGCGCGAGGCTCCTGCAGCCCAATCGCTGGCAGGACGATATGGCCTGCTATTGGGCGGGCAGCGGCGGCAGGGTGGTGATTTATAATGCGTTTCGAGTGGTCGGATCGCCGGAGTACACCACCCGGCAGCGCGATCTGCTTTCGCTGGCGTGCCGGGCGATCGCGCCGGTGATGGATCAGACCTTTACCGACGATATCCCCGAACAATTGCTCGACCTGCAACCGGGCTTGTATCCGATCTTGCTCACTGTGCTTCAGGGTTTCTCCAGACAGGAAATCGCCCACTACGCCGGGGTTTTGCAGGATTATGTGGACCTCGCGATCAACAAGCTGCTCGAAAAATTCAAGGTAAACAGCCGCGGTGAATTGGCTGCGCTTTTTGTTGACGAGCGCATCGCCCGCTGGCTCGAGGATCGATCTAACCTCCAGCCGTGACGCCTCGGTTCGCAACGACGGCCGCTGCAACGGCCGAGGCGGCGGCACCCTTGCAAAGCGGTTCACCCAGCGGAGGGGGCCGTCTGATCGATGCAGCGTTGAACGCGGCGGAGGGTCGATTCCCTTCCAATCATCTCGAGACTCTGCCCGATCGGTGGAGAAACGCTCGTGCCAGTGATCGCCACGCGGAGCGGCTGCGCAACTTTGCCCAGTCCCAGTTGCCGGTTTTCAGCGAATGACTTGACCGCCTGCTCAATTGGTTCATGGCTCCAGGGGTCGATCGTCTCCAGCATTGCATGGATCAACTTCAAGACCCCCAAGCCCTCGCCATTGTTTTTACGCAGAACTTTCTCAACTGCTTCAGGCTGGTAAACGACTTCCTCGTCATGGAGGAACAGTCCCCGGGCCTTCTCTTCCACGTCGCGGAAAATCCGAAAACCCGCACACATGGACAATGTAGCCAAGAGTTGATCGTCGCTCGCGCGATTCAATGGCGATTCAGGATTGACGGCGAGGTAATCCTTTAGCCCGGCAAGCAGCCGATCCGACGTCGCCCCGGCGGCGGCAGCGGTGTTGAATGCGGCTAACTTGTCGCGATCGAACTTGGCACCGGCCTTGTTAACTCCTGTCAGATCAAAGAGTTCTGTCATTTCTGCCATTGTCATCTTTTCGCGGTTATCACCCGGGTTCCAGCCGAGCAATGCCAGAAAATTCAATAGCGCCTCGGGCAAGTATCCGTTCCTGCGAAAATCGTTTACCAGAATCTCGGGCAGGTCGGATTCTCGTAAGCCAACTGTTTGCATCACGAGCACCTGCTCTGAAAGATCGAGCTGCTGCGTGTCGGTCGCCAGCCACGATTCGAGCCGGCCCGCTGACAGCCCGCAATAGCTCGCTAGTTGGGTCACAGTTTGTTGCTTATTCTTCAGCCAGTTGTGTGTGGCAACGCGAATCTTCTTATCGCGGTCGCGCTTGCCCATCTTCTTTCCGTCATCTTTATTGAGAATCACCGGCAGATGGGCGTAAACGGGCCGGTCGTAGCCGAGCGCCGCTTGCAGAGCGATATGCTTAAACGTGTTGAGCGTGTGTTCCTGCCCGCGGACGACATGCGTCACGCCCATCTCGGCGTCATCGACCACTACCGCAAAGTGATAGGTCGGCATTCCGTCAGTTTTGCGGATGACAAAATCATCCACCTGATTTGCCTGAAGCTTGATTTCTCCGAGCACCTCGTCGCCGAATGAGTAATCGCGCACCGGCATCGCCAGCCGAACGACCGCAGGACGCGATTCAGCTTCGTATTGTTTGATCGATTCGGCGCTCAAATCGCGCCGCCGGTAGAGAAACCCGCGTTTTTCCCGCTCTGCCTGCTTTTGCAGGGCTTCAAGCTCTTCACGTGTCTCGTAGGCTTTATATGCCTTACCCTCCACGAGAAGCCTTTCGATCAGTGCGTTGTAAACGCTCAGCCTCCGGGACTGAAACACGAGTTCAGCATTGTCGTGATCGAGTCCAAGCCATCGCAGGTCATCCAGCAGTTGATCGACCGCTTGCTGTGTGCTCCGGGCGAGGTCGGTGTCTTCAATCCGCAGCAGGTAACGCCCGCCGTGCTTACGCGCGAGGAGCCAGTTAAAGAGTGCGGTGCGCGCCCCGCCGACGTGAAGAAAGCCAGTGGGGGAAGGTGCGAAGCGGGTGACGAGGGTCGATTGGGTCATGAGCACGCGGAAGTTTCCTCATGCCTGAACCGATTGCAAGCAGCGACAGCCCGGCGTTCTTGCAATGCCGTTAGCCGGCGCTTATTCCCAGGCCAGCCCTTCCAGATGCCGCTGGATATCGCCCGCCGAATGAAAGCGCGCAAGAATGAGCGAATCTTTCAGCCCTCGTACGATTTGCTTAACCACCTGCGGCTGACGCGCGTAGTTTTCCCGCCCGCCGACCAATGTGTGAAACACTTCGACCAAGTTCAGAATATCCTTATTGATCTTCCATTTGCTGGGTTTGCCGAGGTCAAAGAAGTCGAGCAACTTGATATCAAAGCCGATGCCTTTCCGCCGAATCATGATGTTGTCATCGTGAATATCGCCATGATACTCACCCAGCGCGTGGATCGGTGCGATACCTCGCGCGAGCGCGTGCAGGACATGCAGCGCTTCAAAAGTACTGAGCCGACGCTTCGGCTGGTGCGCGAGAAACTCGCTGAGCTTCACACCTTCAACAAGCTCGGAAATGACAACATTTACTTTCTTTCGTTTGATCGACGCGTATTCCTGATGATGATACTGCAGCAGGATCGAGCAATGCCGAAGAGCATCGAGCTTGCGCGCGTAGGCGATGGCGGCTTTTCCCATCGGGTCGCGGTGAGGATAGTAAAATTTAGCGGCGCGACGAATGCCGGTCGCATTTTCGCGAATGACGTAGACCTCACCTTCCCATCCGCTTCCAAGCGGGCGCTCGATTACATATTTCCCGGCGACACTCCTGCCGATGGGAAGGTCGAAGGGAATCTTTTTGCCGGGTCGATACATCGCGGCGGAATGATCGGCGGGGGGTTCCGATGCGTCAAACAATCCTCAAGTACGCAACCAACCCAGCAACAGGCGAGATCGCATAAGACACTGTCTCAAATGAGTTTATGAGTGATTTATGGAGATTTGACCCTGCGCCGATCCGAGGTCGCATCAGAGAGGTGTGATGACCAGCCCAAAACCGGCCCCGCGGATGGGCTGGCCTGGCTGCAGGGCGGTCTGCGGGTCGATCGGCTGGTCGCCCATCGTCACCGCGCCGCCGCCGCGGAGGTAGAACTGGCCGTCGCGTCGAAAAAGGACCACCGGCTCATTCAAGCTGTCAACGCGCACATGGCTAGCCCCGCCGGGACCGATGACGACATCGCGGTCCATCAGGATGATCCGCCGCACGTCCGATCGGGGGTGACGCGCGCCGGTCAGGTCGAGCGTGGCCGTGGTGCTGGCGGGAACCGGCAGGGAAAACGTCATCCTGCATCGTGGCGAGAGCGCGATGCGATCGCCCGCACCCAGCAGCTTTGACGCCGGCGCCCCCGCACTGCTCGCGGTCGGCGCGCTATTGACCGCCACGCCAAGCCCGGCGCGCAGGAAATAATCATCCTCAACACGCTCAACGAGAGCAGCGGGTGTGTTTGGCTCGCAGATAAAACCGACCTGCACGCGATTACTCGAGCTGATCGGGCCTAAGGTTACCGAATTCTCGCAAACCAGCACGAAGCTGCCTGCGCCGTCTACCTGCAGCAAGAGCCTGCCCGCGAGCGAAGCACCGTGGCGGGGCGAACTGGGCAACGGCGGGGGCGACGCGCGTCGCGCCGTTGGAACTGGCGCGCCCGGCGGGGGGAGTGTCTCGGCGAGAGTGGGTTTCATGGTTCCAACCAGGCCCATCGGCCCGGCCCTGACTGCTTCGATCGCTGCAGATGCCTCGGCCAACCGATCTGCGGCGTCGCGCATCCACTGGGCCTGCGGAAAGGTGGTGTACAGCCGCCGCATTGTTTCCTCTGCGCGCCGCGGCTGCGCACGTTCGATCGCTTCCCACGCCAGCTTGATCTGCAGGAGCGAACTTCGCAGTTCTTCAACGTCCAGGGCGTTCGGGAGCAACCGTGCGAGTTTTTGTTCAAGCAAACAGGCCTTGTCCAGGCGGCCTTCATTGATTGCATCGGTGGCTTTAAGTGTGAGCGATTGATGAAATTCATCGATGGCTGCGGCGACTGCAGGGTTGGAACTGTCGAGCTTTTGAGCCGCCAGCAGATCGCGCACCGCCGACTCGTAATCGTGGCGGGCGATTGCAGCCCTGGCTCGATCGAGCGACTCGGCGGCGCGTTGAGTTTGTTCGGACAAGTCATCCATGATCGCGTGAAGCCCGCCGGTGCTCATCTCGCCACGGCCCACAAACTGCCGCGCCGCAGCCAACTGGCCGTTGTGCAGGTGAAAACGTGCACGCGCGACCGCATCAACCGATTGGCGGTGGCGCTGCTGCCTGTCGAGCATCGCCGCAGCAGCCTGCGCTTTCAACTCAACTGCGTCGGGAAGGGCCCCGGCGAGCCGAATGGCCTTATCGGCGTCCATCGCGGCGTCGGCGGGGCGATCCATTGCCAGCCACTTGCGGGCGCGATCCAGCAGGCCAGACGTGACGCGTGTCACCAGCGCCTGCCCCCGTCGATGCGCCCGCACATCGGCCCGCTGGACGATCGACAGTGCCTCATCCAGCCGGTCGTCGGCCAAGGCGACTTCAGCTTGTTTGATCCGAAGAAAAAGCACGATGCGCCCTCTGGCATGCAGTAGAGGAACAGCCCACGAATCTGCACAATAGGACGCGAAGATTCATCAATCGCTGAATCAATTGGTGAATCTTCGTGTCAACTGGTGGGCAACAGGATTAGCGAGACTTTTCGGACGAAGCCAGAAACTCGTCTGCCTTTGCCTTCAGTTCTCCTTCGTTGATGACATTAATCGTTACTGGTTCGACGAACTTGCTCTCGTGGGCCATCACGCGCTCGGCAACATCAAGTCGTTCACGAATCTGCGCGATGAGCTTCTGCGACTGCGAGAGCTTGCTGTGATTGATGGCCAGAGTCGTCCCCACGCTGCTTGCCTGCACCAATCGATTCTGGCTTTCGAGCGAAGCGATTTGTGCAACGAGCATTTCCTTCTGCTGCCGGGTGCGGTTCAGAGCCTGCACAGCGGCGGCGAGGCTGCGCGTGCGGTTTTCGAGGAGGCGTGCCTTACCTGCGAGCACGGTTTCGGCCTCCCGGCTAAGCTCGAGTCGGCGCGCGAGCTCTTCTTTCACTTGATCACGCGAGTACTCAATCCCTGCAAGTGTGAATGATGCCGCGGGCTTGTTGAGGGCATCGCGAAGACTGGTGAGCCGGACACGCTCAACTTCGAGAGAATCCCGGCTCCGGGTGATGTCGCCACGCAGGTTCTCGATCTCTACCTCCTGCTGGGCGATCAGCCGGATGTTGGCGTGCATTTCGGGGAGAATGTCGTCTACCATGTCTTTGGCGCGACGCAGTTCAAACTCCACCGGCACGCTGTCGCGCACCGCCGTCTGCACCGACCGGGTTCCGGTGGAGACATAGCTGTACAAGTCCCTGCCGAAGACGATCCCGCCGACGAGCACGGCGCTGCCGGTGCCGAGCACAGTCCATTTTGCTAGTTTTCCGAAGATCATGACGCACTCCTGTAAAGATCACCGACGGCACTCGCCGCCTACAACAGGGTTATTCGAGGAAGGATGCAGGATATTTCAACGCAAGACCGATCAAGCGAGGCCGACCCTCCGAGGGGCACCACAAGTGTGGAGCAATGTGGGTCTAATCTGCCAGCGCCCTCCGTTTCCGTGCACGCCCGGTCTTGCCAGCACGGCGGGATGGGTAAGGTCGCATGCCGCGTGTCTTAACACTATGTTAGGGTCGAGTTTTCTGGCAAGCAGTTGTAACTGCTTGTGAATACGGATGTTGCGACAGTTTTTGCAAATTGTTCCGCGCGGAACAATTTAAAGTTGTCGTCCATTCAGCTTGAATCCGCGCGTTTACCTTCGGGGAACACCCCGTGGCTAACGGTTCATGCCAGGTGCGTCTTTTTCTTGCGACCGCTCAGGTAGCTTTCCATGATGCAGTTGGCCAGTTCCCCGCTGCTGGTGTAAAACGCGACGCCCTTGGTCAGCCGCGTGAGCTGATCGACGAAACCGACCCAATCCATTCCCCAATAGTCTTCGATCAGAGCAAAAGTGCTGATCCGACACGATTCGCGAACACTTAACACGGCTTCCTTCAACGTGGCGAGGGTGCTGCGTTCGTCGGGAGGGTAGAGCAGATAGCAATAATCACCCTCAACATGCGCGGTAGGTTGGCCGTCGGTGATGATGAAGATTTGCTTGTTCTCGCTCGAGCGCTTCCGCAGAATCCGACGCGCCAGTTGCAGGCCCATGTGCAGGTTGGTGAAGTGTTGCGGGGCAGCGGCGAGGTTGTCCAGCTTAACCTTCAGACGAACGGAGTAGTCGTATACCGTCACCGGCTTGGGCATGATCAAGGGCAGCGACGATTCAGAGATTTTGTTGGCGCCGGAATAGAATCCCACGAAGTCAATTGAATCCTGCGGAAATCTTCCACGAACAAGTGCCTGCATCGCCATCGCCACTTTCTTAGCCGCGAGGAATCGGCCGTAGCGCATCATCGATCCGGACATGTCGATGAGGACCACCGTTGAGCAGCTTGTTGTGCCTTCGTGCAGATGTAACTCAAAGTCTCGCTCGGAAAAGCGGATCGGCGAAAGTGCGGTGCTGCGGCTGGCCGATTGCCCCTTGCCCGCTGCCGTCCGCTGCATTGCATTCCGGATCGTCGCGTGGAGATCGAGTTCGCTCACCGGATCGCCGAACTGATAGGGTTTAGTGCCTTCGATTCGCTCACCGCCCTGTCCCGCAGTGACCTTTTCATGGCCGTCGCGCTGGCCTTGTCGCAGATTGGCAAAGATCTCATTCAGCGCACGCCGCTGCATGCGCCCGACGGCCTTGGGCGTGAGCCGCAGCTTTCCCTTGGCGTCCTTATCAAACATGCCCTCTTTGAGTAGCTGCTCCAGCAGGTCTGAATGGTTGGGATTGTCTGGATCATTGAGCATTTGCTCAATTGCGCGCAATGCCTGCTCGCCGTGCTGGAGGATGAACTGAGAGAGATTGTCAAACTGAAAAAGCGCGTCTTGTGTCGGAAACGGTTCGCCGTCGAATTCGCCGTAGTAGTACTTCATCTCGTGCGATTGTACGCACGTCGGTCGCCTTTGACCGCTGGGCTTGGTCGAAGGGGGAATTTTCTGCTTACCAGACATTCCGTCGGGGTTGGGCCGACGAACTGAGTGTTACGGTCTGCTGGCCGGTGGTTTCGCTGGCCATGGATGTCTTATCTGTGGTTCTGACCGTCAGAAGTACCGTAGCGCGGTTGAGCAGATCATATCCGCCGCCGGTGCGGATGGAGGTGGCGCTACGCATCGGTTCGAGTGACACCTGAAACTGCGTGACGCCGTCCAGCAGGGTTCGGGCGGTGCCGTTGAAGTCGTAAATGATGCGTTGGTTGGGAGCATCGTATCGATAGATGATGTCGTTACCGGCATCGTCCAGCATCGCAATGCCGGTGTCGTTGATGCGGATACCGAGCGAGAAGTTAACCAGTTGCGAACTGGTAGCCGGCGCGTGGGCGTCATGCTGCCTCACGCTCGTGAGAATCCGATGCATTGCAAGTCGCGCCCGCTGCGTGAGGGCCGACTGCTCCTGGTTCACGCGATACGAGTGAAATGACGCATCCAGCGCCATCGCCACGGCGGTGAGCAGCATGCTGGTAATGGCGAGCGCGATGAGTAGTTCGGCCAAGCCCACACCACGACGGACTCGACGCTGGAGAGTATGAACGTCTTTCGTACGCATGGTCTAGAATCCTTCCCGATATGTGGTCACATCGGCGAGCACGTCGATGGGAATATTTATGCCGTCCGGCAAGGCCCGGTTGGGGTTGTACCGAACGATCAGTTTGCCGTACCCGCCTTCGGGCATGGCACTCGGATTGGTGTCGCCGTCACTCGGACCAAAGTATCCCAGCGTGGTGTTACCCGCGCCATCGCCGGTGACGATGATCGACCCATCGACGATCGAAGTGCCGCGAATATCGATGTTGCCTGCGACCACAACGCCGACCAGCGTGCTCGGGGCAGCAGTCGGGTTGGTAAACGAACCCATTTCAATATTCACCTGCGGCGAGACGATCGTTGCGGTGTCATCTGCCTGGTTATCAAACAGCGTCGCACCCGTGAATTCCCAGCTATTGGCAAAGTGCGTGTATGCCGTCGAGTAGTTTCCAGCAAGCGGGCCTTTGAACGTGCAGTTATTGAATCGAATGTTGTTACCTTTTTGCGAGCCGTGCGTGATCATCTGTCCCGAGGTGGGTGTGCCGGAACCGATGAGGACTTTTGTATTGCTGAACGTGCTGTCGCCGGAGATGCGGCGCTTTGACCAGTTCATTCCTTCTGAACTGCTTGTGGTGGTCGAGCCACCGGAGGTCTTGATGTCGCGTTCGCCTTCGATGAACGTCACGCCTTCAAAGGTGCAGTTGTTGAATAGCGGATTCAGTCCCTTGGGAACGATCACGTTTCGAAGCGTCATATTCTGATAGACCGGCCGCCGGTAGGTAGCCTGATAGCTAACGCTGCCCAGGGGCGTGCGTTCGGTTATGGCAGCCGCGTTTGCGTGGGCTGCGGTGAGGGTGGTATTGGCGATCAATGATCCACTGACACTTGTCGTGCCCGCCGCAGTGCCGCTTCGCGCCTTAAACCCGTCGGCGCACTCTTCAAAATTGGCCGGAGAAAGATCAAAGATGTCATTGGCATTGGCACCAAACTTTACCGGCACCGCGGTCGGATCGGTCGGATTGATCGAACCCTGGATCATATCCTGAATCACCTTGCCCTGGCCGGCGAGGTTGCTCGTCCATGCCGATGCCGATGTTGCGATCACAAGCTGTCCCTCTACCTTGGCATACGCATCGCGGTTGTCGATCACGCCGTCCTGATACCCATCGCGCAGCGGTTCGCCATCAGTGAGTGGCCCGCCTAAACTGTCGATGGCGCTGAAGAGGTTGGGATCATACAGCTGACCCGTAGAGGGGTTGGTAAACTCCGCAGCACTGATCGCCGTGTCGCCGTTGCTATCAAAGCGATTCAAAAAGAGGTCGTAATCATCCAGATAGCCGTCGGCGTTGTGATCATCGAAGCCGTTGGCGAGCGCAAGATTGTACTCGTCGGTGTCATTCACACTGACGCGGTTGTCATACCCGCCGTGATTGGCCTTTAGGAACGCCGTCCATTGGTTCATCTTAGTGGTCAGCGCGGAATCGAGATGACTGAAATCGCTCAACTGAAGAATCGGCGGATACTTGCTCGCCGTTGCCATAGCCACCGGGCCTTCGACGATCGTATTGCGCCCCAACTGAATCGGCACTTTACCTACCACCGCAAACTTGACCTTCTTGTCAATCTTGAAATCCATCGAAACCGACCGCGTAGCGCCACGGTATGTTCCCGTGCTGGTTACTCGGACGTATCGTGCATCGAGTGGATCGGAGAGGTTGAAAGGGTGTTGTTGAATGTGAACCGAGAATGTCGCGCTGGAATCGTCCAGCCGCACCGGATTGGATGTGATGCTCTTGCCGGAGACGGTCAGCGTTCGCTCGGCGGGGGTCAGCAGGGAGTTGAAGTCGCTCTGGATCGACGCCGTCAGCGCCGGCCACAAGCCGTTCGCCGCCGTCGCATCGATATTGCCGATCGTCGTCCTCGGGCGGTTCATCTTGATGAAACGGAACTGCATCCATCGCAGGCCCGACTCCGCGGCACCTCGGGCGCGATCGAGGTCGGACAGGTTATGCGCCGACTGCACATTGAGCGTCGCCGATGAATACATCGCCAGCGCGAGCGTGACGAAGATGGTCAGAAAGAGCATCGCAAGCACGGCAGCAGCGCCGCGGCGCGAGCGAGAATGGAGGACAGACATCTGCATACATCACCTCGTGCGGACCAGAGTCATTACCGATCAAGTCGAACCCAGGAACGCTCGAATACTTCTTCCGCTGGCACGTTTGGCGACGGGCGGTACATCACCCGCACGCGCACGCGCATCGCACCCGTATCGGTCGATGTGCTGATGGTCGGGCTGGCATCGTTGGAATTGCTTGAAAGCTGATTGGGATACACCGGGCGAACAGTGATAAGCTGGCTGTACTGCCCAAGTTCGGCGATCGGTTGCCGATTGGCGTCGATAGGCGGTGAGAGTGTGAGATTATTGAAGTCGTCGAGATCGTCGTAGCTGGCAAGTGTTTCGCCCGTTTCCGGCCCAAACGTGGCCCCGCCAAGCTGGGGATCGCGAAACGACAGCAGGCCCATCGCCTCCTGCACATTCGTCGAGAGCATGATGGCCACGGTCGAATGCGTCCCGTGCATGTTCTGCTTGGCGCAGACGCCGAATAGCTCGACTGCGGCGAGCACACCTGTGCCCACGATGATCGTGGCCAACGCCGCTTCGATCAGCGTGAAGCCCCGGCGAGCTGATTTGGCCCGGTAATCAAACTTCATACTCTTGACATCCGATACATGTCATTCATCGTCAATTCGCTGCTCGGCCCAAACTACCTCCCCAGCGTGGTTACGCGTTGAAGCGATCGGTGATGCGGTCTGTAGCATCTGGGTAAAGCACCCGGCACGCTACGCATCATCAGCACGACAAAGCCCGCCGGGGCATGCCGGCGGGCTTAGAAGTTGTGCGGACCTGGCGGATTGGCTCCGGTTAGCGCTAGCGCGCGACGGCGGTTACTCCTGGCGAACGAACACGAACCGTTTGCCGTCTCGACTTGAAATCTGCATCCGGATTCCCTTCGATAAGTCCTGGCCCGCCAAGGCATCCATGGCCGATTTGACATCAGTCACTTCGATGTCATCA
>DDRH01000002.1:24641-24846 GCA_002343075.1 Phycisphaerales bacterium UBA2421 | reverse complement strand
CGGCCATCCCGCGACAAATCGCTGGCGTCGTAGAACGCCCAGAGCGGAGGAAGTTGCAGCTTCGTGGCGCGATACGCTGCTCCCGATGCTCTGGTGCAACTGCACCATAAAACTTGACAAACCAGGAGCAGGATGAACACACTACTCGACGGGCGTAGACGGAGTTGGTTCGGCATGTTTTGGAGGCCTCGTTCAGGAGGCCTCG
>DDRH01000002.1:334-24457 GCA_002343075.1 Phycisphaerales bacterium UBA2421 | reverse complement strand
AGGAGGCCTCGTTCAGGAGGCCTCATGCACGCGATTCTCACTAGTTTCTTGTCGGGCGGCAAGAGAATTCTTGCTGCATTCGCGATCATCCTTACACTTTCGACGGCGCTGGTCGTCGAAACATCAGGCGCGACGCTGACGTTTCAAAACACGGGATTCGGACAAAGCGTTTGGAACAGTGGCAGTAACTGGATTCCGGTAGGTCTCCCCGACCCGACCGACACCGCGATTGTCTCCAATACCGTCATTTTTGAAGATCTGTATGTCACCGACGGTAACGGCACCATTCCCGCCGCCGCGTCGGTAGGCACGCTCATCTTGGCAGGTATGGCACCTCAAGGAAATACCTTCATACGCGCCACCGGCACGGGATTCATCGACGGGCACACCACGGCAGCGGCCAGCATCACCTTTGGCACCGGTGGCGGAACGCCTACGTTCGGTGGATTCGACGGGGTTCCCAACTTAACCGTTTGGCTCGGCGGCGACGTTCCCGCCTCCGAGGGTACGCTCACGCTCAATGTCCCCAGCCGGCTGACCATGCGCACGGGGAACTCCGCCATCAGGATGCGTTGCAGGGTCGACGGCGCTGGTTCGATTGTCCTATCGAAGCTGCCGGGCGAAGAGAACGCGAACTTCCTGTTCGGAGAGAGCATCTCACCAGAAAGTACCTTCAGCGGAGGGATGCGGGTCGACCAGAATGTGCAATTGCAGGTCCTCGGGTCTTCCAGTCCTTCATCTGGAACATCGATAACTAAAGGCCCGCTTGGCATCGGCACATGCAATATGAACGGCGGCACTATGTTTTTCTCGCTCGGCTCATTCACGATCGGAAATGACATCAACGTCACCGCCGAGTCGCTGATTCGCAGCAAGGGCAACGATGTTACTTTTCATGGCGACGTGCGCACCAACGGCAACCGCCTTAACCTGGAGACGTTTGAAGACATTGACCGCGCGTTAGTGTTTGACAACGCCGGATGGTCGTCGGCAGACACCGGCACGCTTTCACTTGTGGAAGGCGCGCTTGTCGAAATGAAGGTGAACAGCGGCACGTCGCTGCTGTACGGGGGCTACGTCGGTGAAGGAACGAGCGGGTTTCTCAACGGGACGGTCAGGAAATTTGGCGGAGGAAACTACGAAGCGCGGCATTATCGCGTGGGCCAGTTGCTTGTTGACGAAGGCACCCTGCGCGTGCGACAGGAAGGCTCGACGATCTTCGACGGCGGGGCCAACAATCATGTGAGCCGAGTGAACGAAATCATCATCGACGGCGACACATCGCCGGTCGCCACGGTCGACATTACCAACAACGAGTTCATCATCGATCACTTCGGTGTCAGCCCGATGGGTTCGATTTATAACGGCGGAACGTATGCCCCAAGCGGACACATCGCGCAGATCATCGCAGGTTATGCCGGCGGGTCGTGGAATGGCAACGGCATCATCTCTTCCAGTGCAATAGGTACGTCGGTGTTTGGCGTGGGATATGCCGAAGCATCCAGCATTCTCACATTTACCGGCGGGACTGCGACATTCGCGTCGCAGGTTATTGATGACACCACTGAGCTTTGGAAGTTCACATACCTTGGCGACACCGACTTGACCGGTCAAGTGGACCTTAATGATTTCACCCGGTTGGCATCCGCCTTTGGTTTGACCGACAAGCGTTGGAGCGACGGCGACAGCAACTACGACGGGAAAGTCGATCTCGACGACTTTACGGCACTCGCTACAAACTTTGGTGCGACGACAATCGCGCGCGGCACCGGCGGCAGCGTTGTTTCGCCGTTGCAGGAGCTTTACGTTGCCCTGCTCGCCTACCCGCAAATCTACTGGGAAGCTCGCTACAACGCTGACACGTGGGCGATGTTTGAGCAGTTTGATTCAATGAACCTGGGAACCATTCCCGAAATGCCTACGGCTCTCCGCGCGAGCATTCCTGAACCGATTGGTGGCGCGTTGGCGCTGCTGGCGCTAGCAGGGTCGATGAAGCGACGCTTGCCGAGTTGACCGGCGGCGAAAAAAGTGTATTCCTGATCACCGTACCCGAACCGACCAGCGCAAGCATCCTGGCGGCGGCGCCGCCGGGGTGCTGCTGCACCGGCGTCGCCAAGGCGATGGGCGAAGGGCTCACAGGCAGAATCGGCGCCAGTTCGGTGTGGATGCTCACCGGCGTCTCGATTCTGCTCGCGATCCTTCTCAGCGAAGCCACGAGCAACACCGCGTCGGCGAACATGGTCGAGAAAAAGGGGTCTGGAATTGATTCAGCCAACACGCTCACCATGACAAGCTCTTCACCCGCGGCGCCGCGAGCGGCGAAAGGGGCTGCGCGGCGATGTTCACGCGTCCTCTTCGCGCATTCTTCGCGTCTGTCGAGCCTTCGCTCGCTTCGGAAACACTTGCCGACGTCACACAGCAGGGTATCGCAAGCATCAACCCAATAAAACCGCCGCCGGAGCCGCCATGCTGTGGGCATCGATCCGATCAAGTTCAAAACGGCGGCGGTGTGGCGTGAGCGGATCGTCGCCTGGCAGGCAACCGGGCCGGGTTTGTAATCTCTGACCTTTCCCCCGCCCCTACCGCCGAAGGTGTGGGTAAGCGTAAGGTTGCCGGGACGGATACGGCGCGCGCCGGGAGGGGCTTACCACTCGATGGGGCCGGTGGTCACCTCGGCCTGCACCACGCCGGTCTGGTTGTCGGCCGCCTTGACCGACTCGATCGTAAACGCTGCAGTAAACACCCGCCGCTGGCCAGCGGGGAGATCGGTGATGGTCAGCGTTTCGGTATCCTCTTTCCCCGAGTCCGGCTGAAAGACTCGGACCAACACTTGGACCGAATTCACATGTTGCCTGCCGGTGTTACGGAGTTCACCATTGACTACAAATTTTTCTTTCCATGTACCTTTCATGATGCGCGGCTCAGTCAGCCGAAATGAAACCTCGACCTTTGGATCGGGCACTTCTGCCAGCAGCGCCTGAACTACGCCCGGTTCATCCACCCATCCCCACACGCGGACGAACCGGCCCGGCGTCACATCAATGGATGTTTCAAGTTCGGGTTTGACGCGCACAATCCCCTGCTTCTCGCTCCCGATCGTCCACCGCCCTTTCTCCGCCGACACCAGCATTCCCTGGAGCTGCACCGGCGCGCCGATCAGCCGATCATCGCGGATCACGCGCTCTATCGACTGTTCCTTGCAAACACCGCGATAACTATCCGGCGAGAGCTTCACCAGATCGACATGCGCCGCGCGCACTTCCTTTTCCGCAAGGCGACGAATCAGGGTGATGGCGCGTGCTGTGTCGGCGCGCAGCGAACCTTCGCCATCACGAATCACCCGCGCCGACTGCAATGCGATTCGTTCGTCGTCGGCGGTCGTTGCTTTCAGTAGCCACTGGATCGCGTCGGTGCCCGCGGACTTGCTCGCACCATTGGCGATTGCCTTGCCCAACGACAATTGCGCAAACGCGTCACCACTTCGCGCAAGCGTAGTCAGCTCCGCCACGGCGGCGTCGGATGCGGCGACGTCGGCCGAGTTCTGAATCGTCCGACTGGCAAGCTCAATACGAGCTTTCGACGAGTCTTGTTCGATCGCTTCGTTCAATAGCTTTTCGGCCTTTGCGGCGTCCTTCGTCATCCCCACGCCGTCCCGTGACATCAGAAACAGCTCGTACAATGCATCGCCCGATCCCCCCGCCGCGGCCTTGCCAAACCAGACTGCAGCTTCGGCTTCGCTCTGTTTCATCCCCTTGCCGATCAAGTGTCGACGGCCAATCTCGCACTGCGCCGCCGTGTCGCCTTTGTCGGCAAGCTTCCTCAACTGTGCCAAGTTAAGGTGCATCGCCTGACGAGTGGTTTGCGACCACCCCGCCGACGCAAGCACGAGCAACACCGCTGTAAGTCTCAGCGCTTTCATGACCGCACATGCTACCGCGCGCGCCCCGATTTGTGTATGAAAACTAGCCTTGCGCAAGCGGGCCGAAGAACATCTGCGTTCGATACA
This sequence comes from Phycisphaerales bacterium UBA2421, assembly GCA_002343075.1. Taxonomy (GTDB): domain Bacteria; phylum Planctomycetota; class Phycisphaerae; order Tepidisphaerales; family Tepidisphaeraceae; genus UBA2421. The sequence goes on along the minus strand of DDRH01000002.1, from coordinate 20,451 downwards.
AGACGCGCACGGCGTCGGCTTCTGCGTTAACATCATAGATGCGTCGCAGTTCCGCCAGCATTGCCGCAAAACGTTCGTGGCCCTGACGCGGCACATACGACGAGCTGAGCAGCCGGGCGCGCAGCCCTTCAAAGTCGAGCCGCTGCTCGTTGGGCAAATCTGCCCTGCTCGGCGGCCGACCAAAGAACGCGGCAAGATCCTCCGGTGTGATGTTCTGATGATTGACCGCTTTGTAGTCGGTGGCGAACTGCTGCAGCAATCGTTCGTAAGCCTCCAGAAAAGGCGACCCCGCGAGGAGGCGATCGTTCCAAAGAAGCAGCACCTGCCCGCCGGGCTTGAGAATCCTGCGACACTCGGCGCGAAACGCCGCCCGATCAAACCAGTGAAAAGCCTGCGCCGCGACGACTAAGTGAACCGCACCATCAGGCAATGTCGTCCTTTCGGCGGTACCCACTACGCTCGTAAAATTCTGGAAATGTGCCAAAGATTTTTCTGCCGCGGCGCGCATGGCGTCGTTGGGCTCTACGGCAAACACCCGATTGCCCGCCTGCAGAAACAGCCGCGCCGAGATCCCCGTCCCGCTGCCGACATCGGCGATTGCCCATGTCGAATCAAGTCCAACCCGCGCGCGCAGCACATCCACCACCCCCGCCGGATATCCCGGTCTGGCTTTCACATAATCGTCCACCCGCGAGGTGAACCGCTGGGTGGCGTCGGGTGCGTGTTTTGCTTCCATTTCCAGCGCCTTGAGCCTATGTTTTGCAGCAGCTTACTCAACGAAGGTTTTTTATGCAGCAGATCATCAACGGCAAAGCGTACGTCCTAGGCGACAACATTGACACCGATCAGATCATCCCCGCGGAGTATCTTTCGTACAATCCTGCCGACCCGAAGGAGCGCAAGTACTTCGGCATGTATGCCAACTCCGGCGTGCCCGAAGCACAGGCCGGGCTGCCGCACGGGCAGGTGAAGTTCGTCCGCACCAACGAGTTTCGCAGCGATTACAACATCATCGTCGGCGGGAAAAACTTCGGCTGTGGAAGCTCGCGCGAACACGCGCCGCTCGCGCTGGCCGAGGCCGGGGTCGTGGCCGTCATCGCAGAATTCTACGCACGTATCTTCTACCGCAACAGCATCAATGGCGGTTACCTGCTCCCTCTCGAGTCCACTCAGCGCCTTCTCGAACACATCGAGACCGGCGACGAACTCACCATCGACCTCAAAGCCGGCACTGTCACCAACAACACCAAGACCAAATCCTTCACCCTCAATCCCCTTGGCGAGGTGCTACCGATCATCGAAGCCGGCGGCGTGTTTGAATACGCGAAGGAAGTCGGAATGCTCAAGTAAGGGATGAAGGCGGAAGCATCACGTTCAATACAATGCAAAACATCTTCCTCATCGATCACCCCGTCGTGCAGACCAAGCTCACCGAGCTACGCGATTACTCCGCCAACCACCGGCAGTTTCGCGAACTGCTCGACGAGATCGCCATGCTCATGACCTACGAAGTCACACGCGACTGGCCCGTCAGCCCGCGCCCCATCCGCACCCCGCTCGAACCCATGATCGGCAAGCAGCTCGCGCGACAGGTCACGCTCGTGCCCATTCTCCGCGCGGGTCTGGGAATGGCTGACGGCGTGATGCGCATCCTGCCCGACGCGCGCATGGGTCACCTCGGCGTGCGACGAAACGAGGAAACGCTCGAACCAATCGCCTACTACCAGAAACTTCCCCCAGACATCGCCGACACCGAAGTCCTGCTCATCGATCCCATGCTCGCCACAGGCGGTAGCGGCTCTGCGGCCATCTCGTTTCTTAAAAAGGCCGGCGTGAAGAGCATGAAGTTCGTATGTCTCGTCGCGGCGCCCGAAGGCATCGAGGCACTGCATAAGGACCACCCCGAAGTCCCCATCTACACCGCAGCCATCGATCGCCAACTCAACGAAAAAGGGTACATCCTCCCCGGCCTGGGCGACGCCGGCGATCGAATCTTTGGCACCTGATGCCCGCCGACCACTCATGCGATCGCGCCGTCGTCTGCAAATTGTTCCGCGCGGAACATTCACTTTCCCACCGCCCCCGCGCACTGCCGACTGCACATTGTTCCGCGCGGAACATTTTGCAAAGTGCGCCTTAAACTATTTCTCCACAATCACTTACAAGCAGACTAAGTACTAACCACACCCTAACAATATATCAAGAATGGCGATCCCCCATCCCGCCGGGCTTGCCTCGGTTCACGCGGGGATGCCTGGCGAGTCGCAGGCCCGTCGCGGGGGCTTCCAACCCGTCATCGCTGATTTTACAGTATACACAAAAAGTTACTCACGAGTTTTAATGTGGTACAGCGTATTGTCACTCCGAAAGAGTTTCCCGACTGAGGAACCAACGCACCAAATGCGGCCAGGTCGCTCGATGGAAGGATCACTCCGCAATCAACGCGCACCGACCCCAACGCCAACCCCCTCCCGGCGAACCGGGAGGGGGCAGGTGGGGAGCACTTGATCGTCGGGCGGCGCGGTTCAGCGCCGGCGGCGGGCCAGGAGAGCGAGAGGTGCCAACAGCGTCACCACCGTCGGCTCGGGCACGGTGACGGTGACGGCTATGTCGTTACCGTCGCCCAGCCGGCCGAGAGAGTCCACGCCTGCAAACGCGTAGTCGATGGAGAAGGTCCCTCCGGACGGCAGGCCGGTCACACTGGCAAAGGTCCCGCCGACCGCGTCCACCAAATCGTTGTCAACCAGCAGATAAGTACCACTGCTGAATGCCGGAATGTTGAACAGAGACAGGTCGAGCGTAGCCGACCCGAGCAGCACATCGCCATTGACGCGCAAGAGGTCGGCGGCAGCGAGTGCGCCATTGTTCAGGTCGATCTCAGCTTGTAGCGTGCCGGTGAGTGCGACGCCGCCGAGCGTGAGGGTCCCAATACTGCTTCCGGGCGCGACGATGCCGCTGGCGACTACTACGGTTCCGACTGTGCCATTTCCGCCAAGAACGGCGCCCGGATCGACAAAAATGTTCGACGAAGGCAGCGTGCCATCAACATGCAGTTCGCCGACGTCAACATTAATCACGCCGGTATGCGTATTGGCATTGCCGGAGATTGTCAGCCGCCCCCCGCCGATTTTGTTGACTGAACGATTGCCCTGGAGCGATCCGTTCCAGACTGCATTGATTCCTGAGCCGACCTCGACGAACGCATCGCCATCCATGTTGATGACGTTCTGAATTGTTGAGTATTCGAGCGGAATGATCGTCGGTACACCCACGCCGCCGTTCGGCAGTACGGTGATGGGGCCGAGCGGCAATCCGCCGTTGACATAGCTGATGGTATTGTTGTTTCCGGTCGAGAGCCGAACTTCCCCGTTTCCGCTGGCCGTTCCGCCGAAGGTCACCTTATATGTGAAGCCCGTGTTGCCCAGCCAGAACCCGCCGCCGTTGGAGATGGCGGAAGTGGAGGTGAAGATCACGCGTCCATTGGGAATGACAAACCGTCCCGGTCCGCTGACATCACCGGTGAATACGGTCGCGCCCGTCACGGCCCCGGTGCCGCCTCCCCCTTGCAGGTTCACGGAGCTGCGCAACTCGACATTGCCATTCCACGTCTGGGTACCGGTACCGTTTGAAAGCGGCGAGAGACGCGAGATCGTGGAAAATGAAAGCGTCAACCCCTTGGCGGTCTCGGCGGCGTTATCAACGATGAGATCCCGATCAAACACGGCATTCGCGCCGGCACCGCTGAATGCCAGCGTGGGCACAGTGCCGATCAAATCGACGTCATTCTCAGGTACTCCCAGCGTGATCGCGCCGAGGTCCGCGCCGGTTTGACTCACGTTGAGATTCAAAGTTCCCGATCGCACTCGGATCGGGCTTTTGAGTGTGTTGGTGTTGATGTTGGCGGTGGCAGCGTGCACCGAGACCTCGCCGGACAATCCCGACATGTCGCCAGCGAGCGTTCCGGTCCCGCTGGTCATGATCAGCCCCTCCGTACCAGAGAGTGCCGTGGCGATGTTGTTGGTCCCGCCAAGGAGAACGCCCGGCGTGTTTCCAAATGCGATGGTCCCACCACCAGTGTAAGTGGCGGTACCTGTGGCATTGAGAATCATGCCCGAGGTGATCGTGAGCGTGTCCGCCGGGTTGATCGTGATGAGGAACGTCCCGCTGCGTTTGAGCGCGTTGATGGTCTGCGTCGGCGCCACAGTCGCAGCGGTGATGGCGACGTTGGTGTTGGGTGTGGAAAAGTCAGGCGAGTAGCTCGCGAAAGGGGTGAGGCCGGTTGTCGCGTTGTACGTTACAAAATCGGCGGAGTTGGTCACACGTTGCAGAATGCCGGTTGCGTCGGCGGCCGGGAGTGAGCCGTTAACGAAGAAACGAGCGTTTGCCCCGAGCGTGTTGCCGGCACCGAGGGTGTTGACGAACAACGTCGCGCGCGGGCCGACGGAAAGATCGCCAGTGGCGGTGAGCGTGACCGATCCTCCGCCGTTAGGCTGCATGGTAACGACGTTGTTGCCACCGCTGGCGTTAAGGCTGCCGAACGTCTCGCTGGCGGATGTTGCCGACAAGCCACGATAGACAAAGTTGCCATCGCGGAGGGTAATGGCGGCGTTATCGTTCAGCCGATCGTTGTTCTGTGCCTGCAGAATGGTCGGCTGGATCAACCCGGACGCGCCGAGCGAGCCGTTGTTATCGACGATAAAACTCGCGCCCGCTGAAGCTTGGATCGTCATGGCTTGCGGAAATGCGCCATTTGCCCCGAGCAGGGTAAAGCTCGACCCCGCTGGGCCGGCCGGGAAGCCATGCGCCTTGATCGATCCCGAAGCGTTCACCCCAGCCGCAATGCTGGACCCGCTGTTGAGAACGGTAGCACCGGTGTAAGTGTTGTTTGCGTAAAGCCCGATGCCATCCACGGAGCCGAACGTTCCCGCACCGGTCAGGCCGATGGTCTTCACCAGCGACCCGTTATGAATTGGACCGGTAAACATCAGCGAAGTGTGAAGCCCGATCTGGCTGGTAATGCCGTTTCGCACGACCTGTTCCCCACCGCCGAGATCGACATTCGACGCGATCGAGTTCCCGCCGGAAAATCCCGTTACGCCGTTGACATGGATATCGCCCGTTACTTCAATGGTTCCACTGCCGATGACACCATTGTTGGCATTCAGCGTCGAGTTCCAGGTGGCATTGGGGTTTTGATTGGTAAAGTTGAGCTGTGAAATCTTGATTGACTTCCCGCCGGTGTCGAGGAAGCCTGTTCCAATGCTGACGCGGGTTGAGGCCGGTAGTGCCGCCGAGTCGGTGACCCGCAGCGTGCCGCCGTTGATTGTGCCGGTGACGGAGCCGATCAGCACGTCGGCGATCGTCCCACGCTTGAACTTGTTCTCGATGCCCTCCCCTCGCAAAAGAGCGATCGGCTGGCCATGAGCCGCAAACTCGCGTTTCGGGGAAATAGCGGCATCTGGGGCGTGCAGGCGCGGGTGCGCGTCAACACGGTCTTTCTCGCGCCCAACCCCGACAACCCTGAAATGATCGACAGCACGCTCGTGGGTGGTTGGGTCGATTTCCGAAGGCTTCGCCATGACGCACACTGGACGCTGTTTAGGCGACGGTCGTTCCGCGGGGGGAAGGAAGTTAGTGGTGAGGAACAGCCCATCGACCCGCGGGAACCGCATAATGGCCCGATGTTTCTCCGCGAGTTCTGCACCGGCACTCTCCCGCAAATCACGGCAGTCGAGGAAGGAGGAGCGACCACCTACGCGCTAGGCCCCGGCGAAGTGGGGAACACCGGTACCTTCACCTGCTTTTTCGGGTCCATCTACCGGCAATTGGGCAGTCGATTTGCCCAAAAAAGCGACGAAACCGCTGACTTCCATGCCATGATTTCCGCGCCGGTTGAGACGCTGCTGTTCGACTTTGTCGTTCACCATTCGCTGACCTTCGCGATGAATCCGCAGCTATCTGTTTTCAGCGGGATATCGGCCGATTTCTGGGCGAGCACCAAGCGCGACGAGCTTCCGATCCATTCTCTGGCGCAAGATATCGGCTCGCGCCCACCGACGTTCAGCACTCCGCTGGTCGGAGAATACTCAAGCGTCGTCAACCGCGTGTTTGAGCTTACCAATTGGAGAGCATCTGACTTTGTCGCAAGGCGCTTTATCATCGATCATCCCCCATTCCCCAGCGCCGTGAATGTGCGCGTGGCGCTTGAGCAGCGGTAGCGAGGATTCGATCCTATCGGGGGTGTTGGGCAAACTGTCCGGTTTGGCCTATGATTCTCGAAATCGAGGTCTCCGCAGGTGGCGTCTGGCTTTCAACGAAAACCCAGAGGCTGTTGCGGATTTCGCGTTTTCCCGCTCGGATTTGAGCAGTTAGGAAGAGTTCGTTGCCTCCATTCAAACAATTGGCCCTGCCTGATGAGCAGGGTGTGGTTCATGAAGATCATGACCACTTCATCAAACTGCCGTTTTCCATTCAGCTAGCCAACATCGCCGCGGTGTTTTTGCCGCCGGTGGCGCTGGGGGTGGGGATGTACCTGCTTTGGGGCTGGGGTTTTACGCTTTTGCATCTGCTGATGATGACGTTGCTCTATCTCATTACGGGATATGGCATTACGATCGGTTATCATCGCTACTTCACCCATAAATCTTTTGAAGCGCCCGGATGGGTGAAAAACGGGCTGGCGATTCTAGGCTCAATGGCGGCCGAGGGGCCTCTTTTGCGGTGGGTGGCGCATCACCGGCAGCATCATCAGCATTCCGATCATGAAAATGACCCGCATTCCCCCCACTTGCACGGCGGCGGGTTCTGGGGGCTTTGGCGCGGGCTTTGGCACGCCCATGCGGGTTGGATGTTCACCCCGGATGCGCCAGAATTGCACCGATATGTCAAAGATCTCGCCGCGGACAAAGCCCTGGTGTGGATCAGTAAGACCTTCGCGCTGTGGGTCGCGATCGGGCTGATCATCCCGGCTGTCATCGCCGGGTTGCTCACGATGAGCTGGACAGGTGCCCTGCTTGGGTTCATCTGGGGTGGAATCATCCGCATCGCGGTGGTGCATCACATTACCTGGAGCGTGAACAGCATCTGCCACGTCTGGGGCGCGCAGCCGTTTCGGACGCACGACCACAGCAAAAACAACGCAATTGTGGGCGTCCTGGCATTGGGTGAGGGCTGGCATAACAACCATCATGCGTTCCCCACGTCGGCCCGGCATGGGCTGCGTTGGTGGGAGTTTGATTCCAGCTACATCATCATCTGGGTCATGGCCAAGATGGGGCTGGTGTGGAAAGTGCGAATTCCGAGTGCAGAGTTGATGGAAGCGAAACGCGCCGATCGCGAAAGCGCGGCGGTGCTGCCCGTGACGCAGGCGACCGAACCTTCGTGACGGCGACTTTGCGACGGCCGAACCAGAGGGCGATGTTTTGGCGGGTATTTCTTGACGCAGCGGGGCAACTTTCCGATCATTCCGCGCCAGTCGAAGCTCCGCGGGCTGTTTCCCGGCGACGTGGCTTCTGTCACGAAGTAAATCGCTGGCAAAATGTGCCCGGCTGCCACTCGCTCGCATGCTGCCGCTAGATGGAATTTTTGGTTTCCATCTTTTCCGGCGAACATGCGAGTGACCCCGACGTAATGGATAATCGTTCTGTGGTTTACAGAACATTTTTTGGAGAAAACGCGCAATGACCAAGAAGCAGTTGCTTACGGACGCCATCGAACACATTGACATCACTTCAGCCAGCTATAAATCGGTGGTGCCGATGGTGGAATCGATGAGCAAGATGGCCTTCAGCGCCCGCGACCTTGCCCGCGCTGCCGACATTTATGATCGCATGATCAAAGACACCGACTGCAGCGTGATCCTCTGCCTCGCCGGCTCGCTCATCTCGGCTGGGCTGAAGAAGGTGATCGTCGATCTGCTGCGCAATAACATGGTTGATGCGATCGTCAGCACGGGTGCCAATATTGTCGATCAGGATTTCTTTGAGGCCCTCGGTTTCAAGCACTACATCGCCGACGAAAAGCTTAAAAGCGGCCTGCATGATGGCGAGTTGCGCGATCTCATGATCGACCGTATCTACGACACGCTCATCGATGAAGAAGAGCTGCGCATCTGCGACGACATAACATTTAAGATTTTCGATGAGATGGAACCGCGCGCCTACAGCAGCCGGGAGTTTATCAAGGCAATGGGCGAATACCTGGAAAAGAACGGCGGGCCTAAGTGCGACGACTCGATCGTCTACGAATGTTTCAAGCGCGATATTCCGATTTTCTGCCCGGCATTCTCCGACTGCTCGGCAGGCTTCGGCTTTGTGGCGCACATCGCCGCCCGGCAAGCCAAAGGCGAGCCGACCAGCGCCTGCGATAGCGCGAAAGACTTTTACGAACTAACGCAACTGAAGATCAAGAACCCCACCACCGGCCTTCTGATGATCGGCGGCGGGGTTCCGAAGAATTTTGCGCAGGATATCGTGGTCTCTGCCGAGATACTCGGGGTCGATGCGCCGATGCACAAATACGCCATCCAGATCACCGTCGCCGACACCCGCGACGGCGCGCTCTCCGGCAGCACGCTGAAAGAGGCAAGCAGTTGGGGTAAGGTCGACACGGTTTGGGAGCAGATGGTCTACAGCGAAGCGACCCTCGCCCTGCCGGTGCTGGCGGGATACGCGTTTCACAAGGGCAACTGGAAGAAGCGCGAACCCAAGCGGTTTGCATCGCTGCTCGATCAGCCGGTGGAAGCAGTGGCGTAAGGCCTTCGTTTCACTCTCAACCTGTTAAGTTGAACTGGCTCCTGGCGACCGTCGGGGGCCAGTTTTGTTGCGCCACGGCGAATGTATCGACATTGCACGCGCGGCTTTAAGATGCCATTTGTGACAGCAGAACCGCCGCTTCCTGAGCCTCTGAGGTCGTTTGACTCCACGGCGGCCGCACTTGCAGCCGAGCTGGCAGGGGCTGAGAAGCTCGCCGCGGAGGTACGCGACCTTCGATTGTCGGGCCGCCTTCTCGCCAACACCCTGGAATCGATCCGCGTGGAGCTGACTTACCATTCCAATGCAATTGAGGGCAACACCCTTTCGCTCCGCGAAACGCAACTGATCATCGAAGGCAAATCTCCCGGTGCCGAGCGTGACCTGCGCGAGATTGAGGAAGCTCGCAACCACGATCGCGCGCTACGCCAGATCGAAAAGTGGGCACGCGACCGACCCACCTCGCCGCTCGACCTATCGGCGCTGCTCGATCTGCATCGCACGGTGTTGACAGATATTGACTCGGCGGCGGGCCGGTTCAGGTCGGATCGTGTGCGAATCGTCGGAACCGGCTTTGTGCCGCCGGGGAGTCATAAGTTTGACGCGCTCCTGCCCCAACTCGTCGATCGTGCGCACCGCCCGCAGGTTCACCCTGTTTTGCAGGCGGCCGAGTTGCATTACAACCTCGCCGCCGTTCACCCCTTCGCCGATGGCAATGGCCGAACGGCGCGACTGCTTATGAACCATCATTTGCTCAGGCGTGATTTCCCATATGCCGTCATCGAATTGGGTGAACGTGGCCTGTATCTGGCGGCGCTCGATCATGCCAATTTGGGGCGGGTTGAGCCGTTCGCTCGGCTGGTGCTCGATGCGGTCGTCCGCACATCACTAAAGCTCCTGGGACAATAGTATGGCGATGCGCGCTCCTCTCCGCCGGGCGTCTGCTATCATGCACTCGCTGAAGTTGTTCATTTTGAACGGGATCGCCTTCTATGCCGCATATCCGCTGCCCTTGGGCCAAATCCGATCTTTATTGTGAATACCACGACCACGAATGGGGCGTGCCCTCGCACGATGATCGCCACCTGTTCGAGATGCTTACACTCGAAGGCGCGCAGGCGGGGCTGAGTTGGGAGACGATTCTCAAAAAGCGCGAGAATTACCGCAAAGCGTTCAAACAGTTTGACCCGAAGAAGGTGGCAAAGTTTGGCCCGGCAGACGTGAAGCGGCTGATGGCAGACGCGGGCATTGTGCGCAACCGGCTCAAGATCGAGTCAACCATTAACAATGCCGGTGCCTTTTTGCGAGTACAAAAAGAATTCGGCTCGTTCGATAATTACATTTGGGGCTTCGTGGATGGCAGGCAGATTGTGAACAAGCTCAAAACAATCAAAGACGCGCCCGCGGAGACGGAACTTTCTCGTGCGATCAGCAAAGATCTGAAGCAACGCGGGTTTCGGTTCGTCGGCCCGACGGTGATTTATGCCTTTATGCAGGCGGTGGGGATGGTGAATGACCATCTCGTCGCCTGTTTCTGCTACGCGAACCCCGGCGGAACCGCCCGCGGGAAGAAGCCGTAGTCGAAATCGCGGCCTTCTTCATGTTGCCGCCCGTCATCCGGGCAAACTCGAATCCGACCAGAATCTTCCGTGACAACCGCGCCCACACCTTACGCTAGGCCGCCGGACGGGTATAATCTCCGGATGATGAACATGGACGTTCTACCGGAGAGGCACCGCGTGGCTCGAAATTCACCGCTGGCTGAGAGACTGGACAAGCTAAGGGAGCGCGTCGCTGAGGCTTCGATTCGCGCCAAGCGCGATCCCGCCGAAATCACCCTTGTGGCCGTCACCAAGACCGCCGCACCAGAGGAGATTCGCGAGCTGCTTTCGCTCGGGGTTCACGATCTGGGCGAAAATCGCCCTCAGCAACTCATTCAGCGCGCCACGCAGTTACAGGAGCTTGCCACGCGAAGAAGCCAGTACGCCGAATCGGCCCCCCCGCCGGAAAAAGTTCGGTGGCACATGATCGGCCATTTGCAGCGCAACAAGGCCAAGCCCCTCCTGCCGCTTGTGAATCTGGTACATTCGCTCGACTCGCTGCGGCTTGCCGAAGAACTGGACGCACAGGCCGCCAAGATCGAGCGGCGGATTCCGGTGCTCATGCAGATTAACGCCAGCGAGGAGTCGCAAAAAAGCGGCGTCGCGGTCGGTGCAGCGATCCACCTCGCGGAGCAGATCGATTCGATGCCTCATCTGCAGTTTACCGGCCTGATGACCATGGCCGAGTTAACCGATGATGAATCCAAGATCCGAAACGCATTTTCACGCACGCGCGAGCTTTTCGAAGAAATGAAGTGGCACAAGATCGGCGGTGCAAATCTGCGCCACCTTTCGATGGGCATGAGCGGCGATTTTGAACTGGCCATCGCCGAGGGTGCAACGATGCTGCGGATTGGCTCGCTGCTGTTCGGCGGAAGGGCCGACGCGGACGACGCTGAGGAGGAGGACGCCTAGGCACGGCGGCCGAAAGGCAGGAAGGCCCGTTTCGATCCCTTCGTGCCTAAGCGAGTAAGTGCCTTGGTGCCTCGTTCAACTTGCCTGAAGTCGATTTTTTCCATTTCTTCCGCAAGGGCGTCGGGTGGATTGCGACGGTTTACGCCACCGTGGTCATGTTGCAATCGCTCTACGGATGGTGGGTGTACCTTGCCGCAGGCGATCGCTATACGAGCCTGATGCGGCGGTATCTGCTCGTGCAGGCGGTGCGGTTGCGGTTCTGGCGATTTGCGGGCGATTTGGCGGTTTGCGTTTTGTTGTGCGTTGCCTTCTTGATCATTTGGCGTGCCCACTACACCATCTACGGTATCGAGACAGCCCTTGCCGATGGCCCACGAACCACCCAAACCAAGTGACGCCCCTTCCCACCCCGGCATTTCTCCGCTTCCGAGGGTGCCTGGGTCGAAACTGGCCGATTTGCCCGCCGACGAGTTGGAACGACTGGCCGAAGAACTCGGGCTGGAACCGAAGTCGCACAAGACCAAGCTACACCTCGTCGCGGCGGTGGAGGAGCGCAAAGCGGCTGTCGGCGCGATGGATCGTGATGCCATGCTCGATGTCGTCCGCTGGGGCCGCAGGCCCGTGGCGGTGAATGCCTCGAAGGAACAACTCGCCCTCGAGATCGCGCGCATCAAGTCGATGCGTTTCGACGGCCTGAGCATTCGTGGGCTGATGGTCCTCGCCACGATGCGCGGCATGAAGGTGACGGGCAAAGAACCGCCCGAAGCCGTGGCCAAGGCGCTGGCGAAGCAGGAGGGCTTTTTCGCCCGCGTGGCCCGAAAGCGCCGGGCGATTGTCGGCAAGTGGGTCGCCGGGATGATCGGAGAAGAAGAGCCGGCCGACGGGGAATATCAGTTTCTCCCGTCCGAACAGCAAACCACCGCCGCCGCTCCCCCGCCGGCGCGGAAGGAGAAGCTTGCAGAAGAAATTGAGGAGTCCGGCCTATTCGGCGGCATCGCCAGCCGGGTGAAGAAGACCGCCGACGTGTATCTCAATCAAAAGCTGGATGAGATCGAGCAGCGAATCGATAGAAAGCTGGACGAAATCGACCGCCGATTGGGCGAATGGCGCGACAAGGAGATCGCCAACCGCATCCGCATCATGAAAATCACGCTCTGGGCGAGCGTGGCGGTTGCAGCACTTTCGCTGCTCTATAGCTATGTGAGCGTTTACTTCCGCACGCGGTGATGGTCGTGCCAAGATCGTGTCTTGCTCTCTCGACTTGAATTCTCGACAGCACTATTGCATAATGTAATGTCGCGTGAGAATGATTTCTTACAGCCGCATTCGAGAGTTTGCCGAACGAATGCCCGCCGCGGCAGAAGCGTTGGACCGCTGGTACGAGATCGCCCAACACGCAACCTGGATGAAGCTCGCCGATGTTCGCAAGGATTTTTCCCACTGCGACCCGGTCGTTGTCGGTAGCGGAAACGTCGTTCATGTGTTTAACATCGGCGGGAACAAGTTTCGGTTGATCGCTGCAATTCACTTCGACTTCAGCCGGGTGTTTATCCTGCGTATCCTCACCCATGCGGAATACGACAAGAACCGTTGGAATCGAGAGTTGTGATATGGCAACGACATCAAGAAAAGCGACGGCAGACCGCGATACCTATCTCGATCTCGTAGCAGAGTGCCCGCTTCGTCCGATTCGAACCAAAACGCAGCACATCGACGCGCGATCGACGATTGATCAACTGGCCATTCGCGGGTCGTCTCTTAACAGTGCTGAGCGCGACTATCTCGATGTGCTGATCGATCTCGTCGAGGCCTACGAGCAGGTGCATTTTCCGATGCCGGCAAAGGGCGGCTCGGTACCGCAGAAGCTCAATGCGTTGATGCAACACAGCGATACCTCGCCGACCAAGCTGCAGGAGGTTCTCGGCCTGAGCCAGACAGCGGTCTCCTTGATTTTATCCGGCAAGCGAGGGTTATCGAAATCTTCGATCGTCAAATTGTCGCGTCACTTCCGCCTTTCGGCGGACTACTTCTTGTGAGCCGATTGTTCCGCGGGCCGGCCCTTTCGTCCGGCGGCTTGACGATTCCCCTTGGACACACCTTCCCACGGCCCCCGGCGGGATGTACAAACCTACCCAACATGTCTGACCCGCTCGAACAGCTTCGCGTGCGCATTGATGCTTTGGATGAGAAGATCGTCGAGTTACTCAACGAGCGCGCCAAGGTCGTCGTCGAAGTCGGAAAACTCAAACAACAGACCAACGCCCCAATCTACGCGCCCGATCGCGAAAAACTGGTGCTCGAGAAGGTACACCGGCTGAACAAAGGCCCGCTGCCAAATCGTGCTCTGGACAGTGTTTACCGTGAACTGATGAGCGGCAGTTTCATGCTCGAACGCCCGTTGCGAATCGGCTACCTCGGGCCGTCGGGCACTTTCAGCCACTTCGCGGCGGTGCAGAAGTTTGGCCGGAGCGTGGAACACGTTGATCTAACCGATATTCCATCGGTCTTTACCGAAGTAGCGCGCGGCCACGTCGATTATGGAATGGTCCCGGTCGAAAACAGCATTCACGGCGGTGTGATTGATACGCTCGACGCTTTTTTGGGGTCATCGGCGAAAATCTGCGCCGAAGTGCGCGTCAGCATTCATCATAATCTACTCGCCAAAGAGCCATGGGAACAGATCAAGCGGGTCTACTCAAAACCCGAAGTCTTCAATCAATGTCGCGATTGGCTCAGTTCGGTCGCCAAGGGAAGAGAAATCGAACCCACCACGAGCAGCGCGCGCGCCGCAGAACTGGCAAGTAAGGAACCAGGATCGGCCGCCATCGCTTCAGCGATTGCCGCGGAGCTATACGGCTTGAGAATGCTTTTCGAGAACATCGAAGACAACCCCGACAATGTCACCCGGTTTTTTGTCATCAGCCGGGAGGCGGCTAGAAGAAGCGGCAGCGACATGACCGCCATTATGTTTACGACTGCCAACAAGCCCGGCGCGCTGGCCGATGTGCTGGATTGCTTCAAGAACGCCCAGATCAACCTCACCAGCCTCGAAAAACGTCCGAGCAAGAAGGTGAACTGGGAGTATTATTTCTTCATCGATGCAGAGGGCCATTCGGATGATCCGGGCATGCAAAGGGCCATCGATGATGCCCGGCAGCACTGCCTTCAGATCACAGTTTTGGGCAGCTACCCGCGGGCGGGCGAAGTGCTGTAGCCGTCGGGTATCAGAGGTTGACGCACACGGCCTGTGCCTTTTGCGAGAGCGGCAGTTTACCCTGTGGCAATCGCCTTGATGATGCCGATAATGCGATTGAACGAAGGAGCGCGCATGGGTTTCACGTCACGGAAGACGGCTGCTGCATTACTGACACTCGCCTCGATTGCCACTGCGGCACCGACCGCTTCCGAGCCGGATCCGGCAACCACCTCTCCCACCGCCGCCGCAACTCTTCCAGACGGCCCGCTGCGCGTGATCGTTCAGGCATTTGCGGGCAGCGTGCAGGCGCGGCAGAACAGCGAAGACGCGTGGGCCAATGTAGTTGAAGGACAGGAGTTTGATGAAGGGGTAGAGTTTCGCACCGGGGTGCGCAGCGTGGTGAAATTTAAGATTCCACCCGATTCTGATCTGACCGTTGACAGGCTGGGTGTGGTCAAGATCCTCCGTGCGACAATTGAGAATGGGGCAATCAAGACCGATGTCGGCATGAAATATGGCCGGACTCGCTACGACATCGAGGCCGCTGGCCGTGTGCACGACGCGACCATTCGGTCCACCACAAGCGTCTTGGCCATCCGGGGGACTGATGTGATTCTCGACGACACGCCTGGCTTCGCGCCGCGCGCGGTCAGCTTCACCGGCAGAGCGTCTTTTCGCGATGACAAGGGACGGCAGAGTTCGCTGGGATCGAGCGGGGGCAATCCGAACCGGCCCGTGAGGATCGATGCCGCCGCCGGGGGATCGGCCGCCGAAACTGGGCTGCAGCGGTCTGTGACGATCTCCCCGCTGAATGCCGGGCGGACGGCGAATGAGAACCAACTGGTGATCAACATCCCGCAGACCGGCGGCCTGCCTCCCCCGCCGGGCACCCCTTCGGGCGGGGGAAGCGCCTTGGTGCAGTCGGTGAATTCCGGATCCTCCACGGTGGCGCCGCCGCCACTCCCGCCCCCACCGCCAGCAGATTTTCCGAGTCTGGTGGGCCGGCTCGAGTTCATTCTCACCTGGCAGGGCAATGCCGACTTGAACATCGGCCTCGTCAGCCCGCTGGGGGAACCGATCACGACCAATCCGTCGGTCGTAACCAGCACGCCGCCCCGACAGGTAAGCCCGATCGCCACAGTCGCCCCGCGCAGCGGCGGCGTGGCAGGCCCCGACGACCCCGGCGGGCCTAACGGGGGACGCGAAACCATCACCTGGCCCAACGGCTTTCCCAGTGGGCGATACGACTACGGTGTGAAATACAACACCGGCAGCAACTCGGCGCAATACACCGTCGATGTGCTCGTCAACGGCGTCACGCTCGATCCACGCACCACCGGCACACTCACAGGCCCCGGCGGAGGCGAAGCCGAGTTTGAAGGCGAGATCATCGTCATCGAGGCAGCACCCAATTCCAGCGCCGCTCAATCAACTTCGAGTAACACGGCACAGGGCGCGAAGAAGAAGCGAAAAAAGAAGTGATCTCGGCCACAATCGCGCCGGTTGTGTTCGGCGCGGCAGATATCACTGGTTTGCCAATCACAGTACTCCTCGCCGCCGCGGGTGTGCTGCTTATGCTGGTCTTTCTCGTCTGGCTGAAGCGGCAGTTGTCGGGCGAGCCACCGCTGCCGTATCGGCCAGTGTCGTCGCTGCTAACACAAGCCGAGGCGGTCTTCTACCGCGCGTTGCTGAAGGCGACCGATGGGTCGAAACTGGTCATCCTCGCCAAAGTCCGGCTGCGCGATTTAGTAGACATTCCAAAGGGCACTGACTCTCCGCAGCGCCATCATGGAAAAGTGATGGCTAAGCACGTCGATTTTGTGCTCTGCGACCTGCAAACCCTGCGCCCGCTGCTGGTGATTGAACTGGACGATCGCTCACACCTCCGCCGCGATCGAATGGAGCGCGACGCGTTTGTAAACCGGGTGATGGCCACCATCAACCTGCCAATCTGGCATATTCAATGCAATGGAAAATACCCCGTGGCCGACCTGCAACGCGGCATCGCCGAGCGCACCGCCGGGGCTTTCGCGGCCGCACAATAGGTTCTGTGCAGTTCAAGCGGCAAGCCGCTTGTGTCCCACCCGATGTGATAGCATCTGCACCATCGCTGCAGTGTCCAGCGGCTTGGCGAAGTAGTAGCCCTGCCCGAATTCGCACCCCAACTCACGGAGCCTCTCCAGCTGCGCTTCGGTCTCAATTCCCTCTGCAACCACGTTCATCTGCAAGTTGTGAGCCAGGTGAACGACCGTGCGCACGATTTCGTCGCCTTGGCCCGGCGTGTCGATCATCTTCACAAAGCTTCGATCGATCTTCACGACGTCAATCGGAAACTTATGCAGATAGCTGAGAGACGAGTATCCCGTGCCGAAGTCATCGAGGCTGATGCGCAGCTTCAGCGCCTTTAGCTCATTGAGCATCTGCACCGCAACATCGGGGTCGTTCATGATCACAGTCTCAGTGATTTCGAGCTTGATCAGTTCCGGTGAAAGCCCGCTTGGCAGAATGATGTTGATCAGTTCTTTCACGAGGTCGCCCTGCACAAACCGACGTGCGGAGAGATTGACTGAGAGCGAGATGGGCGACTGTTGGCCGTAAAGCGCATTCCACTCGGCAAGCTGCCGGCACGACTTGGCCATGACGATCCGCTCGATGGGCGCGATCAGCCCCGTCTCCTCGGCAACGGGAATGAAGTCCATCGGCGGGACAAGACCACGATCGGGGTGCCGCCAGCGGACCAGTGCCTCGACCGAATCGATCGAGCCTGTGTGCAGGGAGACAATCGGCTGGTAGTGCACCTCAAACTCGTCGCGTTCGATCGCCCTTCGCAGGTCAGTCTCAATCTGCATCTGCTTAACGACCGCGGTGTGCATGACGGCGTCGAAGATCTCGTGTCGGGCCTTTCCGGCCCGCTTGGCGTGGTGCAGTGCGATGTCGGCATTGCGAAGCAGCGCCTCGCGCGAGTCATCCCCGCCCGTGCTGATAGCGATGCCAATGCTCGCCGTGATGAAGATCTCGGTTTCATTCAGACAAAATGGCCGGGCGAGTGCCGCGTGGACTCGGCCCGCAATGATATCAGCCTCGTCTTTGCTCGAGACGCCCTCGGCGACCAGCGCAAACTCATCGCCGCCAATGCGCGCAACACTGTCCGCCGGCCGCACCGACTGCCGCAGACGGGTGGCTACCTCTGACAGAAGCTGGTCGCCCCCGCTCGGGCCGATCGATTCGTTGATGACTTTGAAACGGTCAATTCCGACGCAGAAGACAGCAAACCGGTGCTCAGTCTCTCGCCGCGCGCGGGCAATGCCCTGTTCAATGCGATCATTCAGGAGCACGCGGTTGGGCAGCCCGGTGAGCGCATCGTGGGTCGCGTCGTGAAGCAGTCGTTCCTTTGCCTGCTTCTGTTCGGTAATGTCATACATCAAGCCATGGATCATCACGGCCCGGCCGACGCTGTCCCGAACGACGACTCCCTCGTCCCTGATCCACACCACCCTGCCGTCGCGGGCAATCATCCGATACTCGACCCTAAGCGGATCACCCGTGTTCTTCGTGTGTTCGTCTGCGTCGATGGCCCTGTCGCGATCTTCGGGATGAACATGGTCGAACCAGAAGCCTGGATCATTGGTCCAGTCGGTGGGCTCAAAGCCGAGGATATCGCGAATCTGGGGACTGGCGTAAAAACACTTGGAAACAGGGCCAAATTCGGCGGCGTAGATGATCGCAGGTACACGTTCCAGCAAAAGTGATGCGATGCCCTCCGATTCCCCGTTGGCCCCGCCGGAGGTGAACTCCAGTTCGTAGCACGCCGCGTCAAGCGCTGTGACTAACGCACTTACTCCAGGTCGATTGCAGTCGAGCAACTCGCCATGCTGCGATATGATTTTCTCCAGAGAAGGATGCATTGCAAAGCTACTTTTCTTCCGTCACATTCTGGCAACGTACGTCATCGTGAAATCAACTACGATGTTACGAGGGGAATCGGACGAATCGTGTGGCACCTTGACCAAACACGGGGCACTGTATTTCGTCCCAAAAGCGCTTACGCACACTTGTCTTGCAGTAGCGCGAGTTGGGCTTAAGCCCGCGGAGTTATATGGGACTCATGTGCAATTGTGTGGCCCGGATTACCAATCAAGCGGCGTGGTAAAAGCCGTTACAAGTGATTCAACCGGCCAAAGGTATCGCACGCCGCCCCCGGAATGCAGGAGCAGTGCGGCGTCGGCCGTGACTTCTCCGAGTGCGACCAGATCCACCCCGCCTTGCTGCAGGGCATCGCGTGCCGCAGCGAAATCATCCTTCGGCAGTTCCACTAGATACGAGGCAAGCCTCTCTGCAAAGAGCCAGTCGGTTTCGCCGTCATGGGGGTTGAATATGGACATCCCCAACCCCGAAGCGATGCACATCTCCGCCGCCGCCGTGAGAACTCCGCCGTCGCTCACATCGTGGCACGCGCGCACATAGCCCCGATCAATCGCCGCGGCCAGCACTCGATGCACACTCGCGAGAATGGGCAGTTCCGACGATCGGGGCCGCACCAGCCAGACCGAGTCGCCCGGCTTCTTCAGATCCATCGTGATACATTTGCGCACGTCTTCAATGACGCCAATCGTGCTGATCAGCAGCGTATTGGGAATGCGCGTCACCCTTCCCGTTTCAGAATCGGTGAACTGGTTATGCAGCGAGTCTTTTCCACTGATAAACGGCACGCCGTAAGCCTTGGCGACGTCGTAGCAGGCTTCGCATGTGCGCACGAGGGTTCCGAGGGTTTGTTCATCGTCAACACTCGGCCAGCAGAAGTTATCCAGCATCGCGAGATTGCGCGGGTCGGCATCAACCGCCACGGCGTTACGAATCGCTTCATCAATGGCAGCGGTCGTCATCGCGTAGGGCGATTCAATGTGCGGAGCAAGCCCACACGAGATCGACACACCCTTGTATGAATCGAACTTCGGCCGAATGACCGCGGCATCGCTTGGGCCGCGTTGATGCGGGCCGATCAGCGGCTTGATCACGCTGCTCCCCTGCACTTCGTGGTCATATTGCCGGATGATCCAGTGCTTGCTGGCAATGTTGGGGTGTGAAAGCAACTGCAGCAGCCGGGCCTGCGGGTCGAGACCCTCGCGCGCACTCGTTGCTGGCTCGCTGGTCGGACGGATTGGTGCGCCCGTGCTGCCGGGCACAACGGCACGGCGCACCGGCATGGGGATGCCGTCGTGCAAAAACGACATTTTCATCCTGCCAACTTCTTTGCCAGCGTAGTTGAGTACGAGTTCGTCACGCTCAGTGCCAAACGTGCCGATAACGGTTGCTTCCACATCTTCGCCGGCAGAAAGCTGCAGCAGCGCCGCGACGTTGGATTGCGGCACTGCGAGTACCATCCGCTCCTGCGCTTCACTGATCCAGATTTCGTCGTAACGCAGGCCAGCGTACTTCAGAGGCACCTTTTCCAGTTCGACAGTTGCGCCGATTTCTGCGCCCATCTCCCCCACCGCGCTCGACAGCCCGCCAGCGCCGCAGTCGGTGATGGCCGAAAAAAGTCCGCGGTCTCGCGCCTGAAGGACCACATCGGCCACTTTCTTTTCGGTAATCGCATTACCGATCTGCACCGCATGGCTGAACTCGTCGGCATGCGTGTCGGTCAACTCGGCTGAT
>DDRH01000002.1:0-192 GCA_002343075.1 Phycisphaerales bacterium UBA2421 | reverse complement strand
CCGTGAATGCCGTCGCGGCCCGTCCGGCCTCCGACCACGACAATCGCATCACCCCGCCCTGTCTGCTTCGCGATCTTGTCCCGCGGGATGATTCCTACGCAACCGCAGAACACCAGCGGATTGCCGATGTACCTGTCATCAAAATAGACCGCACCATTTACGGTCGGAATGCCCATGCGGTTGCCGTAGTCG
>DDRH01000065.1:9708-10406 GCA_002343075.1 Phycisphaerales bacterium UBA2421 | reverse complement strand
CCAGAATCGCCCCCAGAATCGCCCGTAGAATTCCCCGAAGCGTCAATCGACTCATCAACCGCCTCGACCGCCCGTGCAGCGACGTCGTCCCACGCAATCGCCTCCGTCGGACTGAGCGGAACAACATCCGACACAACCGTGTCGTCCAGCGATAGCGGTTCGTTGGCGGCCGCCGGCTGCGCGGGCGCTTCGAGTGCCAATGACTCAATGGACCCGACATCGACTTCGCCTAGCGGGGGCAGCATCGCGTCGTCGTCCGGGGCCGCGGCCGGCAGGGCTGTGTCCAGGCCGAGTAACGCTTCGATCGCAATCTCGTCGGCGGATGCGGCTTCAGTCTGGGTGGGAGCGTCGGCAGATAGCTCAACGCGTTCAACCGCCGGTTCCTCGGGTACCTCGAAGCCCGATGCTGGAACCTCCAGCGGAAGCGCGATGGTCGCTTCCACGGTCTCATCAAACGCTGCATCAACGCCTGCCTCATCGATTTGCTCAGCCGTCGCTGCGATTTCTGCGACAAGTTCAGAATGCGCCGCAATGTTATCCGGCGTATCGACGGTCGCAGCCACATCCGCCACTTCGGGCAGAGATTCGAGCGCGGCATCGGCGATATCCAGCGGGACAGCAGCCTCCGGCGCAGGTGGGCTGGCAACCACATCGGCGGGGGCGTCACTGACATCATGCAGAAGCATCGGCGGGGGCGG
>DDRH01000065.1:8903-9595 GCA_002343075.1 Phycisphaerales bacterium UBA2421 | reverse complement strand
CAGAAGCATCGGCGGGGCCGGCGCAGCGAGATCGCCGGCCGGCAGCAGTGCGCCGGGTTCGAGCGATTCGTCAAACTCCATCGGCTCGGCTGCCGACAAATCGGCCACAGGCGTCACCGGCGCGGGAAAGTTGATTGCGGCGGGCAGCTCCGGCACACGCGGCAACTCTGGCTCGATCGCCAGTGATTCCTCAATCACCAACTCTGGCGGATCGGCTTGCTCCGATACCGGAACTTCAGCGACTGAATCTGCCGTGGGCTCGGTGAGGTCCGGCCCAAACTCGGCATCGGGCAGTTGCAACGCCTCAGGCTCGGCCAACGGCAAGGCGGCGGCGGCGTGGGTGTCGACAACCACCGGCTCGCCGACGTTCGTATCACTCAGCGCCGCGACTTCGCGCGAAAACACCGTGTCGGTGAGCGTGTCGATTGAGACGGCGAGCGTGGCGTCGATCTTGGCCTCGCTCGACCCCGGTGCCGAGGGCAGCGGAGACAGTGGAGACGGCCGATCAGACCCGTCGGCCTGCTGCGACAGTTCCGAGGCTAGCTCGATGACATCGGCCTCGCCGGCGGTGGCTTCAAACGAACTGTCGAGCGCGCCGCCAAGCGGGACCAGTTCTTCGAGCGGCTGCGCGGAATCGGCGTCGGTGTTTTCCACCACCTCGACCTCGGGCCCTTCCACGATTTCGGCAGGCG
>DDRH01000065.1:6061-8763 GCA_002343075.1 Phycisphaerales bacterium UBA2421 | reverse complement strand
GTCAGTTAAATCGAACGGGGTGATGACCGCGGCGGACTCGGCGAGGTTTTCGGCGGGCTTTTCGGGCGCTGCGGCTTCTTCACCTGTTGCATCGCCCGCATCGCCCCCGCCCCGGTGCCACCCGCGCCGCGAAAGCGTATCGCCGGGGGAAAGTTCCGGGGCAACATCCGAGAGGGCTTCCGCGGCCAGTGCGTCGGCGGCGCTGGATGCTGCTTCGGCGTCGAGTTGAATCGCGCCCTCTGCCGAACCGCCCGCGACCGCTTCAACCGTACCACCGACGGCTTCGGGAGACGTCGCCGCGTCGCGCGCCACGGACTGTGCGGCGGAAGTGTCGGGTGCGTCCTGCGAGGCTTCACCGGCAATCGAATCTTCCAGCAGCATTGGCGACGCCGGCCGGGCAATCCGCACGGCGGGCGGCGCCACCCGGGGCTTCTCCGCGGGCGCTGCGGTGTCATCTGCAGTGAGAGAAACAGTCTCAATCTCCTGCGCCGCGATCGCCGCCGCCACGGCACTTTCCGTCGGCGCTGCCACCACCTCGACGCCCGCACCCGCTTCGCTTGTTTCGTAAACTAAGTCACTCTCGCCGATGCGAATCTGGTCGCCGGGAGAAATCTGCTGCTGATGAACCTGCCGGCCATTGACAAACGTGCCCGTGCGGCTGCCGAGATCGCGAATGTAGCGCTTGCCCTCCCACGCCACAACGACTGCATGCGCTGTGCTCACGGTTTGTTCGACAAACGCGATATCCGCGCTTCCCCGCCGGCCGACCAGCGACACGCGCGAATCGAGTGGAACCGGGGGCAAATCGGAGTCGATCTGTCGAACCACTGCGGGGGGCGCTTGTTTTTCTCGGTGCGGCTTAAGCCGTGCCCCTCCGGTGGAAAAAATGAACTCGAACCGGCCAATTTTAAGAATGTCCCCTTCGGCCAGATCGTGCTCGGCGATTTTTTCGCCGTTGACAAACGTCCCTTCCCGGCTGGCGAGGTCGCGAACGAAAACGGTGTGACGGGTGACGACGATGAGCGCGTGTGCCTTGCTGACCGTGCGACTGATCAGGTGCAGGCGGCAGTTATTGCGCGAACCGGCCACGATGATGGGCCGTGTCAGGGGAATCGCCGGCCGGCCAGCCAACTCTCCCGCGGGGATAAGGCTGGGGCCGGGAACCGAGACTTTTCGTGATTTATCGCGAGACGCCGATGCCATTTACAACCTTCACACTTGCACCCTCATAGTCGCCACGACCGGCAAGGGTCAGACAATTCCCAGAACCCGCCGAGGGTACAAAGTTTATCACAGTATCGGAACAACAACGAAGAAAAAACGGGTAGAACGACGCCGAACAGTTATCGGACGGTCGAACCCCGCTTAGAACGATCATAGCCCTGTTCACCAGCACATTCTGAGCGCGAGTTTGACCCAAGTGGCCGCGCGAGCCACCGTTCATCGTTTTCAGTGCCGGAAATGCCGCATCCCGGTCAAGACCATGGTCGCACCGGCGGCATCGACAGCGGCGATGGTCTCGGCGTCGCGCACGCTCCCGCCGGGCTGGATGATCGCTGTCACACCCGCCGCCAGAAGCAGGGTTGGTCCGTCTGGAAAGGGAAAAAACGCATCACTCGCCACCGCCGCCAGTTTTGCCCTGTCGCCGGCCTTTTCGATGGCGATGCGCGCCGCCCCCACGCGGTCCACCTGCCCCCCGCCGACCCCCACCGACGCGCCCGCTTTTGCGAGGACAATCGCGTTGCTTTTCACATGTTTGCAGATCAGCCACGCCAGTCGCATGTCGTCCATTTCCTCCGCCGTGGGCCGGCGCTGCGAGACGACTCTCCAATCGCCTTCATTCAGCCCCACCTGATCGCGTTGCTGCACCAAAAACCCGCCGGAAATCGATTGAATCGCAATGCCCTCACGCGAATCTGGTCGATTTTGCCCCTCGACTATGGGCTGATCTGCGGTACGGCACTCCAACAGCCGGACATTTTTCCAGCGAGACTTGAGCAGCTCCAGCGCCTCTGGCGCAAACCCAGGCGCAACAATGACTTCCAGAAACTTCTGCCCTTCGACAATCCGCTCGGCCGAGGCGAGGTCGAGCGGCATGTTGAACGCGACAATCCCCCCGAACGCGGCCAGCGGATCGCCTCCGTACGCGCGCACAAACGCTTCACCAATCGACGAACCGACGCCCGCGCCACAGGGTGTGGCATGCTTGACGATGCAGGCGGCGGGCTTAGCGAACTCGTTCACGCAATTCAGCGCCGCGTCGGCGTCGAGCAGGTTGATGTACGAAAGTTCCTTCCCGTGCAACTGCCGCGCTCCGGCGAGCGTCTCGCCCGCGCCCCGCCCCGCGGCGTCGCAGTAGAGCGCCGCATGCTGATGCGGGTTTTCACCATACCGGAGATGTTGCCGCAGTTTCAATGTAATCGCGATGGTTTCTGGCAGCTCTTGTGCCGCTTGTTGCTCCTCGGCGATGCGGGGCGCGATCGTTGAAGCCAGGTAACCGGCAATCGCGGCGTCATATTCGGCAGTGTGAGCAAAGGCGCGCTGCGCCTGCTTGAGCCGGTGCTTGCCACAACACCGCCCGCCGTGCTCGCGCAGGTCGCCGAGCACTTTTTCATAACGGTCGGGCGATGTCACCACGAGCACCGACCGATGATTCTTCGCCGCCGACCGGATCATGCTCGGACCGCCGATGTCGATGTTCT
>DDRH01000065.1:5699-5914 GCA_002343075.1 Phycisphaerales bacterium UBA2421 | reverse complement strand
ATGTCGATGTTCTCAATCGCCTCGTCAAAGCTCACCCCCTGCCGCGCGACAGTTTGAGTAAACGGGTAGAGATTGACGCAGACGAGATCGATCGGCTGAATGCCGTGTTGCTGCATCGCCGCAAGGTGTTCGGGGTCATCGCGCAGCGCGAGCAGCGCGCCATGGATCGCCGGGTGGAGCGTTTTGACCCTGCCATCCATCATTTCGGGAAAACC
>DDRH01000065.1:4936-5533 GCA_002343075.1 Phycisphaerales bacterium UBA2421 | reverse complement strand
CGCACCACCAGCCCCGCCGCCCGCAGCGCCCTGGCGGTTCCCCCGGTGCTGAGGAGTTCGACCGCAAACTCGTTGTGCAGCGCAGCGGCGAATTCGACCAGCCCGGTCTTATCTGAAACACTCAGCAACGCCCGCCTGATGGGAACCAGATCGCTCATGAAAGTTCGCCTGCGCCCGAGGCAATATGGGTCAAGTTGGAAGCGCCCGCTGGTTCAGCACCGCAGCCGACTCCGCAACGCCCCGCCACCTGCCCGCCGATCCACGCGTGTATCTTATCCAGTGCGCTACCCACCGAGACCGGGGGATGCGCCGCGATTGCCCGGTGCCGCGACGACGGTTCCCACAACCCCGCCGGACTTCACGGGCCTTACACCCAGAATCAGCCCGTCAGCCGTTGCGGCAAAAACCGCGCCATCCCGCCCGGCGACAAAGCGAAGATCGTTGCGTTCGCTCCGAAACGCCGCTGCCCCCGTTGTCTTATCGACCGCGACAATGCGGCTGTCGGCGCTTCGCAGATAGACGTGCTTCGCATCCGTCGTCACAAAACCCGTTGCATAATCAGCAACCCAGCGCGGCTGGCGCGCGGGCTCGCCGGCG
>DDRH01000065.1:2578-4835 GCA_002343075.1 Phycisphaerales bacterium UBA2421 | reverse complement strand
TCGCCGGCGAGCTTGTCGATCGCCACCACCCCGCGGTCGGACACGAATTGATACACGGTGTCGCCCGTCAGCCCTGGAGCCGTCAGCAGCGGTACGCCAGCAAAGTATTGCCATCGAATCTTTCCCGTCACGCGATCGAGCGCGTACAGCTTGCCGTCCGTGCTGCCGACATACACACCTGTGTCATCAACCTTAACATCAGCTCGAATCGGTCCGCCGGTTGCAAACACATTGCCCGGCAGTGACCAGATCGCCAGGCGCTCATCGGTAATCGCGTAAACATTACCGTCTTCGCTTCCGGCATACACCACGCCCTGAAAAACCGCCGGAGCCGCGCTCACTGCCCCGCGAGCCATCAGTTCCCAGCGGACGGGCACATAGGGCGAAGTGAGCGACACCCGTCCGAGCCGACCCTGCCCGCCGTAGTCAAACCCGAGATAGACAAACTCGCCATCGGCGGCGATGGCGCTGCGCACGGAGCGATCAATCTGGATTTCCTTCTCGCGCCGCCCCGCCTGGCTGTAGACGATCAGCTCGCCGTATGTGGGGAACACGATCTTATCGCCGGCAAGTTCCGGCCGGCCGAGTGTGCGGTCGGGTGCGAGCACCTGCGATGACCACCGGATCGTGCCCCCGTCGGCGCTCAAGCCGTAGACCAGATTGCTTCGGGTTCGGACAATCAGTTGATCGCCCACGACATCGATCGCCGTCACGGGATTGCGGCCGAGTTCGAGATCGATTCGCCAGTTTTCCACAAACGTCCCCGCGGGCACCTCTACAAACGGCCCGGGATCGCGCGAGTGAGTGCAACCCATGCCGCCGAGGCCCGATAAAATCGATGCTGCCAGGGCTACTTTGAGGAAAGTGTTGATCTTCACGAAGACTCCTAAGGTGCTCAGTTACAACGGTGTCGCCGTGCGATTTCCCCGGGTTTGTCGCGGCTTTTGGGGCCGCAAACCCGGTTCGGTCGCGCGGGCCGATAAGAATAGCCTGCAACGCGGTTTATCGTCAAACCATCGCCGGGTTGGGGACAAGCGGGCATACGGCATCGCGTTCGGGCAAACCCCCGAGAAGGGAATAAATCGCCCGCAGGCACGTTCTGATGATTGACCGGTCACTGTGTTGGAAACGTGATTCAAGCGTGTTTGAGATGTGATCAAAACGCGAACAGATCCTGATAATCAACGGAGCCTTGAACAACATGAAACCGTACCTAAAAGCATTACTCGTCCCGCTGTTGCTCGCGCCACTGGCGCTGGCGGCGCCGGGAGAGAAGCCGACGGGGGCAGAGAAGCGCGACACCACCGAAGGGCGACGTGCGGAGCGTGCCGAGCGTGCCAACCGTGCGGAGCGCGCCCCCGGTGCCCGGCTGATCAACGGCATCGAACGCGCCACCGCCGACCTGGACCTCTCCGCCGATCAACGGGCCGCGGTCGATGCCATTACCGCGGCGCTTCCCGCGAAGGTGCGCGAACTTGTCTCGCAGACGCAGGAAATGGCCCCCCGCGATCGTGCCGACCGACTGCGCGAACTCCTCACCGAGACGCGCACCTCCATCGAAGCGGTCTTAAACGACGAACAGAAGGCCCAACTCGCCGAAAAGCTCGACGCCGCCCGTGCGCAGCGTGAAGCGCGACAGGCCGATCGCAACGCCGACCAGCAGCCGCAGCCCAATGCCCGTCGGCAACGCGGCGCTGCTGGCCAGCAGGGTCCGGCCGCGCAGGTCATCGAACGCATGGAGTCCGCCGTCGGAAAGCTCGACCTGTCCGCCGAGCAAAAATCGCAGGTCGAGACGGTGATGGCCGACTTGAAGGCGCAACTGCTCGACATTCGCAATAACGCCAATGGCGATGTTGAAACCGCCCGCACACAGGCCCGCGAGGCGCTGACGCAAGCCCGGCGCGATCTAGTGCAATCGCTCGACGCCGGGCAACGCGAACAACTCCGGTCGATGATGCAAGATGCCCGGGGAACGCCCGAGGCAAAACCCGATCAAGACCCGGCACCGCCCGCAACCGCCCCCAGTTCCAAAGCCACCCCAACCCAGCCCGCGGCACCCGCCGCGGGCCTTGCTGTTTCTGAGGGAGACCTGACGCGCGTCGGCGAACCCGCGCCCGAAATCACCCTGCGCGATCTCAAGGGCAAACCCACCCCGCTGCGGCAACTCGTCAAGACGCGTCCACTTGTGGTGGTGAACGGCTCATACACATCCCCGATCTTCCGCGAACGCGTGCGCGATCTGCGCGAGCTGCGCCGC
>DDRH01000065.1:1162-2440 GCA_002343075.1 Phycisphaerales bacterium UBA2421 | reverse complement strand
CGCGATCTGCGCGAGCTGCGCCGCAGCCTCGGCCCCCGGGCCGATGTGTGCGTCGTTTACGTCGCCGAGGCCCATCCCGCCGGCGAGTGGGACGTCGAGCGCAACCGCGATGCCGGCATCAGCGTAACCGCCCACGATACCCTCGAAGCCCGCACCGCCGCCGCCGAGAAAGCCAGAAAGCAGCTCGACATCGATCTGCCGATTTTCGTTGATGAACTGTCCGACGCCTACCTGAAGTCAGTCCACACCCGCCCCAACGCCGCAGTGGTGCTGCGCCGCGACGGCAGCGTCGCATTCTTCCAAAACTGGTTCGAGCCTCACGCCCTTCAGCGGGCAATCGACGAATTGACCAGCTGAGAGCCCAATCGACTGTGATTCGCATCCGGCTAAACGCCGACGTGCGGAGTCTGCCCCAACTCTCCCGCCGCAAGCCGCAGTTCGCGATACGCCAGCCTGGCAAAATACGCCAACCAAAGCGATTGCCCGCATAGCTTAAGCGTGTCTTCCACGATCACCGACCAGCGCAGCTCGAAGGGAAACAACAGATCGACAACCACCGCCGACGCCAGCGCACCCAGCGCCGCAGCGAGCAGAATGGGTTCATGCGCAAGCAGGATACGTCTCGCCGCGAGTAGAATTGCGATGCAAATCAGCCCATATGAAAGATAGATCGCCAGTTCCAAGGCTCGCGGCAGACGCTCGTGCAGCATGAGCATGTCATCGACAAGCACCAACAGCGAAGAGCTGGCAACAGCGAACAGCAGCATCGACGCCCGCCGTCGTCCTATTCCCCACAACGCGCTGCCGGCAAATGCGCCGATAGAAACCGACGCGCCCCACAGCAGATACCCAAGCAGAGAACCCAACCCGTAATACGCCGGCCGCCACGGGATGGCATTCACATCCATCATCACGATGGGTCCATCGACCCTCCGGATATAATGCAGCACCATCACCGTCAGGCCAAACCCAAGCGGCAATGCGAGGATGCAAAACCACACAGACACCGCCGGCCCCGCCCCCAAGCGACCCAGCGGGCAAAACTCTCTGCTTTCTGCATCCACGCTCATCAAACTCCCGACGCCCAGCTTGCATCGGCCGATTCCTAATCTGCTCTAAATCAAATCCAAACATATAGAGCAGATTCGATCATCAGCCCGCACGCCAGGACCTCGAAAGCGGCGGAGGCGCGAAACTCCTTCGGAATGACAAACTCTCATCGACTCACTGTCTTGCGTTGTCATACCGAAGCATGCTCGCCAACGACCCGGACGGCGG
>DDRH01000065.1:0-1055 GCA_002343075.1 Phycisphaerales bacterium UBA2421 | reverse complement strand
GCTCGCCAACGACCCGGACGGCGGTGAAGCATGGATTCGCCGGACCAATCGGCGAGCCAACTCTGGTTCCCGCGCCGGCTCAATCATCGAAAGTGCCCGCTCCGTGCCGCCGTGCCTTTGCCCGCATATATCCAAAACCGCCGCCAACGCCGCCGCGTCTCCCGCGACCGTAACTCAATCGTCTTGATCCCACGAAGGATCAATCGGCTCCACTTCACTAACGCCGTGTTGATGGTTGGAGAAGACGAGCATCACTCCATCTATCGACTGCTTCCGCCGCGTGCTATACTGATCTCATGCGCAAGATCATCATCGATCCCGACATCTGCAACGGCCAGCCGGTTATCGAAGGCACGCGCATCACAGTCAGCACCGTGATCGAGTTCCTCTCGGCCGGCGACAGCGTTGACGACGTTCTTGCAGGATATCCCACCCTCACCCGCGACGACGTGCTCGCTTGCCTGGCATATTCCGCCCGCCTGATGAAGCACTCTTTCGAAGTGGGAGCCGTTGCGTGAAGGGTTTTATGTTCGACGAGAACATCCCGATCCCGCTGCGGTTTGTTCCGTCGCTGCCCGTGACGCACGCGACCTCGATCGGCCAAAGTGTTTCTGATCGCGCCTTGTGGGCGCACGCCGAACGGAATGCGTTGGTGATCGTGAGCAAGGACACCGACTTCGCCGACCGGATCATGGCGACATCCCCGCCGCCGTGGATCGTCCACCTGCGCTTCGGCAATCTCAGAAGGGCTGCTTTCGAAGCGGTCCTCGCGGGTGCCTGGCCGCGAATCGAGTCACTTCTGCCCACGCACAAACTCATCCGCGTCTTTTCCGATCGAATTGAAGCGGTCAAGGACTAACATCCGCCGGATCGATGTTGAGCGCAGCGAAATCCCGTGCGCCGGGAACGGCGCGTCGCACGTAACCGAAACTCAACCGCCTTGTTCCCCCGAAAGATCCAACTCGGCCCCGCTTCGCTCAACCGTGTTGGCGGATGGAGAGGGCGAGCATTGGCTATCTATCGGCGAGTCGGCGCACGCTCTGTCTGTTGAATAT
>DDRH01000047.1:2094-3122 GCA_002343075.1 Phycisphaerales bacterium UBA2421 | reverse complement strand
GTCGAGTAGTGTGTTCATCCTGCTCCTGGTTTGTCAAGTTTTATGGTGCAGTTGCACCAGAGCATCGGGAGCAGCGTATCGCGCCACGAAGCTGCAACTTCCTCCGCTCTGGGCGTTCTACGACGCCAGCGATTTGTCGCAGGATGGCCGGGCCGGGGGTTACATTCGTGTGAGCAACGATGTCAGTCCAATCGACGTCCCGATTGTTTGGGATCGGGGCGGGGTACCTGCAATCCTACCCGTCCTGAACGAGTTTCGGAAATCCTATGTATTAGGCTTTGGAAGCGACGGTCGAGCGCTTGGCAATTTCGTGGTCGACTCGAACGACAACGGGTCACCGGCGTCCTGGACATCAGCCGGAATGACGCCCTTGCCTCACTTCGGCGTCGGTGGCGCTGCATTTGCGGCTAACGATACAATCATCGCCGGGGAAACCGGGGATGCCAATCTCACGAACTTCGTCCCGCGCGCAACGCTCTGGGACATCGCTACCGGAAGTCCGCAACTTGTAACCGGCCTGCCCGACCTCGGAACCCGTATTAACTCTATCAATAGTTCAGGAGTTTACGTCGGTACAAGTTTCGTTTACTCCGGCCCGCAATTCGGCCGCCTTGGCGCTTTCTATGGCCGCGATGGCACCGCTGCCGTGATGAACTATCCTGGCTTCAATATCACGCGCGCGGGTGATATCAACGACAGCAATTGGATGGTCGGCACGCATCGCCCCGCCGGAGCGACCGTCGACCGCGCTTACATGGCCAAGGCATTCAGCGAGGAGATTTATGACTTGGGTTTGCTCGCCGGTTTCCCCGGAGCATCTGCGCAGGCGATCAACGCCGAAGGCACCATCGTCGGCTCGGCGCTGGCTGGCACAAACGTCCGCGCTCTGATCTGGCCGGCGGGCGCGACTGAGCCGATTGACTTCAACACACTGGTCAATCTCCCCGGCGAAACGCTGGTGCAGTGTCAAGACATCAACAATTCCGGCCAAATCCTGGCGCGCGGGTTCAACGGGTACTACATCTTCA
>DDRH01000047.1:1260-1914 GCA_002343075.1 Phycisphaerales bacterium UBA2421 | reverse complement strand
GCCCATCCCCGAACCGGCGGGCTTGGCGACCTTGTTTGCGGTTGGGGGTGCGTTGAAGCGTCGTGCGCGAATGAAGACACAGTTAATGCATTGACATTGCCTGAGCAGGCAGCTCGAGACGTTGCCCCTCTGCCAGTTGAAGTTTGAAAAAGCGCCGGTTCCGGTCCGTGGGGTCGAACCCTACGATCCGCTGATTCCGTTTCAACCTTTTTCGAAGGGCACCGGTCCGTGTCAGCGTATCAGACCCTTACGCTCGGGGACAGCCGGGTGTTCGCGGGTTGTCGTTCTTGCAACGGTCAACTTCTCCTGCCCATGGTCAATCGCTTCGAAGAGGCCCGCGCGGCCATCGATGAGGTGATCGACGTCGCCCGCTGCGCCTGCATCCAGGCGATACTCGAAGCCTCAACGGCGGACGTTGCCGGTCCGCGCTCTCCGGAGAAGCGATCGGGGGACGTGCGTTATCACGGCCAGCAGGACGGCGTGGTTCACCTCAAGGAACGCAGCTCCGCGTTCGCCGCCGCCAGCAGGCAGTTCCGCAAGATGATGGGACACCAGCAGCTTCGGATGCGAACCCCGCGCGGTTGCCTGCGAGGCGACGATCCGCTCCCGCCACACCGCCGCCGCGTTGGGCTTGATCGGATCGATGCCCACAGC
>DDRH01000047.1:0-1156 GCA_002343075.1 Phycisphaerales bacterium UBA2421 | reverse complement strand
CCCACAGCATGGCGGCTCCGGCGGGGTGATTGAAGGTGTGGTTGGTTGAACGCATGCCGCGTGCCCTAGCCCGATGGCCCGGCTGTCGCGCCCCCGGTCGGCCTGTGCTCGCATGCCGACTTATCGGACTCAAAGGGAAGATCGAGTTGCATCCATGCATCCAACCATGCACGGAAATCGAATCCTTTCCCGTCAACACAGGACTTGCGGGCGTTCTGGGACGCGGTCTTCTCCGCTGGTTTGCAACTCCCAGTCGTTGCGAATCACCCGGCTTACTCAAGTTGACGCTCGGTGAACCCGATGTTCAAATGGGAAGTTTGGATAATCTTGGAAAGAAGCGTTTCGCAAAATCAGCACGCCGATTTTAACTCGGACGCTGTGGCAGGATTAATAACAAGTTGGCCGTCGCACCGAATCGTGACCGCCGGAACCGTGACAGGGAGAATACTATGAAGACCGTCTTCACAACCGGCGAAGCGGCCGAAATTTGCAAGGTTTCTCAGCAGACGATCATCCGATGTTTCGACAGCGGGCGGTTGAAGGGCTTTCGCGTGCCGGGTAGCCGGTTTCGGCGCATCCCGCGGGATGCCCTCATGCTATTCATGAAGGAAAACGGCATTCCGCCGGACGCACTTGATTCCGGGAAATCAAAGGTGCTCGTCGTCGATGACGATCCGGAAATTGTGGAACTGTTCGTCGATGTCCTCGAACGCGATGGCCGTTTTGAAGTCAAAACCGCGAATACCGGCTACGATGCAGGAATCATCACCAGCGAGTTCGAGCCTGACCTGATCATCCTCGACTACATGCTGCCCGATATCAACGGCAATGTGGTCTGCAAAACCATCCGAAGCAAGCCCGAGATGGAGCACACCAAAATCGTGATCGTCTCCGGCGTCGTGAATCAGGACGAAATTAACGAACTTCTGCGCAGCGGCGCAGACGAATTCGTTAAGAAGCCGTTTAATATCGAGAAGCTGATCGAGCGAGTCGGTCAACTTTTGCAGGTGTAAAAAGCGAAGGTAAACCACGAAGACACAAAGGGCACGCAGATGCTTCCTCGACTTTCTTCGTGCCCTTTGTGTCTTCGTGGTTCAATCTTCTGTTCGAACGACGTTTGAGCCGAAGTAAGATTGTGTGGGGCTCATGGCACTTC
>DDRH01000027.1 GCA_002343075.1 Phycisphaerales bacterium UBA2421 | reverse complement strand
GTATTGCCATGGCTGCCTCGCTGGCGAGCTATGCGATTGAAGCCGAGTTGCCGGTCGGCTTGACGGCATGGAACGAGGGCTGGACGTCACTCGAGCCAGCGCGGGGCAAGCGACACCGGCGCGAACTGCTGTCGATGCTGGCATCCCTGCCGCTGAATGTGCGGCGATCAACTGACGAACTGCTGGCGGCCGCGCGAGAGCAGATGGATTCGGTTTCAACACCCGTGCTCTTCACCGCCGCCGGCAGCGCTTCGGCGATGGAATTGCCCGGTTCATCGGTTTTGGTGATTCGCCCGCATTCACCCCAGGCACACAGGTGGTTTCGGTTTGATTCGAGCATCGATTTTGCACACGCGATGCCACTCGCGCAACAGCCGCCAGGTTATCACGGATTTGTTGTAAGAGATGGAGCCTAGAATCAGCATCCGGCGGCGCGATGTGTCGAGGATTTAGGCAAGACGAGATATGTACGACATCAGCCAGTTTCGCACGACGCTTTATGTACTGCTCTTTCTGGGCTTTGCAGGTTTTGCGCTGGCTGCGAGTTCGGTTGAGGCGTTCATTCTGTCGGTCGGTGCACTTGTTCTGCACGCATGGTTGATGAAGACGCGCCGGTTTAAGCCCATGCCCCGATGGTTAGCCGGGCTTGTCACCACCACGTTATTTATATTCACCGCCCTGTCACTCTACGATGAATTGCAGACGCGCGCGGTCTTCATTCTTGGGCAGTTCTTGATCTGGCTGCAGTTGGTCAAGCTGTATGAGCTGCGCAGCAATCGCGACTACGCCCAACTGCTCGTACTCACCGTCCTGCTCATGGTGGCAGCGGCCATCAACTCGGCAAGCCTGATTTTCGGACTGGTCCTGCTCGCACACATATTTCTGGCACTCTACGCGTGCCTGCTGTTTCATTTGAAGCTGGAGACCGACCAGGCCAAGGCAATGCTCGGCTTGAGCGAAGAAAATGTGCCCCCGGACACACTTCGGCAGGATCAGCGGTACCTTGGACGATCCATGCGCCGGCTGACGATCCTGGTGGCCTGCGCGTCCATCGCGATGGCCGTGCTGGTGTTTCTACTGTTTCCGCGCGGCAGCGGAGCCAATGTGTTCGCTCTGCAGATGCGCGCACAGCAATCGCTCACAGGGTTTAGCGATGAGGTATCGTTTCAGAACATCGCGAGAATCACGCAAAACACGGAACAAGTTGCCAGCGTGCGGCTCTTTCACAACGGGCGGCTGGTCGCCGG
This sequence comes from Phycisphaerales bacterium UBA2421, assembly GCA_002343075.1. Lineage (GTDB taxonomy): Bacteria > Planctomycetota > Phycisphaerae > Tepidisphaerales > Tepidisphaeraceae > UBA2421. Next base: position 52,431 of record DDRH01000027.1, on the reverse strand, counting down.
CACGATGCCACTGCTATTGCGGGGGCGCACTTACAATGTTTACAGCGGCAACGACGCCGCCAATCGCGCGCCGTGGCAATGGACGAATGAATCAACCATGCCATGGGAAGCAAGAGAGCCGGTCAGTCTCCGGGCCGATGAAGTGCAATACTTCGTCGATGACGATGGCACCGACATTTGGCGGCAACAGGTGAAGCTGGAAGCCAACGCCAGCAGGGCACTGTTTGCGATGGCGGGGATCACAGCAATCAGTACGTCCCGAGACCGCACGGCCTCTTACAATCCACTCGACGAAACCATCGAGCTTCAAGACCCGCTCAGCGGGCAGTTCAAGTACGAAGTGTCGTCGCGGCGCCTGCTTGATCGACGACCACTTCACGCAAGTGTGCCCGGATCGCGCCGGGCGGCACGCAATCTGATGTGGCAGTTTCAAAGCATGGCGCAGAATGTGCGCCCTGCGCAAAAGTCGGCGATTGCCCCCGAAATCCGCGAGTTTGCCCGCAACCCGGAAGTATCGGGAATGGGCGAGCAAGGGCCGCTCATCGACCAGCTACGCAGGCTGCCTGTGCCGGGCGAAGTTGACATGGAGATCGCGAGAAACATTGAACGATATCTGCGCGACAACTTTGAGTATACGCTCGATCTCACCTCCCTGCCGCGCGACACCGACCCGATTGTCGCCTTTCTCACCGAGTTCAAGAAGGGCCATTGCGAATTCTTCGCCGGGACAATGGTCCTTGCCCTGCAATCGCTCGGGGTTGAAGCTCGTATGGTGACCGGATTTCGGTGCGACGAGTACAACAACTGGGGCGAGGGCTTTTACATCGTCCGGCAGAGTCATGCCCATGCCTGGGTGGAAGTGCGCGGCCCGCACGGGTGGGAGACCTTCGACCCCACGAGCAGCCGGCTGGCAGATGGCTCCGCTCCGGAGCAGACGGCGTGGCAGAAGTTTATGCACGCTTTTAACTACCTTGAGTACATCTGGGCAGAGTCCGTCGTGGCATATGATCGCGACTCGCGCACGAACATCATCAACGCCGCCGACACGGCAATGACCAACACGGCCGGGCGGGCTTCCGGGGCGATCAGCTCGTTCAAGCAGCGGCTGAGGAATCCGGCGTTGTTTTATTCGGTCAGCACGCGCGTACTCACGGGCTTGCTCCTGTTGATGATCGGCTTCACGCTCGCCGCTGTCGGGTGGTTTGTGTTCGAGAGATGGCGGCTCTGGCAAAGGGCAAGGCGCATCGGCCTCGACGCGCTGCCGAAGTCTGATCAGCTTCGCCTGGCCCGACAGCTCGAATTTTACGACCGCCTGTCGCAACTGCTTGAGAAAAATGGGGTACGCCGTCCGGCACACGCCACGCCAATGGAGTTTGCCCGGTCGATGTCATTTCTCCCGCCCGACGTCTACGATCGCGTGCATCGTCTGACGGACGTCTATTACCGAGTGCGATACGGCGATCACGATATCAGCCCTGTACAGCAGCGGAGACTGTTAAAAACTGTTGACCGGCTTCAGGCGGCGCTGGCGTAAGCAGGTCTGCACCTTGACCACAGAAATCTACTATGCGAGCAAGCATTCTCTCGATCGGCGATGAACTCGTCCTCGGCCAAACCCTCGATACCAACACTCAATGGATCGCCAGGCAGCTTGCTGCGGTCGGGTGTGACATCGGGGAACACCGCACCGTTGGGGACGACCAACGGAGCATCGAAATCGCAATTCAAGAGATATCACCCCGCTGCAACTTTCTCTTCATCTCCGGGGGGCTGGGCCCTACCGATGATGACCTCACTCGCCAGGCCGTTGCGAAAGTAGCCGGGGTAAACCTGCAGTTGAGCCAGGAATGGCTCGACAAGATGATCGCGTTTTTTGCCGCCAGGAAGCGGCCCATGGTCGATCGAAACCGAATACAAGCCATGCTCCCTACTGGCTGCACCATGTTGGATAATCCCAACGGCACTGCATGCGGATTTTCCTGCTCGCTGCCGGCTGCCGACTGCACACTCTTCTGCATGCCCGGCGTCCCGAAGGAAATGAAGCCGATGTTCACGGAGCATGTTCTTCCGGCAATCAGAAAGGCTTCCGGCGGTGCTGTCATTCTACAGCGGACGCTTCACACCTTCGGGGCAGGCGAGAGCCAGGTTGCAGAAATGCTCGGCGATCTGATGGATCGCAAACGCAATCCGAGCGTCGGCACGACCGTGAGCAATAACGTCGTCTCCCTCCGGATCAACGCCCGGGCACCCTCGCCTGACGAAGGCGAGAACGCAATGCGCCAGACGATCGACGCATGCCGCGACAAGCTTGGCGAATTGATCTACGGCACCGATGACGATTCGCTGGCCAGCGCCGTTGCAAAACTGCTCACCAACGGTGCGGAAACAACTGATTCGCGATCAATCGTACAGACAGTCACCACGGCCGAAAGCTGCACCGGCGGGCTGATAGCGAAGTATCTCACCGATATCCCCGGCTCGAGCGCCTATTTCAAACAGGGCTTCATTGTGTACAGCAATCAAGCCAAGACGGACCGCCTTGGGGTCAGCGAGAACATCATCCATGTGCACGGCGCGGTGAGTGAGCCAGTGGTGATCGCAATGGCAAAACACGCCCGGCGGCTCACCAGGTCTGATTATGCCCTTGCTGTCAGTGGCATCGCCGGGCCAGACGGGGGATCGGCAGCCAAGCCGGTCGGCACCGTCTGTGTCGGACTGGCGCATCTACCCAATCTTAGACAGCCGGGATTTCGAAACGCCGATCGGGAAGAAGAAGTCTTTGCCGTCGCGCGCACATTCAACTTCCCCGGCGACCGCGACATGGTCCGCGACCGCGCCGCGAAAATGGCGCTGGCGATGCTCCGTTACCGGTTGCTCGGCGTGCCCATGCCATTTTAACGCCCCCGCCCGCAGGCACACCCGATCCTGCCACTCTGACAGTCTGAGGTTGCCGTCAACCAAGGTTTGACAGCCCAAGCTTCAACGCAGCACCACCCACCCAAACCTTAAAGGCCTGTCAATTATGCACTTACGATTTTGCGCCTCGCGGCACGGCTGTTGTTACACGCTTGACGCGTGATGTCTGTTGCGTTTGATCCATCTCGATTCACCGTCCTGCTCGCGGATGCCAACGATCCGTGGCGGAACATCGTTGATGGGCTGCTCACGCCCATGGGTGTGAAGACCGTATCGGTGCGAACCGGAAGAGACGCCCTCAGCATGATCGAACAAAAGCAGGTGCATGTCGCCGTGCTGGATGTAGACATGCCCGGCATGGGCGGGATGCAAGTTGTCAAGCGCATGCAGCAGCTCAACGCCGCGCCGCCGGCCATTTTGCTGGCCCGGCAGGTTTCAGCGCAATTGATGCACGAGGCCCTGGGAATGCGCGTCTTCAGCGTTCTTGGAAAGCCAGTTGATTTTAACCTGCTGCTCGATTCGCTCGCCCGAGTCATGCGGCGGCACTACGAAGGACGCTGGCCGGCGTAATCTGAACAAGAGTTGCTGGTTCTAGTTGCTAGTTGCTAGATCCCAGCGTTGATGATTTCCAACTGGCAACATGTAGCAAGCAACCAGAAACACTTACGGAGGTTCGTTATGGCAAAGCTTCGCCCCCTCGGCGACAAGATTCTCGTGAAGCGCGTTGAAGCCGAGACCAAGACCAAGTCTGGGATCGTCCTGCCCGACAGCGCAAAGGAAAAGCCCAAACGCGGGAAGATCCTCGCCATCGGCGATGGCAAGCGCCTCGACACCGGCGAACGCGCCCCATTCAGCGTGAGAAAAGGCGACGAAGTCATCTTCACCAGCTACGCCGGCACCGAGATCAAGCTCGACGGCGAAGAAATCCTCATCATGTCGGAAGACGATGTGCTGGCGGTTGTCGAGTAAACGATGAACGATGAAGTCGGAACGATGAACGGCATACTTGCCCTATCGGTCCTCTTCAATTCATCATTCATCGTTCATCATTCATCGTTTTTGAATCGGAGATCCAATCATGGCAGCTAAGAAAATCGCCTTCGACCAGGAAGCACGCGAGGCAATCCGCCGCGGCGTCGCCAAGCTGGCGCGGGCAGTCAAAGTCACCCTCGGTCCCAGTGGCCGCAACGTCGTGCTCGAAAAGTCCTTCGGCTCCCCCACCGTCACCAAGGACGGCGTGACCGTCGCCAAGGAAATCGAACTCGAAGACCCTTATGAAAACATGGGCGCGCAGATGGTCAAGGAAGTTGCTTCCAAGACCAGCAGCGTCGCCGGCGACGGCACCACGACAGCAACCGTTCTGGCCGAGGCCATCTTCACAGAAGGGCTGAAGAACGTAGCCAGCGGGGCCAATCCGACCCAGATCCAGCGCGGCATTCAGCACGCCGTCGAGGCAATCGTTGACGAGCTTGCCAAGCAGAGCAAGAAGGTTGATTCGAGCAAGGAAATTGCGCAAGTCGGCACCTGCTCGGCAAATCACGACGAGCAAATCGGCAAGATGATCGCCGACGCGATGGATAAGGTCGGCAAGGACGGCGTTATTACGGTTGAAGAAGGCAAAAGCCTCGATACCACCATCGAACTCGTCGAAGGTATGCAGTTTGACAAAGGCTATCTCAGCCCGCACTTCGTCACCGACACCCGGACGATGGAAGCGGTGCTCGATGACGCCTACATCCTCATCCACGAAAAGAAGATCAGCAGCGCCCGCGACTTGGTGCCTGTGCTCAGCAAGGCCGCCGAGGCTGGCAAACCGATTCTGATCATTGCCGAGGAAATCGAAGGCGAAGCACTCGCCACGCTCGTTGTGAACAAGCTGCGCGGCACCATCAAGGTCGCCGCCGTCAAGGCACCGGGATTTGGTGATCGTCGCAAGGCGATGCTGGAAGACATCGCCATCGTCACCGGCGGCAAGGCGATCATGGAAGAGCTTGGCGAGAAGCTGGAGAACGTCGAGCTGAGCCAGCTCGGCCGGGCCAAGAAGATTCGCATCGACAAAGACAACACCACCATCATCGAAGGTGCCGGCAGCGACAAGGCCATCAAGGGCCGTATCGATTCGATCAAGAACGAGATCGACATCACCACCAGCGACTATGACAAGGAAAAGCTCCAGGAACGCCTGGCCAAGCTGGCCGGCGGCGTGGCGCAAATCCACGTCGGTGCCGCGACCGAAGTGGCGATGAAGGAAAAGAAGGCACGCGTGGAAGACGCATTGCACGCCTGCCGTGCCGCAGTCGAAGAAGGCATCCTCCCCGGCGGCGGGGTGGCGGTCGTCCGCGCGGCGGCCAAGGTGCTCGATGGCGTCAAGCGGAAGGTGGCCAATGAAGATCAGCAGATCGGCGTCGAAATCGTCCGCAGGGCCATCGAAAGCCCGATCAAGCAGATCGCCGAAAACGCCGGAGTCGACGGCAGCGTGGTTACGCAGAAGATCAAGGAAAACAAAGACACCTCCTTCGGCTACAACGCACTGACCCACGTCTACGGCGACATGATCAAGATGGGCATCCTCGTCCCCACCAAGGTCGAACGCACCGCACTGCAAAATGCGGCGTCCATCGCCTCACTCCTGCTCACAACCGATGCAATCGTGAGCGAAATCAAGGAAGACAAACCCGAGCCGGCAGGTGCCGGTGCGGGCGGTGGGATGTATTGATGAACGCCCTCGCCCGCTAAGCCGGGAGAGGCTGGGGGTGAGGGTTTTACCTCGTCTAGCAAGCAGGCTCGAAAGCGCAAACCGCTTTCGAGCCTGTTTTTGTTATACTGCGATCGGATGAAGCCGAGCGTCTACATCGAGACGAGTGTGGTTGGGCATTTGACGAGCCGGATACCCGGTGATCCAGTCGTCACCGGGCAGATGCATGGCACGTGCCGCTGGTGGAACGAGCGCCGTGGAGATTTCGAACTCTTCGTATCCGAAGCGACGGTTGCAGAGTGATCGCAGGGCAATCCCGTCGCTTCGAGACAACGGCTCGAGGCAATCGCTGAACTCCCAGTACTGCCAATGACAGACTCTGGTCGTGAGCTTTCGCAGCTGCTGCTCATGCGGCACGCATTGCCGATGAAAGCGAGAGTGGACGCAATTCACATCGCGCTGGCGGCGACCAACTCGATCGACTATGTGCTTACCTGGAACTGTAAGCACATCGCGAACGCAACGTTGCGAAGTAAGATTGAGGCGAGTTGTCGCGAGGCAGGCTACAATCCGCCAATTCTGTGCACGCCGTTTGAACTGCTGGAGGTGTTGGAATGAAAGACGATCCAATCGTTCAAGAGATTCACAAGATCCGCGAGAAAATGCTCGCCGATTTCGGCGGTGACCTAGACGCGCTTTACAGGCACCTGCAGCACCAGACGGAAGAAGCGGCCCGGGCTGGCCGAGTCGTTGCCGCGCCGCCGCATCGGCCCCTTGAGGATCGGCCCGTCGCGAAGAAGGCTGGTTGATCCTGATGACTCGGACGTAAGTCAACGCTGGCCATGGAAGGCCTTTCGCCGTACAGCAGCACCTCACAGGCAGTGACGTTGATGCATGCACACGAACCGAACGCCACAGCTCCTGCATCGTTGATTTCTGCGCGAACGATGGGACGATTGGTGTTGAGTCTCTTGGGCAGTGGGATTTTGGTACCTCGCGTGCCGGGTATTTTCTGTTTCCTTCGAAAGGAGAGTTGTCATGCCTCTCAAGACCATTCATCTGAAGGTTGATGAAACCATCATCGCCGCAGGCGACGTGGAACAGATCATGGAACCGTTCTGGCTGGCCGCGGAAGTTTCTGGGAGTCTTTTAGAGTATGAGGAGAGCCTTCGGCCGTTTTCCACGTCACAACGGCTATTGTGCGCGTTTCAATGGTATGTTTCGGAAGTGTTGAACGGTGGCCATGTGCAGTTCTTTTCCAACTCCACCGGAATGCTCTGGCAGCATCCATTGAAAGCATGTGAGGCGATGGAAATGCCGGAGCGCGGCGCACTGCTGCAAGCGGCGGTTGATAGACTGGGGGGCGATCCACCGACCGAGACCGAAGCGCGAAACGACTTGATGGAATCACTGGATGCTGTGTTCGGCGACTTGGACGACCGATTTTACGACCTCGCGAAGGGCGAGGCCGAACTCACGACCTCCGTACTGAAGTTCATCCGCTCGCGACCGACCGATTTTCATTTCGCAGGCGTTGTGCAGGTTCGGGAGTCCGCTTGAACAATCACGCTCTCCTCACACCGCCTCCAGCCGTTCTCTCTTATCCATTTCCAGCAGCGACGCGACGATCGGTTGCAGTTCGCCTTGCATGACCTTGTCAAGATTAAAGTTCTTCTCCCCGCCGCCTTCCCCGCCGAGGCGGTGGTCGGTGCAGCGGTTTTGCGGGAAGTTATACGTGCGGATGCGCTGGCTGCGGTCGCCGGAGCCCATCTGGCTCTTTCGTAAGCCGGTCACTTCGGCATGTTGCTTGGCGCGTTCGGTTTCGTAGAGCATGGCTCGGAGCAGTGCCCATGCGCGCTCCTTGTTCTGGGTCTGGCTCTTGTGCTCGGTCATCTTGAAGCTCACGCCGCTGGGCTTATGGCGGATGAACCACCCGGTTTCGACCTTGTTGACGTTCTGCCCACCCGGCCCCCCGCCGCGGCAGCCGAACTCTTCTACGTCTTTGGGGTTGATGTCGATCTGCACATCGGGCATTTCCGGTACCACGGCCACGGTCGCGGCGCTGGTGTGGATGCGGCCTTGCGCCTCGGTTTCCGGCACGCGCTGCACGCGGTGCCCGCCGCCCTCGAATTGCATGTGCCGATACGCACCGGTTCCCTTGATGTTGACAATCACCTCTTTGAACCCCCCGCGTTCACTCACAGAGTAATCAGATGTATCAAAGTGCCATCGATTGACTTCACAATATTTGCGATACATTTCATAGAGGTCGCGGCCAAACAGCGCCGCCTCCTCACCGCCGGTGCCGGCTCGAATCTCGAGGAAGAAGCTATCGACCTTGTTATCCTCCGCGGCGACAAACTCATCTTTGAGTGCCTCAAGCTGCTCCAATGCGGCGGCGGATGCGCCCGGGAGGTCGTCGCTGGCCATTGAAGCCATCTCGGCATCATCACCCGCTGCCATCGCCTGCAGTTCTTTCACGCCGTCGATCGCCTTGAGCAAGCTACGATAGCGTGCGACGAGCGTCTCAAGCCGGCCAGATTCCTTTGTGATCGGCACGAGCTTCGCAGGGCTGGAGAGCACGTCCGGGTCGTTCAACTGCCGCTGCAATTCATCGAACCGCGCAGCTGACTCATCAAGCTTTCGACTCAGCGCCGCGGGAATGGAAAGGTCTGTCTCTGTCATGGTTTTGAATTCGTTTACGGTTGAATCTTCAGCGGGCCGGCGCGACGCCATACCGAGCCGATGGGTTGCCAGCGTCGAGCTTGTGAGGCGCAGCTAATGCGGAGTCTTGGGCATACAGACCTGATTATAGTGTTATCGGGCTATCTTTGCGATTGTTGCGAGGCTGATATCGCTGTCGCAAGAGTGGGTAAGAAAGCGCCGACTTTGACGAAGTGACCACACTCTCACTCCCACTCCCGCTCGAACGACATTCATCCGTGGATCTCGGCAGGATCGTCGCAGCGATACTGACAGCGATGATCGTGGCGGCGGCGCTGTGGGGGCGGCTGGTTTATCTCGCAGCGCCGTTTGCGGGCGATGGGGGAATCTTCGCGTACATGGGCCAACTCACCCTGACGGGCGGCCGGTTTGGCGAGGAGATCATCGATAACAAGTTTCCCACCGTCGGGCTGGTCACCGGCGTGTTTTGGGCGGTTTTCGGGAACTACTGGCCGGGCTATGTGCTCACGCAGTGTGCGATGACATTCGCCGCCGGCGGACTGCTGGCGCGATCGGCAGGGATGACGTTTGGCCCGCACGCGCGGTTTCCGACGTTCATCGGTGTCGTTGCCCTGATGAATCTTAATGCCGCGGTCGGGGGTGGGTTTCAGTTGGAGACAGTTTTCGCGTTCTTTGGGTGTGTTGCGGCGAGCTGCGCGATGCTGGCACTCCACCGCTTCGACCGCCGCGATGCCCTTGCTGCTGGCCTGGCTGCTGGTTATGCGGCTTTGGTCAAGCCCACCGGCGGCGCGGCGTTTGCGGCGTTCTTTATCTGCCTGCTGCTGGTCCCTCGGAAGGTGCCGATACAATCCGAAGCTCCGAACCCCCCGCCGGGCACCGCCGGGCGCGCCGGACTTATGCTGGCGGGCCTGATTGGTTTCGCGTTTCCAATGTTTGTTGCGCTGCTCTACCTTCAGCGGTCCGAGCAGTTGGAGATCCTGCCGGGAATAGCACGAGACATTCGCGCCTACGCAAGCAACAGCACCTTTGAGTATCTCGACTTAGTGCAGCCCTTGCTGCTGATGGGCTTTTTCCTCGGCACGCTGTTCATCAAGCTCTGGGTCTACCGCCGACCGGCATACCGGGTTTCCAGTGGTGCCGGGGCGGTGTTATGGGTTTTTGTAATCGCATGGTTTGCGATCGAGGTCGTCGGCATCGTCATGCAGCGTCGCATGTACGGATACCACTTCATTCCCCTTACGGCACCCGCCGCCCTGTTGTTTGGCGTGCTGCCACGAAAAACCACGATGGGGCAGATTGTCGGCCCGCTGCTGCTCCCGCTGTTTCTGTCCACCTGGCGGGCAAGCGACGTACTGGCCGATGTAACCGCCCGCCCGATGAACTGGGCCAACCTCGCTGCCTGGCTTGAACCGCGCACGCTTCCCGGTGAGCGCATCTGGCGCGATAACACGCCGCAGGTGCTGATCAATTCTGACTTGCGCCCGGCATCCAAGCTGCAACTGGTCTTTATTTTCAAGAACACCGACGACGCCCCCATGCGGTTTTCCGGTGTGCTGATTGATGATTTGCGAAAGCACAACCCGCGTTACGTGATCACGCAGTCGGATCTCAAGCAGTTCCTCCATATCCAAACGACAGACGCCCGCGAACTCGTCCGCATTCCCGCGCGGAGAGAGAACTATGTGCTGGCATGGAAGCACATTGAGACCTTCCTTCGCGACCGCTATGAGCCGGTCACCGTCATCGGCAATGAGGCGATCTGGCAACGCAAGGAGGCCACACGATGAGCGCCGCGGTTCAAGTTAACCTGGTCCCGACCGTCGCCGAAGCAAAACGGGTCTCGGCGAGCCGTGATCGTCCGGTGGCGCAGCGATTTGTCGCGCTTTCGCAAGTGCTTGGCGCCGTCCTGGCAGGCTCGGCCATCGCGATGTACGAAGGCACCATGCACTGGCAGGGCATTCAGTGGCTGGCGATGGGAATGGCCTGCCTGTTCGGCGGGCTGATTCTGTGCCAGACGCATGCAGCCGCCCGCGTGTCATCGGGACTGGTGCATTGCGTGCTCGGCATTTGCGTTGCATGGCAGCTTACACACATGGCGCTGATCGGCCTGGCCAGCGGGCCCTCGTGCGTGCCGATCCTCTGCCTGCGCGCGTGTCTTCTGGTGATGACAATTGGCCTAATGATTGCGCTTTCCGGTCGATTGAAGTTGCTCGGCTGCGGGCTGCTGATCGGCGGATTTGCTGTTGCCGGATTCGCCGCGATTTGGACCCGGCCACACATGCCACGGATGATGGACGTGGTTCACTTCCAGCATCACTCGTCGGCGGCACTGCTGGCGGGGAAGAGTCCGTATGAAGTCCGATACCGCAATGTCTACCACCCCAATCTGACAGGTTACGGCCCGGGTGTAACCACACCCGACGGCTGGCTCACCTACTCCTTTCCATATCCACCGACCACGCTGATGCTCGTGGTGCCTGGATACATGGCTGGCGACGTGCGCTATGCGCACCTGGCAGCACTGACCCTCGCCGCCGGGCTGATCATTTTGGCAGGCCGTGGCAGCGCAATCGCCATTCTCGGTGCGGGCCTGCTGCTCTCGTCGCCGCGCGCGGCATATGTAGTGCATCAGGGCTGGACCGAACCACTGCTGGTGATGCTGGCATCATTTGTACTGTTTGCGGCGCTTCGCTGGCGGGGCGGGTTGTGGATCGCAGTGGGGCTGCTCGTTTCTGTGAAGCAATATCTGGTACTCGTCGGCCCACTCCTGCTGATGCTACGGGGCAACGTAAAGTCGTGGGGGCAATGGTGGCTGCAAATGACCGCCGCCGGTGTATTGTGCGTGGCGACGATGCTGCCGTTTGTGCTCTGGTCGCCCTTGGAATTTTACCGCGGGGTGGTGGAGTGGCAGTTTGTGCAGCCTTACCGAAACGACTCCTTGAGCATTGCCAACCTCTGGGCGATCAGCAACGATCAGACGACCGTGAGCGGACTCGGCGGGTTTGTCGCCGCGGGGGTGGCGCTGCTGCTATCGCTCTGGAAATCGCCCCGCAATGTCGGCGGATTCATGGCCTCGGCGGCAGTGGTTTTCGTGGGCTTCTTTGCTTTCAACAAGCAGGCGTTCTGTAACTACTATTTCTTCGTGATCGGCCTGGCTTGCTGCGCAGTTGTCGGACTTTGCCACCAGCCAAGTTTTGCCCAATCCCCGACACAGAAGGCACAGAGGGCCGCCCGAGGCAGACTTTCTGCAGAAGGTGCTTGATGAGTCGGCGCAATCCGCCGATCATTTGGTTATGATCGCTTTAATCTGGAGGATGCTGAAGTGAACAAATCGTTCAAAGACTGGCTGAGTGAAGGCGAGCAGCTCTACAATTCTACGTTGTCAGAGTTTCAGCAACTCGAAGCGCAGCTCATGGAACTCGAGCAGCGTCTCGCGGCCAAAAAAGCTGAGGTGAATCAGATCGCCGCCGTCGTCGGTAAGCCGCCGGTCGAAAGCACACACCGCAGGATGACGGCTGAGATCATCGACCCAGGCCAGCCCGGGGGTGTGTCTAACTCCCCCGCGACCATCGCCAGAGCGCTCACAGGCCGCGGCTTGGGACGCTGAGGGGTGACAATCTTCCAGGGGTGGCTATCTTCCGCAGCAGATCGGATTCGGGCTTTCTGCTGACAGCAACTTCCGCGGCCCGTTCAGTTACTTTGCCGTACCCGCCCCGCCAGCGCCTTACGGACCTCGGTCACCATCTGCTCGACGCGAAATGGCTTAAACAGCACCGCCTGCAGGCCCTCCTGGCTCGCGCGCACGATGCAATGGTTCGGATCGTATCCGAAGCCCGTCATGAGGATGACAGGGGTCGTCGTACTCCGCTTCCTCACGGCTGCAAAAACGTCATAGCCACTCTTGTCAGGCATCTTGATATCACTGAGAACCAGGTCAAAGTCCTGCGCTTCCACCTGCGCGATCGCCTCCGCACCGCTACTGGCAGATATCACATTCACCTGATACTTGCGCAGCACATCGTGGATTGTCTTGCGGATATCGTCGACATCATCTGCAACCAGGATTCTCGCCCCCAGCAGCACCGGGTCGGTCGTCGCTTTCACGTCGGCGGCCCCGAGCACAAGCTGCGGCCCCTCGGCGGCTTGTTGAAGTGACTTTTTTATTGACGCCACGTTATCCTGAATCTGCTGCAGTTTGCCGCGAAGGTCATCCCGGCCAACGTACTCATCCATCAGCGCCGCAACATCCAGCCCGATATCATTCAGCGGGCCCGCGACTTCACTCATGACGTCATCGGCCACCTTGTGCGCCGTCCCGACACGCTCTGTCACCAGTAGATTGAGAATATTGAGCGCGATCGCTACATAACGACCAAAAATTTCTGCAAACTGACGATCATCCTCGTTAAACGCCGCCTGATGACGGCTTTCGATGTTGAAGATGCCGATGATCCGGTCATGAAGCCGAAGAGGCACAGTAAGGCTGCTTCGTGCCGAATCCAGCCCTTGTACATATCGGGGATCGCGCTCGACGTCGGGGCAGATATAGCTTCGACCCGTCGCCGCGACATAGCCGCTGATGCCGTTTCCTTCACTCTCTGCGAAAAGGTCAATGTTTAACGACTCCGGCGGCAAACCCTGGCTGATGACGACTTCCAGCTTATTGGCCTTTCGATCGAGCACGCGGATGGCGAAATGATCAAAGTGCATCAGATCGCGGGTGAAACTAATGATCTTATCTTCGAGCAGCTTCAGCCGGTCAGTCATGCTGAGCTTGGCGATCGATTCCGATTCCAGGCGGACAAGTTCGCGGCCCGCCTTGTCGATGGCATCGATCTTCTGCTGCAGCCGACGGGGGCCGGTTGCGTCCCACACAACCGCTACGATCTGCACAACCTGTCCGCCGGGCGAAATAACTGGGGACGCGATCATTTCAAGATATTGAGTCTCCTCGATGTTGAGGTTGTATCGCTTTGACCGGGAGAAAGGGATGTTTGAGTCATGCCCCGACGGAGAAACCTGCTTGGTGAACAACTCGAAGGCTTCCTGGCAGGTCCGCCGGATCTTCTCGTGCACGCGGGCGGGCCAAGCCTGCATTTTCTTGTTCATCCAATTGCACCGGCCCTCGCCGTCTACGATGCAGACCCCTTCACCAATGGTGTTGAGAATGACGTTGGCCTGCTGACTGACCAAGGCTCGCTCTAATGGAAGAAAGTCGCCCGAATCTGTAAAAACGGCGTTAAACTGCTGATTCCTGAGCAGTTCAATCGCAGACTCGATGCTGTCGGTTTCGACAACGTGACAATGCTCACTGAGCGCAGAAACCAATGGCCGGTTCACTTTATCGTGTCCGGTCAGCACGAGGACTTTGGCAGGTGTATGGGCCACTTGGAGCTATGTCGAAGGGTCTAGTGTAGTTCGATCGACTGATTTACGTCAAACATTTTCCCCGTTTCGTGCCGGATGCGACCGACTCGGCTTTGGTCCAAGCCCGGTCTAAGCTCCTCTCATAAAAATCTTCTGTAAACTGGGTGAAAATTTTTAACACTTTTTCTGAGAAGCTGCGCACACTAAACCATCTATTGCGGCGTTCTAAACATCGCGGTGGCTCAAGTTTGTTGATTCGGGGCGGCTCGGAGGTACGCATATGTTGCGGCGCAGACCGGTTTTGCTCCAATTGGTCACAGCGGTGGCTGGAATTAAGGCCTTTGGACTCGCACCCGACCACGCATTTGGCCAAACATGGCTCTCCAATTCCGGCAGTTGGAGCAACGCCGCCAACTGGTCGGCGATGCCTTCACCCACCGACTCAACAGCACTACTGTTTCCGATAGTTGGGTCGGGCACACTCGCTTATACCAGTACGAATGATCTGCCCGGGGCGTTCACTCTCAACAGTCTTACCCTGAACGGACTTCCCGGGGGCGGATCGTTCACCCTGGGCGCGTCGGCTGGGGGGAGCCTTCGGTTTGGAGGCATCGCACCGTCGGTGGTGATGCAAAGTTCTGGTAATGCAATGGTTGCGACGCGAATTGATGTGACTGCGGCAACCGCCCTCAGCCTCCAGCCAGCCTTTGGCGGCACGGTCGGATTTAACCAGCCCATTCACTCCGCCGCGGGCTTGAGCATCAGTTCAACGGGTGGGGTCGTTTCGCTGCAGGCGGAGAATCGCATTCGTGGAACAGTTTCTGTCGTAGATGCAGGCTTGAACCTCGCCCGAGTCAGCGCGCTCGCCGGGGCAACGCTTACTGCCAACGGTGCCTCGCTTTCGATCGGGTCAAACACGTTCGCAACCGCGCCCAATCGTCCGCCGTTTTTCACAAACGCAATCACCACAACCGGCAGCGGGCTTTTTCTGGGCGATCGGCGGTCATTCACGCTTACAGGCCCAATCAGCGGCGGCGGCGGAGTAACGGTGGCGCCGTCGTCACTCTCCATCGGCACGTGGACACTCTCCGGCGAGAACACCTTCACCGGCCCGATCACGGTTCAGCAGGCACCCGGCAGTTCACCGGGCATCTGGAATATGCTCGCTGTGCATTCGCCATCGGGAATCGGCACCGCAAGCGCGATCAACCTTGTCGGCACCGGAGCTGCTATCGGCTTCGGCAGCAAAACGCCCTACACCATAGCCAGGCCAATGGTCCTAAGCGGTGGAGGGACAGTTCACGTCTTCGATCAAGGCGGGCTGGCCGATGTCACCCTCACCCAACCCATCTCCGGCACCGGCGGACTCACGCGCACCGGGACCGGCATTCTCACGCTCAACAATTCCAATACCTTCAGCGGTGGCACTAACTTCGCCGGCGGATACACCTTCGCCCAGTCCGATGCAGCCCTGGGTGCTGCGGGTGCGACGATCACCCTTTCCACCGGCACCCTCATGCTTGGGACGGATATCACCACGCTTGCCCGGCCAATCGCGCTCATGGGCGTCGAAGGAGGCAGCCTCTACAACGACCAGGCTGTCCAGTTCACCTCTGCCATCTCCAATGCCACCACGACGCCCGCGGGGTTCCTTAAGGCAGGGGCGGGCACGCTCGTCATCAACAGTCAGACCTCCAACGTCGGCAGCGTGAACATCAACGGCGGGACGATCCACCTGGCAGGCACTGCGGGGCGACTCCTGGCGACTGGGACGATGGCGATCAACCAGGGAGCGGCGCTAGTAGTCGACCAATCGGCGACGACGCTGAACAAGATCAGCGGAACTGGAAGCATTTCGCTGCGCGGCGCGACGTTGCGCGTGATCGGCGGCCCGGCCGCCAATACCGCTGTCACTACCACCGGCGCGCTAGTTCTTGGCACGGCAAGCAATTCCGGCGAGGGCGCTAGCCTCATCTCCCTCGAACCCGACCCTGCCCGCCACACGCTCCTCCGGTTTGGCACGCTCTCCCGCACCGCTAACAACGGCGCGCAGGTCGTCTTCTCCGGGCCAGGCCTGGGCAGTTCGTCGATCGCTTCTGCTCAGCCGGGCCAGACGAATGTGCAGTTCACCACCGCGCCGACGCTGGTCAACGGCATTTTGCCAAACGCGATAGTCAATCGGGGCGCCGGCTTTGAACTGGCCAGCTATGTCGCCGCGAATGGCGTCGTTCCGGCGTCTTATACGGCATCTTCAATCAACACCGGGAGCATTGCCACAAACAACGTCCAAGTCGGCAGCGATACGATCACCGCTGCGGGCACGATCAACGCCGCAAAATTCACCGGCGGCACCGTCAACCTCGCCGCTGGCACGCTGACGGTCACGAGTGGCGCGCTGCTCTTCACCGGCCCGACCACAATCACGGGGGGGAGCCTCACAATTGGCGTGGGCACCAATAACTCCAGCCAGGCCCCCACCGCCAACATCTTTACCCACGCCGACACCAACATTGCCAGCCGGCTGTTCATCTTCCGGAATGACAACGGAATCGACTCTGGCCTGGTCAAGAGTGGACCCGGCGTGCTGACGATCAGCAACACCGCTTCCAACTGGTCGGGGCAGACGCGCATCCTCGAAGGCACCTTCCGGATGGGCACCAACAACATTATTCCCAACGAAAGCACGATCGTCCTTGCGCCAGGAGCGACTCTCGACGCGAACGGCTTTGCCGACACATGGGGCTCGATCAGCGATCTGACTCCTATTGATAACATCACCGGCTACCAAGCTGGCACTGTAAACCTTGGCGCAGCCTCGATTACTTTTGCAGCCGATGGCGTATCGGTCACAAGTCATCACAACATTCTGGGCACCGGCACGCTCATCAAGAACGCAGGCGGCACGTTTACCGCCGTCGGTCAGCAGGCTTTTTCTGGCCGGGTTATCATCGGGGGGGGTACTTTGGCATTGGGGACGCATCGCCTTACCGGAACGGGCTTTGGCAATGTCGCATCGATCTCCATAGGCAACACCGGCGTGAGCACCGACGTGGCTCTGCGACTCGAATCGGGACTCATTTCGTATGATCGACCGATCGTCGCCAACGCGCAGCCCGGACGCATTGCGACGCTCGCCTTTGCTGATGCTACGTCGGGCACGCTCGCCAGTCCGATTAGCCTCGCCACCGCTGAAGGCCTGACGATCGACGCTTCGGGCGGGCCGACCCTCTCCGGGACCATCACCGGAGCGGGGCCGCTGACAATCACCTCGACGGGCATTGGCTCAGTCGACTCGCGCCGATACTCCATCCGCCTTACCGGAACGAATTCACACACGCTCGGAACCACGCTCGCCGCCCGGACCACTGTCATTTCCGTTCCAGGCGCGCTTGGAAGTTCCGGGAGTATCAATCTCGGTAGCGGAACCGGGGACGACAACCCCGAGCTAGCCACCGACGCCCCTCTGACCTTCACGCGGCCCATCACTATTCCCACCAGCACCAACGCAGCGGCGCGGTTCGCGGTCATTGGCAACCGGGCCGCATCGGGCACCGCCACATTCTCCGGGGCAATCGCGCTGCCAGGCTCGCGCAACCGGCTAGCTCTCTACAGCAATGGCGAACCGCTGGTGGTTTCCGGTGCCATCACAGGCGCCCCCGGTACCGCAGTGCAGGTCGGCTACGATTTCGCGGGGGTCGATCCCGCCGTGCTCAGCAATGTCATCCTCGCGGGCCCCAACACCTTTGACGGTGGGGTGACATTTGCGCTTGGAACGCTCGGCATCGCTTCCAACGCTGTTTACTCCGGAAGCACCATTACTTCATCGCCGCTGGGCAAGGGTGCGCTCACCATCGGATCGGCAACCCTTCTCCCTTCGCACGAACCAACGCTCATGGCGGTCGGCCAGACGCGGTTTGTTCCCAACGCTGTTGTGGCGACGCGCGACTTCGCCGTGGCAACATCGTCTCCCGCGGTGCTGTTTGTTCTTGAAAACTCGGTCGATTTGGGTGCGGGCCCGCGACGCGCCACGATCGAGTCAGGCGCTTCGCTGTTCCTGCGCGGTCCCCTGCTCGGCGGGGCAGCTACAAGCCTTGTCAAATCGGGTGCCGGAACGCTCACGATCGATCAGACCGGGCAGTTTGCAGGTTCCATCGTTGCCAACCAGGGCGTGACGCGCTTTAGCGGCAACTACGGCATCGCAGGTAACATGCACATAGGCCCCGGTGCCCAAGCGGTGATCGACCCGGGGCCAACCAAGGTGTTGGCTACCTCCAACCTGAGCATTGACGCTGCCAATGGCGGAGCCCTGAACGTTGAGACCAACGGCGTTGTCGTCGATTACACAGGCGCCTCGCCACTCGCGCAGCTCACTGAGTATCTGCAATCAGGTTTTGCCGGTGGAAACTGGAACGGACCAGGCATTCGATCCAACTCCGCTGGCGTCAACGGCGCCACTTCTGTGGGAATCATCGAGGCGTCGGATACGGGTGTGACACAGCTGCTTGGCACCAGTTTCTCCGGCAACGCAGTGTTGATGCGTTACACGCTCGCAGGCGATGCCACACTTGATGGCGCAGTTAACCTCAATGACTTCACCAGCCTCGCTGCGGGCTTCGGCCTGAGCGGAAGGTGGTTTACCGGGGATTTTGATTACAGTGGGCATGTGGATCTCGACGACTTCACCCGGCTGACGGCCAACTTCGGGCAAACGCTGCCCGCCGCCCGCGCCGCGGTGCCTGAACCTGCATCCTCTGCCACGATCGCGCTCGCCGCGGTCGGCCTGCTGCGACGACGACGTTCACAAACTTACTTTCAACATACCTCATGCGGAGCAGATCAATGACATTACGCCGATGCTTGATTGGGCTTGCGGCCGCCGGGCTTGCGCTGTTTTCTCAAACCGCTTCCGCCGCGGAGTTGGTTTCGGTTTCGTCGCGGGTGTTACACGGTACGCAGACGTTCGATCTACCTCTATCCCCGCAGCAATCGGCCATCGAGCCGCGCGATGTGAAGCGTGGCCTGAGCCTCGTGCTCATTTTTGCCGAGCCGATCTCGAAGCGCACGACCCTGACCGTGGCCAGCGGGGCGGCGGGCATCTCAGAGGTGAACATCAGCGGCAACACCCTCACCGCCAGGCTTGATCGACTTGTTGACGGCAAGGAAGTTGCCCTCTCGCTGTCGCAGCCGGACGCCCGCGAGCAGACACTCGCGTTTCGCACGCTGCATGGCGATGTGAATGGCGATGCGGTGGTGAACGAACTCGACACACGTTTGATTCAGGCGCAACTGGGCACCACCACCACTGCTGCAACGGCGCGCTTTGACATCGGTGTATCTGGAAAAGTGGACACGGCCGATCTGAACATCGCCAGGAAGCGCCGGGGCGAGCGATCGGAAGGCCCGCCGGTTGTGAACACCCCACCGACCATTAGCAGCATCGCGGCACAGGAGGGGATTGCAGGGAAGGTGAACAAGGGAATCAGCTTTTATGTCAACGATCTCGAAACACCCGCCTCGGCGCTGACGGTGAGTGCAACCAGTAACAATCCCAAGGTCCTCCCGCCCGAACGCATTCACATTTCGGGCACGGGCAACGATCGCATGTTGATGGTCGAACCGCCCGCGGGCCGGCCAGCCCGGCTGGTGATTACGGTGCGCGTCAGTGATGGGTTGCTCTCGTCCAGTGAAGATTTTGTGTATGAACTGGAAGGCAGTGCACAGCTCTATGTGGCTCGAATGACACCTCAAGGTGGTGCGGCGTCGCCGGGGTCTGGCGCCGCCACGCTGGTGCTGGCGGCCGATGAAGCGAGCGCGCTTCTAAAGTTCAGTTACTCAAATCTGACCGGCCCGGAAACTGCAGCCCACATTCACGGCCCGGCCGATCCGGGCCAGGCGGCGGGCATATTGTTCGACATCGACACCGCGACCCCGAACGCCGACGGTTCCTACACATGGGTTTTCGAGCCCACAGGCGGTTTTTCGATCATTGACCAGGTCAATTTCATTCGGCAGGGTAAGACGTACATCAACATCCACACCGCCGCCTATCCGGACGGCGAGATTCGCGGTCAGTTTAATGTCGTCGTCGGAAGCCAGGTCTTCTCCCCCCCCGCCCCGCCGCCGGCGCTGCCGGATTAACCGCCCACCCCGGCCGAGGCAGCGCGATTTCTGACCCAGGCGACATTTGGCCCCACCGAAGCCGAAATCAACCGTGTTGCCGCGATGGGGTATGAGGCGTGGATTGAAGAGCAGTTTCAAAAGCCGCAGTCGAAACTGCTCGACCATGTTCTGATGCGCGTCGCCGCCGGCGAAGACCCGCAAAGTGAGAACCTCGCCGTCGAAGCCTGGTGGAACGCTGCTCTCCGCGGCGATGATCAACTCCGGCTGCGCGTTGCATTTGCCCTGAGCCAGATCTTCGTTGTCAGCATGGAAGACGGCGACCTCAACCAGAGGCCGCGCGAGGTCTCGTACTACTACGACATGCTCAGCCGCAACGCCTTCGGAAATTTCCGAACACTGCTGGAAGATGTCACGCTCAATCCGCAGATGGGCCAGTACCTCGACATGCGCAACAATCGCAAGGCCAGCGGTGCGCAGATTCCCAATGAAAACTACGCTCGCGAGATTCTCCAGTTGTTCACTATCGGCCTTTATCAGCTTCACCCTGATGGCACACTTAGACTCAGCGAAACAGGCGCGCCGATCGATACATACGGTCAGGCCGAGGTGAGCGGGTTCTCACAGGTGTTTACGGGCTGGAACTGGCATCAGGCACTGACGACGCCAAGCAACACGCAAAGCCCGGGCACCAATCACTTTGGGCCGATGACTCTGGTAATTCAGTCAGGCGTCCCCCGCTATCACGAGTTTGCCGCCAAGCAGATTCTCGATGGCGTGATCATCCCCGCGCGCACGCCGAGCATCGCCAACGCGATGCAGAACCTGGCCGACGCCCACAACCAACTGTTTAATCACAACAACACCGCGCCGTTTATCTGCAAGCAGCTCATACAGCGGCTTGTCACGAGCAACCCGAGCCCGGGGTATGTCTACCGGGTGTCACAGGTCTTCGCCGACAACGGCCAAGGCATCCGCGGTGATTTGAAAGCGGTGGTGAAGGCGATCCTGCTCGACTATGAAGCGCGCGCACCCTACGACCTGGCGGCCAACCCCAACACCATAAGTCCAGTCTACACACAAGGTTACGGAAAGCTGCGCGAGCCTGTTTTGCGTCTCTCGGCGATGGTGCGGGCGTTCCGGCCATCATCGGCGACCGGGCTTTATCGCATCCCTTCCACTGATACCGCGCTCCTGCAGTCGGCGCTGCGGTCGCCAACTGTTTTTAACTTCTTCGAGCCGGGATACGCACACCCGGGCGACCTAGCGAGCGGGGGGTTGGTCTCGCCGGAGTTTCAGATTCTGAACGAGATTACGATTGTCAGCGCTGCCAACTTGCTGGAAGGCGCAACGCGCAACCCGGTGACAGGCAACGACATAAGGCTCGATTTCAGCGTCGAGCAGGCATTGGCCGGAAACGCCAGCGCGCTGGTCGACAGGCTCAACCTGCTGCTGATGTATGGTCAGATGTCGTCGGAGATGCGCACGCGAGTGATTAATCACGTGAATTCGCTGTCGGCAGGCAACCCGCTCGAACGGGTGCGGGCAGCGGTGCACCTGATAGTGGCCAGTTCTGAGTTTAACGCCCAGCGGTAGATTTTATTGAACGAAAGCCGTTTACCGGAGACGACCATGTCCCGCAGAAACAAAATCAGAGAAGAACAGACCCGCAGAGACTTCCTGCGCGCAGGATGTGCCGCTTTGACCACCGCTTCGATGGTCAGCACGGTCTGGGACTTGCGGATGATCAACGCCGCCCTCGCCACAGCACCGAATCGGTCTTTCTCCGACTATCGCGCGTTGGTTTGCGTCTTCCTCTATGGTGGAAACGACGCAGCTAACACCATTATCCCGACATCGGCCGCAGACTACGCAAAATATGCCACTGCGCGCGGAACGATCGCCATCCCCAACTACAATCCCGCTGATCCCAACAATCCCGGCAACGTGATTCCTATTACTGTTGCGAATTCTGATGGACGGACCTGGGGCTTGCACCCAAGTTGCCCCGGTTTGCAGGGGTTATTTAACTCCGGCAAGCTCGCGGTGCTCACCAATGTCGGCCCCTTGGTTTGGCCGATTGCGAATGTGGCGGCATACCAGGCTTCCCCGTCGATTCGCCCCCCGCAGTTGTTTAGCCACAACGATCAGCAGGTGGAGTGGATGACCAGCATCCCCGACCAGCCCGCCAAGACAGGCTGGGGCGGGCGCTGCGCCGACATGCTGATGTCGGCCGCCTACGGCACCAATCCGGGCACCACAGTGAGCATGAATCTCACCGTTGGCGGGACCAATACGTTTGAGGTCGGCAATTCTGTCAATGCGTACAGCGTGAACAGCAATGGCACGGTTACCTCGTTTGCCACGGGCAACGGAAGCAACGACCTTAACAACCCAAACTCGCGCATCAGCGTCATGCGGCAACTGTTCATCGATGGGGAAAGTCACCCCAACCTCTTCAACCGTGAGTTTGCGCGCCTGGGCAAGCGCAGCCAGGACGCTGCGGCCATTGTCGGGGGTGTATTCAATAACACACTGAACCCCCCGCTGGCGACTAACTTCACCCCCACTGCCGGCGTTAACACCAGTCTGGCCAATCAGTTGCGCACCATCGCGCGCATGATCAAGGCGCACAACAATGGTGGCTGGGGCACCACCGGCACCCCTGCGCAGCCGGTTTCGTATCAGCGGCAGATCTTTTTCGCGAGCGTCGGGGGGTATGACACGCATGGCGATCAACTGGCGGCCCACCAGGGGCTGCTTGCCTCGCTCAGCCAAGGCATCGCCGCGTTTAACGCAGCCATGATCGAACTGGGCCTGGAAGACAAGGTGACCCTCTTCACTGCCAGCGATTTTGGCCGCACCTTTGCATTTAATGGCACAGGCACCGACCACGCCTGGGGTAGCCACGCGCTGATTATGGGCGGGGCTGTCGATGGGGGGAAGTTTTACGGAACAATGCCCGATCTCGCCCTCGGCAACACTGCTGTCGACGTCGGCCAGGGTCGATGGATACCCACCACCAGCGTCGATCAATACTCCGCAACCCTCGCCAAGTGGTTCGGCGGATTCACCGATCTTGAGATAGAGACGATCTTTCCCAACATCAGCCGATTCTCTCCGAGATATCTCGACTTTATGCTTAATGCCTGATCGCCCCCACCCGCTTAGTGCGCCCGCGGAGTGGTCAAGACTCGCTTTTGCACGCAAAAAACGAGGCCCGACGGTTGTGTTGAACGACTTGCGGCACCCCACTATCATTCCCGCCTCATTAGGCAGGAAAGGGTCGTTGTCAGCTGATGGGATTGATCGTTCAGAAATTCGGAGGTTCGAGCGTTGCCGACGCCGAGCGAATACACCGGGCCGCCGCCCGCGCCATGGCGGCTCGAAACTCGGGCCATGAGGTCGTCGTGGTCGTCAGTGCCATGGGCGAGACGACCGATGACCTGATCCAGCTTGCCAAAGACGTCTGCGAATACGGCCAGTGCAAGATTCCCCCCCCAAAACGGGAAATGGATCAACTGCTCGCCACCGGCGAGCAAGTGACCATTGCACTGATTGCCATGGCCATTCACGCGCAGGGAAACGAGGCGATCAGCTTCACCGGCGGGCAGATTGGTCTGGTTACCGACTATGCATTCTCGAAAGCGCGCATTCAGTCAATCAATAAGCAGCGTATTTTTGACCAGCTCAAGGCCGGAAAGATCGTGATCGTTGCAGGATTTCAGGGAGTCACCCCGGAAGGCGACTTCACCACCCTCGGCCGTGGGGGGAGCAATGCCACGCTGGTCGCACTGGGGGCCGTATTGGGTGCCGAAGTTTGCGAGAACTACACCGATGTAGACGGCATCTTCACCGCTGACCCGCGAATCGTGAAGAAAGCCCGCAAGATCGACCGAATTAGCTATGACGAGATGCTCGAACTTTCAGGGCTGGGAGCGTCGGTCTTACAGACCCGTGCTGTTGAGTTCGCAAAGAAGTATAATGTGAAGCTCCACGTCCGAAACAGCCAGAACGATAGACCGGGCACGTGGATCGAGGCGGAGACCAGGAACATGGAACACATCGTAGTATCCGGCGCGGCGCTGAAAAAAGATCTCGTCGCGGTCACCATCAAAGAAGTGCCCGACAAGCCCGGCGTGGCTGCCCGGATCTTCTCGGAAATCGCCACGCACAATATTGTCGTTGACGACATCATCCAGACTGTAAACGATAACGGCACCGCGTTTATCAGCTTTACCGTCGAACACGGCGACGTCACCGACATCCGTCCCGTTGTCGACAAACTCATCAGCGACCTCGGCGGCAAGACCCAGGCGATCTACCGCGACGACCTGTGCAAAGTGAGTGTCGTCGGCGTGGGCATGCGATCGCACACCGGCGTGGCCAAGCGTATGTTCGAGGCGCTGGCTGACAGCTCAATCAATATCGAGAACATCACCACGAGCGAGATCAAGATCAGTTGCATCATCAAGAAGGAAGATGGGCATCGCGCGCTGCAACTGGTTCACGATGCGTTCGAGCTTGAGAAGGCACGGTAGTGTCCCCCGCCCCAGCCGGCACCGGGAAGCGCGACGCCGAGTGGGTGGCTCGGCGGCTGATTCAGCACAGAGTACGTCGCAAAATCTTCATATCCCTGGTCGGGATACTGGCAGTGGCCATGATTGGGGGGTGGTTGCTGGTTGAGACCCAGTTGGGCGACCGGGCGTTCGACGGGAAGCGGTACACTGTCGCCGAGGTGATTGACGGCGGCACGTTTGTCATCGCCGATCGGGCTGCGACGCGAGTTTCAATGCTCGGTGTCGACGCACCAGCGTGGCCCGACGCCCATTACTCCAAAGAAGCGGCGGCCTATCTTACCGAGCGGCTCAGGGGCGAGGTGGTGTTGCTGAAGCTCGACGGAACTCAAACCCGTAACGTCGATGGCCGCCTGCTTGCTTACGTCTACCTCGGCGATACGGATTTGATCAACGCCGACATCATCCGCGACGGCAGGGCATTTTCCGACCGGCGGAACTGGCATACGTTTCGCCAGCAGTTTGACCAGATCGAAAACGAAGCTCGGGCAAAGGCTCGCGGAATGTGGGATGAGATGACCGACGCTGCGCAACCCGCCTGGCGAATCGAGTGGCTGCGCAGCCGGGGGAAATGAGGGGTATTTTTCGGGTTGATAAAGATTCTGCCCCGTTCGATGGAGTTTCACGAAGGTGCAGTCCCCTCCGGCGTACCTTTGGAAACGAAAGCTCGGAATGACAGCTTTAACTTGTCATTCCGAGTAAATCTCGCTGGCAGATGACCCGCACCGCTTCGATTATCCGGCCTTCGCCGGCAGGATGCTCGATGGCGCCGCGGGGTGCGGAATCGGGCCTGCGTGGGCACGGGGGTGCGCGTCGTCGTACACCTGCTTCATTTTGGTGGTCGACAGGTGCGTGTAGATCTGTGTGGTGCTCAAACTCTGATGGCCGAGCAACTCCTGCACGCTGCGAAGGTCGGCACCGTTGTTTAGCAGGTGCGTTGCGAAGCTGTGCCGCAGCGTGTGCGGGCTGATGCCAGGATCAAGGCCGGCCATGCTCAGGTATTTGTCAAGTTTGCGCCGGACGGACCGCGTGCTGAGCGATTCGCCGTGCTTGTTAAGGAACACTCGCTGCGTGCTGGAACCGTTCTGGCTCTTCATGTCGAGTTGGCGAAGCTCGAAGTACCTCTGAAGCGCCTTGATGGCCTGACTGCCGATGGGGGTGATACGATCCTTTCGTCCCTTCCCGCGGACGCGCAAGACACCTTCCACCAGATCGAGATCGCTCATTTCCAGCTCAACCAGTTCGCTCACGCGAATTCCACTCGAATAAAGCACTTCGAGCATGGCTCGGTCGCGCGAGCTGAGCAGATCGCCATCGCCGGGGGCGTCGAGTAGCTTCTGCACCTGCTCGAGGTCGAGGCACTTCGGCAGGCGCTTCTCCTGCTTCGGAGTGCGAATGGTGGACAGCGGGTTGATACTCACCAAGCCCCTGCGGATGAGAAACTTATAAAAGCTCCTCAGCGTGGCCAGTTTGCGGGCCGTGGTGCTCTTTGTGTAATTCTGAGCGTAGAGATAGGCGAGAAATTCGCGAATGCTCAACGGTTCAATCTTGACGAGCTTATCGTCCGGGGGCAGTTCGGCAATGCCATTGCTGCGGGCGGCCTGGGCGTGTTCGCCGCCGATCTCGGCGCTGAGAAACTGGCAGAACTGTATCAGGTCTGCACCGTAACTCTTGACGGTGTACTCGCTGAAGTGCTTCTCGAGTTTCAGGAAGTCGAGAAACTGCCGAACGAGCGGCGGGAAGTTCTTGTCGTTCACGGTGGCGACTGGAGCGGCTGGGGCGATGTTCATGATGGCTGACGCGGCTAAATTGCCGACGGTTCATACCTGCTGCTGCGCGGCTTTCACCGACGCATAAGCCCATTCGCGAGCCGATCCTCCGCTCACGATCTGCGTTCGAGGAGCGCGTGTATCGCGATCGTCGAACGTCTTCCGATAACTCACGCTGCTTTCTTCGGCAAAAGTCCCTTCAATTCTTTGGCCAAATGCTGACCAAGTTGATGCGAAAGCACGGCGGCATCGAACCAGTCGAACGCGACATCGCGCCGGTGGACCATGTCCACCAGGGCATCGAGCACTTTTGCTTCCGAGCCGGTCTCGTAGCGAAAGCAGAAATGCTCCTTGCCTTTCATCAGGCTAAGCAGGCGGGTGGGTTGCTGGGTCTTTACGATTTGCGCCATGGACGCTCGCTGCCTTTCATTTCGCCCGCCGCTGGAGTTTCAGCAGCAGTTGCTCGATCAGGTCGTGATAAACAAAGCCGCAATAGCGATCCATGCTCATCACATACTCCTTCGGCCCAAGCGGACCGACCGGATCATTTCTACCATCGGCATATTCGGCCAGTTTCTCGCGTACCGATCCTGAGGATGCGTCATAAATCCCGACAACCTGCATGATTTGCGCGTTGCTCGGAATCGATTCCGTGTTCCCGGGTGAGGCCATTCGGGCCAGCTCGCGCGGGTCAAGCCCTTCAGGGCGTTCGTACATCAGCGGCTTGGCAAACAGTTGCAGTGACGCACCCAGCTTCGGCGGGTTGTATGGGTCATAAGCGGTGACGGTGGGCACGATCAACCCGTCGGCACCCAGCAAGTCGCATACGAGCGCCGCCTGCTGATCGCTGCCCACTTCGATGATCTGAAGCGCTGCATACACCTCGATGACCCGATTGACCGGGATCACCTTCAGCCCGCGCACCGACTGCAACTGCTGGTAAAGCAAATCGGCCTGCAGCAACGGATCGACCGCCCGCTCCCCGGAAAGGTTGCCCGCAGGGGCGACAGCCCACACCTGCACACGCTGGCCCGGGAGATAGAGCGACCGTTCGATGCCGTATTGCGGCGAGTTTGACGCACAGCCGGCCAGAACCGTCAGCAGACCGAAGATGATGCTCCGCATCGTGTTTCTCATGCCTCTTCCGTGAAGCGCCTTCTGTCGTCCAAACTCCCAGGAGGAGAGGCAGCTCAGTGCCCAACTTCGTCTTTACTGGTACTAGCAAACGGGTCGTTCGCCCGTTTTGTCTCCGCGGTCATGATGGCTGTCGGCTTACTGACGCGTGCCGACCAGATCGCATCCACACCGCCTCGGTCGCTTACAAAAAATACTCTTCCATCCTTTGACCACGTCGGCGTGGCATTCACGCCATTGCCGTCGGTCAGGCGCCGCCGGCCCGTGCCGTCGGCATTGATAATCCACACATCCTGCTGGCTCCCGCCATGAGCGGTCGGGTACGCATTCGAGTTCGATCCGTTGTGCAACCCCGGATTGACGATCGTGCTGAACGCCAGCATCGATCCATCCGGACTCCAACTCGGGCTGACTACCGCTGCGTTCCCGCTCACGGCAACTTCCGTGACGCTGCGCGCTTCGCTGTCGATCAAGTCGCACATCCAGACACTAAACCACCTGCTGCCCCGCTGCCGTGCTCGTTGAAACGCAATCTGGTCTTTCTTGGTGTTGGGCGACCAAACCGGGAACAAGCCGTAGCCGATCATTCGTTTTTCCATGCTGCGCAGGTCGATTGTCCAAAGTTCCCATTGCCCACTCCGGGTGCCGGTGGCGCAGTACACCAACCGCGTGCCATCCGGGCTGAAGCTCGGGTGCAGTTCCTGCATCTGGCTGCTGGTGAGTTGCGTGATGTTCTTGCCATCGAGGTCCATCAGGTACAAGTCCCACGAGCCGTTTCGCGTGGAACAGAACGCGACACGTGTGCCGTCGGGCGAAAAGGTCGGAAACGCATCGTCGGCACTGTCGGTCGTCAACTGCGTGACGCTTAGCCCGCCGACACGCTGGAGATAGATCTCCGGGCGTTCGTTGTGTCGTGTGCTGGCAAACACGAGCCATTTGCCGTCGGGACTCACTTCGACATCGCTGTCGTAGCCTTCATCCAGAAAAGTCACCTGCTCAAACCCGCCGGGGCCAAATCTGGGTGCGGCGGCGGAATCATGGCCGAACTCGCCAAAAACGTTCACCAGTGGCATAACGGCGTCAACGGAATCCGTGTTTTCAAAGAGCGTGCCTGCCAAAGAGCCGGCCGGGCGCGGATTTGTTACCTCCAGCGCGTGCGCGTGTGCCGGGGCCTCTTCTACCGGCGCAGGTGGCGGTGTATACGCGGTCGGCTGCGATCCACCACCGAATCCATTGTCGAGGATCGAGCATCCCGTTCCGTTAGCGCTGATCAGCAAAGCTCCGCCAGCCAGAAGCAGCGCCCGGAATCGATTCATTTTCAGCATCATCATTTTGACAACCTCGCCGTCCGCCGGGGAAAAACTTCGGCGCACAGTCGAGGTATCGGCCACTCCGCTCCAGTCGGTGAGCGTGGCCTGATGCTGCTCTGCTAATTTGTCTTATCGGACGAAACCCCAGACGGGCTTGAGCGGGCGATTAGCGGGGCGGTCCCGCCGTGCTAGGCGACTGTGAAGTGTAGTATGTGGGGAGATTTTCGATCGCCCACCGGCCATTGCGGTAGGTAAAAATGATCGATGGCCGGTCGCCCTGTAGCCGGGAATCTTCAAATCGCACAATAATCTGACCCGACGCAGCCCGAAGCCCGGTCGCAGGATCAGACTCGAAAACAAAGAGCCCATTCGACGAAATCTCCTTCAGAGCGTAAGGCCCTTTAAGAGAGTTCCACGGCTGATCAAACTGCGCACGAGTCACCCGCTGGCGAAAAGACTCAGAAAACAGCCCGTAAGCCAGTTCCAGCTTATCAGACCTCACATTTTCCCAAAGGTCATCCACAAGCTTTACCAGCGCAGCCCTGTCGGCGGCGGTGCGGGACGCTTCTCTGTACCGCGCCGTGCCGGCCCATGCGCCGCTTGCGAGGCTCAGCACAATCCCAAGGATCGCCATCCACGCGCCGGTTTGTGTGCCGTTGCTCCGGGCGACCTGGTAAAGCCCGATGACGCCCGTCACCAGTCCGGCTACGGGGATAATCAGCAACACGGCATCAAAGGTCGCCAGGTAGCTCGCCAACCCGAGGACCATCGCCACCACTGAAGCGACATTCACAGCTTGATATTCGCTGGTGGCAAGCCCGGCGGTCTTGCTCATGCGATAGAGCGACGACAGGGCATCGCCGGACGAATCAGGGTGAGTGGGTTGGTTGGTTGAGTCTGGCATCACTTGATTCATCGATCGAGACCCGTTGCTAGCCCTTCACGCCGGGTGAGGACTGGTCCCTTAACGCTGGAACCGGCCCATAACCGATGAAGCGTTCGACAAGGCGGTAGTCACGTTTGCCGGCGGACGCACGCGGGTCGATCGCTTCATTATCAGACGGAGTTGAAAATTATGCAGGAAAACAACAAACGTCAACTCATCGAACAGATTCGCCAGCACAACACCACCGCGGAAGAACAATACCTCATGCAGTTCGACGAGGCATCGTTACAGCAATATCTCGATCGCTTGATAGGCGCGCCCGTAGCGAGAAACCAAGTCAAAAAGTCTCGACGCCTGCCGCAACCTGCGCCCCAAACCAGACAGGGTGACGCCCTCCGAAAGGCGTCGTAAGCCGCGGCGGGCGGGTCCGGCGCTGCACGCACAAGACGCTGCAGCTATCGCACATGCCAAATGGTCAGCCGGCTCTGTGGTCGGAGCAGCAGGGCTGAATCGACATCATCGACCATCTGCGCGCCTTCGGCGTTCCAGTTTCGCCAGATCATTCTGCCGCGTTCGTTAGAGCTGTATGCAGGTGTTGAGCCAAAATCGATTGGCGGGGTTGTGCATCCGCCCGCGATTGCCGTGCCGACCAACAACAATCCGCCGATGATTATCTTACGCATGTGAATGACCTTCCTGATGTTACGTCTCAGTGCTGCACCCTCCGCGCGCAACCGCCGGGGGAATGGTAATCTATCCGCTTGCGCACCAGATTGCCAATTGACCGGGGTCAAATGTCAACGCCGCCTAAAGCGACTCGATCGCCATAAGTCCTTGTCTCCACTCTACATACAGATACTGAATGCCAAGTTCTTCATGCAAAAGCTTGATTTGAGCGTGAAACCTCTGGTACTGCGTCTCCTGCCAGCCCGCCGCGGTGGTGTCGCAGAAAAAGACACGGCAGCCGAAGGGGCGAATCGAGTGGACCGTACAGAGGTTTCGCGATTGATACCGGCACGCCCCGCCGGGGTTCGCAGTGCGGCCCACCTCCCCTGCCGCCAGTAGAGCCAGCCGACCCTGAGGCTTGTCGGGCGATTCGTTTCCCCCCGCGCGTTCTTCGGCAACTAAGCTCTCACGGAACACCGCCAGTTCTGCCGTGGTAACAAACAGAAGATGCCCATATTCATCGAATCGGCAGCATTTACCAGATTGTTCGCACCGTGGCTTGCGTTGATCAAGCTCGTGTTGAAACGCCCGGTAGACTGCCATCAGCCGGGGCGCCAGCGCCTCGACCTTCGCCGCGTGCGCGACTGCATCGCGAAGCTCGGCGGCTTGTGCTGGGGTCAAATGGCGCATCGTGAAATGATCTTATTCGTTTAGATGGTTGAAATCCGCGTCACCGGGCACACAATGTCGCCGCCAATCATACGTTTTTGAGATTTATCGATGAAAAAACTGCTGGTCGCCAATCGGTCTGAGATCGCCATCCGAGTCTTTCGTGCGGCTACTGAACTGAAGCTGCGCACGGTCGCCGTCTATACCTACGAGGATCGCTTCGCACTCCACCGATTCAAGGCCGACCAGAGCTATCAAATCGGCCCGCGCGCCGGCGGGGAACCGGTGCGCGGCTACCTGAACATACCCGGATTGATCGAAGTCGCTCGCAATTGCGACGCCGACGCAATTCACCCCGGCTACGGCTTTCTGAGCGAAAATGCTGAGTTGAGTCGTGCCTGTGAACAAAACGGAATCAAGTTCGTTGGCCCGACGCCAAAGCTGCTCGAAATGTTTGGCGACAAAACCGCCGCCAAGCGCATTGCCATCAAGGCCGGCGTGCCGACCGTGCCGGGGACCGATCACGGAATCACCGACCCCAAGGCCGTTACGGCCGCGGCGAAAAAGATCGGCTTCCCGGTCATCATCAAGGCAAGCTTCGGCGGCGGAGGCCGCGGAATGCGCGTGGTGCTCAAGCCCGAAGAGCTTCTTCCCAAGCTCGAAGAGGCGCAGCGCGAAGCCGGTGCCGCGTTCGGGCGCGCCGAGGTGTTCGTGGAACGTTTCATCCCCCGCGCCAAGCATATCGAGGTGCAGATCCTCGGCGATGAACACGGCAACATCGTTCACCTGTGGGAACGCGACTGCTCCGTGCAACGGCGGCACCAGAAAGTGGTGGAAGTCGCGCCGAGCATCAACCTTCCACGAAAGCTTCGTGAAGAAATCTGCAGCGCCGCGGTCCGATTGTGCAAGACTGCGGGCTATCGCAACGCCGGGACGGTGGAGTTCCTGCTCGATGTCGATCGAAATGAGTTTTTCTTCATTGAGGTCAATCCCCGCATTCAGGTGGAACACACCGTGACGGAAGAAGTCACGGGGGTGGATATCGTTAAGAGCCAGATTCTCGTGGCGCAAGGCTGCAAACTGCACGAGCCGCCGCTCAACATTCCACCTCAGGGCGAAATCGAGACGCGCGGGGTGGCGGTGCAATGCCGCATTACCACCGAAGACCCGGCCAACAACTTCATTCCCGATTATGGCCGAATCAGCAATTATCGATCGGCGGCCGGGTTTGGTGTGCGCCTCGACGGCGGGACAGCGTTCGGAGGGGCAGTCATCACGCCTTATTTTGATTCGCTGCTCGTCAAAATGACGTGCTGGGCAGGCTCGTTGAAGGAAGCGGTTGCCCGGACGGACCGAAGCCTGCGCGAGTTTCGCGTTCGCGGTGTCAAGACCAACATTCCATTCCTCGAAAACCTGATTCACCACCCCAAGTTTGTCAGCGGGGAGGCGACAACCACGTTCATCGATACCACCCCCGAACTCTTCCGGTTCCGCGCGCGTAAAGATCGCGCTACGAAGCTGCTGAGCTATATCGGTGATGTGATCATCAACGGCAGAGCAGACGTGAAGGGCAAGATCGACTCGACCCGCACCCTGCCGGCACCCATCATCCCGCTCATCGACGACCGCGGGTTTAGCCACGACTCGACTTCGCACGCAAAGCTCCCGGAAGGCACGCGTGACAGGCTTAAAAAACTCGGGACCAGGGGTTTTTGCGAGTGGATCCAGAAGCAAAAACGGCTGCTGCTCACCGACACGACCATGCGCGATGCCCATCAGAGCCTGCTGGCGACCCGCGTGCGGACATATGACATGCTGGCCATCGCGCCATTCTACGCACACAGGCTGAGCGGTTTGTTCAGCCTCGAATGCTGGGGCGGTGCTACGTTTGACACGTCGATGCGCTTTCTGCAGGAAGACCCCTGGGCAAGGCTTGCGCAGCTGCGCGAACGCGTGCCCAACGTGCTCTTTCAGATGCTTCTGCGCGCCAGTAATGCGGTCGGATACACAAGTTACCCTGACAACGTGGTGAAGGAGTTCGTTAAGCTCGCATCCAGGAGTGGGGTGGATGTGCTGCGGATTTTCGATTCCCTGAATGTGGTCGACAATATGAAAGTGGCTATCGAGGCCACGCGCAATCACTCCGACTCGCTCTGCGAAGCGGCGATCTGCTACACGGGCGACATTCTCGACCCGAAGCGCACCAAGTTCTCGCTCAAATACTATGTGAAAATGGCGCGGGAACTCGTCAAACTTGGCACGCACATTCTCGCGATCAAGGACATGGCCGGCCTGTGCAAACCCTACGCGGCGGCGGCACTGGTGAAGGCGCTGAAGGAGGAAGTCGGCGTACCGATTCACCTGCACACACACGACACCAGCGGCATCAACGCCGGTGCCATTCTTCGCGCTGCCGATGTCGGCGTGGATATCGTCGATGTTGCGATGGCGTCCATGAGCGGCCAGACCAGCCAGCCCAATCTCAACAGCATCGTCGCCACGCTCGCCAACACCCCGCGTGATACCACGATTGACCTCGACGCCGCCAACCAGGTTTCCGACTACTGGGAACGCGTGCGGTCGTTCTACTACCCGTTTGAAGAAGACATCAAGACCGGCACCGCAGAAGTCTACCAGCACGAAATGCCCGGCGGGCAATACACCAACCTCAAGCAGCAGGCCAAAGCCCTGCACCTCGAAGACCGCTGGCGCGATGTCGCAATCATGTATGCAACCGTCAACCAGATGTTCGGCGACATTGTGAAGGTCACGCCGAGCAGCAAGGTTGTGGGCGACATGGCGCTTTTCATGGTCACCAATAATCTCACCCCCGCCGATGTCATGGACGAATCGCGCAAGCTCAGCTTCCCGAAGAGCGTGGTCGAGATGATGCAGGGCGCGATTGGCGTGCCCGACGGCGGATGGCCCGTGAAGCTGCAAAAAATCATCCTCAACTCCGCCGGCGTGAAGCCGATCAAGGGCCGCTTCGGCGCATCGCTGCCCGCGGTGGATTTCAAGGCTGTCACGAAAGAAGTCGATAGGAAAGTCGATGGCGACATCACCGAACACGACGTCATGAGCTATCTCATGTATCCACAGGTGTATCTGGAATTTGCCAAGCACGTCCACAGGTACAGCGACACGAGCGTGCTTCCAACGACGGCATTCTTCTATGGGCTGCGCGTGGGTGAAGAGATCAACGTCGAAATCGAACCCGGCAAAACGCTGGTGATCAAGTACCTCACCATGTCCGATCCGCACGACGACGGCACCCGAACCGTTTTCTATGAGCTGAACGGCCAACCCCGCGAAGTAAAAATTGCCGATCGCACACAGGAGGCGGTGGCACACAAGCATCCCAAGGCCGACGTCGACAACTCTAACCACATCGCCGCGCCCATGCCGGGAAAGGTAAGCAGCATCGGAGTGAAGCTCGGCGACAGCGTAAAAGCCGGAGCACGCCTGCTTTCTGTCGAGGCGATGAAGATGGAGACCGCCGTCTACGCGCCGCGTGACGCGAAAGTGGGAGAAATTCTGGTAAAAACCGGATCGACGATCCAAGCCGGTGATTTGCTCGTAGTACTTCAGTGAGTGCCCCTTCCCGATATCGCTTATCCGAGATCCGCGCAGCCCTTGCGCCCGTGGGAGTGTACTGGTATTCCCGGCTGGGAAGCACCAACGTCCGCGCTGCGGAGTTGGCCCGCGCCCGCGAGCTGGATGTGCCATCGATCACCCTCACCGGCTGGCAGGTGACGGGCCGCGGCCGGGGCACGAACACCTGGTGGTCGAGCACGGGAAGCCTGACTGTCACCGTCGCCCTGCCGTCGCACGCGTCGCGACCGGCGCACCAACTCCCCCTGCTGGTCGGCGTGATTGTGCGTCGAACCATCGCCGCGGCCACGGGAGTTGAAGATGTGATGCTGAAATGGCCGAACGACCTGCTGCACCATGATCGCAAGCTCGGCGGGCTGCTTTGCGAGCGCGTTAACGGAGTTGACCTGATCGGCCTCGGCCTGAATGTCAACCTAAACATCGCCGCCGCCCCCCCGTTGCTGCGCGAGCGCATTACTTCGCTTTCAAACATCATTGGAAAGCCGGTCGATCAGACCGAAATGCTGCTCACTTTGATTCGCGCCCTTGTCACCGAACTCGACCGTCCCCGGGAATGGCACGATGTGCTTGGAGAATACAATCGCCATCACTTCCTCACCGGCCGGCAGATTTCTGTAAGCAATTTTGATCATCCGCAAATCTCTGGTTTTTGCATCGGGCTTGACCCGGATGGCCGCCTTATCCTCAAGTCTGGCAACAAGTTACATCACATCATCTCCGGCCACATCGAATATGTGGGGCATCATTAGATTACTTTGAAACGTAGCAAAGCGTAGGGTTCTTCCTGTCGATAAAAGCGGCGAGGGCATGCCATGGACCAGCAAGCCCGGTAAAATCAGCAGGAGCAGCAGAGAAATGCGTTGGACAGTTGCCATCTTGATCTCGCTCGTCAGCGTCGCGAGCCTGACCGCCGGGTGCAAAACCACCAGGGCCGGCAGCCTCGCTGCGGTGCAGCCCTCTTCCGAGGCGCCGCGCGCCGGCAACGCATATCTGCTGCGCGGGTTCATTGGCGTTTTTTCCGAAGGCATCGACACACTCACCGCCAAGCTCAATGAAGCAGGCGTGCGAGCGCACGTCTACCAGGATTCTCAGTGGGCCTCGCTTGCCCAGACCATTCGCGAGCGATACCGCGCCGAAAAGAATCATGAGCCGATCATTCTCATCGGCCACTCGTACGGTGCCGACGACGTAATCCGAATCGCGCGAAGACTCAACGAAGACAAGATCGAAGTCGCGCTGCTGATCACGCTCGATCCTGTCACCCCGCCTAAGGTTCCCGGGAATGTCAAGATGTGCGTGAACCTTTACCAGTCCAACGGCGCGGTCGACGCGCTTCCGTGGCTGCGCGGCATTGCAGTGCGCCCAGACGATCCTGCACCGACCAGACTCGTCAACGCCGACATCCGCAAAGATCGGACCGATCTGCTCGAATCGGGCACCGGGCACTTTAACATTGAGAAGAAGCAAAAGATTCACTCCGAAGTGGTGAAGCAGGTTCTGGCCATCTGTCCGCCGCGGGCAACCTGGCTGGCTCAGAACGCCTCGAAGGGCACAATCTACGCGGCGGCACCGGTTGCTGCAGATGATTCTGATGACACGGCTGCCGCTGCGTCCACGCCCATCACGGCCAGTGTCGGCGGCGGCGATACGCGGCAGCCTAACTGATTCGCAGGCGCCGTCTGAAGCAGGCCCACCCGTCATCACAGCAGCCGCCTGAGCCACTGTTCCACAAAATCCCGAACACACTCTGCAACCATTCCGGCGGCCTGAGCGCGTTGCAGCGTGCGATTGAACTCCCCGTCGCTGCGCAGCGCCTGTGTTGCTTCTTCGATCAGCACCTGACGATCAAGCACCGCCGCCAGCCGCGGATGTTCCTCGGCGAATGCCTGCCAGGAAGTGGTCATCGCCCTTTCCACTTCACCTTTGAGATAGATTCTGCTCATCGCCTGCTCCCCAGCATTACCAGCCGCTGCTCGATGCGATGCAGCATTTGAATCTGCTGCAGCAGCCGATTGACTTCTGCCAGATTCTCGACCGCTGTCTCGTGTGCCCGCATACCTGCAGCCGACTGGCGATGCAGCAAATCTACTCCTGCCGCATAGGCTTTGCGTGCGTCGATCACCCACTCTGGAGTGAGCGGCGAACGGGAGCGCGCGTCGTCATCAAACGCTCGATCAAGCTGTGCCCGCTGAAGTACATGAAATTCTTCATGTGCCCGCTGGCGTTGCGCCATCGATTGCTCTACGAAGGACAACCCCCGGCACGACTGATCCACCAGATCGATCTTTAGCTGTGTGTACGGCGCGCATCCGGCCACGAGCCAACCGGTTACCATCGCTACTGCGCTGGTGAAGGATGTTTTCATGCTTCACCTCGCTTGATTTCAGCAATCAGTTGTCGCTGCGTGGCCGAAAGGTCGGTCATGGCGGCGGCATTCTGCTTGACTACTTCGATCAGTTCCTCGAGCAGCACCCGATCGGTGATGATCCGCGTGTGGGCTTCGTCGATCTGCTGCTCGCGCTTCTGGCTGGTGCGTCGTTCCCAGAGCCACATCGCCCCCATCAGCCCGGCCACGCCAAGCTGTGCCAGCGGGTCGAGGATTGGTTGTGCATCGTGCGGTGACATTTCTTTCTCCCAGTGACAGAGCCAGTCTTCGACGGGCTCTGTTGCCATCGAATGGGGCATCACCCGCGAATGAGCGTGATGCAATTGAGCGCGCGCACGCTGTCGATCTGGCCGTCGCCGTTCAGATCAAGCTCGACGCGGGCGCTGCGGAGCGACCGCTTGTAGAGCTGCTCGTAAAATCTCGCGCGCGCGGCAAAGAACGATGATTCCGTCGCCGCCGCTGCGAGTGCGTTGTAGATCATTTGTAATGTTCCCAGTACACAGGCCCGCTTGAGGACTAGCGGATTCAGTATTTTCTGGGCGTCTCCCGGATCCAATCCGGCAGCCTGCAGAATGAGATCGCTCACCACCTGCCGCTGGGGCCAGAACGTGCGGATTGCAAAGTCGACTCCGGTTGCGTCCGGCCCACCCCGGCCGGGCGTGGCGGGGTCGTTGAAGAGCTTGTCGTACAGCACGCTCAACGTGAGTTGCGTGGACGAATTTACTTCGACGATCGGAAATGTGCCGTCAATCGCCCCGCCGATGTAGATGATGTTCTCGCCAGTCACCTCGGCGTCGACGAATGAGCTCCCGCTGATCGTGAGCGTGGTGCCCGACAAGTCGCCTGTGGTAGCAAGCAGTGTCTGCGAGACAAACGTCGCCTCTTTGACGAGGTTGGGTTCCCAGTGAAGTAGATCGATGTCGGTTGCAAATGTCATGGCACGCTCCAAACAAGTTCACACAAAGAGTCCAACAAACCCGACGAAGCAGCGGCGGCGGGTCGGGGGGTGATGCAGCCCAGTCGGCCGCCGTTCCCGGCATCGACTACACCGCCCGCCGCACCCCGCGCGCCGCTGTTGCTGCGGTTACCCAAGCCCGGTGATCACGCCATGGGCGCTTTCGTTGCGGAATTCGAGCGTGTACTCACCGAGCATCTGGCCCCGCTCGCTGTCACCGGTTCGCGCCAGCGCCGAGTAATGGAAGCTGCGCCCGGCAAGCGGCATTGCGCTGACACGGCTGCTGTCGAGCAGTATCACCGTGCCCGCAGGAACGTAGCGCGAGAGAATGATGCGACAGACGCCGTAATCGCTTTCGTAGGTGCTCACCAGATCCTTGTAGCTGTCGCTGCCGGCGGTGAAGCGTCGGCTGCTGGCGACAAACTGGTTAATGGCGCGTTTCTCCTGCCCACCGACGACGATGAGATCGACCGTGCCCGACGAGTTCGTCCAGAGAGCCCGCAGCGCCGCGTTGAGTTGCGCCTCGGTGAGCGTCGAACCTGCCGGAAACCCTGAGGCACCCGGCGAGAAGCGGTTGGTCGCAATATGCGAGAGGATGCCGCGCATCGTCCGTCGAACGGTCGCCGACCCTTGCGGGCTTGCCGAGGGTGCCACGCCGTTAATGATGCTATTCTCAAGGTCACGGATCAGTTCGCGCGACCGCTGAACTTTCTGGTAATCCAACTCGTCGCGCACGCCGATCTGCCGCACCGCCAGGTCACTGCCGCTGACCTCGACAGTTGCGCTGAAGATCTGCGTGAAGTTGGATCTTCGGGCGCGATTGGTAAATCGAGCAGCATCGGCATCGGCTCCTTCGAGAGACGCATTGCCGATGACGGTGAGCGTAGCCGCATCGACCAGTTCACCCGCGGTCGTCCCGCCGTAGCCGCGCGAGACGGTGATGGTGCCGGCACCGGCGTTGGTCGCCGTCACCAGCATGACCTCGGCAGTCTCGCCGTTGCGCACCTGATCGCCAACGCGAAACGTCGCTGCGTCGGCAACGCCGAACGATGTTTCGGTTTCCGGGTCGGCGATGGAACCATCGGCGACAACACTGCTGTTGGGCAAGAGCGAGTCTTCGATCCACTCGTGAACGGTCGATCGCGCCGGCCGGGCGGCATCGCCGAGCGCATCGAGCAGGGGCGTGTCGTGCGGCGAGTTGATTGCGATGAGGTCACTCACATCTTCCGCGATTTCCGGGAGTGTGGTGCCGGCAGAATAGGTAGCTTTTCCAGTAAATGGCATGAGAATCTCCTGAGAGTTAAGAAATCTGATCTTCTAGAAACATGATGAATGAATGGGCGATTGAGCATTGCCTACGTCAACGACCGGGCGATGCGTCGCAGCCGCAGATACTCGAGCAGCAGTTGCGTGCTGCGCTGCTGCGACAGCGCCGCCGCGAGCCGATTCAACGACACACGCGCGTCGCCGGAGTCGCTCGCTTCGGGCCGTAGCGCCGGCGGCGGCGATTCGATCGTCACGCCGGCTGCAATCGGTTCAGCAGCAGCATCCTCCGCCGCAGCGGCAACGACCTCGGGCAGATTTGCTTCGGACATGGAAACCTCCTTTCTGGTAAGTGAATTCGATCAGTTCAGGACTGCAGCGGTGCCTTCATCGCACTTCATCACTATGAGGTGCGTCTGTGTGACAGGGTTCAGTAGCCCAGCTCCCTGAGAACGGTTTCGCGCGGCACGCCGATGTTGAGCTTGTGCTGCGCTTCTTCGAGTCGCTCGATCTCATTGAGAGGGATGGGGTTGGGCCATTGAATGTCGATGGCGCGCTCGTCCGGCGAAGTTGCAAACACCCCGGCGCAATCGAGCCACGCGAGCGCAAGCTCGCACATGCGCGCGATGCCCTCGCCATAGAGCGATCGCTTGCGCTCGGTTCGAGAGAGCAGCGCAAGCATCGTCACCCGAAGCGCCGCGGCGCTGGTGAGCCGGCCGATGCGGCCCTTGATCGCGCCAGCGGCGATTGGCGACACGCCGCTTGCCTTGTCGATCGCTTCGCGCAAGTCACGAATGTGTGCTTCCTCACTCGGACAGGCAGAATCGCCACCGAACTCGGTGATCTGCGCGTTGGGATCATCACTGGTCCACATTCGCCCGGGCGAAACAACCTGCTCGGTGAATCCATCAATTCCCCTTCCGAGATACATGCGAAACGACTGCAGCGCGATTCGATGTGCGCGATCGCTCAGCCGGGTGTTCAGTTCGTCCTGCAGGGGTAAGAGTGGCTCGACATCGCTCGCGCCCGAGTAAGCAAATGGCACCGCTACATTCTGAATGTGCACCAGTGGAATTCTGCCAAGCGAGTTGACCCCGCTGGCCGCAACGCGGTTGTCGAGAAGCGTGGACCAACGCGTGGAAGTGATGACGTCAATCGCAATGACGTCATCCCTTACATGTCGCGTCAGGCCGCGCGCGCCAAAGAGACGACGGACCCATGATTGGCCGCGCCCTCCGTCCTCACTCTCGGCAGACGACTGATGTCGGCCTGGCAGACGATAGACCTGCGCATAGGCATCGACGACCGAGAAATCGGCCGGCGAAAGCACCGGCAGCGCCCGCGCCGGCTCGACAACTTCAAACCGCACCCGTCGAGCGAGGCGAGCAATGGCCTCTGGCGATGGTTCAATCGCGCTCGGGGAAGGTTCGTTGTGATCGAGGGGCGGCGCGGGCGACTGGCACGGATCGGGGTTGGGCAGCAGTTTCACGAGAACATCGACATAGCCATACACAGCGCCAACCAAGGCAAGCTGCTGAAGAAATGCCGGCCCGCCGTGGTTGGTGAAGATTGCGCGCAGCAACTGCGTGACAACCCGGCGGCGACCCTCGTCCGGGGCCGTGCTCGAAATCATGAGCTCTTTGCCGAACAGGAAATCGACCATCGTGTCGATGCGCCAGCCGATGTCGTTCTCAATCACGACTTCTCTGCGGACGGAGTCGGCTGCCCCAGGATCGCCTTTGATGCGTCTGGGTAGCCCCCACTCCTGCGCCTGACGATAAGGCGACGACGTGGCGTCGCTGGCATCGGAAGGGCGCGCCGGATTTCGG
Source organism: Phycisphaerales bacterium UBA2421 (assembly GCA_002343075.1). GTDB lineage: Bacteria > Planctomycetota > Phycisphaerae > Tepidisphaerales > Tepidisphaeraceae > UBA2421. Next base: position 11,595 of record DDRH01000027.1, on the reverse strand, counting down.
TAGTAGGACCACAGTCTGCCCAGACGGGGTGCCTCTACGGCAAGCAGCGCATCGACACGAAGATGAAACGCCTGGCTGGCAATTCCCAGTGTGCGTAGTTGCTGTTCGATAGCTGGGCTAATGAGATGGTTCATGATTCGCTCCGTAATCGGTTCGTGTGTTTCACAGCCTCGCCCTATCCCGGGGCGCTGCGCCGCGGCTGGGCGTGTGGCGCAACTTGGCGGAAAGAATTGGGGAAAACCTCAGGCTTTTCGCAGACAATTTTTGGATTTTGTTCGGATCGGCGTTGCGCTATTGGCGCTCACGGCGCGCAGCGCGCTGTTGCCTGGGCGATCGATCGTTTGTGAAAGATGGAACGATCTCCTAAGCTCCGTATAATCGCCTGTCGATTGAAGTTGGCCCGCCGATGTCCCGGCGGGGTTTGAGATTCAGGAAGAAATCAGATGCCCTATACGCTTGCCCCTGCCGCGCCGGAGTTTTTGTCGAAGGACCAGAAACCCGCCGGTGATCGATGGACGCTTAACTTCGGCCCGCAGCATCCGGCGACACACACCACGCTGCGCATCGTCCTGGAACTGGACGGCGAGCGCGTCGTGCGCGCCATCCCGCATATCGGGTATCTGCACAGCGGGTTTGAGAAGCTTGGGGAACATCTCAACTACAACCAATACGTCACCATTGTCGACCGGATGGACTACAGCGCGCCGATTTACAACGAGCTGGCGTGGCACGGGGCGGTCGAAAAGCTGATGGGCATCGAGCTAACCCCGCGGTGCAAGGTGCTGCGGACGATCGCCGGAGAACTGGGACGAATTCAATCACACCTGCTTTGTGTCGGTGCTGCAGGGCTGGATTTGGGCGCTTTTACGGCGTTTTTGTTCGGCTTTAACGAGCGAGAACGCATCTATGACATCGTTGAGTTCATGTCAGGTCAGCGCTATCACACAAGCTGGACGCGCGTCGGCGGGCTGAACATGGACCTGCCGGACGAAGGCACGTTTAAGACGATGGTAAAGAAGTTTGTGGACGACCAACTTCCCAAGGCGCTGCAGGAAGTTGAGACGCTGCTTAACAAGAATCGCATCTTCATCGAGCGCACGCGCGGGGTCGGCGTGATCAGTGCCGAAGAAGCAGCGAGTTGGTCGCTCACCGGGCCGATGGCGCGCAGCGCGGGCATTCGTCGCGACATCCGTAAAGACGAGCCTTATCTCTGTTTTCAAGATAACTGGGACGGCCAGGGCGCGCCGGCAGTCGATTTCAAGGTGCCGGTGATGACGACCGGCGATTGTTATGCGCGCTATCTTTGCCGGCTGGAAGAGATGAAGCAGAGCATGCATATCATCCGGCAGTTGATCGACAAGATTCCGCAAGGCCCCGTGAATGTAAGCCCGGAAGGGAAGGAAGTGCTTCCGCCGAAAGATCAGGTTTACTCAAGCATTGAAGGACTGATCCATCACTTTGAAATGATCATGACCAACCGCGGGTTTGAAAGCCCGATTGGCGAGGTCTACAACTGCATCGAAAGCGCCAACGGCGAATTGGGCTATTACATCGTGAGCGCCGGCGAAAGCACTCCGTGGCGCGTGCGCACGAGGCCCTGCATTTACATCAATTACGCTGTGTTTCCAAAGCTGATTGAAGGCCACCTGCTCAGCGATGTGGTGGCCGTGCTGGGAAGCGTGAATGTGATTGCGGCGGAGTTGGATCGGTAGGGAAACGATGAAGTCGGAACGATGAAGTCGGAACGATGAACGATGAATGACCTGAAAGACAGGACTAACCAGTTCGCTCTGCGGGTTATTCGTTTGTGTGCGGTGCTGCCGCGCACCGGGCCGGGCGAAGTGATTGGACGTCCGTTGGTCCGCTCTGGGACCTCCGTCGGCGCCCAATACCGAGAGGCGCATCGTGCAAGGTCGACCGCCGAATTTGTCAGCAAGTTGGAGTGTTCGGCGCAAGAGCTGGATGAAACGATCTACGGGATTGAGTTGCTGATTGATTCGGCTATCGTGGAGCAGTCGAAGCTGGTTCCTTTGTTGACAGAAGCGAATGAGCTCATGGCGATTTTCGTTGCCTCGGCTCGAACAGCGAACAGAAATCGAAAGGGATGACCAGTCGGAAAGCGATCGATGTGCATTCATCGTTCATCGTTTCGACTTCATCGTTCAAAATATGCCCTGGATCGCAGAAGACCGCAGAAACACCCGCGTGGCGCAAAGTCAGCCGTTGCTGACGGATGAACTGAAGAAGCAGATCGCGGACACCTATTTTCCCCGTTACCCCAACAAGCGCGCCTGCCTTTTACCGGCGCTGCACATGGTACAGCACGAATACAACTGGATTCCCCCCGCGGCGATGCAGGAGATTGCCGAATTCCTCGAAATCGCGCCTGCCGAAGTCATCGATACTGCTACCTTTTACGAAGAATACTGGCTCAAGCCCAAGGGCAAGTATCTCATCCAGGTCTGCCGCAGCTTGTCGTGCGAAATCTGCGACTCGCGCAAACTGACCGACCATGTCTGCAAGAAGTACAATATCGAAGTCGGCGAAACCACGCCCGATCAGCGGTTCACCGTCGTCGAGCTTGAATGCCTCGGCGCCTGCGGCAATGCCCCTGTGGCGTTGATCAATGACGTGATGCACGAAGACCTCACACCGGAAGCGCTCGATGCCGAATTGAACAAGCTGCCGGATGATCCGCATGATTACAAGGATCCGGGGATCAAGTTCGCGTCGGGGCATTGAGAAGAGTTTTGTAGCCACAGATGAACACAGATAGAATCTGATAGAAATTGGCTTGCAGGTCCATCCGTGAGCGTCTGTGCCCAATCTGTGGCTGATATGAACGCGTGGCTTATCTCTGCTGTTCTGGTTGTCGTCGTGGCGGTGGTCACCATCTGGCGGCGGTTTTTTGAGACGTATCACCTCGCGACGGTCGACCGTGGCAAGCTGTATCGCGACGGTAACCGCGGTTTGCGGGAGTATCGCAACATGCTTCGCAAAGTGAGGCCGCGGACGGTCATTACCCTCATTGATAACGACGAGGCCGCCGACCCCGCCAAGCCGGAGTTTGCCGCCGAAGAATCGCATCTCCACGCTCGGCCCGGTATTCGACTCGAAAAAGTTACCATTCCCCTCGGCGGGTGGCCAGACGCCCTAGCGATCGCCCGGTTCTTGTCGATCGCGACCGACCCAGCCCAACAGCCCGTGGTCGTCCACTGTGCCCAGGGCGTCCGGCGGACGGGAATGATGGTGGCGGCGTACCAGATGTCGGTCCTCGGCTGGTCGAAAGAACAGGCCAAGCAAAAGCTGCTTACCTTCGGCCACAGCCAGCGAACCGTCGGCGATGTTCAGCGGTTCATTGACGTTTACGACCCACAATCGCGGCAGATGAGAGAGACGTTTGCACAATCGAAAGAGTGATGAACCACAGAGGCACAAAGAAGATAGTTCGCTGGATTTCTTCGGGTCGAGTTGCGCTCGCATTTTCATCGCGCCCCCTGTGTTCTCCACGCCTCTGTGGTTAGATTATGCCCATGCCCATAGACCGCCCCGGCAAAGGCATCCTAGGCTGGCTTGGCCGGCAGGTGGGTTATGTTACAAAAGCCCTGAAAACTGATGTCGAAGGGCCGAAAACGGTATATCGTGAGCAAAGAACCGAGGAACGACCGCTTCCGGACGACCCAAACGTCATCCTTCGGCGGACGACGACGGATGAAGTGATAGTGAAAGAAAGGATGAAGGATGAAGGATAAGAGATGAACATTGAACCGCCCGCGAAGTTCAGCTTTCATCCTTTATCCTTCATCCCTTAAAAACATGGCTTTTCCCGAACCCGTACTCACCAAGCGCATCCCCCTCAACCCCGCCGACCGGAAGAAGGTCTGGTACAATGATTACGTCGCTACCGGCGGATACAAGCAGTTGCGCGCCGCGCTGGATATGTCCGGCCAGGACATCATCAAGACCGTCACCGATAGCGGACTGCGCGGCCGCGGCGGCGCGGGCTTTAGCGCGGGGCAGAAATGGTCATTCATCCCAAAAGAAAAGAAGACCACGCACTATCTCGCGGTCAATGCCGATGAGAGCGAACCCGGCACGTTCAAAGATCGCCATCTGATGGAGTGGGATCCGCACCAGATGCTCGAAGGCATTGCCATTGCCTGTCTGGCAACGCAGTGCGACATCGCCTATGTGTTCATCCGCGGGGAGTTTCATCATGGCACGAAGGTGGTCGAGCAGGCGATTAAAGAAGCCTATCACCACGGCATCTTCGGCAATAACGTGATGGGAACCGGGAAGAAAATCGATTGTTACGTCCACCGCGGTGCCGGGGCGTACATCTGCGGCGAAGAAACCGGCATGCTCGAAGCCATCGAAGGCAAGCGAGGTTGGCCACGCAACAAACCGCCGTTCCCGGCGATCGCTGGCGTATTCGGCCGGCCGACGGTTATCAACAATGTCGAAACCCTTTGCTGCGTACCACATATCATGGAGCGAGGCCCGGCCTGGTTTAAGACCATGGGCACGCCAAGCTCGCCCGGCCCCAAGCTTTACGGCATGAGCGGCCATCTCAACCGCCCCGGTGTGTACGAACACGAACTCGGCATCACACTTCAACAATCCATCGACATGGCTGGCGGGATGAAAGGCGGCGCGTTCAAGGGCGCGATCTGCGGGGGAATCAGCATGGGTGTACTCGCGCAGCACCAACTCGATGTCAAACTCGACTTCGACGACGTCCGATTTCGAGGCGGCTGCCTCGGCCTGGGCACCGCCGGCATGATCGTCATGAACGAGCACACCAACATGGTGCGCGCCTTGCGAAACTGCGTAAGGTTCTACGCCCACGAGAGTTGCGGCCAATGCACCCCCTGCCGCGAAGGCAGCGCGTGGATGAAAAAGATCCTCGACCGCATCGTCGACGGCTACGGCAAGGCGCGCGACCTGGAGATGCTGCTCGAACTGGAGAAAACCATGGGCAGCATGCCCGGCACCACCATCTGCGGCCTGGCCGACGGCACCGCCTGGGCCACGCGCACGTTCATCAACAAATACTACGACGAATTCGCTGCGGCGTGTCCCGAGGAAACCACCAAGCGCGTCTCGCTGCCGATTTCACGAGGAAATCGAGAAGTGGCCACGCCGATGGGGTCGAATACACGGTAGAAGATTGTTAACCACCAAGGCTCTAAGGCTCCAAGAAACCCAGAGAGATGGGAAACACGAAGGACGCGAAGAACGCGAAGAAGATGTAAACTGAATTGAAACGGGGACATGCGCCTGCAGCATTGAATCATCGGTCCGTAACTTTTTATCTTCGTGCCTTGGAGCCTTGGTGGTTCAAGCCGTTCTTCGCGCCCTTCGTGGGCTTCGTGGTAAAACTTGAGTGAGATTTGCAGAGGGTCGAGTGAAAGTTCTCCTGAACGGCGATGAGAAGGAGATTGCCGATGGAACAACCATTCGTCAGCTTCTCGCGCAACTCAGTCTCACGCCTGAGAAGGTTGCCATCGAACTAAACAAGCGCCTCGCTCGATCGGACAGATATGATCTGCCACTGCACGATGGAGATGAGATTGAGATTGTGACGTTTGTCGGTGGAGGATAGCTCGCGCGAAGCCGGGACGGCGCTAAGGCTCTGTCCCGGCTTCCACTTAAGCGGCTTTTCAAGTGCCGGCGCATCATCAGTGTACGACCACGTCCAACTATCTGCTCCCTGTTTATTCAGAATGTAGCTGAATGCGTTGCGCTGATGCGAAATGTCTTTGATCGACTCGTAATCGCACCCTTCCGACCAGACCGAACCTGCAATCCACGCTTTAATCGCGCGGGAGGAGACTCGTTTGGCATTACCAACCATCGCTTTGATGGATCGAACATCGTCCGGCAGTTCGACCAGAACATGAGCATGATCGGACGAGACCGATGTCGCCAAAACGCTCCAACCATCGTCAAGCAAGCTTGCAACGAGCGCTTTGCCAACGATCGCACGGATCTCGACGGGTAACTTCACGGGGGTAATTCCCGACTTTTTGCGATGCTCATGCAACCCCGCATGTTCCCCCCGCGTCGGCGGGTTGCGGTAGTCGCCATTTGAGTGAATCCGATGCCCCCTTGAGCGAAACCCGCGCGGGTTGCCGTGGAGCCGGGAGCCGAGCGTGTTGATGGTGACTAATTGCCAGCGAAGACCCGGTTCTGGCATGGGCGCATCGTCGTTTATGTTCGTCGGATCGTCAACGCGGAGCCGGGACGGTGCCAAAGCTCTGCCCGGGTTTCGCAGCGCGAGATTGCGTTGAAACTATGATATAATGACGCATCTATGGACCCCCTGCGCATCAAGAACTTCTCCTGCCGCCACCGCCTCTTCGTCGGCACGGGCAAGTACCAGTCATATGAGATCATGCAGAAGTCCCTCGACGCCAGCGGCTGCGAGGTGGTGACGGTTGCCGTCCGGCGCGAGCGGTTGATTGATAAGCAAGGCAAGTCGCTTTTCGAATATCTCGATCTGAACAAGTACACGATTCTCCCCAACACCGCCGGGTGCTTTACCGCCGACGATGCGATTCGCGTCGCCCTGCTCGGTCGCGATCTGCTCGAGAAACAGAGCAACAAAGGCGCGGGGTGGGTGAAGTTGGAAGTGCTGGGAGACAAGAAAACGCTGCTCCCCGACCCCGTTGGCACAATCGAAGCCACCAAAGAGCTTGTCAAAGAAGGCTTTACGGTTTTGGCCTACAGCAGCGACGACCCGCGCAGTGCCATGCGCATCAAGGAAGCCGGCGCCGCCAGCGTCATGCCCGCCGGCAGTCCGATCGGCAGCGGGCAGGGAATTCTCAATCCGCTCAACATCTCGCTTTGCCTGGAACTGTTGAAGGAAGGCGACGCGAGTTACCCGGTCATCGTGGACGCCGGCGTCGGCGCTGCCAGCGATGTGGCCGTCGCGATGGAACTCGGCGCAGACGGCGTCCTGCTCAACACCGCCATCGCGCACGCCAAAGATCCGGTGACGATGGCGATCGCCATGAAACACGCACTAGAAGCTGGATATCATTCCTACCGCGCCGGCCGGATTCCGAAGAAAAGATACGCGACGGCGAGCAGTCCGTTTGAGGGTATGATTTCGTACATTCCCGGCGAGTAGAAAGAGAGTTAACCACGAAGCACACGGAGGCCACGAAGCGGAGATTGAACGGGCAAGACTCAAAGACTCTAAGGAAAACTGAACACCAACGCACTATTGTCATGAAGCACGCCCGAAGATATCAAGCCTTAAGACATGGTTGCGGTGCCTAAGTGGCGATTTGAAATAGCGGGTCGATCAATCCGCTCCAATTCTTCTTCGTGTGCTTCGTGCCGTTTGTGTTTAGCATTCTTCTTCATAATTTGGTGCCTTCGAGCCTAGGTGATTCAATCCGTTCTTCGTGACCTTTGTGAGCTTCGTGTTGATCAATCTAAGAGTGAGCGTCGAACGAAAACAACACCGCCCCGAACTGCTCGCCCCCGCCGGCGATTTTGAGGCCATGCGCGCCGCCGTCGCCAATGGCGCCGACGCCGTCTATTTCGGTCTGCCGAATTTCAACGCGCGGCATCGTGCTGAGAACTTCACGCTGGAAAAGCTACCTGAGACGATGAAGTTTCTTCACGATCACAACGTGAAGGGTTTTCTCACCTTCAACACGCTGATTTTCTCCGACGAACTCCCCGCCGCCGCCGACTACATTCGGGCAATCGCGGCGGCCGGTGTGGATGCGGTCATCGTTCAAGACCTGGGCCTGGCAAGACTCATCCACGCAATGTGCCCGTCGCTGAACATTCACGGCAGCACGCAGATGACGCTCACCGAGCCGCGCGGCATCGAATTCGTGCGCCGACTCGGCGTGGTGCGCGTAGTCTTAGCAAGGGAAAACACGCTCGACGACATTCGCCGAATCGCCGCAACCACCGACATGCCGACTGAAGTGTTCGTTCACGGCGCGCTGTGCGTCGCCTACAGCGGGCAATGCCTCACCAGCGAATCGATCGGCGGACGCAGCGCCAACCGCGGGCAGTGTGCGCAGGCGTGCCGGTTGCCGTACGATCTGATCGTCGATGGCATGAAGCGCGATCTCGACGACAAGTCGTATCTTCTTTCCCCACAAGATCTTGCAGCCCACGACCTCATCGCCGATCTCACCTCCGCAGGCGTCGCTTCGTTCAAAATTGAAGGTCGGCTGAAAAGCGCTCATTACGTCGCCGCAACAAGTCAGACCTATCGCGCTGCTATCGATGCCGCAATTGCAAACGCTCCATTTCAAATCACCGAGTCACAACGAGGCGACCTGGCGCAGACATTTAGCCGAGGGTTTACGCATGGCTTCTTGAGCGGCGTGAATCATCAGGCGCTGGTTCACGCCCGCTTCCCCAAGAGCCGCGGGCGAAGAATCGGCACGGTTGCCGGCATTGATCATCGCGGGATCGTTATCGAGCTTGACCGCTCTATCCGAGACCCGCAATCCGCCATCCGCAATGGTGATGGGGTTGTCTTTGATGAGGGCCACCCCGAGCAAGACGAGCAAGGCGGCCGTGTGTTTGCAGTTGCGCCGTCAGGACGAAATCGCATCCGCATTGAGCTTGGCAACGGCGATGTCAATCCGCACGCTATCCCGCCGGGTTCGATCGTCTGGAAAACGGATGATCCGGCCATTCGTAAGCGCCTCGAACACTCATTCAGCCGCGATGTGGTGGCAAACCGCATTCCCCTTGACGCTACCCTCGAAGCACATGTCGGCGCTCCCGCACGACTTGTGTTGACGCTTCACTCCGACGGTCGCCCGGCAACGGCAACTGCGACATCGCAAGATTCCCTGCAAGCCGCGAACAAGCACCCCGTCAACGAAGCGACCGCCCGCGAGCAGCTTAGCCGGCTCGGTGATACGCCTTTTGAACTTCACGGACTGCAACTGAAATCCACCGGCGGACCGATGATTCCCAAGTCGGTCTTGAACGATCTTCGCCGCCGGGCTGTCGAGGAGTTGTTGTCGCAGCTCGACAGTTCCAGAATTCACGCGATTGACAATGATGACGCATTGACCGAGCTCCGCGCCGCAGCGACCGCGGGGGCTGCGCAGAAGCTTGAAACCGTATCAACCCTGGATGGAAGCCGCAGCCGCCACGGATCGCTCCATGTTTTGTGTCGCACGCTCGAGCAAGTGGAAGCCGTGCTCGCCCATCACGCTTCGGGCCTTCGTGCCTCGGTGTCTTCATGTCTTTCCTCCATCTATTGCGACTTTGAGGATGTGCGCCGTTACAGATTGGCCGTCGAGCGGTGCACCGCTATTGGCATGCCGATCGCAGTGGCGACGATGCGCATCGTTAAGCCGCACGAAGAAGGCTGGCTCGAACACATCCTGCGATGCAACCCCACCGCTGTCATTGTCCGCAGCCTCGCGGCGATCAGTTTCTTTCGGCAGAAGGTGCCGCAATTACCGCTGATTGGCGATTTTTCGCTTAATATTGCCAACGAGCTGACCGCGCAGATCTTCGCCGACACCGGCCTGATTCGGTTTGTGCCAAGTTATGACCTTAACTGGCAGCAAATGGCGGCGATGCTGGCGCGGTTTGACGCGTCGCGGTTTGAATGTGTCGTGCATCAACACATGCCGATGTTTCATATGGAGCATTGCGTTTTTGCGCACACGCTGAGCAGCGGGAAGGACTATCGCGACTGCGGTCGGCCTTGCGAGACGCACAAAGTCGACCTGCGCGACCGCGTGGGCGCCGATAACCCGCTGATTCCCGACGCGGGGTGTCGCAACACGGTCTACAACGGGCAGGCGCAGAGCGCTGCAGAGTTTGTTCCCCGCATGCAAAGCCTGGGGATTCGGCATTTTCGCATTGAGTTGCTTCGGGAGGGTAAAGACGAAGTCGCCCCGATCGTGGAGCGCTACGACGAAATCATTAGCGGCCAAGCTGAACCCGCCGCCGCCGTACGAAGCCTGAGGGTGCTGCAGCAACTGGGCGTCACCGCAGGCACACTGGAGCACGATTAACTTGAACGTAGTACGGGCATCCTGCCCGTGATGAGTCTCTCCTATGTCCCAGCTTTGGATCGACATCGCAGCACGAGCCAATGTCACACTCGATCAGACCCGGATCGATCAGTTGTCCGCGTATCTCGATCGCCTCTTTGCTGTGAACGAGCAGATGAACCTCACGCGTATCGAGAATCGCGAGCAGGCAGAACTTCTGCACATCGCCGATTCACTGACGGTTCTTCGCCACATCCCCGAGGCGGCATTGCGCCTTGCCGATGTCGGCAGCGGCGGCGGCCTGCCGGGCATCCCGCTTGCGATTGCCCGGCCCGACCTCAAGATGACCCTAATCGATGCGACTGCAAAGAAGGCTGCGTTTCTCGAACAAACAGCGCAACATCTTGGGCTGACCAATGTCACCGTCGTCGGCCAGCGCTCCGAACAGCTCCGCGGGCATCAGTGGGATGTCGTCACCGCCCGCGCGCTGGCGGCGATGGATAGGCTCATCCAGTGGTGCCTGCCACTGGTCAAGCCCGGCGGCGTTTTGCTGGCGATGAAAGGCCCCAAAGCGCGCGAAGAACTCGTCAACTGCCAGCCGATCATCAACCGCTATCGAGGTGCCGCCCCAACCATTCACCCCGCCGACCTGCCCGGAAGAGACCATCTGATAATAGAAATCCCCCGCCGAGGAGGCCCGACCGCCGGAGCGTGATTTCGCGCTTGAACGATGCAACCCCGCGAGTTAGCTTGAGAGCGTCCGCCCGCGTAGCTCAGTTGGATAGAGCGCTGGTTTCCTAAACCGGAGGTCACAGGTTCGACTCCTGTCGCGGGTAGTGGTTGGGCGGGCATTTTTGGAAGCCGCTGACGGCAGCTTTCTGCGCGGAAGGTTCTGGGGCGGGAGATTCAATTGCGGGACGGCGGTGGAGAGGGGCGATTCGGTGGGGGTCGATTGGATTGCCGGCTTTCACGCCTAACTCGTTTCTCCACCTCAGCTTAGAACTCAAAACACACGCCAGCGATTGCGGTAGAATGGCCCGGCTTAGCTGATGCACTCGGTCTGCGCCGATCGTTTCGGATTGAATCGAATGTGCGCAAATTCGCTTTTGAAAGCAACTTCTGATACGTTGAAACTGGTAAGTCATTCGACGTCGCTTTCTCGGTTTGGGTCTTTTGCCCTCCGCCGTCTAGGCAATAGCCGCTGGTCCTACCTTTTCAGACTCAAACGTGAGTCTCTTTCGACTATTGGCCCCGAAAGTAAAACGCGGGTTCGATGCCCACAATTTAAGGAAAACACAATGGGCAAGAAGTTATATGTCGGCAATCTGAGTTACGACGTGGACAGTTCCAGTCTGCAGGAAATTTTCGCTGCGCACGGCACCGTTGAAAGTGCCGAGATCATCGCCGACCGCGATACCGGTCGCTCGAAGGGCTTTGGATTCGTCCAGATGTCCAGCGATGAAGAAGCCTCTGCTGCGATTGCAGCCCTGAACGGCCAACAGCACGGCGGGCGCGCGCTCACCGTCAACGAAGCCAAGCCCCGTGAACCCCGCTCAGGTGGCGGTTTCGGTGGGGGGGGCGGCGGGGGGGGGCG
>DDRH01000040.1:46912-47397 GCA_002343075.1 Phycisphaerales bacterium UBA2421 | reverse complement strand
CCGGCCATGCGATCGTCGCGCGCGGAGAAGAACCTCACCCCCCGCCCGCCGGCCTGGTGGCGGGTTGCGTCGTGGCGGCGCCGTGCTTGGCGCGTACTTCCGCGGCTTCCTTGGCGCGGTCGGTTGCTTCGAGCAGATCAGCAAGAAACCCCGCGGTCTTGATGGTGATGGGGGCCCGATCGCCAAACCGTGCTGCACGCAACCGCAATGCCTCGCGATACAGCGGTTCGGCCTCGGTGAACTTTTCCTGCATAAACAGCAGCCAACCCAGATCGCACGCCGAGGTCGCGATGAACGGATGCTCCGGAGGCAGTGCGTTACGGCGGATGTCCAGCGATTCGCGCGCGACCGGTTCCGCTTCGACATATCTCGTCTGGCCATTGAGGATACCCGCCAGCGTGTGCAACGCGGTCGCAAGGTCGGGATGCTCGGGCGGGAGCACCTTGCGGCGGATTGCGATCGCGTCGCGCGCCAGCGGTTCGGCT
>DDRH01000040.1:45850-46757 GCA_002343075.1 Phycisphaerales bacterium UBA2421 | reverse complement strand
CCGAGGCAAGGTTGTGCATGCTCTGCGCCACATGCGGATGCTCCGCGGGCATGGCCGCCTGCCGCACTTTCAGCACCTCGCGACAGATCGGTTCGGCCTCGGCCAGCTTACCCTGGCTCCAGAGCAGCCCGGCGAGTTGATTCAGTGCGTCGGGGATGTTCGGATCATCGGCGGGCAGAAGCCTCTGGCGAATCTCCACCACCCGCCGGAGCATCGCCTCGGCCTGCTCATACTTCTGCTGATCCTTCAACACCGATGCCAGCAGGTTGAGGCTGCGCGCGATGTTGATCTCGTCCGGCGGATTGAGCGACTCGTAGTACGCCAGCACCTCGCGATAGATCGGCTCGGCCTCGGCGAGCTTGTCCTGATCCTTCAGCACCGTGGCGAGATCGCTCATGGTGACCAACGTTTGCGGGTCGCCGGGCGAGCGATGCAGCCTGTCCAGTTCGCGCGCCTTGCGAAGCTGCGGCAGCGCTTCATCAAACTTGCCCAGCGAGCGGAAGGTGGTTCCCACGACGTATCGCACCATCGCTTCGGTGACGGGTTCGGTCGTCTTCGTGCCATCGTCCAGCGAGTTGATCGCCTCCTGCAGCGCCTGCACGACCGTCAGATCGGCACCGAGCGATTTGGTCGGACTCGCGTTGCGGAAGATGTTGGCCAGAAAGTTGGAACTGTCTTCAGCGATCTTCGCCTGCTTCTGCGCTTCGGCGCGCTGCCTTTCCGATTCGGCCAGCGCCAGCCGGGTTTTGTCGCGTTCCTGGCTGATATCGCGGATGTAAAACAATGAGCCGGCAAGCAGCATCCCCGCCGCCGCGGTGGAGAGGGCGAGCGCGCGCCAGTTGCGTCGCGAGAACTTGCGGGCGCGATACCACTTCGATTCCGGCCCGGCCAGCAGCGGGCGGCCTTC
>DDRH01000040.1:45299-45692 GCA_002343075.1 Phycisphaerales bacterium UBA2421 | reverse complement strand
CCCGGCCAGCAGCGGGCGGCCTTCGAGGTAGTTCTGGATGTCCTGCTTGAACTGCACCGGCGAGGTGTATCGGCGGGCCCGATCTTTGCGCATGGCCTTCAGCGGAATCCATTCCAGTTCGCTGCGCAACTGGCGCGCCAGGCCGTCGGGCTTGGCCTGGCGACGTTCGGCGAATGCGGTGGCGTTGGCGCCGAGGCTCGAAAGGCGCGTGCTCGGCCGCGGGGGGTCGACATCGCGGATGATGCGCTTGATCTCCGCATCGGCCGCCCGCGCGAGCGTGGAATGGTCAAACGGCTTGGCCCCTGCGAGCAGTTCGTAGAGCAAGACGCCCAGCGCATAGACATCGGTGCGCGTGTCAATGTCTGGCGAGCCATCGGCCTGCTCGGGGCTCAT
>DDRH01000040.1:44613-45169 GCA_002343075.1 Phycisphaerales bacterium UBA2421 | reverse complement strand
GCCATCGGCCTGCTCGGGGCTCATGCTGTCGTAAGTCCCGATCGCCTGTCCGCCGGTGGTTTGAAAGGTCTTATCGGTTGCCCGGTCGCCGCTGATCGCCTTGGCAATACCGAAATCGATCACCTTGGCCACATACGCGCCGTCATGAACGGCTGCCAGTACGTTGGAAGGCTTGATGTCTCGGTGAATGATTGCCTTTGAATGTGCATGCGCAATGGCATCGCAAACGCTCATAAACAGCCGGAGTCGGTCCGGGATCGAAAGCTGCTTTTCATCACAAAAGTCGGTGATGGGTGTGCCGGCGACAAAGTCCATCACGAAGTAGGGCTGGCCGGTATCGGTGGTGCCGGCGTCGAGCACGCGCGCGATGCTCGGGTGATCCATCATCGCCAGCGCCCGGCGCTCGGATTCAAATCGCGCGACGACCTCTCGACTATCCAGCCCCGGCTTGATGATCTTGACCGCGACGGTTTGATGAATCGGCTCACGCCGCTCGGCTTTGTAGACCTCGCCCATGCCCCCTTCGCCGAGCAATTCAAGAATGTGATACGGCCCG
>DDRH01000040.1:42527-44487 GCA_002343075.1 Phycisphaerales bacterium UBA2421 | reverse complement strand
CCTGCTTCGGCCGCGGGTGAGTGCGCGCCGCTGCGCTGGCACGGTCGATGGTCGAATCGGCCAGGATCGACTCGCTGAAAGGATCGGTCGGAGTGTCTGACATGGTGGCAAAGCCCGCTTTTCAGGCTCCAAACTCCTTAAGATACCCCGGCGTAAGGCCATGCCAAGAAAAATCTCAGCGCGCTGCAATCTGGGTGAACTGTGCGCTCTCTTACGGCTTGCCCGAAGCAAAAATGCGCCAAAGATCGCGCACTTCCGCGCGCACCTCCTCATCGCCCTGTGCGTAGCGAGCTACGACTGCCTTAAAGATGCGTGTAAACATTCGCTTGGCGGTGATGAGCAGGTTGCCCGCCTGGTGGGGGGATTGCAGGCTCAGCCGGCGCGCGATGGACTCATGCGGCTCGGGTTCGACATCCTGGGTTGCAGGCTTGAGATAACGCACTTCAAATACATCCCACAAGTCGGCCCGGTTAAGGCTCGCACACTGCTGTCGCATGACTTCCAACACCTCGCCGAGCACTTCGCGTGCGAATGCGGCGTCGAACGCGTCGGCACCCCCGGCGGCCGATGCGAGCGTGTCGCGGTGTTGATCGACATCCATCACTTCCCCGGCGGGCGATCGCTTCTGCGCGCTGCGGCGGCGGTGCTCATCAATCACATACCGATCGAGCGCCGCGAGCAGGAAAGTGCGAAATCGCCCCCGGTTGGGGTCGGCATGGCCGATGAGGCGTTGTTCGAGCACCTTGTCGGCGAGAAAGCCCTGTAACAGGTCGTCGGCGTGGTGCTCGTCGTACCGCAGCGACTGCAGCAGATGCGCTCGAAGTGCCGGTGAGTAGGCGCGGACGATCTCGGTGACCGCGATCGGCCGTTCCACTTCGTCGGCACCCGCGGCGCGCCCGACGAGGGTCCATCGCGTGGCGGGAAAACCAGCGTGGGGGGAGCCGGGCTGGTCTTCGGGGCGATCTCCCTTTGTCTGATGCGATTTTGGTCGATCTTGTGGCATGCCCGCGGCTTCCATCTTACCCACTGACCGCCCCGTGGGCACCATGCGCCCCGGGCCTGTCGTTTCACCGGAATTCCTTGACCTGTCGTTCTCTCTCCGCGTTACAATGTTTGATGATGCACCTTGTTATCTTTGAAGGCGGCAAGTGGGACGGCTTTGCACCGGTGGCTCTGGGGCGGCCGACATTCATGCTGCAGTGTGGCATGGGTACGCTGCTCGATCGCCACCTGCGGCTCATCGCGCCCACAAGGGTGACATTCTGGGTGCGCCCCTCCCTGGTGGAATATTGTAAGCAGCGCGTGTTGCCGAAGATGAAGATCCCTGCGGGCGTCAACCAGCCGCTGGATGATGAAGCGGCGCTGATCATCGGGGGGCGCACGCTTCACTTTCAGAAATATGAAACGCCCGACCTCAATACTGTCTCGGTCGAGCATGATCAGTTTGTGCGCGAAGCGTACATCCAGCGGCCGGGGCTTAGCCCGCAGGATGCGCTGCAGCGCACGCCGGCATGGACGGCGCTCATGGACCTTCCCCGCACCACTCCGCAGGCGCGCTGGGCCAATCATCTCTGGGATCTCGTTCACTGGAATGAAGAGTCGCTGGTGAACGACGCCATCACCAGCAGCGATGAGTTCAACAAGCTCCCCGCCGGTGCCTATCACATTGTCGGCGATGAAGTCATGGTCGGGGCCAATGTGAAGATCGGCGCCGGGGCCGTGCTCGATTCTTCCCGCGGGCCGGTGGTTGTCGCCACGGGCGTTGAGATCGGCGCGTGCTGCGTGCTCACCGGGCCGTGCTATGTCGGCAGCTATACGCGCCTCGCCCCCTTCACCGGCATCGGCGCCGGCACGAGCATCGGCAGCCAATGTTACATCGGCGGGAACATTGATAACTCGATCATCTGCGATTACGTCGATAAGCCGCACGAAGGATTCATCGGCCACAGCTACGTGGGCG
>DDRH01000040.1:4231-42401 GCA_002343075.1 Phycisphaerales bacterium UBA2421 | reverse complement strand
GGCCACAGCTACGTGGGCGATTGGTGCAACATCGGCGCCGGCACGATGACCGCAAACGTGAAAGCGACCTACGGCGATATCAGCATCCTGCGCGGCAGCAGCGCAACAAAGTCTGGCAGGTGGTCGCTCGGCACCGTCATCGGCGATCACAGCAAGACCAGCATCGGCACACGCCTCCCGCCAGGCTGCTACATCGGCTATTGCTGCATGCTCACCGGCAGCGGGCTGGCCCCGAAATACATCCCCAGTTTCAGCTATTGGACCGACGCTGGTGTGCAGCAACTGCCGATGAAGAAAGCCGTGGAAGTCGCGACGCGCGTCTTCACCCGGCGCAACAAAACCTTCACCGCGCTCGATGAACAACTCCTGCAACACGCCGCGGAAAGCGCTCCGCTTGCGGAGAAGTGACGCGCCGCCGGCGCGCCAACAGCCCGCAGGCCGCGGCGGCGAACATCACTGCCGTCGTCGGTTCGGGAACTGCGGCTCGCGGGGCTTCTGTCGGGAGGCTGCTGCCGAAGTTGGCGGCAAGGCTGGTGAAATCGTCCAGATTTACGTTGCCGTCGTAATTGAAGTCTCCCTGGCTCCAGACAGTACCCGAGCCAAACCCGGCGGCGAGGCTGGTGAAGTCGTCGAGGTTGACTGTGCGATCAAGGTTGGCGTCGCCGAGCACAGTGAAGGCAATCAGCACGGTGGTTGCGTCGGTTGTCACCTCCGAAAACAACATCGAAGCGCCGCCGACGGCTGACGCTTCGGCGTAGCCGAGCCCGGTCGTCGGGCTGCCCACTGCCGAGGAAGCGGTGATTCCCGTGCCCGTCCACGCGCCGCCGGCGCGCCCGCTGATGATGGCGCTGCGGATCGTATCGATCGGCGATGCGCCGTCGTAATCGATCGCCAAAGCGCTGTCGGAGAGGTCGAGCGTGCTGCCAGCCGACTGGGTGAAGCTTACGACACGGCTCACGCCCGCAGCGCCGTTTCCAGCGACGGTTCGCACGACGCCCGCACTTACGTCCAGCCCATCAGCGCGAACATTCTTCACCGCGAGCACACCCGCGCCGGTCTTGCTGAGGGCGACGCCGCTCGCGTAAGCCGGATCGCTGATCGTCAACTGGCCCGCAGTGATGTTGATTGTACCACTCTTGCTTATGTTCACCGGGGCGGTGATTGAGTGCGATCCCTGCGTCACATCGATGATCGAATTGGATGTTCCCGCAAAGCTCAACGCCGCGTTTCCTGCGACGGAGTAGCTGTTTGCACTGTCGATCTGCAACTCGTTGATGGTAATCGCTGATGAAAGCGTGATAGTGCGCGGCGCGGTGATGACATTGCCGAGCTTCGCGCGGGTGATCGAGTCGTTTGGCACAGTCCCCGCCGACCAGTTACCCGGCGCAGACCAGTCGCCGTCGGCATCAGTATTCCACATATTGGCAGCGGCAATCGTGCGCGTTGGGTTGGTCGTGCCGGGTGTCCATGTGATCGCGTCAAACGTGCTGAGGTCCACCGTGTTATTGTTTATGTCGCGAATTTCCACGTCGGCGTAGACGAGCGGATTATTGGGGTCGCTCGTGTCCGGATCCAGCAGGTCGGCGGCGATCCACTCGCCATCGGTGAGCCGGAAGATAATGTCGGGGGTGAACGAGTCGGCGGCATTGGGTGGGGTCGGGCCTAGGGGGCTGGGAAATGCCGGCAGACTAAAGTCGTCGGCGTAGGTGAACTCGTCGGCTTGTCCTGCGGGATCATCCAGGCTTTCTTCAAAGTAGCCGATGCCATCGAAGATGCTCGTCCAAGGCACGGTGCTGATGTTGTCGATTGCGCCGTCGTTGTCTGCATCAAGGTCAAGCCCCACCGCGCCGCTGAACCCGCCGACGAGCAGCCAGGTCGCGCTGCCATTCTCGAGATCGGGGGCGAAGTCCTGCACGATGACATTGGTGCCAGCTTCGGGAGCGGGATTGAGGACTGCTGCGCTATCTCGACGGAGCAGCAGGCCATTACTGCCAAACGTCGCCGTAGAAAGATCCCAGGCGAAATCGATCACGCCTGCCGATGTTCCGTCGCCGTCGATCTGCAGCAGATGCAGCCCGCTGGGGATGGAGACCGGGCCGGTTGCGCGCAGCTCTACATACTCTCGGCCGTTATCCGCCCCCGGTGGGTTGATGACAATCTCGTTGATCTGAATCTGCGCAGAGGCCGTCGATGCGACAGCAAGCAGCGCGGCGGGAACAATCATTGCAGTGCGACGAGTCATTTCTAATCTCTCCTCAACCTGAAGAATCTTTCAAACAAGCAAATCCCCTCCCCGCGGCGCGGGGAGGGGAGACAGACAGTTAAGCGCGACGGCGGCGCAGCAAAATCGAACCAACCGCAAGCAATGCCGCAGATGTGGGTTCGGGAACGTTGGCACTGCCCGGGGTGAGCCGATCAGTCGTGGGCGTTCCGGAGAGTCGATCCGGGAAATAGATCAGATCCAGATCGTCATCGATGATATCGCTGTTGAACCACGCACCTGCCGAGCCCGGTGTGAGATCGGTGAACGAGCGGCTTGCGGCATCAATTGTGCCCGGCGGGATACCGGCATTGCCGATTGCTGCGCCCAGGTAGACGATGTCGCTCGCGGTCACCACGCTGTCTTCAGCCCAGCCGATGTTATCGACCACTGCCGACCAGGGGGTGACATCGAGCGTGCCGTCATTGTTCGTGTCCAGGTCGTTTGTCAGGGCACCCGTAAAATCGCGCGCGAGAATAAACGTTACGCTGCCATTCTCGATCGTGGCCGTCGGCGTGCGATTGAGGTTGGCGATGGTGGTGCCGGTCGGAATGCTGTATGGCGTCGAGGTTTCCCAATTGTTGCCCAGGACGAGGTACCCGGTCGAACCGATCGCAAGCCCGTTCAGGCTGCGCGCCAAGTCGATGACGCCGGCACCCGTGCCGTCGCCTTCGATTTCCAGCAGCGTCAGGCCATCGAGCAATTCGCCCGGCGTGCCGCGGAGTTCGATGTACTCGCGGGCGTCATCGGTGCCTGGGGGATTGACATAAACTTCGTTGATGACCGCTGCATTGGCGGCCAACGCCAGCGCCAGCGACGTAACGCCAGCGAGAATGAGAGACTTCTGCATCTTCCGATCCTTCCAGAAAGAGAAATAGACGAGAGCTGTTTGAAAGCTCTTTGATGTGAACGCGGAAGGTTTCTAGTTCACCTCGATAAACGCACAATTTGCACGGCGCTAATCCTGTGTTAAGGGGAAAACTGATCGTTCCGCCCCGAGTCCTGGCCAATGTACCTCTGCGGAGGGTGTTTCACCGCGACCGCGAACGAGACAATGCTGCAATGCTCGCCTCAGCAACGCCGACGAGAGAGATAACGCGCGGGTCGGCCCGAAACTCCTCAAACAGGTCCTGGTGCAGCGCAAGGTACTGCGCCGAACGAGTGGCGATCTGCGTCACGCGTTCGGTCGTGAGCCAGTCGGCACTGTCCATGCCCGCGGCGCGATGCGCGCAGCCTGCAACCGTCGCCCAGATCCGCACCGCGGCGACCAGATCATCGCGGTCGACGAGGCGCGCGAGGTCGAGCTCGCTGCCCCAGGGTTCGCGCAGCGTGACCCAGTACGCTTCGTTGTTGAGAGTCACATGCGCATTGACATACCATTGTTCCGGCGACAGTGCGCGTGCCGCGCCGGCGACCCGCGCACCCGGGCCGGCCTCGTGCGGCGGGGTGAGACGCTGATGTTCGCCAGGCGCGACTACTTCCTGTTTAAGGTACAGAACAACATCACCCTCGTACGCGTGAAACGGCGATCGAATCAGCACAAAGAACTTCTTAAGCCCCTGAGATCCGGATGATTTCAGCCGGGTGCGCTGCCCAATGTCTCGAATGGCATGACGGAATGACTCGGCCGACGAGTAACGCAATTGTCTGCCCAGTGCCGGTTGCTCGGCGGCGGCGCGGGTGAGCGCGCGGGCGACTGGCTCGATTAGTTCCGGCGTGCGTCGAAGCAGGTCGGCGGGGGCCTGCGGTTTCCCGAGCAGTCGATCAAACTGCCCGGTCGTTGTCATTGAGTGAACCATGTCCTCATACGACTTGGAGCGATCGTCAAACAGCGCAACCGCCAGCGGGAGATCGGCCAGGAGCTGCCGCGGTGATGCGTCACCCGCGGCGGATGCGCGGTAGTGCTCTGAGAGCGTCGTCTGCACGGCATGATCCAGGCGCGCGGTCCACGGCAGTTTCATGTGCTGGGCCGTCAGCCGAAACACGATGTATCCCTGCAGCAGTTCCATCTCCGGGGGCAGGGAAACTGCCTCATCAAAATCGACAAATCCCAGCGACAACTCGCCAAAACCAGCCGACGCAGGATAGGTGCCGATGTTGCCAAAATGCGGATCGCCATGTGTGATGATGAATCGTGACGGGTCTGCCAACCAATCGGCACACGCCGTGCGAGACCAAGCGTAGAAGTGATGCTTGCTGCCACGCCAGAAGGTATAGGAATCGCTCGCCAACGCTCGTACCTTCATCGGCCAGGCAAACGGGTCACCGGGGGCAAGATGCGGAACAAAAGCATCGGCGAGCGTATCGAACGCAGGGCGACTTGCCGGATGCGCCGAGGCGTTCATCGGCACGCTGTGCAGTCCTGCGCGGATCGAGTCTGCGAACGTGCTCACCGGGGCAAAGATCGACAGCATCCCGCACACGGTCAGCCGGGTCCATCTAAAGCAAGATCGTGTCCGCGATGGTCGAAGGTTGATTGGTTGAGAAGCCTGTGATGGACTTGGATCGATTGGCCTCACGGCGCTGCGACGGCTGTCGGTGTCCATACGATGCTCCCCGGCTGATTGAGATCCACCGCCGGCGAGAGGGTGCCGGGGGTTGTCATTTGTTTCATGCTGAACCAACTCACATGCCCGTCGGCAAACAACAGATAGCCTCCCTTCCGATGTCGTCCCGCAACGCGCTGCCAGTCGCCCTTGATGCGGTTGAGTGTGCGAGACACCAGACGATCCGATTGCCCGGTGGCAGTGTCATAAGCCTCGTTCACATCCCGGGGCACTTCTGCCGGGCTCATGCGCTTCTCGGCGAGCAGCACCACTGTCGCCGCAGGGCGCAGCTTTGACATCTTCAGCGCGTTGTTCGTCCCTTCACGAAGCTTGCTGTTGTACATGTAGCAGACGTACGTTCTTCGTTCCTGTACCGAGCCGGGGTTGAGTGTGCTCTGCCCGCTGAAAGCCCACATGCGGTAGAACCCATCGGCGGTGACCGTCGCGCTCGACCGATCAGAAGCATTCTCTGCCGAAGGACACACAAAGATGCTGCTCGAACGCGTGTGCGGAATCGGCACCCCGAGCGTTGTGGATTCGCGTTGCATTTCGTCATACGTCTTCTTTCCTGTTTTCAGGGGCACTGCGTTGAACCACAGCTTCGGATCCGACCAAAGCCCGATGGGTTTGCCCGCGGTGTCGCCGTCATCGCCGTCGAATGGGAGCACGCCCCGATTGCCATCGACATACATCTGCATACCCAGCCCCCACTGACGCAGGTTGTTGCTGCATAGCGCCTCTTGCGCCTGGGCGCGAGCCTTGCCCAGCGTTGGCAGCAGGATTCCGATCAGAACCGCGATGATGCCAATGACCACGAGCAATTCGACCAGCGTGAATGCGGCTTTGCGTCCGATTTTGCTCAGTTTCATAAGCCGCAGACTGATACGCGGCGAGTATGAAGATTCGATCAACGTTCCAACAGCGGCGCGCTAGGCCTCCTTTAGGATTGTTAAGAGCTTGCCGAGTGCGCCGGTGCGCGCGGTGGCGTACACGGCCTGCAACCGCCCCGATTTGCTTGTAATTATCGGGCGTTTCGGCTCCGGCTTTCAGTGCGTTTTCTGCTTCCAGCGCCTCCGGCGAATGTGGTATGGTTATCCGGCCCCGGTGTTGGCCCCGTGTGGGGTGGTGCGCTGGTTTGAGGGGGCGAAATGGTCGATAGTAAAGATGTTCACAGCCGCGCTGTTGGGCTACTGCCGGGCGGTTGCAGGCATAAACTGGGAACCGTGTGTCATGAATCTTACCTACGCAGTCGCTTTGCTGGTCGGCCCGAAGGAGCTTGAGATTGATCGCTCCAACGATCTGCTCGACGCCATCGGCGGGTGTGAGCCTGCGCGCTGCCGGATGGTGGTGATCGACGACAGCCCGGAAGATCGCATGCTCAAAGACCGGCTGCGCTTTCCACGGCAGGTCGAGCCGGAGTTTGTGAAGTTTAATCGCCCGCGGCGGGTTGGTTTTAAGGAGGCCAAGGGCGTCTGTGGCAATTCGCTGCTCGGCTTTCAGTGGATCGCACGACACGCGCCCGAGGCAGCATTCGGGATGAAGATCGACACCGATGCGCTGGTGATTGCGCCGTTTGCGCAGAAGCTGGCGCGCGAGTTTGATGCCGCGCCGTCGATCGGCGTGCTCGGCGCAAACACCCGCACCCCCGAAGGCCACGACCGTGATATCAAGCGTAACGCCGGCCTGATGAAGCGCCTCCACGCCCGGCCGATCGACATGCTTCACCCCATCTCGCTCATCAACTATCTCAAAGACTGGTGGCGCGGCGGGCCGGTCAGCACCATTCGCAAGCACCTCACCGAAGCGGTCATTGCTGGTTATGAATATGGCGAAAACTGTCTCGGTGGGGCGTACGCCATCCGACAGTCCTGCCTCGCCGAGATGAATCAGAGAGGCTACCTCGATCGTCCGGAATACTGGACGCCGATCGACGTCCCCGAAGAACTCATGATGCACATGTACGCCCGCGCTGCGGGCTTCGGGTTGAAGAACTATGTCTCTCCCGGCGAAGTGTTCGGCATTCGCTTCATCGGCCTCCCTTTCGAGCTGCAGGAACTGCTCGATAGAGGGTACAGCATCATTCACAGCGTGAAGAACGATAAGCGCTACGGGGAATCGGAAGTGCGAGAATTTTTCCGCGCGCACCGGCTCAAGGGCCTCATCGGTGCCACCAGCGACCGCAATCCGGAAGTCCCCGAAGACTACGCGCGGCTCGGATAGTGCCCGCCGGGGCAGTCGGGGCGATGCCCGATGCGCGCAGTCGATTTGAAGCGTGTGGTCGAAAAGCCCGGGTTTCATAACTCGTTATTCATTCGATATTTACGCAGCAGAATCGCATGGATTTGTGCGGTATTTCCCCCCGATACATTTTTCGAAAATCGGGCATTTTCGGGCATTCCCGGGCACGCGGGCAAAGCGCGCACCGTCCTCCTCCATTCATCATTCATAACTCATCATTCATCCTTTCCCCTCTACCCCCCGCGCTGCGCCAGCGGTCGCGCACAGCGCAGCGCCGAGCAGATTTTTTCTCGGGTGGCACGACATGGCGTACTCGCCTTGTCGTGGGGTTGGGTTTCATGCGACGGTTTCCCGTCGCGAGCTTGTCAGCGTGATGAAATTCTATTGTCGATCTCACGCCCTGACCTTGCATAAAGTTG
Organism: Phycisphaerales bacterium UBA2421; assembly: GCA_002343075.1. Taxonomy (GTDB): domain Bacteria; phylum Planctomycetota; class Phycisphaerae; order Tepidisphaerales; family Tepidisphaeraceae; genus UBA2421. Next base: position 34,938 of record DDRH01000040.1, on the reverse strand, counting down.
CCGCCGCGCTGGTAATGTAAACCGTTGATGGAAACCGGCAGCACGCAGACACTCGCATTGGCATTGGGTCTCGGGGCGGCGCTGTCTGCGGTTGCCGACCGCTATCGAATGGTTGCGCTTCCGTTCTTCCTCGTCGGGGGGATTGTGCTCGGCAAATCCGGGTTGGGGCTGCTGGATGCTTCGTCAATGGGCGAGATTCTCGGGCCGATTATCGCATTGTCGATCGGCCTGCTGGTGTTTGAAGGCTCGCTGCACCTGACAGTTGCCGAGCTGCGCAAGGCGCCGCGCGCCGTGCTGGGGTTGCTGAGCGTGGGAGCTCTGGTTACCTGGGGCGGGGTGACGCTTCTGGCGTGGCTTACACTCGGCTTCCATCCGATCGGGGCGCTCTTGCTGGGCGCGTGTCTGATCGTAACGGGGCCGACAGTCGTTCAACCGCTTTTGCGACACATTCGGCTCACCCCCTCGCTGCACACCACTCTCGCCGCGGAGGCGGTGTTTATCGACCCGATCGGTGTGCTGGCGACGATCGCGGCGATGGACATCGCCAAGACTTACCTTGCCACAGGGCACTCTGAGCCGTCCATGTCACTGATCCTGCACACGCTCGTGACGCCGATGATCGGCGGGGCGCTTGTCGGCGTGCTATCGGGCATCGCGGGCCTGGCGGTGGCCCGGCGGATGGTCGGCGAGAACACGAACGAGCCGAAACGCCTGAATCTGCTCGCAATCTCCGTCTGCATGACCGCGTTCGGCTTGGGCGAACTCATCGCACCCACCGGCGGGCTGATCGCGACGACCCTCGCGGCAATGATCTTTGGTGCGGCCAAGGTCAGCGGGGTACATGAACTGCGCACGTTCAAAGAACAGCTCACCGTCATCCTCGTGGGCATGTTGTTTTTGCTGCTTGCGTCGAGCGTCAATGTGCGCGACGTCGTAGAGATGAACTGGCACCATGCGCTGTTTATCCTCGGGCTTTTTGTGGTTGTCCGGCCGGCATCGGTGTTTCTGTCGACCATCGGCTCGACGCTCTCATGGAACGAGCGAGTCTTCGCAGCACTCTTCGCCCCACGGGGGATTGTGGCGCTCTCCGTGGCGTCGATCATCGCACTGGAATTGCAGGATGTGCCGCAGCCTGAGGCACCAATCACCGGCCCGCTCATCATGGCGGCCGGCCCGCTGCGCGATGTGCAGTCGCTCACGCTGATTATGTTCATGGTGATTGTCGCGACGGTCTCATGGGCAATCCTGACTTCAGCGCCGCTCTCGCGACTGCTGAAAGTGCGAATGACCGCGCCAAACGGCGTGCTGATTGTTGGGATCCACCCGGTTTCGATCGCACTGGGCACATTCTTGCAGGGCCGTGGCGTGCGCGTCGAGTTCATCGATGCCAGCCAGAGCAAGGTGGATCAGGCGATTGCCGCAGGGTTGCAGGCGCTGGCGGGCGATGCGACCAACGTGCGGTTTCTTGATGACCACGTCAATCGATCGGAGCTGGGCTGGACCATCGCTGCGACTGGAAATGTGGATGTCGATCAGGTGGTGGCGCGCTGGGCGCACGACCGGATGGGAGAAGGTCATGCGAGCATCTGGTCAAGCAAGGCCACTCGACCGGAGTTTGAGGGGATTCGTGCCAACTGGCCGCTGAGTCTCGAACTGGCCAACATACGAGTGGATCGGCAGGAGCTTTCGGTGCGCGCCTGGCGGCAGGACCTGGGCGCCACGGGCGTCCCGCTGGGCAAACTTTCACAGAATAAGTTCCAGCTACTTAACGCAAAGACGGTCGGTCAGGCCGATATCGTCGGGTTGATCGACTCCAGGGAATATCAGCGGTTGGTGTGCAAGGAAGTCGAGCAACTGGCCGCGGGGGACGATGCGCCACTCGCCTCGGGCAAAGCAGCCAGCGGTTAATCGCGAATCGCTGAATCACGAATCGGTGCGGTCAGAACAACTTCATTCGCGGGAGGTCGGTTCTGCCCATCAGGAACTGATCCACGCCCGCAGCGGCGCATCGGCCTTCGCTAATGGCCCAGACAATCAGGCTCTGCCCCCGCCGGCAATCGCCCGCTGCAAACACCCCCGGCACACTTGTCTGGTAGTTCTCATCGACGATTACATTGCCGCGCGCGTCAAGTTTCAGCCCGAGTTGTTCGACCGGGCCGGGTTTTTCCGGACCGACAAAGCCCATGGCGAGGAAGCACAAATCGCATTCAAGCTCAAACTCACTCCCGGCGATTTCCTTCATAACTGGGCGGCCCGAATCGTCCTTTGACCACTCGAGCCGCACGCCGACGAGCCGGGTGACGACGCCGTTCTCGCCCTTAAATGCCTTGGTGTTAATGGCAAAATCGCGAATGTCGGCCCCGGCGATGGCCGCTGCTTCTTCGTGGGCACTGCTGACACGATAGACCATTGGCCAATAGGGCCACGGCGCAACATCGCCCTTTAGCACACCCTCATCACTCCTGGCGTCGGCGGGGCGGGCGAGCAGTTCAAACTGCTTCACGCTCTTGCAGCCCTGTCGAATGGCAGTACCAAGGCAGTCGGCTCCGGTATCGCCCCCGCCGAGGATGATGACGTGTTTGTCTTTTGCGACAATCTGGTTCGGCACGAGTGCGCCCAGCGCCGCATTGTTGGCTTGTGGCAGGTAATCCATGGCGAAATGGATGCCCCCGAGTTCGCGGCCGGGCACCGCAAGGTCGCGCGGCTTCGTGGACCCGATGCAAAGAACGATCGCGTCGAACTCTTTGCGGAGAGAGTCGATGTTGACTCCCCCTCCTGCTATTCCGGGAAGGGGTTGGGGGGAGGGCGTTTGGCCGGCTGTGACACCTGCGCCCGGCGCACCCGCAGGCACTTTCGGAGACGACTTGGCGGGGGAGTGGACGTTTGCATTCGTAACGAACTTGACTCCTTCCGCTTCAAGAAGCTGCACTCTTCGCTCGACGATCCTTTTCTCCAGCTTGAATTCGGGAATGCCGTAAGCAAGCAGCCCGCCGATGCGATCGGCGCGCTCGAAGACGGTCACCCAGTGCCCGGCCTTGTTGAGCTGCGCCGCCGCCGCGAGTCCCGCGGGCCCGCTGCCGATCACCGCCACTTTCTTCCCGCTGCGGCCTGCGGGGGGTTCTGGTTTGACCCATCCCTGAGCAAATGCGTGCTCGATGATGCTGACTTCGACATTCTTGATCGTCACCGGCTTATCGTTGACGCTCAACACGCAGGCCTCTTCGCACGGAGCCGGGCACACCCTGCCGGTAAACTCGGGAAAGTTGTTGGTCTTCGCCAGTTGCAGCCAGGCTTCTTTCCACTTGTTCCGATAGACCAGGTCATTCCACTCGGGAATGATATTGCCCAGCGGACAGCCGTTGTTGCAATAGGGGATGCCGCAATCCATGCACCGCGATGCCTGCTTGCGCAGCTTGTCGGGGGCGAAATCAAGGTAGATCTCGTTCCAATCAAGAATGCGCAGCGACACCTCCCGCCGGGCGGGCAATTCGCGGGTAAACTCTTTGAAACCTGTGGGCTTTCCCATCTTTGACAACCTCAATTTCAGTTAACCACCAAGACGCAAAGGGCACCAGGAAGAATTCGTTTCATCACGAGACCAACTTCGTGCCTTGGAGCCTTGGTGGTTGCGCTTCAGTCTGATCCGAGTTTTCGCAACCGCTCGTACCGCTGTGGTTCAGAATCTTTCAGCCACTGCACATCTCTCAGCTTTTGCCAGGCGTTAATGAACTGCTGCCTGGCTGCCGCCTCGTCGTTGGTCAGCAGCAGGTTCTCTGCCAGTTCTTCGGAAACAAATCCATCAATCTCGCCGGCAAGTTCGTCGCTCAGGGCGCGAATCTTCGTCATCGATTCATTCGCGCGGCCGCAGAGGCGCAGCAGCCTGGCTTCGTCGATCCGGGTGTATCGGTCGATCGGCTTGCCGTTGTCCTGCTGCCATTGGATGATCGACTGAAAGCAGGCCAGTGATTTTTCATATTCGCCCGCGGCGCGGTATGCCTCGCCGAGGTTGTTCCACAGGCTCGGCTTCCACCTCGATGCTACCGGGTTCGTGTCGGCAATCTGCAGCGCCTGAATGTTCCACTCGATCTGCTTTTCGGGTGTTGCCTCGACAATCGCCAGCATGTGGGCGGCATCGACTGCGTACAGCGGCAATTCGGCTTGCATTGCCGTGGAAAGCGCCTCGGCAAACAGGGGGCGCGCCGATTCAATCTCGCCCGATGAGTTAAACACCCGCCCGCGCTCGAGGAGATAGCGCGCCCGAACGACGGCGGCGGAGGGGTGTTTCAGATACTGCTCCACTCGATCGAGCGTGGCGTGCGCGTCGGAAAACTTGCCCTGCAGGCCCTGGCACCGGGCAATCTGCGTCTGCAGGCAATGGTAGTAATCATCGTTGCCCGATGCTGCAGCGGGCTCGAGCAATCGCTCAAACTCAGCCTGCGTGGCCGCGGGGTCGCGATAGTTCCACAGTTTGTCAAAATCGGGCAGATCGGGCACGGCTCCATCGACTGCGAACGCAGCGACGGCGACGATTAGCATGGTTGCAACGCTCGTAGACAGCATTTGTTTTCACGCCGCGGCCAGCGACGCTTTCTCATCTGTGGTGAGTGTCAGGATCAAAGAAACCTTGAGTTGCTTATCGACCGGTAGAGCGGAGATCGCCTTGCGCAATCGAGATTGACGATCAATCTGCGGCAAAGCATCGAAACCGTCCCAGATCAGTGCGCCGGTAACTCGTCCGCTGGCGATCGACTTTAGTTCGAGCTTCGCGCCTGGAAAGCCAGCTTGCAGTATTCTCTTTACATCATCAATCAACGCCATTTCATGACTCCTAGACCGGCTAATTCTAGCACATTTGAGGAAAGCAGACGTGCATTTTCCTTGAGGTAATCGCCCTTGATGTGCCGATCCAGCTTCAAGTCTTTAAAGAACCTTTTCAACGCCGCGTTGGAGCGAAAACGATGGTTGTTGCGCCAATGGAGGATTAAATTGGACAGCGCGGCATCGAAAGCTGCACGATGGACAGAGGGAACCAACTCAGGGAAGCCGCCTTCCCTTGCCAAATCGATTAACGGGTGATCCGAACGAAACGGCAAACCCTTTCTCGCGCGAAATGCGCGAATCAAACATTCCGCTGCAAGCCCAGCAACGTAAACTGTCAGAACATATTGCTTGTCCTCATACAGGCGCACAAGCGAATTGGCATGGTCCTGCGCAGCCTGAAAGTAGACATCCGCGTTGATCTCGCCGCCCGGCTTGGATAGCGACACAATCTGATCTCCTTCCCGACTTGGGCGACGAAGCCAACGTTGCTATCCCGCGCCTGATCACTTGACCACCAACGGCACTTTCCGCCCCGCGGATGACTCGCCTGATGTCGTCTGCGCTTCGAGCACCCTGCGGTAGTCGGTCGGCATCACTTTACGGAACCGGGGCACGCTCGATTTCCAGCGGTCGAGGATGTCGCGGGCGCGCTTGCTCCGGGTGTGAGCGTGATGCCTTTCAACGAGCGATTTCACGAACGCAGCATCGTCTTCGGTCAGTTCTTCAAGGGCGACCATTTCTGTGTTGCAGAGTTTTGCAAAAGTGTCGTGCTCATCAAACACATAGGCAATCCCACCAGACATTCCCGCGGCGAAATTGCGGCCGGTCTGGCCGAGAACGACGACCCTGCCGCCGGTCATATATTCGCAGCCGTGATCGCCAACGCCCTCCACCACCGCCGTGGCACCGCTATTGCGGACGCAAAACCGTTCACCGACGACGCCGTTGAGGAAAATCTCCCCGCCGGTAGCGCCATAGCCGATGACATTGCCTGCGATGATGTTCTGTTCGGCCAGAAAATCGCTCTTGCCCGGAGGATAGATGATGATGGTTCCACCGGCGCAACCTTTGCCGACATAATCATTGGCGTCGCCTTCGAGTTCCAGCGTCACGCCGCGCGCCAGAAACGCGCCGAAGCTTTGCCCTGCTGATCCATTAAACTTCAGGTGAATGGTGTTGTCCGGCAGGCCGGTGTTGCCATATTTTCTGGCGATCTGCCCACTCAGCGTCGCGCCAACGGCGCGATGCGTGTTCTTGATCTCCACCGCAGCCGTCACCCGTTCCCCGCGGTCGATGGCCGGGCGGGCGATGCCTAGCAGCCGGGTGTGATCGAGCGACGCTTCCAAGCCATGATCCTGCTTCGTCGTGCAATGGCGGGTATCACCCTCGCGAAGCGCCGGCTGGTGAAGAATCGGCGAAAGATCGATGTGCCTGGCCTTCCAATGGTTACTGACGTCGGCAAGTTTCAGCACATCAACCCGGCCCACCATTTCATCGACCGTGCGGAAGCCCAGTTCCGCCATGATCTCGCGCAATTCTTCAGCGATGAAGAACATGAAGTTGACGACGTGTTCCGGCTTGCCGGCGAACTTCTTTCGCAATTCCGGGTCTTGCGTGGCAATGCCAACGGGGCAGGTGTTCAGGTGGCAGACGCGCATCATCACGCAGCCAGCGGCGATGAGCGGGGCGGTGCTGAAGCCAATCTCTTCGGCGCCGAGAAGGAAGCCGATGGCGGCATCGCGGCCGGTTTTGATCTGCCCGTCAGTTTGAATGCGCACGCGGCTTCTAAGCCCATTCATCACAAGCACTTGCTGCGTTTCGGCGAGGCCGAGTTCCCAGGGCAAGCCGCAGTGTTTGATTGAAGTCAGGGGAGACGCGCCAGTGCCGCCCGAATCGCCGCTGATGAGAATGTGGTCGGCCTTGGCCTTGGCCACGCCGGCAGCGATAGTGCCGACGCCGACCTCGCTCACCAGTTTCACGCTGATGCGCGCCGACGGGTTGGCGTTCTTCAAATCGTGAATGAGTTGCGCCAGATCTTCGATCGAATAAATATCATGGTGCGGCGGCGGAGAGATGAGGCCCACGCCGGGGGTGCTGTGGCGAAGCTTGCCGATGTAGGCATCGACCTTGTGCCCGGGAAGCTGTCCGCCTTCGCCGGGTTTGGCACCCTGGGCCATCTTGATCTGAATCTCATCGGCGTTGGCCAGGTATTCAGCCGTCACGCCGAAGCGCGCCGAAGCCACCTGCTTGATGGCGCTGCGCCGACGATCGCCGTTATCGTCGGGTTTGAACCGGCGGGGGTCTTCGCCGCCTTCACCGGTGTTGGACTTCCCGCCGATGCGGTTCATGGCGACGGCGAGCGTTTCGTGCACCTCGGTGCTGATGCTGCCGAGGCTCATCGCGCCCGTGGCAAACCGCTTGACGATTTCGCTCGCCGGTTCGACATCGGTCAGCGCGATCGGCGAAGTCAGGTCTTTCCGGAACTCCAGCAACCCGCGCAAGACTGACCTTTGCCGCGACTGGTCATTCAAAAGCTGCGCATACTCCTTAAAGACCTTGAACCCCGGGCCGTCGCGGAAAGGGGAACTGGGTGTGATCGACGCAGCGTTTGCCGACAGCGGGGCATCGGCGAGTGGCGAGCCATTCACCTGGAGCCGGACCGCGTGTTGCAGTTTTGCCACCACGTCGGGGTTGTACATGTGATATTCACCGTCGCGGCGCCACTGATACTGCCCGCCGGTGTCCAGCACGGGTTCGTGTACATCGATCGGCGGAAATGCCCTGCGGTGACGCGCGAGCGTCTCCTGCGCGATCAGGCCGAGGTCGATACCGTTAATCCGGCTGGCCGTGTTGGTGAAGTATCGATCGATTACGGCCTTGCCGATACCGATCGCTTCAAAGATCTGCGCCCCGCGATAGCTCTGCACCGTGCTGATGCCCATCTTGCTGGCGACTTTGAGAATCGCCTTGTTAGCGGCCTTGATATAGTTCTTCTTGGCACTGTCGAAGGTGAGACCCTCGGGCAACATGCCATTTTTTTCCAGGTCGGCGATCGTCTCAAAGGCCAGATACGGATTTACGGCGCCCGCGCCGTAGCCGATGAGACAGCAGAAGTGATGCGCCTCGCGCGCCTCTGCGGTCTCGATGACCAGCCCGGCCTGCGTGCGTGTGCCCTGGCGAATGAGATGATGATGCACCGCCGCCGTGGCAAGCAGTGCCGGAATGGGCGCAGCTTCGGCACTCACCCCGCGGTCGGAGAGGATGAGGATCGACGCGCCATCGGCCACCGCTTCGGCGGCTTGATCCATAAGCCGTTCCAGCGCGCGTTCGAGGCCCGCTTCCCCCTCGTCCACGGGGAAAAGCATCGGCAAGGTCATGGCACGCAACTCGCCGACGTTGATTCTGCTTAGTTTCTCCAGGTCGGCGTTGCTGATGATCGGCGTCTTGAGCTTGACGAGGTGGCAATGCTCCGGCGATTCTTCCAGCAGATTGCTCTCGCGGCCGAGGTAGGTGTAGAGCGATGTCACCAACTCTTCCCGAATGGCATCCAGCGGGGGGTTGGTCACCTGTGCAAAGAGTTGCTTGAAATAGTTGTAAAGCAGTTGCGGCTTATCGCTCAAGCAGGCCAGCGGGGTGTCGGTCCCCATCGACCCCAGTGCCTCCTGCCCGGTGACTGCCATCGGCGTCATCAGAAGCTTCAGGTCTTCGGTGGTGTAACCGAAGGCGTGTTGGAGGTGAAGCAGCGGGGAACCGGCAGCTGATAGCGGAGCGCCCGACTTCTGCTCTCGGCCATCCGTTTTCCGCTCTCGGCGTTGCGGAGCCGGCAACGAATCCAACTCCACCAGATTCTCCACCAGCCATTTGCGCCACGGCCTTCTGTCTACCAGTTCATCTTTGATCTCCTGATCATCAACGATACGGCCTTCCTTGGTATCGACAAGAAAGATCTTGCCCGGCTGGAGCCGCCATTTCTGGGCGACGTCTTCCGGCTTGACGGTGACCGCACCAACTTCGCTGGACATGATGACCAGTTCATCCTTGGTGACGTAGTAGCGGCTGGGGCGCAGCCCGTTTCGGTCGAGCACGGCGCCGATCAGTTCGCCGTTGGTAAACGCGATGCTCGCCGGGCCGTCCCATGGTTCCATGAGGCAGGCGTGATATTCGTAGTAGGCCCTTCGGTCGGGGTCCATCTGGGCGTTGTTCTGCCACGCTTCGGGAATCACCATCAGCACGCTGTGTGGCAGGCTCCTGCCATTGACGGTGAGAAACTGGATCATGTTGTCCAGCGTGGCCGAATCGGAAGTGGTTTCGCCCAGAATGGGGACCATCTTGCGCAGCTCGTCGCCGAAGGTCTCGCTTTCCAGGCTGCCCGTGCGGGCGCGCATCCAGTTGCGATTGCCGCGCAGTGTGTTGATTTCGCCGTTGTGCGCCAGATATCGAAACGGCTGCGCGAGCCGCCAGCTTGGGAACGTATTGGTGCTGAATCGTGAATGCACGACCGCAAAATGGCTCTGAAACTCCTTGTCGGCCAGATCGGGGTAGTACCGTCGCAGCTGCGCCGCGGTGAGCATGCCCTTGTAGACGATTCGGTTGGTGCTCATCACGCTGATGTAGAAGATTTCCTTGTTATCAGGGTGAACATTGCCGTATTCGATCTGGTTTTCGGTCCGCTGGCGGACGAGGTAAAGCCGGCGGTTAAAGTCGCCGCGGTTGTAGAACCGTTCGTCCATGCCAATGAAGCACTGTCGCATGCGCGGCTCGACGGTCTTCGGTGTCGGCCCGACAAAGGCTTCGTTGGTGGGGACATCTCGCCAGCCGAGCACTTTCATGCCGTAGCTCTGCGCGGTGTTTTCGAGAATTTTCTGCCCCTCTTCGCGCGCCACAAGGTCCTTGGGCAGCATGCACATGGCGACGGCATACTCCCCGGCCTTGGGGAGCTTAAAGCCCCATTTTGCGGCCTCTTTTCTGAAAAACCGATCGGGCATGGAAACCATAATTCCCGCGCCGTCGCCGGAATCAGCCTCGCATCCACAGGCACCGCGGTGTTCCATGTTTTCCAGCATCTGCAGGGCATCATTGACAATCCGATGCGACGCCTTGCCCCGAATATGACAGATAAAGCCCACCCCGCAGGCATCGTGCTCGAAGGCAGGGTGGTAAAGCCCCACCTGAGGCGGAAGTCCGGAGAATCGACGTTGACCAGAGGCATCCATGATGCGACATCCGTTCAGGAAAAGGGCGCGGTGATAGTAACGTAAATGCAAAACCAGCAAGCACTTAGACGCAGCAGGTAGACGGCGCCCTCGTATGACCGTCGCCGGGGTGACCAACGACGGAAAGCTTGCTCAATGATCGGGCAAAAAACAGGTGTGTAAAGCACCGATTGCCTAAATCTTAGGCAAAAAGTGCGGCCCAATCACCTTGTTAAGAGTATACCATGCAAGGGTCGGGCCACGCTATGGAATTCTCACCGACGGGAAAGGTGGTGGGGTGCTTGTCACGCCGAACGACACTGCTGAGGTGCGAGTGAAACCCGTCATCGCGGCTTATCTTTGCTCTGGTAGTAGCTCCACGCGTGCCCATCGGGGTCGTTGAAGTCGAAGCTCCAGCCGCCGGGGGCTTCGCTCACGGGCGTAACGATCGACACCCCCCGCCGAGCCAGCCCCTCGGCGGCGGCATCGATGCCGCCTTCGGGCAGGCTGAAGACAATCACCGGTGTCGCGCCCGGCTTGTCCTTCCCCTGGAAGAATACCAGCGTGATATCGCCCACGTCGCCCATCATAAAAGACTCCCCTTCGTGCCCCTCTTCTTTCTCCTTTTCATCAAGCGGCAAGACGCGCAAGTCGATCCCAAGCGACTCACGGTAAAACTGTTCCGACCGCTTCAGGTCAGACACTCGATAGACAATCGCGCCGATTTTGAGACTGGTTGCCATGCTCTGGTTCCTTTCGAAGATACAAGTCTACTTTCAATCTTGTTGCCGCCGCATCGGCTTTTGTGAGCCGGCGCGGGTCAGGACGATCAGATGTCCGTCGGGGTCGTGGGTGCCGATGTCCCCTTCATGCTGCAGGATCGCCAGCAATGACCGCCGGAGCAGACCGAGTTCGAGTTGAGTACCGAAGGTCGACCGAAGATTCGGCACCGCCTGCGGGAGCGCCGACGCATCGATTAGGTGCATCGCCTTGCGGATGGAGGTAAGCCGTTGTCGCAGCGACGCATCGGTTAGCCGCAGGACATGGGCAATCTCTTTGCGGTCTAGCCCATGCAGCGCGAGCACGGCAACCGTCCGCGCGCCCGTGGGAAGCGCGGCGACGGCGTTCATCCAGGCCTGCACCTCGTCGGTCGAGGACGCCACGGCTTCCGCGGGCGGGGGGTGGTTCGCCTCTCTCGATTTTCTCCGCACTGCGGAGCGGGCATCCATCTTTGCAAGGTTGCGAATGACGCCGGTGAACCAAGCCGCAGTCGCGGCGCTGGCGAAGTCGCGCCGGCCAGCGCGCATCGCGGCGATGAGCGCGTTGTGCAGCAGGTCTGCCGCTTCATCAGCCCGATGCGTGTGTCTGCGGGCGACTGCAAGCCAATGATCGTACTCCGTCGTGGTCAGCATCGGTTCGTTCCACTGAATCAGGAAATCGCCAAGCCAAGCTCGTCACTGGCGACCCACTGCGTGCCCATCAGCCGCCGCACCGACAGTGTACACACTCGGTTGCCCACGCGCAGCACGTTGTAAGCGCAATGCGCCTCGCGCCGGCGGGTGCTGGTGGCGCTTCCTGCCAGCACGTTGATGATTGCCCGCGGGAGTTGAGGGTACTTCCGGCGCAGGTCGCCGTGATAGCTCAGGTGAATGTGCCCGCCGAGGATGAGATTGATCCCCAATCGCTCAAGGCTCAACACAGCCCGCCCGCCGCCATGAATCGTGCCGTGCCGATGCCCGCCGGGCGGTTCGATAAAGGGATGGTGCGCGACGAGGATGCGAATGGGTGTCTCAACTCCCCCTCCTGATACTCCGGGAGGGGGTTGGGGGGAGGGTGATTCGTGCGCTTGAACATTCGTTGCCACGAAAGAACCCTTCCCCTTGCCCCCTCCTTGAGCACAGGGTGGGGAAGAAACTGCACCAAAAATTCGTTCCAGCGCCTTCAGATGCCTCGGACGAATTTTGCCGTCTTTCCAGAATCCGCCCAGCCGCGGGGCGAGGCGGCAGGCGGTGTTGATGCCGACGATGTGAACATCGCCGTTTTCAAACTCAGGATATTCGTCACCAGTGATGAACTGCCGAAACCGGCCATACGGATCGAAACTTCGACGAAGAACACTAAAGAGCGGTACGTCATGGTTGCCCGGAACAATAATCTGAGGAATAGGCATCCGCTCCAGCAGCCGCCGGGCATCTTGATACTGCCCCTGGCGCGCCCGCTGGGTGAGATCGCCGCTGATCACGATCAGGTCGGGCTTCAACTGAAACAAGTCGTCGATGAGCGGCTCGACGGCCGCGGGGTCGATCCTGCCGAAGTGGAGATCGGAGATGTGCGCGAGGGTGGTCACTGGTGTTGTGCGATGTAAACAATTGCACCGACCACCGCGACAATCGTCATTACAAATAGCGCGATCTTGACGGCGCTATACGGCCGCTGGCCCTGCACCTCGCCGGTCCGGCCATTGACCAGGAACTGAAAGCCGCGGTTGTGATAGTTGTAGGCGCTGATCCAGACGGGCAGGAGAATGTGCTTAAAGGTCATGCTGCGGTGCGAGGTCTGGTACCAGTCGATGCGCTGATGATCGCCGCCGATGTCGCGGCGGATCATGCTCTGCACGGCTTGATCCATGATGACGGTGCCGGTCTGCCATCCCTGCGGCAGATCGACATGATAGGCTTCTGCGATAAAGCCGCTGAGGTATCGCTCATCAAACGGGACGAGGTTGGTCAGGTCCCAGGGTTCGAGTTCCTCGCCGTAGCCCTTGGGAAGCGATGTGGTCGCCAGCACGAGCACATCGTCAAAAAAGTGGCGAATCGTCCCGCTGGCCGGATACCAGCGGGTCTTGCGGACCTGCCGCGTGCGGGTGACGCGCCGGCCGTTTTCCATCGTCTGATATGTCTGCGTTTCCCAGTAGTCTTCTCCACGCTGCCCGCGGTAGGGAGTGGTGGTGTCGCTGTCAAACGTCCACGACGGGATATAGCTACCGGTGATGCGCTGCCGGTCGGCATTCCGCTTGAGCGCGCCGGGTGCAAACCAGCGGGAATGAATCCACTTCTTGAAGCTGTCGGCCGCCTGCTGGTGCGTGATGTGAAACGGCAAGAGCGACTGCGGCTTGATCAGCCGTTTGCTGACCGCCTGCGCCACAATCGCTTTGCCACAAAACACACATTCGGCCGCGGTGATGCCTTGCTTCATGGTCTGCTCGGCACCACAGCCGTTGCAACGAACCAACAGCGCCTCGATCACGCTCGCGTTGCTCTGAAGCTGCCGCAGATGCGCCTGCAGGTCCAGTTCCTGTATCGCATCGCCGGCACTGGCGGCGATCTCGTTGAGCCATCCACAATAGACACATTTCAGCGAAGTCGTGCCCGGATCAAACTCAAGCATCGCCCCGCATTGCCCGCAGGGGAATTGGCGTTCTTTTAACTGGGGCTGCATGTCAGATTAAAGCACGGTCGAAAAGCCGCGAAGACCACAAAGCAAATGACAAAAAATGATTGGCGGCAAAAGGTTCAATCCTCTTGGTGCACTTGGTGTTCTTGGTGGTTCACCTTTATTCCCCCGGCAGCGGCGGGGGGCCGAAAAGGGCTGCAAGCTCGCTTATTGACTCTGCGGCGGCCCAGTTGGTCATGCCGTGTTTCCAGACCAATGTCGCGCGCATAATCCGCCCTGCGGCGATCTGTGATTGAATCGCGCTCAGCTCAAACGGTCCTGTCTGCTGGTTATCGATCGCGGCATAAAACTGAACAGCCCCCGCGGGGAGCGGCGGTGGTGCGCCTTCCTGCGCTGCGCCAGTGGGCCTCTGCATCGCATTACCCATCTGGTTGGCCATAGCCATTCCGGCACCCATTCCCGCGCCGATTCCGGCGATACCGCCCGGGTTCTTCGCTGCTTCCCGAATCGCTTCGGCGCTTTGATACTGCATGTACTTGTTCAGGTCGCCCAGCACACCCATGCTCGTCCGCTTATCCAGCGCCTGCTCCACTTCGGCTGGGAGACTGATGTTTTCAACCACCAACTGCGTCACCTCAAGCCCGTATTGCGCAAAATCGGGGTTGATCCGGTTGAGCAGCACCTTGCCGAGTTCATCCTGGTTCGCGGCCATATCCAGCACCGGAATCTTGCTCTCGGCGGCGGCGTCGGCGAAACGGGCGACCATGAGATCGCGCAGTTGCTCACCGATTTCTTCAATGCTGAAACGGTGATTGGTTCCGACGACATTCTTCAAGAACGTGCCGATCTGAATCACCCGAACAGCAAAGGTGCCGAACGCGCGCAAACGCACCGGGCCAAACTCGGCGTCGCGCATCATGATCGGGTTCTTTGTGCCCCATTTCCTGTCGGTGAACGTGCGCATGTTGACGAAGTACACCTCGGCTTTGAACGGGGAATTAAATCCGTACTTCCACCCGCGCAGCGTGCTGAGAATCGGGAGGTTTTGCGTCTCCAGAGTGTAGGTACCGGGAAACTCGAAGATGTCCGCCACCGCGCCCTCGTTGATAAACGCCGCCGCCTGGCTCTCGCGGACGACGAGCTTGGCGCCATTCTTGATTTCGTTCTGATAGCGGGGAAACCGCCAGACCATGGTGTCGCGCGAGCTATCGAGCCATTCGACAATGTCGACCAGTTCGCCAGTAAGTTTGTTCCAAAGACTCATATGCGTTGCCTCCGATACCAGGAATCATATCCGGTCTGGATTGAATTGACGAAACCGCTTGCCCGCAGGCGGCGCGATCGGCGGTTTTGTCACTCTGACGCGATACAGATTCACACATTGCGGCCTCCCAATGGCACTTCAAAGCTGCGTCAGGTCGTCCACAACCGCTGCCGGCCTGCGGTGCTCGGGGGTCAGTATGATGTCTTTGCGGCGCGAAACGCCGGTGAGCGTGAGCACCGCCGTCATGCCGACATTCATTCCGCCGGCGATATCGGCTTCGAGGTTGTCGCCGATCAGCACGCATTCATTCGTATCAACCCCCAAATGCTTGCAAAAATCGGTAAAGAATTCCGGCTGCGGCTTGCCGCAAAAAGTCGGGGTGACCCCAGCCGCGTAGGCGAGCATTTGGGTGGCGGCCCCGCTGCCAAACTCCATTCCCCGGCGGCTGGGGAAGAGCCGGTCGGCGCACAGACCCACAATCGCTGCGCCGGCGCGCGCCAACTGCAGCGCCACCCGGGCGCGATCGGGGCTGTAGTGCTGCGAAGTGGGCGAGGCGACAGTAACGACGTCGCAAGGTTCGCCGCCGGTCTGCACCCAATCGACCTGATCATTGAGCATATCATGGACGGCGTGGGTGCTCAGGTTGAACACGCGCGGCCGGCGGGCGAGCGCGTCGCGTGAAAAGTGGCGGAGAATATGTTCTGCAGTGTGCGCCGCGGCGGTAAAGATGTTGGCGGCGTCAATGTCGATGGCCATGCCGTGCAGCCGCATCTGCGTGCGGAGTGGTCCTGCGCCAGAATTGCTGATAACCCCGACGATCAGCCCCATGGCCTGCAACCGGCGCACCAGCGCAGCGGCGCCGGGCAGGGCGTGGTCGTCGTGCGCCAGCGTGCCATCAAGATCAAGCAGCGCCGCGCGATAGGGTGAAAAATCGAATGGCATGACTCGGAACAATCCTCTGCGGGAAGCGTCGCAATGGACACCGCGCGAGGCCATCATGCGGGGGGGCGGCGCGACTTACAAGACGACCTGTGCGAGTTCAGTGCTGCTGAAAAGCGGATCGCGTGGCGTAGGATCCCCCGCGGGGAGCACCCGCGCCGCGGTTGACCAGGTGGTCTTGAAGCCGGTGGCGAGCGCAAGGTTGTTTCCACCGCCGGCGAAGATGAGCGTGTTGCCATGGAAAGCCAGGCTGATGCTCTTGCGCGGCGCGGGAAGTGTGCCCGCGACGGTCCAGCGATTTTGAGACGGGCTAAAGACGTGGATGCGATTGGTGTTGGTAAATCCGTTGGTCACCCCGCCGCCGACGACGATCGTGCCATTGGCTGGGTTTACGGTCGGCTGGATATGCCCGAGAGCCATCGGCAGTGATGCCACCGACGACCACTTATTGCCCGTCGGATCGTACACATGCACGGAAGTCTGGTTGGCGCTGGTCTCGCGGTCGCGGTACTGCCCGCCGATGGCATAAATCTTCCCGCCGGTGGTTGCGTAGCCGAGATGGTTACGGGGATTGGGAAGCGCCGCTTTAGCTTTCCATCCTGCCGACGTGTTGTTCAGATCAAGCGACCATGTGTTGGAGAAATCAGTTTCCGAAGTATTGTTAGAGAGACGTTTTGCCCCTCCGAAGAAGATGAGCTGCGAACCGACGATGCCTGCGCCACCGGCCCCTCTGGCGTCCGGAAGGCTTGGCAACTTGCTCCAGACGCGCGTCTGAGTGTTGTAGTTCCAGACATCGCTCGTAGCCGGCCCGGGGTGATTGCCGGCATACCCGCCGACCAGAATGGCGTTGTCACCGTTCATGACGGTGGCCGCGTGCGTGATCGCTACAGGCATATCCGGCAGTCGCGACCAGGAATTTGACGAGGAGTTGTACACATCGACGCGCTTGGTCGCATCCCACTTGTTATCAAAGAAGCCGCCGAAAACATATAGCATGCCATTCTTAGACACATTCATCGCTTCGGTGCGCGCCAGTGGAAGGGAAGCGATCGCACTCCAGCCCGAGGTCGCCGGCGGGGGCGGTTCTGGTTGCGCGGGCGCGGTTTCGTCCAGCGCGACGCGGATAAAACTGATTTTGTTGTTCACCGACCCCGCTGCATTGGTGACGGTGAGACGACCATCGGTCACTGTGATTTTGCTCGTGCCTTCCACCCACCGCTTGCTCGAATTGGGTGTGCCGTTGACTACCAGCGTGCCCTCGACATTGATCTTGTAGACGCTGTCAAAATAGCTTGCATCGCCCGCGACAACGCGCACGTCATAGCGGCCATTGGGCACCGAAAGCTCCCACTTTCGCGAGCCGCCCAATTGCATGTGGTTGAACGTGTCATACGCGAGGTTGAGCGATGCGCTCGATGACCGCTTACGCGCGTTCTGGCTGTTGTTGGCGTCCCAGCCGTAGACCAGACCGTCGGTGCGCAGGGCAAATGTCTGGCCAGTGTCGGGCACAAAATCCTGCACCAAGGCGACCCCGGTTGGCTGAAAACTGACTGCGGCATGGAAGGCGTGTCCGGCGTGCAGGTGCAACCGTGGCTCGACAGCCTCAATCATCACAGCGGGCCTTGAGGGTGGATTTGCCCGCCGATCTAGCTCTAACTTCTGAGTTTTTGCGCAGTGCTGCCCGGACATGATGGAATCACTATACAACGCTCATCGGGTCCGATTCAACCATAATCAGCCCCCCTCGCCCAGCAAACAACACCAACGGGAGTAATTGCGCGCTTTGTTCCGATTGCGCGTTTCGAGCAGATGGCGACCCGGATTGAACCACGCCCGTAGCTAAAAGCGGGCCAGAATGTCGACCGACGCGAGTTGTCCCGGTGCGACGATCGCAAAGTCTGGATCGTCAAAAATGCCATCGAAAGAGCGACTGCCGGCCGCGACACGCGGCACGTCGGCAGCCCGGGGTGGCGGGTTCCACGGCTGTTTGATGGCACTGGATTCCGGGTTCACGCCCGGCCCTCCACCGGCGATGTAAATGGTGCCATCGGCGATCATCACGTTGGTGCTGTTCCGAGGGGAGGGCAATTCACCGCGCAACACCCAGGCATTATCCTGCGGATAGAAGACATAAACCGCGGAGACGGATTGCCGGCCTTCGGTCAGGCCACCGGCAACAACGATGTTTCCGCTGTCGATAATCGTGCTGGTGTGGATGTGGCCCAGCGGGATCGGCAGCGGCGCGATTTCCGACCATCGATTGTTCTTTGGGTTATACGAATGCACCGCTGTTTGGTTGCCTGTGCTGGCAAAATCCAGCAGCTGCCCGCCGATGGCGTACAGTTTGCCTCCCAGCGAAGCATAGCCGATGTGGTTGCGCGGGACAGGAAGGCTCGCCCTGCGATTCCAGCCGAGATCCTGGTTGGCCAGATCGAGAAACCACGTGTTGGCATGGTCGGTCTCGCCACCACCCGCACTGCCGCTTGACCCGCCGTAGTAATAGAGCTTGGTGCCGACAATTCCCGCACCCCCGCCGGCGCGCGCCTGGGGCAGCGGGGGAAGGCTGGCCCACCGTTTGTTGTGGGTGTTGAACATCCACACATCGCGCGTCGCTGTGCCTGGCCACGCACCGACATACCCGCCGATGAGAATGATGTTGTTGCCATCAACAACTGTCGGCGCGTGGGTCACCGCAACGGGCATCCGCGACACGCGCGTCCACCGGTCCTCCTGCGGGTCGTACATATCGACGCGATTGGTTGCCTGCAGGTCGTCATCGGCAAACCCGCCCAACACATACAGCCGTCCACCTTTACTTTCCGCTTGCGCCTCGATTCTCGGCACCGGCAGCGGGGCGATGTCGGTCCAGCCTGCAGCGTCATTGAGCGGTGCAGCGACGGCGGCCTGGTTTGCGCCATCGAAGACGTTTCCCCCGAACCGGTTCGCTGGCTCATCAATCACCGGCGTTTCTGTGACATTGGCCTCAAAATCGTCGGCGTGCAGATGCCCTGCATGCAGCAACCGCCGCGGCTCAAGCGATTCTATTGTAAAGCGGGAGCCGCAATTGAGGGGACACGGTACAACTGAAACAACCATACAACACCTGTCGATCGATACTGCCTTGATCCGCAGCAAATGCTAGGTGTCAGATTATCAGTATTGCAACCGGGCGACATCAGGATAACCCCCAAATGGCGGCAGTAGTTCAACTAACGCCCTGGCGCGGTGATTGCCCCGAGCCACGGATGACCGGCAGCGGCGAGGGTGATGGCGTCGCTTAGCCAGGCGCGCAATTCGGGATCGAGCTGAGGCAGCGCCGAGCGGAAATCGAGCGTGTCGCGATCGCGCGGCTGGGTGCTTTTGAGCAGCAGTGCCAGATGCGGTGCAAGTGCCGGCACACCAAATGCCCCGCGGACGGTCCACTGGTCGACCGGCCAGCGGATGCGCCGGTCTCGCCGGTAGAGCCAATCGACGCTATCCCGCTCTTCCAGCGCAAACATCACCCGCCGGCTGTGCGCACTTTCACCGTGCAGGCTGTGCACCGGCGGCATGAGCATTTGCCGGTCGGCCCTGGGGAGAGCGCGAAGCATCGATTTGCCGTCGTGCTGCACCGGAATCGCGAAGTTCCAGTTATGCAGAAAGTCGCGCAGAGCGATCTGATCGTCTCGAAAAACGGCAACAACCACTCCGCTGTGCGCGCGGGTGAGCCGCCCCAGCCAGAGATCGATCGCCCACCCGCCGGCGATGCACCAGGGGCGATCAAATGCGTTCATGACCGTGGCAGCGAAGAGTGCGGGTTGGAAATCGGCGAAATCCACAGAAACGATTGTATCGTCTTGCGGGTGCGCCGCACCCTGGCCCGGCATGCTAGGTACAAGCAAACGCGGTGAAGGCAGTTGCGCAACGTGGCGTTTTTTGATAGACCTATCTCACGATGGCCCGCCGACCTCCCAACAGACGCGCCGCGAACTTACGCGCAGCCGATCCACGCTCCTCGGGGAAGGGCGTTTCCGCAAAGCGGTTCATCGTCAAGGCGTCGATGGCCCAGCAGGTGCATTCGCAGCCCGCGGGCAATCCGCCGCCGGGGAAGCTTCCTCAAGTGAAGATTCGTTACTGCGATGCGCATCTGCTGGTGGTCGAAAAGCCTGCTGGCATCACGACCCAGCGGCATGCCGAGGAGCGCGATTGGGCGGAGCATCGCAAAGACAAAGCGCCCACGCTTGAAGAACTGCTTCCCCGGGTCCTCGCGGCGCATCTTGGCTGGAAGACCGAGGCACCGCCGCCGGTGCGTCGTGGGCCGCAGCTCATTCGCGCCAAGCCGCCCAAGCTGCCCGCGGTGATAGCGGTGCACCGCCTGGACCGCGACACCAGTGGGCTGATGGTGTTTGCGCGCACGCCGGAAGCCGAACATCTGCTCATCAACCAGTTTAAGAAGCACGCCGTCGAGCGTGTCTACACTGCGGTGTGCCTTGGCGCGATCACAAAGCCCCTGACCATCAAAACCCAGTTAGTCCGCAACCGCGGCGACGGAAAGCGCGGCAGCCTGCCATCAGGCGAGACGCGCGATGATGCCCAGCCCGCCATCACACACATTATTCCAATCGCAACCATTGGTGATCGATACAGCATCATCGAATGCAAACTGGAAACAGGCCGCACGCATCAGATTCGCATTCACCTCAGCGAAATCGGCCACGCGCTCTGCGGCGACAAGATCTATCGCTCGGTCGGTGCCGACGGTAAACCGCTCACCGATCAAAGCAACGCCCCGCGGCATGCGCTGCATTCGGGCCGGTTAAGCTTTACCCATCCCATCACTCGTGCCGACATCAAGTTTTCCACCCCACTCCCCACCGAGCTGCAGCAGTGGCTCAATCGCCTCCGTCGTGAAGAGTCCGGGGCCACATTTCGCGCTAAGCATTGACAACCTCGCCCCCGTTGGGGTGAATCACCTGGCCAGTGATGTAGGTGGCATCGGCGCTGGCGAGAAAGACATAGGCTCCCGCACACTCAAACGGCTGTCCCGCGCGGCCAATGGGCGTATCGGCACCAAAATTGCCGACCTTTTCATCCGGAAATGTCGATGGAATCAATGGAGTCCAGATAGGGCCGGGGGCGACTGCGTTGACGCGAATATCTGGCGCGAGCGACAGCGCCATCGCGCGCGTGTAGCCGATGACAGCCCCCTTCGTGGATGTATAGTCAATGAGCATATCATGCCCACGATAGGCAACTACCGAGCCGGTATTGATGATCGTCGCGCCCGGCTGACGGCGAAGGTGCGGTAGTGCCGCGTTGGTGAGAAAAAACATCCCAAATACATTTGTCTGAAACGTCCTTAGCAATTGCTTCGATGTGATTTGCTCCGGCTTCTCCACCGGGTGCTGTTCTGCGGCGTTGTTAACCAGAATGTCGATGCGCCTGAATACGTCATAGGCCTTCTTCACCGCATTCTGGCAGAATGTCTCATCGCCGATATCGCCTTTTATTGTCAGGCATCGACGGCCCGTTGCTTCCACCAACACCCTGGTCTCATCCGCATCGGTATCGTTCTCGTGATATAGCACAACAACATCGGCCGCCTCATTTGCAAAGGCGATGGCCACGGCCCTCCCGATGCCGCTATCGCCGCCGGTTATGATAGCGATTTTGCCAGCCAGCTTGTCGGCACCGCGGTAGTCGGTGCGGGCATAGATTGGCTGCTGACGCATCGAGTGCTCGGCATCGCTTCGACGGCTGGGCTTCACCTTGGCAGTTACTGACTTGGTTCTGTTTCGCGCTTTTGTCATGAGTCTGTCTCCTTGCCGGGATGAATACGGTGGCTCAGGCCGCCTCGTCATCGGGGGGATTCCGCGATTCGACTTTTAATGCTGCTCCACGGCCCGATGCGCGATGGGTGATTGCCCGATACGCGGTCGATGCAACTCCACGATGCGCGCCGCGTGCGCGATCAGGCATGATTTCGCTCATGTCGAAAGCGATTGTTCGCTTTCAGGATGAATTCGCAGAGTTCGCAAACCTTTTGGAGGTTCCCATGCCACGAGATATTGAAGACGATCGTCAGGCACGTCCCGTCACACCGGTGACCAGGGAAGTCAGGCAGCCGGATGCCAATCCTGATCCGATTACCGGCGCGCCCGGCAGCCACCCCATTGGCACAGGCGTCGGCGCGGCGGCGGCGGGAGTGGCCGGGGCTGCGCTGGGCTCCGTCGTGCCGGGTGTCGGCACTGTCGTCGGCGGCGCGACGGGTGCTGTGATCGGCGCTGTCTTCGGCGGACTGGCCGGCAAGGGCATCGCCGAGGCGATCGACCCCACCGCGGAAGAAGCTTACTGGCGCAGCGAGTACACCAAGCGTCCGTACTACAACCGCGACTATTCATTCGATTCCGACTACGCACCGGCGTACATGTATGGCTACGAAGTACGTGCCAACAACCCCACCACGCGATACGACGACCTTCAAGACGAAGATTTGCGTAGCGGGTGGGAACGAGCCAAAACCAAATCGCGCCTGAAGTATGACGAGGCCAAGCACGCCATGCGCGACGCCTGGGATCGGTGGGACAGTCGCAACGACTGATCGACTCATCGACGCGCGCGACCCTTTCGACCGGCTGCACACATGACTCGCCGCCAAACGCACGACGAGCGTGACGAAGGAGTGGAGAGTTGTGATTGACCGCCTCCGACATGAAACACCGGAGGCGGTTTCTTGCGCGCCCGCGAGGTCGCGGTCAGATTACATCGCCACAAAGCTGGATTGAAACTGCGTCTGGTCGTTCGGCAGCGTCACAAAGCTATAGCTCGGCGGGAGATACCAGGTGATGCGCTGGCAGACGCCCTGATAATGCTCGTTGCTCGGATAATCATCGCGAAACACATTAAAGACCAGTTGCTGCGGCGGCTGCATGGATGCATCGTGCAGCATGAACATCGCCGGCTCTTTCACGCCGTTTAGTGACAGGTATTGCTTGATTAACGCGCGCGTCGCTGCCGGGAGATAGGCCTCGCTGGGCTGCGCGATCATGATCTTCCGCTCACCCTCCGGCACCGGCGGCGGGGGGGTGGCGTGGGCGGGGCGCGTGTCGAACCCGCCGAGCAGTTTGTACGACAGCAAATTGCCGTAAGTAAACACCCAATGCGGTGCTGCAGCGCCCGCTTCGGGAAGAATCACTGCGCCAACACCTTTTTCGATGCACATGTCAAGCAGATGGGCAATCGAATAGCCTTTGAATTCCCCTTCTTCCGGCGGAATCGTCAGTTGCAGGTATGAAAACCCATCCGGCCCCTTCTGCACCTCAGGCTCGGCCAGCGCCAGCGCCGCCCGGGGCACGATGTTCAACAAGTCCATCATCCACCCAGCGTCGCGATCGCCCTGGGGAATCTTGAACATCTCCACGAGTTTATCGGTATCGTCGATGTTAATTTCAGACATCACTGCATCTTACAGGCTTACCCGCTCAACCGGGAGAGGGCACGAGCCGGACAACCATCGCTGGCGGAATGTCGGGCCGGCGCGCCCAGCTAAATGGGCTGCGGGTCCGCAGGTCGGCGGGAAACAGCGGCTCTTCGATCGCATTGACAACGAAACCGGCCCTGAAGCAATCGCCAAGAAGCGAGCTGATCGACCGATGATACATCCAGTGCGGCTCGGGTTGATGGAGCAATCCGCGAGACAGATGCGGCCAATCGGCGGCGTAACGAAACACCTCCACGCCAAATGTCTGCCCAGGCTCTCCCTCGCCCTGCACAAGCCGGCCAGTCATGTCAGCTTCGTTGCTGTTCCAACACGGATGGCACACCGAGAACACAAACCGTCCGCCGGGCTTAAGCTGCGCGCGGGCAGCGCGCAAGAGCGGGTCGAGTGCCGGCAGATCCATCATCGCCATCGAACAAACGTATGCATCCACTGAGCGTGGGGCGGCCAGGGTATCAATCGCTGGCTGATTGCACGCATCGACAACGTGATAGTTCACATCGCCATCGCCCGGCAGCGTTCGCTTGCGCGCAAGTTCGACAAACGTGGCCGATCCATCAAACGCGATCACCCTTGCGCCCCCGCGCGACAACCTCCGGGCGTAGTTTCCATTGCCGCAACACGCATCGACAACAGTCTCCCCCGGCGCGATCGCCAGCAGGCGGTCGGTCGCGGGGATGATTAGCATCTTCTGGAAATCATTCCCTTCGCCAAGCTGCTCGTCCCAGTGCTCGGCAATACTGTCCCAGATTTTTCGGTCGCGTTCGGTCATGGAAGCTGAAAGAATCGTTCGACTATTCTCGCAACGGCAGAAATTCAATGTGATTGTGAAACTCTGCGGGATCACAACAAGTCGATAATAGTTCGAGATCGTACACCGAACGACCAATTGATCCGCTCAATTGTGAACCATAGATTAATCCAGCAAAAAAGTCTCCGCGGCTCAACCGTGCAGATGCCTCAATGATTAAGTCCACGTCGCGGCTCACCAGCACCCGGCCCAACTCTGTTGAGCGTGAGAGCAACTGCGGGTCAGGCAATCGATCAGAGCCGTCTTCCTCCGCGGTGATGACATTGACGAGCCTGTTGCGGAGGGCTCGGGTGATTCGGCCATCAATATGATGATCCATGAACAGTTGCAGACTCATGACGCGCGCCGCGGCGACCGACGCGCTTCCAACTCAGAGCGGGAAAAACTTCGGCCGGCACGATACACCTCCTCGCGGGACCGCTCGACAAGCGTGTCTTCCCCGGCAATCTCTTCATCGATGACTGTCTGATTGTCGTAATAGTAAGACAGTCCCGCATGGATCTGGGCAAGCGTCAACTGCGGATACGCAGCGGCGAGGTCGCCGGCGCTCATGCCGGCACGCACGTCGCGGGCAAGCATGGAAATGCGAACGCCACTCCCGGTGACAAAAGCCCGGTGTGACTCATCAAGCGCGATGTGATTGATCGGTGCGACCATCATAAGCGCAATCATATCATGCAACCGAAGCGTTTGGATAGAAATCCTCGCCAACTATGCATCCCGCGTGGGGAGTACAACAGACTTCAGGCGAATAATGCCGGAATTGCCGCGCAGTGTTTCCACCACTTCCTTGCCCGGTGCAGAATCAACCTTCAGCAGCATCAACGCATGGGCGGTGCCGTCCGGTTTTACTTCGCGGGTTATGGTCATGTCGGCGATGTTCACTTTCGCATCGCCAAACGTCGTCCCCACCAGCCCGATCATGCCCGGTTGATCTTTGTTTTCGATCAGAACCATTGACCCTTCGGGAATCATATCCATCTCAAAATTGTCAATTCGGAGCACCCGCGGAAGTCCGTCGGCGTATGCGGTGCCGAGTATGCGGTGGCTCTCGCCATTCGAAAGCTCGACACGTACCCCCACAATGTCTCCCACCAGCCCTGCAGGAGGGCTTGGTTCGTGGACCTGCGCCAGCTCAATCCCCCGGCTGCGGGCGATGTGCTCGACATTAATCACATTCACGGGCGTATCGAGGTGCTCTCGCAAAAGCTCAACGGTGGCCAGGCGCAGAAATGTGCTCATGTACTTTGGCGCCTTGGTCCCGCTGACGCGCAGGGTGATCGATTTGTAACCTCCTTCGCTGTAAGCACTAAGGAGCCGGCCAATGCGAATCGCGAGCTTGGCAAACGGCGCTTCATCCGGCGCGAGATCGAGCTTGATTCCCCCGGCGTTAACGGCACCCCGGATTTCGCCGGTACGAAGGTAGGCAACGATGGCCGAACAAGCATCGACACTGACCGCGGTTTGTGCCTCATCGGTGCTGGCGCCCAGGTGCGGCGTAAGCACGGCGTTTTCAATGCCAAAGAGCGGGTGGTCCTTCGCCGGGGGTTCGGTCTGGTAGACATCGAGGGCGGCACCGGCGATTTTCTTTTCCTTCAGGGCATCAGCCAGAGCAAACTCGTCCACCACTTCCCCGCGGGCGTCGTTGATGACGAGCAGATTGGGCCTGCAGCGATTGAAAAGCCGATCGCGGTTGAGCAGGTGCCGGGTGCCATCGCCTCCGGGCACATGAAACGTGATTACATCGATCTGAGAAAGGAACTGATCAAAGTCCTTGATCATCTTCACTTTGCCATCGAGCGCCGTTTCTGCGGGGAAGAAAGGGTCAAACCCGACGACGGTCATATCCATCGCGATTGCGCGGGTGGCAACTGTCCTGCCGATGCGGCCCATGCCCACCACGCCGAGCGTCTTCCCGGCAAGCTGTGTTCCCTGATACACGCTGCGTTTCTTCCAATCGAGCGCGCCGGTCTTGAGCGATGTGTGGGCCTGCGGAATCTTGCGGGCCAGCGAGTACATCAAAGCCAGCGCGTGCTCGGCGGTCGAAAGTGTGCTTGCCTCGGCGGTGTTGAGCACCAGAATGCCCTTGGCGGTTGATGCGTCGAGGTCAATATTATCCACGCCCACCCCGGCCCGCGCGATGGCGCGCAGTTTGCCCGGGTTGGCCAGCACCTTCGCGGTGACCTTCGCGCCGGAGCGCACAACCAGGGCATCATAGTTCCCTACCTCGGCGGCAAGCTCGTCTTCTTTGAGGCCGACTTTCACGTCGTACCCAATCCCGCAGTCTTTCAGAAAGGCCAGGCCTTCTTCCGCGAGCTTATCGGCAACCAGAATCTTCATTAGTGCACGTCCTTCATTAGCAAAATCGGGGCGAAAATTGGAGTGAAGATGGTAGAGACCCCGTGACGAATCGGCAAGCCGTTCCGGGATAGCGGAATTCCGTTCCCAAAAGACAGAATGCCGCACAGCAGTCAGGCCGGCTGAATTCCCAGCACCACTCTGTCGTGGCCAGCATGATCCTTGATGATCCTCGCCTCGGTGAACCCGGCTTGTTGAGCAATCTGCAGCGCCGCCGGGCCTTGGTCGAACTGGATTTCCACATACACCCGCCCACCGGGCACGAGACGTTGCGGGGCCTCGGCGAGCAGTCTGCGGACGAACGCCAGGCCGTCCGGCCCGCCGTCGAGCGCCAGGCGCGGCTCGAAATCGCGCACATTCCGGTCCAGGCGATCAATCCCCTGAGACGGAATATACGGCGGGTTGGAAACGATGAGGTTAAACGGTGCGGCGGTAAACTGCGTCTTCAGCGGCTCGAATAAATCGCCGCAAGCCACTGTCACGCGCTCGCTGAGCGACAGCCGTTCCACGTTTCGTTTCGCAACCGCCACTGCGGCATCCGAAACATCGATCGCGAGCACATTGGCCGACTTGAGATGATGCGCGATCGCTGCGGCGATGCACCCGCTGCCGGTACAGAGGTCGAGCACGCGCGGCGAATCCATGCCGCTGCCGAGCCGCGCCTGCTGCAGCACATGCTCGACGATGGTCTCGGTGTCGGGCCGGGGAATGAGCACGTCGGGCGTCACTTCAAACTCAAGATTAAAAAAGTGTGCCCGGCCAGTGAGATAGGCGATCGGCTCGTGTTCGCCGGCGCGCTTCACAAGCCCGCGGTAGAGCGACAGTTGTTCGTCGGTGAGTTCGCGGCCGAACTCGGTATAGACCCTGATGCGGGGCATCGCCAGCACATGAGCCAGCAGCAGTTCGGCGCTCAGCCGGGGCGCGTCGATCTGTTTACGCTCGAAAAAACCGGTGGTCCATTCGAGCAGACGGCGGATGGTCCAGGTGTCGATCGGCTTTTGCATCAGGCGATGATCTTAAGCAGATCTGATACAAAGCAAACGCCCGCGACCATTGCCGCGGGCGTTTGCTCGAAAACTGCGTGTGGACTCGTCATGCCGGCAGGGCCGACGATTCCTTCTCCAACTCATCAATCACCCGGCGCGAAGAAAACAGTGCCGGCATCGTCGCTGCACTGGTGAGCAGTGGCGCGTTGCCGGGCGACGGACGGCCCGACGTCGGCTCATAGTAGTCTGGCGGGAATAGATTGACCATCGGAATGATCTCTTCCAGCGGTTCGGCCGACTGGTACTTCGTCCAGTAGAGCTGAATCCCAGCCGAGCCAAAGTTCTCGACGTATTCGACCCGGATATCGTAGCGCAGATTTTCGATCATCCGCACCACCCCGCGATCAATGCCTGTGCCCGGCGGGGGGGCCTGGTCGCCGAAACGGCTCGCCAACACGGTGAAATCATCGAGGTTGACCACGCCATCGAGCGTGAAATCGCCTTCGGAAAAATCCCGATCAGATTCGCCGAAGTTGGCGGCAAGAATGGTGAAATCGTTCAAGTTGACGAAGCCATCGTTGTTGGCATCGCCGGGGTACCGTGGGTTGCTCATCGTGTCGGCGATCAGCAGACCGTTGATGTATAACCGCACGGAATCGTCGGCATTAACCCGGAACTCATGATCGCCCCCCGTATCGCTGATGACATATCCGCTCCAGACGATGGAGAATGTGTCAGGATCGGTTGAGATGCCCGCCGGGGCACCAAGCTGGTAATCGAAGTTGACCTGGCTATCGAGTCGGTCGGTGATGAAGTTGGTGAAGTTGGCATCGCCGTAGTAATCGCCGCGCAGGCCGGTGCCTGCGGTGATGGGGTCGAGCGGGAAGTCGATCGATCCACCGCCGTTGTTGCCACCGGTGGGGTCGAGCGGCGGAATAATCGTTCCGCCGTCGCCGTCGATGATGCGGAAGCTGGCGCTGGCCGGGGCGCCCGGGTCATAACCGGCACCCGAGTTGACGCGAAACTCGACGGTTTCCGGATCTTCGGCAATCGTGTCGTTTAGCGGGGTGATGTTCACCACCAACGATGCCGCGCCGGCCGGGAAGGTAATCTGTCCCGACTCTGGAATGGTCGTTGTGTAGTCCAAGCCATAGGTGGCGGTGCCGGTGAGGGTGTAGTTGACAGTGAGTGCACTGGTAACCGACCCGGTGCGGACAAGCGTGAACTGCCCCGGGTTTGGATTCGGATTCTGGTTGCCCGGTTCTGCGGCATCGCTGTCGGTGGCCTGCACGAGTACCTGCGTGCCCACGCCCGCGCCAAGTCCGAAACCCTGCCGGATAAACGCAATGACCGGAGCGGCAGTGTAGTTGGGGTTGTAGTTGTGCCGGCCCATCGATCGGGCAGCGGTGATGAACGAGTTGAATGAATTGCTTCCGCCGATGAACTGGTTGTAGGCCCCGATCTCGCGGTTGGGGTCAAGGTAGTTCTTCCGCTGGAATGTTGACCCGCTGTCGTCGGAGATGTTGTTCCAGGTATTGGTGTTGACAAACTGCGTGCCCGCCCAGAACGGCTGCGACCGCGGCGAGTAGTAGGTGTTGTTCGAGTAGTCGTAATTGTTAGCCGTCAACGACGGGTCGTGAACGACCACGCCATGAAAACCGTCATCGATCTGGAACTGGTTGTTGTTCACATTCAGATCAATGCCGCTGCTGCGATACCAGAACGGGCGGCGCCAGTCATAGACGATGTTGTTGGAGACGACCGCGCTATCAATGCCATACCACACTCGAATGCCAAACACGTTGTAGGTGTAGTTGCTCCAGTCGTGTGCAATGATGTTGTCGGTGATGATCGCATCGCCGCCGGTGTTCTTCTCATTCACAACCTGAATGCCAAAGCCCTGGGGGAAGCCTGGCAGGTCGCCGTTTTCGAGCATGACATTATTGGAGATCGTGGTATCGCCCCACGATTCGATGCCTTGCGCGTTGCGCGCCGTCAGATTGCCGGTGATAATCCCCCCCCCGCGGGAGAGGATGCCGCGCGCCGATGCCTGCGTGCTGATGTTGTTTCGAATGACGATATTCTGTGCGCCGTAGTTGATATAAATGTTGTGGTTAAAAATCGTCTTCCCGGCACCGGAGACGTTTTCATTCCAGCCGTTGTGATCGAGCACATTTTCTTCAATCACCAGGCCATTGGTGCTTCCCGAGGCGTAAATGCCCTGGGAGTGATAGTTGCGCGACCACTGATCGACGATGACATTGCGCCGAATGGTGATGTTGCTCACCCCGGCGTTGGGCTGTTCCATGCCGATGACAATGCCGTCTTTAAAATTGTCGATCTGCACATCTTCCACATAGAAATGGCTGCCCGTTCGCTGCAGGCGAATGCCATACCGGTCTTCGTTGCCGTTGTGGGTGTTATCGGTGAATCGAATGCCCTGGATCGCGAGGTAGCGCAGCGGCGCCGATGAGCCGCCGGCGAGGGTGATGCCGTCGACATCCAGCCCGTTGGTCCGAAGCACAGGCCGGGCACCGGTCGAGCCATAGCTGCCGAGCACCATGTACTCATCGGCGTCCTTGCCCGACTTCGTCCAGTTGCCGAAGACTTCGTTAAAGGTGTCGCCGCGCTTCAGCAGCAGATGATCGGGCTTGCCGCTGCGCAGCATGCTCTTACCCTTGGCGACGGTACGGAATGGCAGGGCCTCTGTCCCGGGGTTGCTGTCATTACCCGAATTGGAGACATACCACACCTCTGTATCAGCACTCGGGCCGAACGTGGTATAGCCATCGGGGCCGATGCTCACCGAAAGCAGCCGACGGTTCTCGAGGGGCGACATTTCGGCCGCCGCCCTTCGGACGATGGCCTGCGATTTTCGATTGGTGGTGCGGGTGGATCGTGGTGTGGATTCCTGGTGTCGATGCGGGGTCATTGCACATACTCCCTGACAATACGAAGACGGCGGCGATCAGCATTACCGACCACCCCCGCGGGAAAGTCGCCGTGGGTGGCCGGGTTACGACAGATTTACTTTGTGCAGCGGGTTTGCGAGCGCGATAACTTCCAGCGAGCTAACAGTGAACCAGTGGGTGCTCATTCATTCGACGCATCGCAAAGATAAACCACCCGCCACCCCGCGGCAACAAAAAAGCGGGCTGGCGACTGTTAATCTTGATGAGTTATTCCGAATGTCCTGCAAAGCTGGGAAAGTAAACTTCCCGCTTGCCGAGCCTTCTGCGGGGTGCTTTGTCCTTGGCAACGCGCAATTCCTGCCCAATGTCCCGGGCTAAATGAGAGAAGTGGGTGGGAGTGACGACATTTCGTCGAACACGTGCGTCCGCTCCACCGCGTGTGTTATGGTCGTGCAGCGAATGCCATGGGGCGTCCTGCGTCGCCGGATCTCCTGCCATGCGGTAAGTTTGGCGGGGCACGCCAAGGTGCAAAGAAGCGGGGCTTCCTTTCGGAA
>DDRH01000040.1:0-4065 GCA_002343075.1 Phycisphaerales bacterium UBA2421 | reverse complement strand
ACCCCCTCGCCTCAGCCAAGTTGCCTCTTAGCAAGCCTTGCCTGCTTATCCGCGCCTGCGAGGAAGCAGCCCGAGAGCGCATGCCGCCAGCAAGCCCACTGTACCCGGTTCGGGGATCAGTGTTCCTGAGATCACCACACTGTCCATACGCCAGTTGCCCGACGTGCTGTTGATCGGGTTACCCGCAAGATTAACATATTGTCCTGCGTTGGGACCGTCCGGCGCATACGCGGACACGATTCTCACCCCGAAAAGGGCGTTGTTGTCGACCGCTGGGATCGTGCTGAGATCGACCGTAATCCCGTTGACCCAGCCCTCGGTGGCCGGACCCGCGACGATCAGCCCGATGTTGGTCCAAACCGAGCCATCAGTGGTGTACTGGACCTGTTGATGCTTTACGCCCATCGTGGTCGGAGACCAGTCGTAGGTCAGCACGATGTCTTCGTAGCCGGTGGTGTCGACGAGATACTGCGACCCCTGCGAGTATTGCGGTGCCGCTGCCGCCCACCCATTGCCGCTTCCAGTTCCGCCTCCCCGGATACGCCACGCCTGCGTCGGAGTTGTGCTTCCAGGATTATTCAACACATCAGCGCTTGTGGTGCTCGCAGGGCTAGTAAAGCTGTTGGTCATTCCGAGAGGGCTTGCCGTACCCGAACCGGTCGTTGGTGCCGGGCTATTGTTGATCCCGGTAGTGAGCGAGTCGAACGTGAAAGCCGTGATCGTAGCGGCTTGCACCATGGCGGGGGATGCCACGGCGAACGCCGAGCTGAAAAGCAACGCACACAAGTAAGACCTGCGCATAAATTCTCCCATCGTGAGACGTGAGGATGGCTCAGAGCGCTCCACGCAACGGTGTCGCTCTCAGCCCTGAGGCCACCTGAGGACGAGAGGATAGAGAACTCCGTGGCGCGCGCTCCCGGTATGGCGTTAAACTTCGGTCAGCACTCCTTTAAGCTGCGGGCTCATCCGGACCAGTGCGGGCCGCCGTGACGCCCCAAGTCACTTCTCTCTATGAATGGGGCGGAGATGTCGCGCCGGATGCAGCACCGGGGCTGCGGCAGGAATTCCAGCGATCAGCGAACTCCCGGCAGAAAGCTCCTCGGCAGCTCACTATTCTGAAGACGTGCTTGATGTGCAACGCGGGTGCGACACGCTTGTTTGATTGACCGTTTGCAAGCGCGATTCGCGCCTGGTGTTCACGGGGGCTTCATCGAAAACCAAAGTGCATCTGCGAATTCTCTGTGTCGCTCCGGTCAACGCGGTCGGGGATCACTCATATCACACCCTTTAAGGGAGCAGGTCATGCGATCCAATGTCTCGGTCGGTCTAAGCGCCATCGCACTCGTGGTCGTTTCCACCCCAGCGGTGGCGCAGTTCACTCTTACCCTCTTTCATCATAGCGATGCCGAATCGGCGTTGCTAAGCGCGCCCGGGCAGGCCGAGTACGGCGGCGTGGCGCGGTTTAAGGCCAAGCTCGATCAGCTTCGCGCAGCTGCGGGGTCGAATGCACTGACAGTCAGCAACGGCGACATGTTCCTCGCCGGACCACAGCTTGATGCGACCCTGTCGAACCCTTCGTCGCCATTCTACGACGCTCTGGCACAGGACCTCATTGGTTACGATGCGTTTGGACTTGGCAATCATGAGTTCGATTTCACCCCTGCAGTCACGCGGCGGTATTTAGATCAGTTCGGAGGGTCGCCGAAGTTCATTTCCGCGAACCTCGACTTTTCCGGCGAGCCGCAGCTCGCGCCCCTGGTCAATGCGCGGCTTTTCAAGAGCACAGTCGTAAATGTAGGCGGTCAGCAGGTGGGCATTGTTGGCGCGACCACGCCACTCCTGCCGACCATCAGTTCGCCCGGGGGCGTGATGGTCAACCCCGTGCTCGCCGCGGTGCAGGCCGAAGTGGACAACCTGCGCGGCAATCTGGGTGTGAATAAGATAGTGCTCGCCAGTCATCTGCAAGGCATCAATGAAGAGCTGGCGCTGATTCCGCAGCTTCGCGGGGTGGATGTGGTGCTGGCCGGCGGCGGGGAAGAACTGATGAGCAACCCCGGCGTCCCACTGGTGCCCGGCGACTCGCGCCCCGCAACGCTTGGCGGCGTAGTGAATCAGTACCCGGTGTTGCGCAATGACGCCGATGGCAACACTGTCGCGTTGGTGGGAACTGGCGGAAAATACAAGTACATCGGGCAACTCGCAATCTCCTTCGATGCCTCGGGTAATGTGACGACAGCCACCGGTAATCCTGTGCGCGTTGCCTCGACGACAGCCGATGCGATCAACGGCGTGGACGCCGACCCGATCGTGCAGTCGCAGGTGGTCAATCCAGTTCATATGCACACGCAGGTGCTTCGCGACACCCGGATTGCCCGCACCGAAGTCGAGTTGGAAGGTCGTCGGACCGGCCCGAGTGGCACCGGTATCCGTCGCACCGAAACCAATCTGGGCAATCTTGTGGCTGACAGCCTCCGCTGGCAGGCCGCCAAAAGCGCCGATGAATCCGCCGGTGGCCTGAGCGGGCCAATTGTCGGGCTACAGAATGGAGGGGGAATCCGCAACGATTCGCTCATCCCGGCCGCCACTACCCCGGCGCCGGACAAGAACTTCAGCCGATTCGATGCCTTCGAAGTGAATGCCTTCGCAAACTTTGTCGTTGTGGCCGAAGACGTCAGCCCCGAAAAAATCAAACAGGTTCTGGAACACTCCGTCGCCAACATCGGCGGCGGACAGTTCGGCCACTGGAGCGGGCTTAAGTTCAGCTACGATCCCCGCCGCCCGGCTGGGGCTCGCATTGTCGATGTCCGCGTTGACGGCGCAGGCGCGGGTGGAACCGATCTGTTGATCATCGAGGGCGGCCAGGTAATTTCCGGCTCGCCGCTGATCGATCTGGCAACGATCGACTTCCTCGCTGGCGGCGGCGACGCTTATCCACTGGCAGACCTTACCTTTACCCGTTTCAGCATCAGCTACACGGCGGCGCTCGAAAATTTCCTGCAGTCCCCGAGTGACAGCACCTTCGGCGGGCTTGCGGGTCTTGATGGGTTGGTAAACAGTGGCAACTACCCGTTTACTCCATTCGATGATGCGCTGGCGTTCGACCCATTGCGCCGCATCGACGCAGTGCCCGAACCGGCGGCGCTCGGTGCCATCTTCCTTGCGCCAGCCCTCATGATCAGGTGCAGGCGCTTGGCAAAGTAGAGCTCAAAGATGGTCAGGAATTCAGATCGGCCGCCAATGCAACCTTCGAGCGGGGGCCTGCGTCATGGCGGGCTCCATGACCGAGTAGCCCAAAGCGTGGCCTCCTGTCAGACCGGTGGCGATGAAGCCATCAGGAGACGGGAGGCCACGGAGGGCGATCGGCGCGCGCTCCCCGCAAACGCGCCCGCATCGCATCGGTTTCGTCGGCAGAGGATTACTCTTCCACCTGCACCAGGATCATCTGGCGGCCCCATTGCAGGGCTTCTTCGTGGGTGGGGAAGTAGACGTCGAGTTTGTGGCCCTTGATGGCACCGCCGCGGTCGATGACCTCGACCGGTTCGCCGTTGTGGTAGCCGGGGATGCTTACCCGGGTTCCGAACGGCAGCACCGTGGTATCTGCGGCGATGAACTTCCCGGCGTTGTAGTCTACGGTCTTCCCGCTGGCGGTGATGCCCTGTGCATTGGGGCCGCAGCACTTTTTGCAGGCGCAGTACGCGGTCACTTCCATCTCGACCAGCCGCTTGGGGGCGATGTGAAGCAACTCCGGCATGAGCAGTTCAGGCACAACCGGCGGCAAGGGTATTGGCGCGGGCGCGGCAAGCCTGGTGGGGATACCATTGGCTGCGACGGGACGAACATCGGCGCTGGCTAAGCTTATCGAAGAAGCACGCGGGCGGTCGGCGGAGGCAAGATGCGATGACCCGCCTACCAGCACCACAATCCACGCACCAAGCAGCAGCGCAGCCCGGGCGGCGGGGCGGTGTGGGGGGACGAGGTGGGTGGGTCGGCGATCCATGCGTTCTCAGACTCTATTCAGGCACTATCCAGGCCTGCTTGCCCCTTCACACGTCGGCGGCGCTTTGG
>DDRH01000009.1 GCA_002343075.1 Phycisphaerales bacterium UBA2421 | reverse complement strand
GTTCAGGCGCTGTGCGGTGCCGTTGCGACCGATGAAGCCGCCGAACATCGTCCCGCCGAGATTAGATGCCTCGCGCATAAGGCCAACGTAGATACCAGCACTGCTCACCGATTGTCCTATACTGTTCGACATTTCCAGCCCGCTGATTAGTTGGGGGCCAGATTCAAGCCACCGGGTGGCTACCTGAAAAACAGTACCACCAGTCTCAGGTTGCACGAAGCTGGCACCGAGAATAAAAGCGTCGTTACCTGTGATCGCGAAACCACCCCTTCCAACCGAGGAGAGTCGGATCGCATCCACTTTGTTCCAGAAGACCGCATGCGGTAGTGGCTGACCAATCTCTTGCAGCACTCCAACCGGAGTTCCGTCCGGCAAGAACCCATTTACCGCAGCTTGAGCGTATGGGTCTGCTGCCGGCTCTACAAGAGGTATTCCGTCGAGACCCCATGTTACTGCAACGTCGATCGGAAACTGCGTCGAGCTGATTCGCATGTATCCGCCCGCAACTCCTTGCTCTGACAGTGCTTCCGGAAAGTAGAGTGAAGTGTTGGGCAGCAGGCTCAATCGGGTCGGTTGGTACGTCGGCAAGAAATTTTGCGCAAACACGGAAGAATGCAGACTTAAGAGTTGACAGGCAATGACGAGCGTGGGCAAACTACTCGCGGACGGGGAAGGCATGTGACACAGGTGCGTTCTAAAATCTCGGCTGAGTAGGAGCATGGTATCGTACTGTCTCTTCCACACCGGGTCTTGGCAAGAAAAATCTTCGGTTGGCAGCAATTGCTGTGTTTGGAGGGTTGCTTCCTGCACAGTCGATTGTCGCCCAAGTCACGACAAGTTGGACCGGCAATGGTGGGCAAAATGTATGGACCAACCTCGACAATTGGGGAATTGATGGCTTCCCCAACACCGGCAGCATCGCTCTGATTCAATCCGGCGGGACCGGCACAAATCTGTTTCTCCGCGAAGGCACCAGCGGCTCTGTCGACGTCGGCACGCTGATCTTCAATCATGCGAGTTACCGCAACATTCTGTCTGGAACGGGCTTGGCCACGCTCAACTTCGGCGCGAGCGGCGGTATTGATTTCGACGGGCCGCCTGAAGAGAAAGGCTCCGGTGAAGGGCCGAGGGTAATCGGCGAGTTTTCGGGATCAAATCCGACCGTCTCTTTCCAACTCCCCACGGCAGGACTTCTGACCTTCCGCGCACGCAGAGAAGTTGAACTCAACGCGGGAGTTTTCGGAACAGGATCGGTTCAGTTTGATCGGCTTGGGACTATGGGACTTCCAGTGATCACCATTGGCAGCAACACGCAAAGCGAATTCAGCGGCGGGGCGACGCTCAATCCGGATGTCAACTTGCTTATCAACGGTTCCTCAAACCCCGGTTTCACGAACGGCCCGCTCGGGGTGGGCACCACGGCACTCGCCGGAGGCATTTTGTCGTTAAACTCCGTCACACTCGGAAACTACATGCATGTGACGGCCGATTCGCTTGTCACGGGCAGCGGAACGCTGACTGGAAACATGCTGCTTTCTACGCAGTCCGGCACGATCCAAACCGGAAGACGAATGCAGGTCGATGCCGGAAATCTGTTTGTTTTCAACAACGCGACCTATTCCCCAACCGATACCGGAACATTCTCCGTTCTCTCAACCGCAGAGGGTTACACCGCATTTGATGTCATTTGATGTCGATTATCGCGTGAGCAGCGGCACAAGTGTGTTTGGCGGAGCAGTGGGTGAAGTGATTAACTTCGCGGATGGGTTGCCGAGGCCCGATGGATCGATCATCAAAACCGGCGCGGGCGCGTTTGCTGTCAAGCACTTCCGAACGCATGTGATGAACATCGACGAAGGTTTACTGCGCGTGACCCAAAGCAGCAGTACCGGCGGCACCCCGGATTTTGTCGGCAGCACTGACGGAACCAGCCTGGTACGCAGGCTGAAACTCGACGGCATCTCATACCCCGGGCAAACTTTGCAAGTCACTCCAACGGTAAAGCTCGACCTGCAAAACAATGACTTGATCGTCGACTGGAAAGACAAGTTCAACACCCATGTTGGCACCCTTGACCTTTACGGCCCGCTGGGCACGCTTGTTGTAAACAGCTCGGGCACGGTGTCGGCGGAAGGGTACCTCGCCGGGCTTCGAACGGCATACCTGGGCAGCGGCTCGGGAATCTGGACTGGCAACGGCATCACCAGCCAAATCGCTGCCGACCAATCAGGCACATTCTCCATCGCGTAAGCGACATCCGTCGACTTACTCCAACTGCCCGCAGACATTCTCAGTTCGGCGACCGCGGAGTTCTCGGGGCAGTTTGTCACCAACCGCGCGGCGTTGTTCAAATTCACCTACGCTGGTGATGTGACGATGGATGGGCAGGTGAATCTGGATGATTTCACAGTCCTCGGTGACTCTTTCGGGCTGGGATCAGACCAGAACCCGCAGAAGTGGCTTCAAGGCGACCTGAACTACAACGCGCTGGTCAATCTGGACGATTTTACGATCCTCGCCACAACCTTTGGCCTTGGCACACAAAATATGCTGCGCCCCGGCCCCGACGCACTGCCGCCGCTGGGAGAACTCTACATTGCGTTGCTCGATTACCCGCAGATCTATTGGGAAGCGCGCGGTTCGCGGGAATTGTGGGCGATGTTTGAGCCGTTCGAGTCGATAAACCTCGGCCCCATCCCCGCGATGCCGGAAGGCCTGCGGGCAATCCCAGAACCAGCGACAACAGCGGCGGTGCTTGCACTTGCATTGGCAGCGAGGAGAACCCGCGGCGCACGGCGTGACGCCCGCGGCGCGATCCTTGCTTCTTGACACGCTCGCACGACATGGGCCGGAAACCCATGGCGTGGCACCCTGCGAATACCTGTGTGGACCTAAATCTTTCGGCGCGCTGCGCTTTCGGTGCACCGCGGGCGCAGCGCGGGGGATTGGGGAAAGGATGAATTATGACGGATGAAGGATGAAGCGAGGAGGAGACTGCCCGTGGTGCGCGCGCTCGCACGACATGGGCTGGACGCCCATATCGTGGCACCCCGCGAACACTTGTTGGAACCGCAAGTTTTTCGGCGCGCTGCGCTTTCGGCGCTCCGCGGGCGCAACGCGAGGGGTATGGGGGAAAGGATGAAGGATGAGGGACACAGGATGACGTACGGAGGAAACTGCGCGTGATGGGCGCATGCCCGGAAATGCCCGAGAATGCCCGATTTTTGAAAATAGCAGATTCTACTTAGTCGGCGAACTTTTTGCTCCGGCGGGCTGCGTGGCGATGGGCTTGGGCGGGCGGATTGAGACGCACCGGGGCGCTTACTCGCCGACCACGGATGATCTGTACTGAATGGAATGCAGATACAGCCCGTGGGCTGGCGCGGTGGGTCCGGCGGCGCGGCGGTCTTTGGCTTGGAGCATTGGTGTCATTTCGCTCGCGGGACGGCGCGCCAGGCCGACCTCGATGAGTGTGCCGACGATGATGCGCACCATCTGCCAGAGAAAGCCGGTGCCCTCGACCGAGATGATGAGGCGCGGGCCGTCGCGAGCGACGTCGATGCCTGTGATCGTGCGCACGGTGTGTTCCCTGCCATGGCCGGGCTTGGCAAAGCTGGCGAAGTCGTGCGTGCCCACGAGCAGCGCGGCGGCGGCGCGGATGGCGGTGTCGTCGAGGGGTTGCCAACGGTGCCAGGCCAGATCGGCCTGGAACACCGGGCGATCTGGCTCGTTCCAGATGATGTATTCGTAGCGCTTGGAGGTGGTCATCGAAATGGCGTCAAACGAGTCATTTACTTGCTCGACGGACCGGATAAGGATATCGCCCGGCAGGCGCGCGTTGACGGCCTGGCGCAGGTTTTCCGGTGGGATCTGGACTGCGGAGGTATCGAGGTGAGCAACCTGCGCGTGGGCATGCACGCCGGCGTCGGTCCGGCTGGAGCCACAGACCGTGACGGGATGGCCAACAACGGAGCCAATCGTCCGCTGAAGTGTCTCCTGTACGGTGGGGATGCCGGCGGCGCCCTCGGGAAGGTGGCCCTTCCAGGTCGGGGGCGTCGGCTGGACTTGCCACCCGTGGTACGCGGTTCCGCGGTAGGCTATGACGATTTTGAGGCGGCGCGCCGCCGAAACAAAGCGGAGTGCTCCTTCTTTTTTTAACGAGACAAAAGAATCCGATTGACGCGGTATGGACATTGCCTACACTCCTCGGTCACTGGCCCGCCGACCCCGATCGCCAGCGAATCTTGCGCGCAAATTTTGCTGGCACCCATGACGAGTCAACCGGTTGGCGACAACATCACAGGTCGGGGCTACACATCCGTGAAATCAGTTGACGCGCGCACTCAGTTTGCTCGGGACGGAGTTTACACGGATTGTGGTTTGCTTTCCGGGCTTGCGAACTCATCGATTTCGCAGCACTCGATGCGATGCGCTATCAGGCACATGGGCGATGGCCTGCCGCATGCCGAGCAGCAGTCGGCACTGGGTCATTGTATTCAGCTACGCAACACATGGCAGTTGGACGAACGACTGCGATCGATCGTGCTTGATCTGTCGCTGGCACGACGTGCTGCGGAGTTGCTTGGCGCGCCTGGGTTGCAGCTTTACAGCGACTTGCTCGTGGTGCGCGAGCCTGGCGGGCCGGATGATGACTGGCACCTCGACGCGGTTCGGATGCCAGTTCCCGGAGATGCGGTGGTGGCGGCGTACATTCCGCTCTCCCCCGCGTCGGCTGGCGAGGGGTCGCTGGATTTGCTGGTGGGCAGCCATCTGCTGCCGGAGTGCAGCGAGTTCAAGCTTCACCGTGCAACCACGCTGAAGCGCATCCGAGGCCGGCTGGTGCGCTCGGGGCTTCCTCTGCTGCAGGCGTCGCCGGTGCCGGGGGATGTAACATTCATCACGGGCAATGTGTTCCACCGCGTGCGTCAAAGTGCGCTGAAGGTGCCATCGGTGACACTGTGGGTTTACTATTTTCTTGCCGGGCAGACACTCATTCGTCCGAAGAACCCCTTCCAGGCACTGGAGCGAGAGCGCCACTTTGCCGAGGTGGCCGTGGGCCGGCCCGTTCTCACCCCGCTGACGCCGCTGGTCTGCGGTAAGTGGGTTAGCGCGCGTGCATCGGGCTAGCGGTGGTCTGTCGCGTGGAAGCGAGAATCGGCAACACGCTCGCGTGAAGCAGCCCATTGGTGGCAACGGCATCCCCGCCGTGAATTGTTTCTTCGCCGGCCCAGGTCGAAAACCGCCCGCCGGCTTCGCGGAGAATGACCGGCAGCGGCCCGCAGTCCCAGACGTTCATGACAGGATCGATGACGATATCGGCGCGCCCCGTGGCGACGAGCGCGTAGCCG
This sequence comes from Phycisphaerales bacterium UBA2421, assembly GCA_002343075.1. Lineage (GTDB taxonomy): Bacteria > Planctomycetota > Phycisphaerae > Tepidisphaerales > Tepidisphaeraceae > UBA2421. Next base: position 29,304 of record DDRH01000009.1, on the reverse strand, counting down.
TAAGCATCATAAGCGCATCGCTGCAACTTGGTGATGGACTCGAGTTGGTCGTAAGCGTCGTTGCGCGCCCGGGTCATCTTGAGATCGGTGCAAAGGAGCATGGCATCGGCGAGCGAATCGGTCGTGGAGACGCGCGCCCGGCGGCCATTCCAACTGCAGCCGAGGCCCGTGGCAGCGGCGACCAGTTCATCGACCGCGGGCATGTAGATGACCCCGACATCGACGCGCCCCCGGATTTCGCAGCCGATGAGCACGCTATAGAGAGGGATGCCATGAATGAAACTCTTTGTGCCGTCGATCGGATCGACGAACCATTTGAAGTCAGGATCGCCCGCCGAAGCGCCGTGTTCTTCGCCGACGATGCTGTGCGTGGGGAGATGGCGCGCGATGATCGAGCGGACAATCTGCTCGCCCTCACGGTCGGCAATGGTCACCGGCGAATCATCCGACTTGGTATCAACCGCCACCCCGGTATTAAAGTACCGCAGCGAGTGCCTCCCCGCGACGTAAGCGGCTTCAGTGGCGATATCGAGGAGATGCTTTGTTTGCGGATCGGCCATGCTGACAGATTACGCGCGAAACAAGATTGCACCAGCGTTGCGTCAACTGTGACGCCACTTCAGCGGTCACCTGGCAACGCTTCAAGCCACCCCGCCGCCGGCCGCAATACCCGAGCCGATAGACGCAAGCGGCCCGGGCACACTGCCCGGGCCGTTGCGTTCAAAGTGCTGACGAATAACTCAGGCTCGACGGCGGCGGGCGATGAGGCCTGCGGCGACGATCGAACCGGCGAGCATGCCTGTCGGTTCGGGGACGAAGACCGCCACATTGTCAATGAGCGTGACATTGAGCAGGAAGTCATTCGGGTCGGTAGACGAACCGGCGTTGGTATCGCTGTGACCGAAGAGAATGTTACCACCGCCGAGGCTCACGGTGCTGAGATCGACGATTGCCATCGCCACACCATCAACTGTCCAAGTAGCGAGGCCGCCGGACACATCGATCATCACGCGACGCCAGGTGAACGATATCTCGCCGGCATTGGTCGAACCGGTCTGGCCAGGGAACAAGCCAAGCTGAGCGGCCGGCGCGCTGTTGGCGGGAAATGCCGAGACATAGTACGCATTGCTATCGTTGATCGCTCCGCCCGGAGCCTGATAGACAGCGCTGCCCGAGGGGTAGCTGGTTGGGGCTGCACTGGAGTAAGCGCGATAGTCGCTCGCGGAGCCGCCGTCCAGAGTGGCAGCGAAGAACACACTTTCTTTGACCGCCGCACCCGGCCAGGCGGCGACGTTCCCCGCCGTACCGATGCCGAAAACGCTCAACTGAGTGGTACCATTGCCGCCCGGGCCGAGCGGGCCGACGTAGTTCTGCCACATATCAAACTCGACCCGGTAGTTACCCGAGAAGCTCTGCCCATTGGGGGAAACGCTGTAGCCGCTGAACACACCGCCGCTGTTGTTGGCGGTCATCTTCAGGCCTCGGGTACCGCTTCCGTTGGGGGCTGCGGGCACGCCGATCGCAGAATAGTCATAAAAGAAGTCGTTGGTGATATCCGACAAACCAGGATCGTTCACGGTCCAGTTCGCCGAGTTATCAACGTTAAAATCTTCGGAGTAGATGGGAGCCGCGACAGCCGTCGTGACAGTCGACAACCCAAAAACCACAGCCGCGCCGAGGCGCGCAAAACGATAGTTACGCATTTTCTGCTTCGCTCCTTTTCTAGACGTGATCGAACCGACGTGTGCGTTGCGCTAGCAACGCGTCACTCTTTATTATGCCACTCTTATGGCATCTTGCATAGAAAAAAATGCGAAAAAATTGTGCCTAATCTCGATCGTCGCCAATCTAAAGCAACCAAACATCCCATTTTAACCCCGCAGCCGCGGCTGCCCGCCGTGCTAATCGCTGTTCTGCGGCAAGTGTTATTGCGGCGGCCATAACCAGCCGGGTTACCCGCTTGGCCAGCTCCGGCAGCACGCGGTCCGCGGTGTCGGTGACTTCGTGGTAGTCGGCATGGTCCTCCACACTCAGCAACACCGCGGGCACTTTTCTGCGAATGAACGGGCCTTGATCCGAACGCGCGAGCCAGTCTGGATGCGTGCCCATCACCAGGCGCAATCCAATCTTCAATCGTCGATTCTCATTCGCAAGCAGGTCGCGAAGCGGGCCCGCTTCCTTCCCGCCGTCGACAAAGATCAAATCAGGCTCGCCCCGGCTGATCATGTCCATGTTGAACATTCCACGCACGCGCGCCAACGCAAACGGCGGCTTGCCCGCGAGAAAGCGCGACCCGCGCAAGCCCGCCTCCTCGCCTGTGAACGCGATGAAGATGATCGAAGCATCTGTCCGCATCCGCGCCTGCTGCATCGCATCCGCAATTGCCAGAACAGCGGCGGTGCCGGAGGCGTTATCGTCGGCACCGTTGTAGATCCGGTCTTCGCCATCACTCTTTAGCGGCAGATGATCGTAGTGCGCGCTGATGAGCACGAACTCGTCGCCGCTGCCACGACGCATGCCCAGGACATTGGGCGCCATCGACTCGTCGGCGGTGCCGTGGAAGAATCCATCGCCGCCGGCGACCGGCTCCAGCCCAGCTTTCGCAAACCGCGCCGCAATAAACGCTGCCGCCTCTTGGGCTTCGGGAGACCGACACGCACGCCCCTTGAAATGGTCCGACGAGAGATAGCTGATGTCGGCCAGAATTCTGTCGGCGGAGATGAGTCTGTCCGCGCCGCCGCGCGCGCAACCCACCACCAGGAGCGCAAGGAGAATGAGCGGTCCGACCCGAAACACCACACGCACCTCACAAGCCTACATCTTTATCGCAAACACCTTCACACTGGCAGCAAACTCGTTGACATCATGCCGCTCCAGAACGCTGGCAATTGCCTCATGCGCATCCTCGGCCGCCGGCTCGGTGCCGCAGCAACCGCCGCCACCGACGGCTAGTGAAACAGTTTTTGTGCCCACGCAGCAAGTGGCTTGCGCGACCGGCGGCGCGGCCATCGCCGGGCTGCAACAACCAACCTGACCCTCGACCTTCGCATAGGCGTTGAGATCGGCCTGCGCATCCACAACGGCAATGCTGGCAAATCCCGCCTCACGTAAGCCAGACTCATACTTCTCCACCGCGATCGCCCCCGAGATGCACCCAACAAATGCGGCAACATCGCGGGCAAGTTCTGCGGGCAGCGGCTTCTTGAGCGCGATATCGCTCACAGCCACTCGCCCGCCGGGACGCAGCACGCGATACATTTCGCGAAACACCGCACTTTTGTCTGCAGCGAGATTGATTACGCAATTGGAGATGATGACATCCGCCGAGGCATCGGGCAGCGGGAGTTTGTCGATCTCGCCGAGGAGAAACTCGACGTTTTCATACGGCGCTCCCTGAGCGTCTCCCTTTGCGGCGTTGCGTTTTGCGAGCGCGACCATGTCGGGCGTCATGTCGATGCCGATCGCGCGACCCGTCGGCCCCACTTTGGCGGCCGCGAGGAACACATCCAGCCCGCCGCCGGAACCCAGATCAACCACTACTTCGCCGGCACGGAGATTGGCCAGCGCGATCGGATTGCCGCACGAAAGGCCCATGTTCGCTTCGGCGGGAATGCGCGACAGTTCGTCTGCGGTATACCCGAAGGCCTCGGCGACACTGCGAACGCCGTCGTTCTCGCTCGACAGCCCGGCGCGGGCGGTGGCACCATACTTCTCTTTCACGATATTGGTTAGAGATTCTTCAATCATGATTGCACTCCTGGATCAAAAAACGGCTTACTCTTTCGGTGGAGACCAACGGTTCATCGCGGCATCAATCTCATCGCGCACCCGGCGGAACACGGCCATGACCGCCTCATCGTCTCCGGTTGCGTCGGCGGGGTCATCGAAGGGCATGTAGGTGCGACTGATACTTCCGGGCCACACCCGCGGGCAGCTATCGTTCGCGCGATCGCAGACGATCAGCAAATGCGCGAGGGGCAGTTTGCCAAGAAAATCTGCAACATCCTTCGGCCGATGCTCGCTGATATCAACGCCAACCTCGTCCATCGCCCGAACTGCCAGAGGATGCACTTCATCCTTCGGAAGCGTCCCCGCAGAGTGAACGTCAAATCGATCGCCGTGATACCTACGCAGAAACGCCTCTGCCATCTGACTCCGGCACGAGTTACCCGTACACAGCACCAGCACACTTTGACGGCTCGCCATCACTCACCTCTTCCGGGAAACACTCTTGGTCAATTGAACAGGGGCACAGCAGGCGGCTTTGCGCTCCAGCCGCTGAAGATCCGACCGCACCTGCGGCACGCAACTCACACAACACGTGAGGCAGTCGAGCAATTTATGATGCAACTCGCTCGCGGCGGGGGCAAGGCGATAATGGCGCCAGTTGGACTCAATGCGCTGCTCGACCAGCCCCGCACTGCGCAACACGGCCAGGTGGCGCGACACCTTCGGCTGCGGCAATCGAAGCACCGCGACAAGATCGCACACGCACAGCTCGCCGGTGCTCAACAGGTTGACGATGCGCAGCCGGGTCGCATCCGCCACGGCGGCAAACAAGGCATTGGCCTGTGTTGATTCGCCTTTTCGCATATTCGACTAGACGAATATAGGCTCGGGTGCTGGCCAAGTCAAATTCCGCTGAACGATTCTGCGGTTGGCAATGGGTTGGCCGGCGCGAAATCAGGGAATTGCAGAGAGGATGTCATTTGGGTCGGCGCTGGCAATGTCGGTGCCGCTGCCCCCCGAGACGGTGTCGATTTCGCCGTCGATGGTGTTGAGCAGGTCGTTGCCGGCTTCGCCGAGGATGGAATCAATCCCCGGGCCGCCGGTGATTGTGTCGTTGCCGCTTCCGCCGCGCAGGGTATCGTTGCCGGCCCCCCCGTCAATGCGATTGGGCTTCCCGCTGCCAACGATGGAGTCGTCGCCCGAACCGCCGATGAACCCTTCGCAGGTTGCCGCGATGTTGTCGCTTTCACGGTCGGTGCCGTCGTTGGCAATGTCGTCGATGGTGATGCTCACCGGGCGCGTGCTGGCTGCGTAGCTGACGATATCCATCGTCCCCGCCCCGCCGACGAGAAAATCGTCGCCACCACCCCCGACAAGCGAATCGTTCTTATTGCCGCCGGAAAGGGTGTCATTGCCATCGTTGCCGATGAGCGTGTCCTTCCCGCCGTTGCCTTGCAGAACGTTGGTTTGGTCGGATCCGGCGATGAAGTCATTCCCCGACCCGCCGAACACGTTCTCAATATCGCCGCGCACGCTTCGATTGGCTACACCGAAGAGCGTATCGTTGGCCGCACCGTCAAGCGAAATGATGAGAGGTTGCGAGGCCGAGGAAAAGTCGGCGAGATCGGTTCCGGAGCCGCCGATGAAATCAGCCACGTTGGCCGATCCGACAAGTGTGTCATTGCCCGCCCCGCCGTTGAGGATGAACGACTTCCCTGTGATAACGGCCGCGGTCAACCGGTCGTTCCCACTGCCGCCGTTGATGTGGGCCGTATTGAAAAGTGAAAGCAGGATGTCCTGGCTGAGGCCGTCATTGAGATCGGTAATGCGCAGGCTGTCGAGCGATTGCGACACCGCGAGGTTTGAACCGGTGTTGCCCGCCTGCACCGTGAGCACGCCGGCGTTGACCGAGGCCGTAAACGCCAGCAGACGGCGGCGTTCGAGTGAATCGAGATGCCACATCAACCTACTCCGGTGTGCAAAAGAGGAACAGGCTCATCACGTCGCGACGGTCGCCACGATGGTCGCCAGGACGGCCTCATGCCGGCAGCCATTCGCGCTCGTCCAGCAGCCTGCCGATGAGCGAGCCGGCGGCGAAGACGTTTGACACGCGCTGCGCGACCGCAGGCGACACCGCCGGGCGGGGCGTTGCCGCCGCTGCGGGCAGTGAAATGCCGAAATTGGCCGCGAGCACAGTGAAGTCATTCAAATCCACGCGCTCATCCAGGGTAAAGTCGCCCTGTGCCCAGGTGCGATCGTCCAGGCCAAAGTTGGCCGCGAGCGCGGTGAAGTCGTTGAGGGTTACGCTGCGATCGCGATTGGCATCGGCGTTGAGCGAAAAGAACGGCAGCGTCTGGTCGGCTGGCATCGCAACGCCGAACTGATCGACCACCCCGTCGGCGATGACGCGCAGCTGATAGTTTCCGTTCGGCAAAATGCCGTTCAGGTCAACCGCGCCGGGGAACCTCAGCGTGGCGGTATTGAGTGCAGGCTCAAACTCCAACACCAACTGGCTCGACGGAATGACCTGTCCGGTCGTGGCATTCGTCAGCACGAGATCAGCCAGCGAAAGTGATGCACCGACATTGCGGCTAAACTGGAAGTAGAAGCCATTCGGGGCGACATCGTGCTCGAAAAGCGTGGCAATGACAGTCGGCCCGGGAACGGTGTCTCGCAGTTGCAGGCCTAGCAGCGCGTTAGGCTCATCGAACGTGACCCAGTCGTAGGCACCGATCGTTAGGTCTTCCAGCGTTGGGAAAGGATCGCCGGGAAGTTGGACGACATTGGTGGAGGCGACGAAGTAATTCATCCCGAGAATGCCGTCGAGCGTGTACGGCTGGCTTGTAATCGGGTCGAACAGGGTGATATCGCCGATCAATACCGGGGCACCGATGTACTCCAGTCCAAGTCCGTCGGTCGTTGGGAGCGTGAGCGAATCCATGAAAAAGCCGACAAGCGTCGTCTCCCCGCCGACACCGCCGATGGTGAGCTTGAAGGTGCGTGTGCCCGGCGCAAGTCCTTGCAGTTCCGGGTCTTCGGAGCCGTAGGTTCCGGGGACATAGGTCACGCCCAGATCGGCCGCCCGCGCGCGCGACATAATCGACGCCGCTGCGCCCGTGTCGAACAGCCAATCGCCGGAGGAGGTGAGATTGTTATACCCCGCAACCGGCTGAGGGCGGGTGTCGCCCGGCTGGAACGGGTTGCGGCCAATGAACGGGTTGTAAGTCAATGCCGGCCCGGGCGCGCCCGGCGGCGACACTGTCGTGAACGCTTCGAAGTTAACGTAGGTCAACGGGACATGAACGTTGGTCGAAGGAATTCCAGGCTCGATGTCCGCAAGCGCCGGATTAAATGGCGTACCGGGGTTGTAGACATAGGTGCGCATGTTGTCGGCAAAGGTGTCGACGGGCTTGGGATCCATCACCACGACTTTTCCCACCATTGCAGGCATGCCGATGACGTTCAGCGCCTCCAGAATGGGGTTCGGATTCGGCTCAGCCGGGCCGACCTGCATCCTGAGAGGGCCAAACGACTGGGTATAAACCTCATCAAGCACATCGAGTTCATTCACTTCCGCATCGGGGTGAAACTTGCCGAGGTGCAGATAAAGCGATTCAGAGACGAAGAAGTCCTCCGACCCACCCACGCCAATGTCGCTGAATATCACATCCTGACCGGCAAACGTGGAGGTGTTGACGTCGAGCAGGTCGGCCCAGAATGAACTGAGCAGCACGCCACTCGCGCCGGTATCAAAAAATGGGGTCAGGTTGAAGATTCCCAGGCCAAAGTTGTCTTCGAGCGGTGCGCCGTTCGGGGTGCGCGAGAAGTAGGCATTAATCTGCGGCTGCGACAGCGCCGCCGACTGAATTCCCTCAACTTCGTAACCCGCCATTAAAAGACGGCGCTCCAGATTTTCGATCGTCAGCATTCGCTTCGGCATATCCACAGACTCCCAACTACCCCGGGCCGCATTATACAGTGTGTCTATCAAACAGGCTGGGGCAGGACGGCAAATGCCTCCTGCCCCGGCGGAAGATCGACGTTAACCCCGGCCTGCACTAAATGGCGCGTTGCCCGAAATTGCTGGTAGTAGAATGTGCCCCACTGCCCACCGCGACCGAGAATACCCCGCTGGAGGGTGTGGTTCGGGTGAAGCCGGTGACTTGCACAATGCGGATGTTATAAGTGCCGGGAGTCAGCCCGATGAAGCTCCAACTTCCATCGGAGGCCGATCGAACATTGGTTTCGTTGGAATCGAACTTACCATTGTTATTTCGATCGATATAGATCCGCCACCCCGAAAGCCCCGTCTCGCCGGCGCCTTTGGTCTGGTTGTTATTGCTGTCGTTGTACACCAGCCCGCTGATCTTGGCGCGCTGAGTCACGCCGAAGGTCTTTCGGTCGGCAATGAGGCCGTTGGTGAGAGTGACGTTATGTGAGAATGAGCTGTTGGTGGGGAAAGTCCGCTGGAAGCCGGTTTGCAGACTGACCCGAACGCGATAGGTCCCCGCCGCCAACTGGCCGAAGGTAAAATTGCCCTGCGCGTTGGTTCGGACGGAAGACTCGTTGCTGTCGAGGCGACCGTTGTTGTTTGCGTCGATGTAGACCTGCCAGCCGGAAGCCCGGGCTTCGTTGGTGTCGTGTCGGCTGTCGCCATTTGTGTCATTAAACACCCAGCCTTTGATGGTGGTTGTGATTGCAGGCGGCTGCGTGACGGCGCTGGTAATGGCCCTCGTAAACGGCACCGCAGTCGAGGAAGCCGAGAGCACGAAGAACCGGCCGTTGATGGTTCCGACGGCGTTCTGGGTCATCGTGAGCCGGGCAATCGTGAAGGTGCCTGCGCCGGTATTCTGTAAATCTCCGAACGCCACGTTCACTTCGCTGGGGCTGAAAATGGCCGACCCGCTTCCTTCCTGGCGGCCCAGCACGAGCGGCGCCGAAGTATTCGGCCCGCCGACCCATGTATCAAACCGGAGGTGTGGATTATCGCTCCACTCGGTTGTGTCAGGCACATTGCCACCGGCGCGCGGGTTGTAGAACGAGCCTTGGGTAAGTTGCACCCGAATGTCTGATGCGAGCCAGTCATCGCCGCTGGAGACTGTGAGGCGCACGTCGAGGGTACGCAGACTTGCCAGGGTGGGATCGGCCGCAATGGCGGCGGAGGTGATGGGCACATCTACATAGCTGATCGTGCCTGTGAGGTGCTGACGCGATTCCATGGCTTCAATCACTGCCGGACGACCGCGGCGAGCGATTGTGCCAGCATTTCGCCGCCCGCGGGATTGGACTGACTTGGTCGAGACCTGCATCACTTCTCTCCTCATATCTAACTGCCGCAAAAGCTTGCCTGAATTGGACTTAAGACTTCATCTCGCCGAAGAGACCGGGGCCTCTTCCGGGGAAGAGACGCCACAACTTGCTCGAATTTTCCCCCAATTCCTGCCAGAGTCAAAAAGAAACTTTGACAAAGCCGCCTGCACCACCTTTCTCAGGCGATGCAGGCGACAGAGTTTGCCTGTTTTATGGCGGCCGGACCCCGCTCACGGGCCGTTCAGCATCGGTCGGGCGCGATCATCGAAACAATCAGATCGTCTCGCCACCGGACAAATCCAGCACATCGAGGGCCAAGCCCTTGGAATCGTCAAGCGGCGTGTTGGAAAACAACCCCGGCGAGGCCGAGGCGACCGACGCGCCGCGCGGCAGATCAGCCAATGGAGGCAAAGTCAGGCCAAAAGACGCTGCCAGGATGGTGAAATCGTTCAGATTCACGACCGTATCGTAGTTAAAGTCGCCCTGTGAGTAGATCCGGGGCGATTGTCCAAAGTTGGCAGCGAGCCGCGTGAAGTCGTTAAGATTCACGGTGCCATCGCCGGTCGCATCGCCGTTGAGGAACTGGAAAGACAATTGAGTCGGCGTGGCCTGCACATTGCCAGCCACATCGACCGGCTGCACTGTCGCGCGATAATTGCCGCTCGGAACAATGCCGAAGGCGAAACCGGTGAATGAATACGACCCGAGATTCGTGGCCGGGTTATAGCTCGCCGTGAGGTTGCTGCTGGGAATCTGCGCGAGCGTGATCAGGTTTTGCAAACTGACGAACGAGGTCGAGAACGTGTCAGCAAGATTCTCGCTGAACGGGAAGTTCAGCCGGTGCGGTGCCTGCGACGAGTCAAAGAGGCCCACGCCAGTGGTCGGCGCGACGGTATCGATCAAAAACTCAAGCGGTGCCGAGGCAATACTACTTTGCGCGCCACTCGTAGCGGAAGCAGTGACGGTGTGTGGGCCGTCGGCGAGAACACCGGTGGTAAACGACCAAGTCCCAGCCGGGGCCGCGACCGAAGCCACTTCATTGCCGTCCACGAAAACTTTAACTGTCGAACCTACGGGGGCAGTCCCTTCAAGCGTGGGTGTGTTGTCGTTGGTGATGCCGTCGCTGCTCGATGCACCCGTGTCGCTGCCGCTGGCAAGCGTCGGCGTGCCGGGCGCGGGCAGCAGGATCGACTGCAGCGCGCTAAATGCGTTGACCCGCCCGCCGGTGACCATAAAACCGGCGAGGGATGGAATTACATCGACTGTGTTAAACATCGCCGCGCGCATCTGAGCGACGGTGAGTGTCGGCACAGCGCTCAGCAGCAACGCCGCCACGCCCGCGACGTGGGGGGAGGCCATCGATGTGCCGGTGAAAAACGAATAGCCGGAACCGGTCGTGCTGAGAATGTTGGTGCCCGGCGCGCCGAGGTCCACGGTCGTTGCACCGAAGTTGCTTCCGCCGCTTCGATTGCCGCTGGAAAGCAGATTCGCTACGGAGATAACATTCGGAATCGTGTAGTTGGAAGGATAGTGGGGAATCGAATCATTGTTCGTCCCATCATTGCCCGCCGCCGCGACAAACAAGATATCATTGTTCGAGTTGCTTTGAATTGCCGACTGCAGGGCAGAGTTGAAGCCCCCGCCACCCCAGCTATTGTTGGTGACGCGCACCTGGTTGCCGCGTTGTTTCATCAACACTGAGTAATTCAGTGCCGCCGTCGCCGCTGAGGTGCTGATGGTGTTGTCGCTGGAGTTAATCCCCCCGACCTTCAGCGGCAACAAGCTGACTTTCCAGTTTACCCCCACCACACCCACGCCGTTATTGCCCACCGCGCCCACGGTGCCAGCGACGTGTGAACCGTGGCCGAAGACGTCATTGGGATCGTTGTTTCCCGAGAGAAAATTCCAGCCGACAAGATCATCGGCGAAGCCGTTGGTATCGGTGTCGATGCCGTCCGCCCACCCGCCGGTGCCGTTGTCCACCCCGGCAGTGAGGTTCATCGTCGCGCGCACGTCAAAGCCGCTGATGCGTCCGTCGCTATTCAAATCCTGAATCTTGCCAACACCCTGATTAACGGCGTTATTTAGATCGCGGAACGTGATCAGTCCGTCGCCGTCGACGTCGGTGAGATTGGCCAGTCGCGAAGCGGGGATCTCGGCCTGGTTTAGGAAGATATTCTGCACCAGATCTGGGTGGTTATAGTTCACGCCAGAATCAATGATACCGACCACCTGCGCCATCGATCCTGTCGTGGTATTCCATGCCTCGGGAGCGTCGATGTCCTGATCATTCGCTTGATTGAGGCCCGTGAGCGAACCGAAACTCGGATCGTTCGGGGTAAGGTTGATTCGCTGCACCCAATCCGGCTCGGCACTGACAAAGCCGGGCAGGCGGCTGAGGGCATCATACTGCTGCTGCGAGGTAAGCCCGGCCGGCATGCGCACGCTGAACAGCCCGTCGGCGACCAGGTATTGGCGGACAAAAACTGAGGCATCCTGCTCGGTGAGCAGCCGGCGCGCCTTCTTAAGCTGGCTGCCTGCGGTTCCTTCATATCCGCCGAGCTGGACAATCCATTGACCGGTCAACGTATCGGCGTGCGAGTCACCGAACTGCACCTTAGTTATTGAAACATCAGTACTTGCGCCGGTGGAACCCGACAAGAGTTGACGGGCTTCCAGAAACTCGACCGTAGACTTTCGCAGCGACATTCTCGCCTCCAAATCGATTCACCACACCAGAATTCTGCACCGATACAAAAGACTGTCCAAAAAATACAGCGGTTCCACCGCCGGGGTGTTGCAGATTTTCGAATTTATTACCAATTAGGTGTTGCGGCAACCAAAATCCCATGCAAATGGTTGTTCGCAAGGGCAAACCACCGGTTGCACCCGTGCAACCGGTGATTTGAAGGCCGCAATCGTTCCAATTTGCCTATATTTCCAAGTCACCAACAAGTGTCCGAACCAATTTGGTCGAGAATGGCGAAGTCGCCGCCGTCAGACCGACCGGCGCAAACGCCGCACGCGCCTGCGGGAGCGAATCGCCAAACTTGGTCGCCAACAGCGTGAAGTCATCCAGTTCGACTTGACCGTTGTAATCAAAGTCGCCCTGCGAGAACGTTCCCGGCCCGCCAAAGGCACTTGCCAATGCGGTGAAGTCATCGAGGTTGACCTGCGCATCGCGAGTGGCATCGCCAGCGAGCACGAAGAACTCGAGCACCGTCGGCGCTGTCAACGCCAGACCTTGCGAATGAGTGACGCCCTCGGGAGCGAGGGCCGCTGTGTATCGGCCGTCCGGCAGCACCCCGTCAATCGTGAATCGTGCACGATTGTTCCCCGAGACGTAGGCGACGCTGGCGACATCCACGCGCCCGCCGCCGGAGGTTCGGGCGATCGTTAGATCACCTGTATCAAGTGACGCACCGACATCAAGGGTAAAATCAAACTCAACGGCCAGGGGCAGCGTTTGGAAATGGAACCCGGAACCCGTGACTGCCGGGGGCGTGTCTGCGATGACGACAGTCTGGGCACCGCCGGGGCCGAGCACGTAGGCGCTGTTCGACTGCACCGTGATGATGACCGTTTCCGATGCCTCAACCAGATTGTCGGCGATGGGTCGCACTTCGATATCCGCGGCCATCGTGTCGGTGCTGATGGCAACCTGGTTCACGCCCACGGGCAGCAGCACATCGTCGTGATAGAGGTGGTAGTCGACGCCCCGGGTCGCGGTACCGCCGACGGTAAATGGAACATTAACGGGCGACGAGTCTGGCCCGTTGCGGCTGACCCGAACCATGCCCGATTGCAGACCGACTTCGCTGGCCGAAGCACTGGAAGTGGCCGGCGTAACGGTCGGCAAGATAAAGGTGCGGAGCGAGTAGTTGTTGCTCATCCCCCCGCCGCTCGCGCCCGAGATAAGCCCGCCACGGGCAAGGACATAATAAGTCTGGCCCGCAACGAAGTTCACGGGCGCGGTTTCGAGCAGCTGACTTCCGGAGGAGACCCCCGGATCGGTCGACTGTTCGAGCAGGTTTTGATTGGAGTCGTAGACGTAGAGATCCATGTTGCCGTTGGTGAAGGCCAACTGGACGTTGTAAAGCCCGCTCGATGTGGCGGTGAAGCGGAAATAGTCAAAGTCGACGCCGGCGTGAGCAGTGAGGCCGGCCTCGGTGGCCACGCCGAGTTCGCCCAGATCGGTCGCGGTGGCAAACGTGTTGTTTGGCCCGCCGTTCGAGGCCTGGTCGAATCGGTCAAGCGGGATACCACCCGTAGGGGGATTGACGTTCAACGTGAACGGCACATACATCGTGTTATTGGTTTCATCCGACTCTTCAACTGCGTTGGCGGCATCAACGGTGACCGAGATGAAATAGCTGCCGTTCGGCACGCCGGTCACATCGATCCATTGCCCGTCATACCCGCTGCCGTACACATCGGCGCGGCCGACGCTGACTCCCTGCTGAAACCCGCAACCCGGGCTGGGCTGCCCGGTGGCATTGTAGCCCGGCAGCGAGGTGCTCGACTGCCCGCCGGAGGTGGTGAATGTGCTGACGTTAATCAGGCAGAAGCCGACTTTTTCGCCGATGGCTTCGGTACCGTCATTTCGGAATACCTGAGCGCCGGGCTGCCCGCCGACGTTTTGCACCAGTCGATATTCGGCATAGCCTTCCATGTGGAAGTGGCTGTGTGCCGGATGATAAATAAACCGCCCGCCGGGAGCGTAGCGGCTGAAGGTGAAACTGCTGCCGTTCCAGGAATAAATGCGCTGTAGCACATTCTGCGTGCCGTCGGCGTTGATCCAACTGCTGATGCCGCTGCCTGCCGGCGGGGTGCCACTGCTCTGGGAGTAAAGCGATGCAGGCCCGGCACCCTGGTTGCCGATGGCGTTGGCAAACTTCACCAACACCCGGCCGGGGTTCTCGGTGGTGTCAACAAACGGGCTAAATGAGCCGCTCGTCCAACTGCTCAACGGAACAAAATCGGGCAACGCGTCGACGAGCACGCTCGGTCCGGTCACGTCAGGGTTGTCGCCTACCTGCTCGGCCGCCGGGCGGTCGTCTTCGATGAAATGTGGATCGTAAAGGTAATCACCCGGATCGTTGCTGTTCGTGGGGTTGAATGACGAAGAATCCCACAGATCGCGCCCGGCCAACTGCGGGAAGACTCGCAGCAACTGCGTTGCAGGAATGTGCGTGTCGCCATCGGCCGGCGCGGCGAGGTCGGGCGAGAGTGCGTGATAGATTGCGGCGTGAAAAAGACGACGGGCTTCGAGGGTTTCAACCGAAGTACGATGCGAACGAACGAACGATGGCATGATGTGCTTTCTCCAAAAACATCGCCGGTTCACGGCGGATCGCCCGCGACCCGGTTTGTGCGGGTTCCGCAGGCAAAACAAGCCCGCCGGCCCGGAAAGGCCGACGGGCGAAATCAGTACCCCACCGCGCAACGCCTAAGCCGGTTGGCTGGCGAGGGCGCGGTCTTCAAGTTCATCAAAAATGCGGCTGATGGCAACCGAGGAGCTAAAGGCCGAGGTGCGCGCCGTCCCGGTCGCCGTCACGCTCGACGACAACACCGGCGACGCACCTTCACCCACTGGCCGAACCGCAGCGAAACGGCCCGCGGGGAGGGTCGTGCCAAACTGGGTGGCGAGGATGGTGAAGTCGTCAAGGTTGACATTGCCGTTGTAATCAAAATCGCCCTGGCTGAAGACCCGCCCGGTCTGGCCAAAGTTGGAAGCCAACGCGGTGAAGTCGTCGAGGTTGACCGATTCGTCGCGTGTGGCATCGCCGGCGAGTACGAAGAACGGCACGACGGCATCCGCCGATAGCGGCGCGCCAAGCGCGTGCGTCACGGCGGCGGCGCTCAGCGTGGCGGTGTATCGGCCGTCGGGCAGCAACGACGCGAACCCGAACTGAGCCTGATTGCCCGCCGGAACGTAATTGAGTGAGGTCACCGACACGGGCTGATTCTGAGAATCGAGCACGACAAGGTCGCCCGCGGCGAGACTGGCCGACACATCGAGCGAGAAATTGAAGGAGACCGAGTGGCCGGTCTCAAAGTTGAATGCCTGGCCCAGCACGGCCGGCGGAACGTCGGCGATCGTCACCGTGCCGCCCGTGGTGCCGCCGACGACGTAGACGCCCGTACCTGGCGCGACGGCGACGGTCACTGTTTCATTGGTCTCCACCAGCGCATCAGTCAGCGGGCGAATCTGCAACTGGGCACCCGACGCTTCGGCACCGATCGAAATCACGTTACCGGTGATCAGCACTTCGTCATGATAAATCTCATAGTCCACACCGCGCGTGGCCGTTCCGCCGACCGTGATGTTGACATTGAGGCCGCCGGAAACCGGGCCATTGCGGGCGAGATCGATCCGGCCAAACACGTTGCCTTGTTCCGCGGCATTGGCGATGGCGGTGGCACCGGTGACTGTCGGCAGGATATTGATCGCCACCGCGTAGTTGCTGCTGACACCGCTGGTCTGCGGGTTGAGGTCGCTGCCAAAGCCCGTGGCGCGGATGTAGTAAGTCTCGCCAGCGACAGGCGTGAAGTTGATTTGCTCAGTGACCGGCGAACCGCTGGTGCCCGTGGCGGGCGACGATGACTGGCCGATGAGGTTGAACGACGAGTCAAACAGGGCCAGGTTGACATCGCGATCGGCGATGATCAGCCGGACATTGCCCGGCGCATTGCTCGCGGCAACAAACCGGTAATAGTCTGCTTCCCCGGTGATGTGAATGGTGTTGCCGGAGCGCGTTTCCACGCCTTGCACACCGAGATCCGTCGCTTCCGCAAAAGAGTTGTTGGGCTCGTATTGGTCGGGCTGAATCGTGCCGCCCGTGCCTGCGGTGGTATTGAGGACAAACGGAACCACAACCGTGTTGTTGGTTTCGTCACTTTCCTGAATCACATCCAGTGCATCGAGGGTGACTTCGAGGAAATAGTTTCCGTTCGGCACGCCCGTTACATCGACCCACTGGCCGTCATAAAAGCTGGAATAGACGTCGGCATGGCCAACGTGAATGCCCTGCAGAAAGCCGCAGGTAGTTTGCGGCTGGCCGTTTTGCGACGGCGACGACTGTGACCCGAACGGGTCATAACCCTGCAGCGTCGTGGAAGACTGCCCGTTGGTCATTGTAAAGCTGTTGTTGATATTGACCAGGCAGAACCCGACCTTATCACCCACCGCAGGGGCGTTATCAAACCCGCTGCGGATGGCGACCGGGCCTGGCTGGCCACCCACGTTCGTCAGCACGCGGTAGTTGGCGTAGCCTTCAAGGTGAAAGTGGTTGTGAGCCGAGTGAAACACCATGCGCCCTGCAAGGCGGTAGTTGTTGAAAGTGAAGCTGGAGCCGTTGTAGTCGTAGATCTCCTGCAGCACATTCTGAGTCCCATCGGGGTTGCTCCACGAAGTCAGCCCGGAACTCACGGGTGGCACGCCCGTGCGGTTGCTGCGGAGAATCGCCGGCCCGGTGCCCTGATTTCCGATAGCGGTTGAAAATCGAAGGAGGTTGTGGCCGGGAATCTCGGTCTTGTCGACGAACGGGCTGAGGAACCCCCCGCCGGTCAGGGGAACCAAGTCGGGCAGTTGCAGCGCTTCGGGGCCAGCGGAAGTGGTTGGGGCTTCGGGCGCCGGGCTTACAGGCCGATCGTCTTCAATCACATGAGGGTCATAGAGCCAGTCGGCAGAGTTGGGGCTGTTGGTGGGGTTGAAGGTTGTGGTGGCCCAAATATCGGAGCCAGCCAACTGCGGATTCTCGCGCAGGAACTCGGTCAGGCTTATGTGATCGAGGCCGAGCACTTGTTCGTGGTCGTGCCCATCATCGGCCAACGAGTGATCGTGGCCCGCGTGCAGAAAGCGGCGATACTCCAAATTCTCAAGCAAAGCAGCCCGGACAGATTCCCCAAAACGTAAACGACGCTCATTACTAGACTTAGAACGCATTACCAGATTCTCCCGAAGTGGTTGATCACATCTGAAATGTCCAAACTTCCACGAATTCGCTGCATCATGCCCTTGCAGGCCCGATTCTGTCAATCCAAAACTGCCGCATTAGACCGCAGGGTGCTAAATGATTTTTCCGTGTTCATCCCTGAAAATATCGGCGAATGCGGCGCGTTCTGGGGCACTCCATTCTTTTGCCTCAAGACTCTGCTTCCCAGCCACCAAGACGTTGGTGGTGCCATCGTCGGCGGCAACTCGACCCTGCCGGGCCGCGGGCAGGGAATCGCCAAACGCAACTGCCAGCACCGTGAAATCATCCAGGTTCACCAAACCGTCGTAGTTGAAGTCGCCATTCGAGAAGACCCTGCCGGGCAATCCGAAAGATGCGGCCAGCGCGGTGAAGTCGTTCAGATCGACCGTTCGGCTGTGATTCGCATCGCCGGGGAGCACAAAGAACGACACGGTCGTTTCGCCGCGCACCGTGTTCCCAAAGGCGTCTTCCGCGTTACCACTGGCAAACACCGCCGAGTAGTTGCCGCGCGGCAGCTGCCCGCCGGGCAGGCCGGGGAATGTGAACTGCGCCCGATTCGTTGCCGGGTTGTAGGCGACGGCGATATCGTTGACATCGATGACGGTATTGGTGGTCGTGTTGGTCACAATCAGATCACCCGCAGCAATGCTCGGGCCGACGTTCTCCGAAAAATCGATCGCGACCGAATGCGGTGCCGCCGGCGCGGGAAGCGTGTAATCGAACGTTGTGCCGGTAATTTCCGGATTGGTCACGTCGAGGAAGGATGCCGTGTAGGTCGTGTTGGTCGGCTGGACCGTAATGTCATGCGTCACCGCCCCGCCGTCAGACCAGCTTAAGAATTCGTAGGTTTGCCCGGCAACGACCTGCGGTGAATCGACTCCGATAGACCACTCCCTGCCCACGATGCTGTCAAAGTTGAAATTGGCGGGGAAAATCGTTCCGTCCCATTTCACACTCAATCCGGGCACGTTGGTCGCCAGCGTGGCCGTCGAGACGATTGGCGTGAGCGTGTTGACCACGGTTCGCATGGTGCCGGCGCTATCGGTCACAGTGAGAACGACTTCGTAAGTGACATCAATCCCGCGATGCGCGGGGGTGACTTCAGTGACGAACTGCCCGCTGGTCACGCCGGATGTCTGCAAAATCGGGGGCCGCGTGACGGCACCGGTGGTGTAGCGCACTTCCCAGCTATAGGCGCTGGGGGGCAACACGCCGTCCTCCGCATCGTCTGCGGTTCCGCTGAAGTTGATGGTCTGCCCGACCACAAACGTCCCGCCGGTGGAAGGTGCGGTGATGTTGGCGGTCGGACGGAAGTTGTTGAGCACGGTGAGCGTCGCCCCGACCGAGGCGACCGAACCGCTGGCGTTGGTTACAATCACACGGTAAACCGAGCCGCTATCTGAAAGCAACGGCGGGTCGACGGTGTATGACGTGCCGATGGCGCCGGGAATGTCGACATTGTTTTTCTGCCACCGATAGCTCAGCCCTGCGCCGGCAGCTTCCACTTCAAATGTCGCAGGTTCATCCAGCGATACCGTCTTTGAATCGGGCTGATCCTGAATCACGGGGAGCAGCGCGGTATTGACGAAAATCCGCTTCAGATTGCGGCTGGCATACTCGATGTAATAGAGCGACCCATCGACCGGCGAGACATCAAAATCGACCGGCCCGCTCGCGCCGGTGCCGAATGCCGTTGCCGTCAGGGGCGCGGTGGCTGCCGGATTGAGTGTACGGAAAAACCCACTCACATAGTCGCCGTAGAAGTATCGCCCGATGAAACTGGCAGGAAACATCGGCGTGACGGGGTTGTAAAAAGCCCCGCCGGTGATGGCGACACCATCGCTGTAAGCATGAACTGGATCGCGGTAGGTGCCAATGCTCGGCAGCGGCTGGGCCACCCGGAAACCCTCGATATTCGGCCAGCCGTAGTTGGAACCAGCAAAGCCATCGTTCACTTCCTCGCGCCGCCCCGAACCTGACGAGCCGACATCGTTGATAAACAGCCGCCCGGTGCCCGGCTGGAATGTAAACGTGAACGGGTTGCGCAGGCCCAACGCCCAGATAGCCTGGTTGACACCCGTCGTCTGCGCCAAGAACGGATTGTCTGCGGGAATCGTGCCGTCGTCGTTAATCCGAAGCATCTTGCCAAACAGATTGCCAAGCGTCTGCGAATTGGAGGCAACGGCATTGTCACCGACAGCAATGTAAAGCTTGCCGTCGGGCCCGAAGCCCATCGCCCCCCCGTTGTGGTTGCCCGCCGAGCCTTGGCCGGCGGGGGTCGAGATATCAAAAATGGTTACACGACTGGCGGGGTCGGCGACATCGGTGCCGGAAGGGACGGTCCATCGCTCGACTCGATGCGTGACCGATGTGCTCGGCAAAGTGTAATAGACGTACACATGGCCGTTGGAACTGAAGTTCGGATGCAGCGTGATTCCGAGCAGCCCGCGCTCAAAGAATGATTGCGTCGTGACAGTGAGCAGCGGGGTGGCGAGCAGTGCATTGTTCTTGATGACGCGCACCTGAGCGGGGCCGGAGGTGTCATTGGTCCCTTCGAGTGCAACAAACAGCCTGCCATCGGGTGCAAAAATCTGCGATGTTGGCTGGTCAGCCAGATTGGCGATTGTCTGCTCAACAAACCCACTCGGAAGCGTCGCCAGAAGACGACGAGGCTCAAGTTGTTGGACGGGGTAAGACGCGTTGCGCATGCACTTCTCCTAGAACGATCAGAACTGGCCGAGGGCCTGCAAAAATAACCGCTGCAAGCCGGCAATGCCACAACAAAAATGCCACTAAATCTCAGCTTCGTACAAACGCGAAGGGAGGAAATGAGGTGAAGATCACTGTTGGGGTGGCTGGTCAGCGCTTCCGCGCAACACCGACCACGCTCAAACCAAACGGCATCGGCAATCTCCCAAGCAGATGGCGCTCGAAGCTGTAGATGCCCCGAAACAGGGCATTCACCGGCCCCGGCGGGACCTTCATGTCCGCCGACTCGATCTTTTTCTTCCGCAGATTATGCACCCCCCGCGCCGCAGCGGCCAGCGGGAAGAGCGTCGTATTCGCGTAGCTCAATAGCTCGATATCAAGCCCGTTGCTCGCCACCACATCACGCAACATCTTCCGGTTATACCGGCGGAAGTGATGGTGCAGCTCATCCCAATCGCTCCATAGCCACTGATACGCCGGCACCGTGATCACCATGATCCCGCCCGCGTCGAGCAGCCGCCCCGCCGTCTTCACGCCGGCGTAGTCATCCTGCAGATGCTCGATGACATCGAGCATCATCACAACATCGTACTCACCTGCTGCGAGCGGAATCTCATTCGGAAAGCTCCCCTTTTGAACCACAATGCCCCGACGGGCGCTAAACTCAATCGCCAGCGGGGAAGGATCGACGCCGACGACATCGTGCGCGGCCTTCAGCTTATTCAACATCGCCCCGCACCCGCACCCCAGGTCAGCAATGCGCAGCCGCCGGGGCGCGCCGTTCTGACCGGTGGGCGATGCGTAGCGGGAAATCAACTCTGACACGATCCGCTGCTTGGAGACATACCACCAATGCGTGTCTTCAATGCGAAACATTTCTTCATAGACATCATCGCGCATAGATCACCGAGGTTGTTTCACCGCGAAGCCGGCACCTGCGGGCGGCGCAGGTCATAAACGTAAATGGTCCCGCCGAGCACGGCTGCCGGTTCGGTGTTGCGGAACGCTTCGTATTGGGCGCGCAGCGACTCAGGGAGATAGATCCCCTGCAGTCGCGTTGCGCTGATTGCGACGATCGACCCTGATGTGGGCGACATCACCTGCCGATTCAGTTCATACCCGCCGGGCATGTTCAGGTAGCGCAGCCCGTAGAATGCCGGATCGACCATGCCAAAATAGCAAAGGTATAGCGGCGCGTCTCTGTTGGCAGGGCTTTGCATGAACTCCGCGAGTGCGGGCAAATCCTGACCCCAGTCAAGGTTGGAATCGCCGAGCCGGTCCAGTCCCCCGCGCTGCCCGCCGACGGCGGCATTAAAGAAGGTGATGTAGTCGGGCGCGATCGCCACCGACTCGACCGCCAGGCCAATCCCCAGCAGTGCAGCCGACGCGATGCCGATTCGCCGCCACCGCCGCCAGACCAACGCCAGTCCCCCCGCCGCTGCCAGAAAAAGCAGCGGGTAGATCGGCAACACGTGGCGAAAACCGATGTTCAGGTTGGAATTGATCGACACCCACATGTAGACGATCACCGGCAGACCGACGCAGCAGCCGATCCAAGCCGGCGCAAACCAGTTCACGCTCGCGGACGCTCGCTTGGCAGATCGCGCGTCTCGAAGGAAAAGCCACACCGAGCACCCGACCGCTGCCAGCAATGCAGCGATCGTCGCGAGTGGCGTCTTGTATGCCATCGCGAGGGGAAAGTATCGCTTAAACCCGACAACCGAGTGTTGCCCGTCGAGGAAGCTCCCGCGAAGATACGACCGCGCCTGCACAAACATCAGCCCGTTCAGCCAGGCCTCGGGGAACAGCTTTCGTTCAAGCATCCAACCGAGCGTGCGAAGCACGCCATCGGGCTTCCATTCTTCGACGAGCCGGGCAAAGCGCTCATTGAGCACGCGGGCCTTTTCCGGGTCGGTGAGATCGCTTTCGTCGTAGTTGCCGAGTTGCGCGTGGGTCTGGCCGCTCTTGGCTTGTTCGAGAATGTAGGGCGTGTTAAGTCGAAGCGTGTCATCGGGCATCGCCGAGAAGTGCAGCCCGTAGACAACCCAGACCCCGGCGTAGCTGATCAGCCCGATCACGATGAGGAATCCCATCGCGCCGGCGAATCGCTGCCAGGCTCGGACCGCGGTCCAGTTCCAGATGAGCCATGGCGAGGGCATGGCAGCGCGGGTGAGGAGGAGTGCGGTGGCAAACAGTGGCGCGAGCAGCACCCCGGAGAACTTCGTCGCCATCGCCGCGGCGCACGCCAGTGACGCGCCGGCGAGGTTGAGAGGCGTGACGCGCCGACCCATCCGCCACACCGCGCAGCAAAGCCCGGTAACGCACAAAGCCATCGACACATCATTTTTCACCAACGGCGCATGCCCGAGGAAATTGGGATCGAGCGCAAATAGCGCCGCCGCCGCCGTCGCACATACCGCCCCGCCGAGCGAATACCCCCACCATGCCAGCAGCGCGCCCACCGCGACGCCCAGCACGATCATCATGGCCCGCGACCGCTGGACAAAAGCCTCGCCGTCGTTCCCCTGCGTTCGATAAAGCGTCTCGACCGACCAGAGCCACTGCTGTTCCCACTGGGAGGCCATCAGCTTCCATTTTGATGAGTCAAAATCGGCCTTGATGGCATTGACGCCATTGGGCAGTGCGGCCCAGTACTGCCAGAGAGGCGGGTCTTCGTAGTTGATGCGCCAGTCGCCATGATGCCAATGGACCCACGCGCCCAGCGAGTGCATTGGCTCGTCATAAGTCGAGCTTTTTCCCCGGATCGCCACCTGCGCGCGCACCCAGAATGTGATTAACAAGGTGCCGCAGATCATCAGAGCAATGATTGCAGGTGTTATCCGGCGCCGCGCCGCAGACCGATCGGACATGCCGGAGTAACTTCGCGATTGTAGGGGCGAATTGCAAGGCGCCGCCGGCGCAGTCAGGCAGCAATCGGCACAATCTCGCGCGCAATCTTCCGCCCGCTCTTAATCTCGGCCACACGTAAATCATAGGCTGCCTGAAGGTTCAACCACGATCGGGCATCGCCTCCGAAGTGACGCGCGAGCCGCATGGCCGTATCGGCGCTCACTCCTCGCCGCTGCAACACAATATCGTTCACCCGCGCCGCTGGAACGCAAAGCGCCTTGGCCAGCGCGCGTGCGCTCATCCCCATCGGCAAGAGGTAGTCCTGGCGGAGAATCTCGCCCGGATGCACGGGCCGCATACCATTTTTGAACACCATGACACTCCCTCAGTGGTAGTCCACAATCTCAACTCCCTCAGGCCCATCATCCGTCCACCGAAAACAGATTCGGTATTGACCGTTAACCCGGATGCTGTGCTGCCCTCGACGATCTCCCTTCAGCAGCTCGAGCCGATTGCCCGGCGGCGCTCGAAGAAAGTCGAGGGACTCGGCGGCGTCTAATTGGCTAGAGAGTCACTAACTCGCGAGCTGCCGAACATACCACCCCTTGCACGAAAATGCCCCGCCAGCGACTATACGCGCTCCAAGGATGGTACTCGTCGCTGCAATCAATCTCGATACCAACGAAGCCAAGGCATACATCGCCATCGCCGTGGGGGTGCTCGGGCTTGGCTATCTCTGGCTGCGTTCGATGTCAAAAAAGCGCCGCGACCCCCTCGAGCGCGCCCCGTTTGCCGGGCTCTCACAACAGCGGTCGGTGGAGAGGCAGTTTCAAAACCTGCTGGTGGAGATGGCTGAAATGTCGCGGCAGATCAGCGCGCAATTGGACACGCGCAGTCAGAAACTGAACCTGCTCATCGAAGAAGCCGACGCAAAAATCGCTGAACTGCGCTCGCTGCAGAACCAGGCATCGCTGCCAACCCGGTCGGCAGGCACTGAACGCCCCGTTGCCGGTGGCGCAAGCGCCGCGGGGACTTACGCCTCAATTGACGCATCTTCTTCGACGGACCCCCCAGCCCGCTCGCCGGAAGTGGTTGAAGCCGACACGCGGCATGCGGATGTGTATGCGATGGCCGAGCAAGGCCACAGCGCGCAGGATATCGCCCGCCGGTTAGACCGTCCTCGTGGGGAAATCGAGCTGATACTGGCCCTGCGCAGCGCCCCAGACTCCCCGCCCCGCCGGGCCGCGGGCTGAGGGGTTGTTCGCCAGCGGGCGAATGGGGCGTTTGCCAGCAGGCGGGGGGTTGCGTTAGAACATCACCCGGACAAACGTGGATATCTTCTGGAAAATATTGGCAACTGCCGGGCTGGTGCTTCTCAACGGCTACTTCGTGGCCGCCGAATTCGCCGCAGTAGGCGCGCGAATGTCGCGATTTGAGCAGCAGGCCAACTCGAGCCTGCTCGCCCGGCTGTGCGTGGACATCAAGAAGCGTCTCGACCTCTACCTTTCCACCTGCCAGTTGGGCATCACCATCGCGTCGCTCGGCCTCGGCGCCGTTGCCGAGCCTGCGGTCGCAACCCTGATCGAACCAGTGCTGGGTTGGTTTGGCGTGTCTCATCCTTTACCCGGGCAACATTCGGCCACGGCCATAGCCATTGCGCTTTGCATCTGTACGGCACTACATGTGGTGGTGGGCGAGGTGGCCCCAAAGAACTGGGCGATTTTCTATCCCGACCGTCTGCTGCCGATCGTCGCCGCCCCACTGGTGGTGTTCACTTACCTGCTTTACCCGGTGATCTGGGGTTTGAATTCGCTCAGCAATCACTTGTTGCGCATCAGTGGGATAGAAATCAAGCACGGTGCCCACGGCGGAATGCCTCACACCGAGGACGAACTCAAGGGCTTGCTCGCCCAAGCCGTCGCCAGTGGGACGATCGACCAGGGCAACCAGACCATTCTCACGAGTGCGTTTGAGTTTGGCGACCTCAAAGCCCGCCAGATCATGACACCGCGCACCAGCGTCGATTTCCTTAAGGTCAATCAGCCGATCAACACGATTCTTAAGACTGTACAGAAGAGCGCATACACGCGCCTGCCACTCTGCGACGGTGATCTGGATCATGTCATCGGGCTGGTGCACATGAAAGATCTGTTCACCACCATGCAGCTCATTCCCGGGCGGCTGCGATTTGCCGACGATAAAACGCCCGATGGAATGGCCATCGCCATCGCAGACGGCAAGCCCGGCAGCCAGGTGCATGTCATCGGCTCGGCGGACATCGATCTGATGACCATCAAGCGCGATGTGCTGTTCGTGCCCGAACTGCTACCGGTACCCAAGCTCCTGAGGCAGTTTCAGACGAGCCATGTTCACATGGCGGTTGTGGTGGATGAATACGGCGCAACGCTTGGAATCGTCACCCTCGAAGACGTCATCGAACAAATTGTTGGTGACATCGCTGATGAACACGATTCCGGCCAACAGAATGAGTTTATCAGCGACGGCGAAAACTTCCGCATGACCGGCACCTTCCCGCTGCACGAACTGCGGGAAAAACTGAGTCTGCCCGAGATAGATACATCAGACGTCGATACCATTGGCGGGTATATCGCCCGCGAACTTGGACGGTTTCCCCGCGCAGGCGATCATGTGCCCATAGGCCCTTACATTGCGCGCGTCACCTCGGCGCAGAGTAAACGCGTGACCCAAGTGATGCTGACCCCCGCCACCCAGGCCACGATGCGCGCCGACGGGCCAGGAGCCGTATGAAGACGTACACATGTTTCACTACTGAATCGCACTACTCCCGAACGAAACTCCCCAGGATTCGTCAGAGGCTGCCTTCGACCCTGGGTAGAAAATTGACATGCGCTGCCCCTGCGGGTGCGATGATCTTCCTGCTCTGCGCAGGGTGCTCGCACCATGCGACGCAAATGAGCGATTTTCAGTCGCGCACAGAACGAAATCTGGCGGCGCAACAGCAGGAGTTGCTCGCGCTCAAACAACAGTTAACGCAAAACGAGTTTCGCACGGCGCAGCTCAAGGCCGATATTGAGGCGCTCACGCTTCAGCTCGGCACCGGTGCCGTCCCCGGCACGCAGCCGACCACGACGCCCGCCGACTCCACCACACTGCCGGCGCGGGTACCGGCTCCGTAGTTTTGTCTGGCAAGGGAACATGCCATGAACCGCATTCAACGCGCAATGCTGGGTGATCCGTTCTGTGGCCATTGCAAGTACTCGCTCAAAGGTCTCACAGAAGTTGCCCGCTGTCCGGAATGCGGCAGGCCGATTGTCGAAACCCTGATCCGCACCGGCTTTGCCGGGTTCGACGGCAAGCGATACGCCAGCCCAGCCCGCATGTTTGGGTGGCCGCTGGTCGCAATCGCGTCGGGCGCGACCGCCGAGGAGCGGTTCGGCCATGCGCGGGGAATCATTGCTGTCGGCGATATTGCAACAGGAGTGATCGCCGTCGGCGCTGTCGCCCGCGGGGTGGTTGCGATCGGTTCGGTGGCGATGGGGGGCCTGGCGATCGGCGGATTGGCGCTGGGCGCAATCGCGCTGGGCGGTGCCGCGGTGGGCTTTGCCGCCTGTGGCGGGGTGAGCATGGGCGTTTACGCGCTCGGCGGTGCCGTGTTTTACATGGAACGCGGATTCGGCGGCGCGAGGATTCGGCTGCCCAAGTTCTGGTAACAATCCGGCTAACAATCAAAGAAACGCGAACTCAGGCGATCGCCGCAGGGGTGTCTTCATTGGCGCCGGGGTCTTCTGATTTGCTCCCCAGGCGATCAGTGCTCCCCGCTCGATCGTCGCGTGCTGCCCCTGGATAAGCCGCAGGCGAAGGCTCAATGCGATGAGCCGACCAAAGCGCCCAAAGCACCCCTACCGCCGTCAAGACCAGGATCGAGCCGATCGAGATGATGGAATACATCCCCCTCGGGTCCGGGCCGGGGTTGGAGCGCACGCTGTCGGCAGTCGGAGCGACAATATCGAGCAACCGCCGGGCCTCATCCGTGCGAAATGCTGCGTCACGCGTGAAGGTGGCAACCAGGCCCTCGGTGGTCTCTTTTTCAGAGATGAGCCGGGCCATGCGCTCGTCGCTGTTGGCCAGGGCTTCGAGCGTGTCGCGGGCGGCGCGCAGTTCCTTGCCGGTCGATTCAAACTCCGCCCTCGCCACAGATTCTGCGGTCTGCGCGTCTGCCACAAGTTTTCGCTGCGATTCCAACGCCGAGGTGAGCGCCGTCACGCTCTTGCTGGCAAACTCATCAGTCAGCAACCGCTGCCGCGACTCAACCTCGCCCTGCAACGCCACGATCTGCCCCTGCATCTGCTTCAGATTCTTCTCGGCAGCGAGGCGGTCACTCTCCACGATGTCGGCGTAACGCTTTCGAGCCATGCCGATCGAGCCAAGCTGCTCCCGCACCTGCTCGGCCAGCTTCTTCTGTTCCTCGGGCAGACTTGCCACAGCAGGCGCGCTGGCGGCAAACGACTTCTGCAGCTCCTCCATTCGCTCGTCGGCCTTTTTCCGATCCAGGGCAATGTCGGATTGCATGCGATCGATCATGGTTTGCAGACTGGTGATCGTCTCCACATGCAGCGGGTCGGAACTGAGCAGTTCTTCGCGCGAACGGATCATGTTCTCCGTCAGCTTCAACTGATCCTGCACCGCCTCCACGTCTTTCTGGTCAACCCCCGAACCGATGCCGGCGTTCACCTGCCGGCGATAAAGCTCCCGCTTCTCGTAAAAGTCCTTCAACTGTGGATCAGAGTTGCGAAGCTCAACCGCCCGCTGCTGAGCGCGTTCGTCAAGGCTGGCCTTGAGTTGGCTCAGTTGCTGATACTGCTTCTGCTGGCGATCGATCATCTCGTCGATCAGTTCGCGCGCCGTTTTCTGCAAGCTCTCGGCGGCGGCAATGTACTGCGTGAGTTCCGGCGACTCGGCCCCCTGCCCTCTCGCCGCTTCGATCTGCTTCTCGAAGGCATCCATCGCCGTATCGATTTCTTCCCGCGCCACCACAGCCTGGTCCGACTGCTTTGTCTGCAGCGCCTTGTACTCCGCCTGCAGGCTGGTGAGTTTCTCGTTTAACTGCGTCAATTCCGCATCATTCTCCGGCGGTGGGGGTGGATTGTCCTGCGACGCGTGCAGCAGCCTATCAATGCGCTGTTCTTCGGCTTGCGCTTCCTTCAACTTCGCCAGGGCGTCGGTCCATCTCTTTTCGGCTTCGAGGACGGCCGATTGCATATCTTCTATCTGTCCGGGACGGGGCCGGCTTTCACCAAGCACGCGTTCTTTCTCGATCTGCGCCTTGAGATCCGCGAGCTTGCGCGTGTTGCTGTCGAGCTTCTCTTGTGCATCGCGCAGCGCCGCACGCACGCGCGTCGCCTCATCGATGCGGCGCTGATTTTCCTGATACATCACCTGTGCCAGCGCGTGCAGCCGAAGGGCGTCTTTCGCGTCGTCGCCCTTGTAGCGCAAAACAAACTCTCCCTTGCGCTCGTCCGGCCAGCCGCTGAGCATTACCACGTTCTCGTAGCTGATCGTCTTGGCCAGGAACCCGGCCCCCGCCGACGGATGGCTGCCGTTGAGCCGGCTGACGGCATTTCGGCGCGTGTTATCCAGCCGGAGCTTGTTGAGCAATTCGTTCTGGATATCACGCTGTTCCTTGATGGTCAGCGCGTCGAAATTGTTAAACTTGATTGCTGTCTCAAACTCAGTGTAGACCGGAAACAACTTGAAAATCGCCAGCAGCGACGTGCCCATGAGCAGCAGCGCCGCGATGAGCATCGTCGGTATGGCCCGCAGCCGACGGCGGCGAAGGTCGTGCAGGTCGGTGGGATCAAACTCGACCGTTGACACGATCGGCACGCCGATGTCAGCCCCGAAAGACGGCGTCGGCGCGGCTCGCTCTCGTCGCGGGGAGACTGGCGAAAGTGACCGACCGCGGCGCGGCGCACGGCCTGTCACGTCTTCCGCGGGCGAGGTCTCAGGCAATGTTGCTTCTACCGCGTCGGCGAACGGAACCTCGTCCGGTAGCGGCATAGCCAGCTCGGAAATCGGCGCGAGTCCTCCATCTTCAGCCGACGACGTCATCTCGGCCGGGGCAATCTCGGCAGCCCCTTCTCCGAAGGACCCGTCGGCGGTCGGCGCAGCGGGCGAGGCACCGAATGGATCAGGCGGAAGTATCGCACCCGTGCTGCCGGCAAACGGCGACGGCTGACCACCCATACGCCGACGCCGAGGGCTGTCGCCCAAAACTGGCCGGCGAGGCGTCGGGGGAATGAAGATGCTGCCAAGCGGTGCGGGCGGGACAACCGGCGCATCGGTCAGTGGCACATCCTGTAACGGTGCAGCCGTCGGAGGGGCAAATGTTACCAAGGGTGCGCCCGCAGGCATCGGCGGAGGCTCGGCGATCGGCTCCTCGAAAACCGGCGGCGGGACGTCGTCCACTGGCACGATTTCAACAAGCTCGGCTTCTACGCGCACTGGCACTTCGGAGTCCGGCTGCGGTTCAGCGCTTTCCGGCGCGCTCGACGCGCCGGCGGAGGCGTCGTTGCTGCCGTCGTGAAATGCAGGTGACGGAACCACTACCGCAAATGCTGTTTCATGAGCGGCATCGATCCCGGCGGCGGCCACCGTCGTGATCGCGGTGTCGAGCGCGCTCTCGATCAGCGCATCAACCGATCCGCCGCCCCCAGAATCGCCCCCAGAATCGCCCCCAGAATCGCCC
>DDRH01000021.1 GCA_002343075.1 Phycisphaerales bacterium UBA2421 | reverse complement strand
CGCGTGTGCCGAAGGCCACGAGAATGATCGAGAGCAGCGCATGCGGCGCAAAGCGCCAGATGGGCAGCCGCTGCGGGTTCTCGCCGGGTTGAAGGTCAAAGCTGAGCTTGAACCGGCGGAAGATGTGATCAAACCCAAGCACCACGAGGCCGGCAAACCCAATCAGCGGCAGATACATAAACCGCTCGGCCATGATGCTGCCGATCACTTTTACGACATTGGCCGTGGGCAGGAGCGCCAGCAGGTAAAATGCGATCATAAACGCCGCGGCCCGGTGTCCACGTTTCCACAAGAGCAGGCCCGCCACAAATGCCGCAGGCACCAGCAGCGCGGCGAGCAGGGTCAGGTAGTCGGCGTGGGTTGAGAATGAGCTATCGAACACACGAATCTGGTTGAACGAGTAATCAGCCGAAAGCCGCAGCGGGAACACCAGCTTGGCCGTCAGAAGCACGATTACCTTGAAAGCCGTCACCCGCCCTTCGACCAGGTTCAGCACCGGATTTTCATTCAGTCCGGTGTACGGGTTTCCTCGAATGGGATTATCCAAAAACGGCTCTTCCGGGGGTGTGCTTTCGGCGAAAACAGCTTCGCGCGTCAGCCACCAAACCACCACCGCGGGGACGAGAAAAATCCAGCCGCAAAACGCAAACCGCAAGGCTGCGCCGATGAAGTCGCCGATCCAACGCGTGAGGTCGTCAAAACGGCTGTGAACCCCGTCAAACAACCCGCTGATGCGCGGCCGATAGCGGTAGATCATCTCGTAAGCCGCGACACAGGGCAGGACTGCGACGGCGCTTTCTTTGCAGTGCGCGCCGATGACAGTGATGAGACACCCCAGAAACAGCCAGGGCAACCGCCACGCCCCTCTGACCTTGGTGCTGCGGATGTAAACCAGCAGTGTCGAAAAAACAGAGATTGCGGCGAAAATGTCAGCCCGGCCAATGATATTGGCCACCGATTCAACCGTTATCGGGTGGGTGCTAAACAGCGCCGCAGCAAAAACCGACACCCAGAACCGCTGGCACAGCGCGAGCATGAGGAAGTAGACCAGCACCGCACAAATGCCATGAAGAATTGTATTGGTCCAGTGAAAGCGAACCAACGCCTTGGCAGCGATGCGCCGATGCTCCTCCGGCTGGGTTTCGCGAAGTTTGTCCCAGTCGTTTGGGGCGACGTTTCGGATCGGGGCGAAGTTCCACCAGTAGCTGATCGAGGTCAGGGGTCGATAAAGCCCGCTGATGCCCTTTGGCCACCAATAATCCTGCTTGAAGTAGTTGCGCAAGCCCCATTCACTGACCTGCGCACCGTCACCCAGCGCCTTGGCACGGGCAGCGAAGCTCTCGAAGTCGGCCGGTTTCTGATACATCGCCCAAGCCTGCGCCGCGACCGCCGTCTCTGTGAAGAGAGTCTGCTGGATCTCTGATCGATCCTCCCATTGCAACGCACGCGATCGGGGGTCCAGTTCGATAATGTATCGACTGTCGAGCGTGAAGCCCGATCGGTCCATGATGACATATCGCTGGGTCAGGGTGTTGATGTTGGCGATGATTGTCAGCAGAACAATCGCCGCGGTCACGATGATGTGCCGCAAGGCGCCCATCGCCGGCCACATCCGCTCGCGCGCAGGCCCGTCAGCAGCGGCGGCGGCATCGATTACGTTGCCTGGGTTGTGGGCGGGTTCGTTGAATTGCACGGTTGCTTATCCAGATCGGCAAGAAAGCTCGTCGCAATGCAGCGAAACTGCCCGCCGACACCGGTGAAATGGCCTCTATCGGAGTCGAACCGATACGCCCGTAAGGGCACAGGATTTTGAATCCAGCGCGTCTGCCAATTCCGCCAAGAGGCCCTCTTGTCGAGCGGGGAAATCTACCACGATCCCCGCCATGTGGCAAAGCAACTTACAATTTTTTGCTTGACATGCGACGCTTCAGTCGATCTATTGCTCCACCAGTGTTGATCGCTTCGCGAGCATTTTCCACTCTCAGCCGGACCCTCTCGGGTCTCGGGCTTACCCTTAGTCAGTCATAATCGCGAGGCGTTTCGGCTTTTGATACGAAGTTGACGAACCCCGCGAACTGTTTCGCGGGGTTTTTTGTTTTCAATGCCCTGGAGCATTCATGGATACCGTCCGGATCTTCGACACCACTTTGCGCGACGGCGAACAATCCCCCGGCGCAACGCTCACACAGGCCGAGAAGATCGAGATCGCACGACATCTTGAGTCGATGGGTGTCGACATCATCGAAGCCGGATTCCCCATCTCTTCCGACGGCGACTTTGAATCAGTCCGCGCCATCGCCGGCGTGGTAACAAAGAGCACCGTCTGTGGGCTGGCGCGGTCCACGGCCAAGGACATTGACCGGGCAGGCGAGGCGGTGAAACATGCAAAGAAGCCGCGTATTCACGTTTTTTGTGCCACCAGTAAGATCCATCGTGAGCACAAGTTGCGAAAGGGGAAGGAGGAGATCATTCGCATCAGCGTCGAATCGATCCGGCAGGCGCGCGGGTACACCGCCGACGTCGAGTTTTCCCCGGAAGATGCAAGCCGGACGGAACTGGAGTTTCTAGAGGAGATCGTCCACGCAGCGATCGAAGCGGGCGCGACGACGATCAATCTTCCCGATACCGTCGGCTATGCCACGCCGCAGAGTTATGGGGAAATGTTCGCCCATATCGTTCGCAAGTTGCCGGTGATCGCTGACAAGGGCGTCGTTCTCTCGTCGCATTGTCACAACGATCTAGGCCTGGCGGTGGCCAACTCGCTCTCGGCCATTCAGAACGGCGCGCGGCAGGTCGAGTGTACCATCAACGGCATCGGTGAACGAGCCGGCAATGCGGCGCTGGAAGAAATTGTGATGGCGCTCCGCACCCGCAAGGACTTCTATGCGATAGACACCCGGATCGACGCGACCCGAATCTTCCCCGCATCGCGCATGGTCAGCATGCTCACCGGTCTCGCGGTGCAGCGGAACAAGGCGATTGTGGGGCAGAATGCCTTCGCACACGAGAGTGGCATTCATCAGGACGGAATGCTGAAGTATCGCGAAACCTATGAGATCATGGATCCGGTTTCAGTCGGTATCCCGGCAACATCGCTTGTTCTTGGCAAACACTCCGGGCGCGCTGCGCTCAAGGCGCGCATCGTCGAATTGGGCTATCATCTGACCGACGAGCAGATTGAAGGGGCTTTCACACGATTTAAGTCGCTCGCGGACAAGAAGAAGGAGGTCTTTGACGAAGACATTGAGGCGATTGTTGACGACCAACTGGAGACGGGGGTCGGTTTGTGGACGCTGGTCGGCCTGCAGGTGACTGCCGGGAGTACCGCCATTCCGACTGCGGTGGTGACGCTCAAGGACTCCAATGGCGAGCAGATTCAAGACGCCAGCGTCGGCGATGGCCCGGTGGATGCCATTTACTCGGCCATCGCGCGCCTAACCGGCGTTCGCGGCAATCTCACTGATTACCGCGTGCAGTCTGTCACCCGTGGGAAAGAGGCGCAAGGCGAAGTTCACATCGAACTCGACCACAGCGGCAGTAAGGTCCGCGGCCGCGGGCTGAGCACTGACATTCTCGAAGCATCGGCCTTAGCCTACCTCGCGGCGATCAACCGGCTGCGCTCCCTGGAACACCGGCAGCGCACCGTCACGCAACACACGGGTGTATAGCGCGCGCAGCGGCTACCCGCTTAGAAGCGGTCGGCGTAGTATGAGACAATCAAATCCGCCCCGGCGCGCTTAATGGCATTCAGCGACTCTGAGACGACGCGCTCGCGGTCGAGCCAGCCGTTGGCGATGGCCGCTTCGAGCATCGCATACTCCCCGCTCACCTGGTACGCCAGCACCGGCACGTGCACCGACTCTCGCACCCTTGCAAGTATATCGAGATAGGGAAGCGCAGGTTTGACCATTATCAGGTCGGCACCCTGTTCGATGTCGAGGGTGACTTCACGAAGCGCTTCCTCCACCCCGCGGGCCGGGTCCATCTGATATCCACGGCGATCCCCAAAGGCAGGCGTCGAGTCGGCGGCGTCGCGGAAAGGGCCGTAGAAGCCGCTGGCATACTTCACCGCATAGGAAAGCACAGCGGTATCAGCGAATCCACCGTCATCCAGCGCTGCCCGCACCGCAGCCACCGCACCATCCATCATTCCGCTGGGCGCGATCACATCCGCTCCGGCGCGCGCATGATTGACTGCTTGCCGGGCCAGCAGCGGCAGCGTGCGATCATTGTCCACGGTCGATTGGTCGGCGGCGAGAAGCCCGCAATGGCCGTGGGCGGTGTATTCGCAGAGGCACAGGTCGGTGATGGCCAGCAACGGCAGCCTGGCAGCCTTGATTTTGCGAATCAGGTCGCAAACCACATTCCCCTCGTCTACCGCGGCTGAACCGGTTGCGTCTTTTCTGGCGCGATCGACGACTCCAAAAACGATGAACGCCCGCAGCCCGCGTTCCGCCGCCGCTGCCAGACAATCGACAGCGACATCGGCGGACATCTGAAACACCCCCGGCATCGATGGCACCGCGATCTTCATTCCCGCTCCGCTTCGCACGAAAACAGGCAGAACAAGATCGCCCCGCCGGACGTGGACTCGCTGAACCAATTCGCGCAAAAGCGGGTTGGTTCGAAGCCGCCGGGGCCGAATCGCCTGCCGCGGGGATGGTGTGCCGGGTTCGGGCATTTACTAGAGTATAGCGGCGCGCGCGCATCAATACCGAGCCGGATTTCGAGTAAGTTGCCAAGTCGCCTTGCTCCGGCGACGGCACTTCCAATAGACTCCGGTCGCCGATGGCCAAGCACCTTCCCGATTTTGACACTTTTCAAGCCCGCACACAGTCATACAGTTGCGTACCGGTCTACCGCCAACTGCTGGCCGACAAGCTGACGCCTGTCGCCGCTTTTGAGATTCTGGGGCGGGGCGAACACGCATTTTTGCTCGAATCGGTCGTCGGCGGGGAACGCATCGCGCGTTACTCGTTCATCGCCGTCGCCCCGTCGGTGGTCTACTCCTGCCACTGCGGGCGTGCCTCGATCACCAGGCCGGATGAGCCGGAGTCACACTTCGTCACCACCGACCCGCTGGCCGACCTTCAATCGCTGCTACCTGCCGTCAGCCACTTTCGCGATCCCTTGCTCCCAACATTCACCGGCGGGCTGGTGGGGTACGCCGGCTACGACACCATTCGATACTACGAAGCCGATTCTCTACCTCACCCGCCGGCCGACGACCGCAACATCCCCGATCTGCAGTTTGGGCTGTACAACGAACTGGTTGTGTTCGATCACGTCGACAAAACCGTGAAAGTCATCGCCAATTCGCTCGCGAGCACCCCATCCAAGCAGCAACCCGACCCGGCGGAGCGATACCGGGACGCCTGCCGCAGGGTTGACGCAATCGTGGCGAAACTACAGCGGCCGCTGTCGGCGGTCGTGGGCGAGGTCGATGCGGTGACACCACTGAACCTTCCCTTTCAAAGCAATCTGTCGCGCGAAGAATACGAGGCGGCGGTGCGGAAGGGGATGGAGTACGTCCGCGCCGGTGACATTTTTCAGTTCGTGCCTTCACAGCGGCTGCGCGTCCAGAGCAAGGCCCTGCCGTTTGATGTTTATCGCGCGCTGCGAATCGTCAACCCCTCGCCGTTCATGTTTTATCTGAAAAGCCCCGCCTGCACGCTCATCGGCTCTTCGCCGGAAATCCTGTGCCGCGTGCAGGATCGGGTTGTCACCAGTCGCCCCCTGGCCGGAACCCGACCACGTGGCAAAACACCGACGGAAGACGCCGCACTTGAAGCCGAACTGCTCGCCGATCCGAAAGACCGGGCCGAGCATATCATGCTCGTCGATCTGCACCGCAATGACGTCGGCAGGGTGAGTAAGCACGGCACAGTTCGCGTCACTGAATGCATGGCGATCGAACGTTATAGCCATGTCATGCACATCAGCAGCAGCGTGCAGGGAGAACTGCGCGATGATTCCAACGCGTTTGATGCACTCCGCGTGAGCCTGCCCGTCGGGACGGTCAGCGGAGCGCCGAAGATTCGTGCGATGCAGATCATTGACGAAGTCGAACCCACGCGGAGAGGGCCGTACGGAGGAGCAGTCGGCTACTTTGATTTTGCAGGCAATTCCGACACCTGCATAGCCCTGCGCACCATCGTGCACCACAGCGGTAACGTGTTTGACCTGCAGGCAGGGGCCGGCGTGGTTGCCGATTCAGTTCCCGCAAGCGAATACGAGGAAACGATCAACAAAGCTCGTGCCATGCTCAAAGCGGTGCAACTTGCCGAGAACGGATTCTGACTCGCCACATTCCCTGACCTCAGAAGCCCTGCCCACAATTCTGCTGAGAAATCACGCCCGCAGCGCGCAACACTTCCTGGTACGTCGAAAGGAAGCGCCATGCCCGACACCGCCGTCAACCTTCCCCCACCGCCGCTCGCGCCGCAGGATCAGCTACCGCGGGTGGCGCGAACCATTCTGCACGTTGCCTGGATGTCAATCGCATTGGGCATGGTTCTGCAGGTGGTGGCGATTCTGATCGCGAAGACGGGTATTGGGGCTGAGTTTGTGCGCGACCTGGGGCAGAAGGTCGCCTGGTCGATGTTTGTCTGCATGGGCCTGGCGATAGGGAACGCCGCCGCTCGCACGCGGGAGGTCTGGATGGGTCTTGCCGGGCTGATTGCGGCCCCGGTTGCGTTCACGCTCGCAAAGATGACTCACAAGAGCCTCGGGCAGGCACTCAGCCTCGGCGGGGGTGCGGAGGCCGCGACATCGCTCATTGTCGCGCTGATGACGATCAAGGCGATCGAATACGGCCTCTTCGGCTTCATTCTCGGCCGCCTTTCCCAGTCATTTGCGCCGTTCAAAGCGTTTGCCCGGACGGGGTTCTGGATTGGCGTGGTCTTTTCAACATTCATCCTCGGAGTGACAGTCTTTCTCAGCACCGCCGCCCCGCCGGTGGCAAAGCTGATCGGGATTGGCGTCAATGAGCTATTGTTCCCTATCGGCTGCGGCACGGTGGTCTACACATCGGGGATGCTCGCCCGACTCGCGGCAAACAGCACCCATCCCCGCTGAGCAAGTCCCCCGAGACGGCATTCCTTCAGAACCAAGCCCCCGCTCCGCCGAACTTAGCCGGCAGAGACAACCCCCATCCGGCGTCGACCTTCTGGCAGCCTGATCGTTGCCATTTCCGCACCGATGCATTTGCCCTGCCACGGATTGATCGATACGATTCGACGCTCTGAAAGCAAACGAACCGCACACAAACTCAATTTTTGAAGCGCTGAGACGCAAGTGAGTGATTTGTCATGCGTCTGACCGAAATACTGAAGCCTGTAAACATCAAAGTCCCGCTGTCGGCCAAGACTAAAGTCGAAGCGATTTCCGAACTCGTGGATCTGCTCAGTGCCAATGGCGAGCTGACCGACCCCAAAATGGTGCTCGACGCGGTGCTTGACCGCGAGGCGACCCGCACCACCGGAATCGGGAAGGGCCTGGCCATTCCCCACGGAAAGTGCGGCGGAACCAACCATCTGGTCATGGCCATTGGTAAACCCGCTGAACCGATTGAGTTTCAGGCGATCGATGGCCGTCCAATCACGGTGCTATGGATGCTCACCTCGCCCCCCGAGATGACTACGCTGCACATTCAGGCATTGGCACGGATCAGCCGGCTGATGCTGATTGATGCATTTCGTATGGCGATCAACAGCGCCGGCACGCCTGATGAGATATTCAATCTTGTGGTCGAGCAGGAAAAGTTGATGTGAGGTGGATGCGAGGTAGATGTGACGTTGCGACGTTGCGCCGCGTGCCCCCACCGACTTGACGCTGGCTGACACCCGGCAGCGTGGCCTGCCTTCACACAGCCTTGCGCTGCCGGCGCACTTCGTCCCGCTGGAGCCGGCCCACAAGCTTGTTAAGCTTGGCCAGCTTCTGCCGCCCTTCAAGATCCCGCTGCAAGTGCTGGAACTCTAGCCCGCAATGCGTCACCAATGCACTGTCGATCGCAGCGAATGCGATTCTGGCCTCCAGCAGGATTTCTTCCTCCGGCAGTTTCAGCAGAACGCGCAGCCGCTCGCTCACCGTCACGCGGGTCGGGGTTTCATCCTTTGCCGGGATGACCATCCCCAGCCCGCCGACGCTTAAATCGCGGATTTCGACCTTGGCAAGGTGCTGCCTCGCCGACGGGCGATCGCTGAGATGGACATGCTCCGGAATCTGCCAAACGTCCACGCCAATCTCATCGGTAGGCAGAACGCGCACCCGGTAGTCATTGCGCCGCTGGGTCTGCACCACGTCCTGCGGCGTCTCGACGAGCCACGCAACGACGGTGCAATCCCCGCTGGTCTTAAAGTCATTTCGACATTCCAGCAGCCGGGACACAAACTGCAGTTTTTCAAACCGCATTTTGCAGGAAACCCCCACCAGCCCCCGGGAAGCGATCAGCGAATCGACCAGCGGATGCTCCCGAGCCTCCCCTTCCAGCCACAGCCCCCGCGCCTCGCGAGCAAGAAAACGCGACTTGTAGTTCCGGAGCATCGCATCCGAAGGCAACGAAACCACCGCAGGCGCCCCGCGATCAACGGCATTGCGCAGGGAAATTTGGGGCTTGTCGCTCATCTATGAAAGGATGATCGGACAAATCACCGGCGCTGTGAAGAACTTATCAGGTGGTCCGCGCGTTGCCGGGGCGTCTGATAATTCCCTGCCATTCCCGGACCGCCACGACACGAAGCAATTTACCTTCGGCGCACCTTGAGCGTGACTTCAACTTCTTTTTCGGCGTCGGCAGTGATCATCGATCCCCCGACCCATGCGCGGTCGGCTGGGCCTATGCTAAACTGGCCATTGACCATATCAGGCACCCGAAACTTTCCCGATGCGTCCGTGGTCGCTGTGTATGGCTTTTTGTCCGCAAAATCAGGCTGTGCCCACTTGATCACCAGATTCAGGTTTGGCACGGGTTTGCCCTGAAAATCGGTTACGACGCCCGAAACGACTGCCTTGGTTGATCCGGAAGGTGGTGCGGTCGAGAGGGACGGCCCTTCCTTACCGAGCCACCCGAACCATAGCACGCTCAAAACCAGTGCCGCCACGACGCACCCCAGTGCCACCTTGGCCTTTGGACTCTCAAACCGCTCAGCTAACGAAGCCGCCATGCGTTCTCCTTAATCGCTACCGTCAACTCTTTGAAGCGACGGCATGAAGCTCTCAATTTAGATGTCTAATCGTCGTCGAAACAATCCAACCAAAAAATATCGCAACCTTCAATATACAGCAACCAGCCGGCATGAACACCTTCCGCCGCTTTCTCAACAGAAGAACCTTGTCGTGGACAAGGCGTATGATTACGGCACGCTGGCAGGAAATAGCCGTTCTGGTAGTACTGAATGTCATTGGTCCGGCTGTACGGCGACAACCCGCACGCTGGGACCGACATTGTCATGCAGCAAATCGCGGGATGGGCCGAATTTGTTTGACTATGGGAATAATTTAGTTATCCTACGGTGTTAACTTAGAGACGAAGGCATGATCGCGACTGCTTCTCGCAGTGGATGGCGACGGCGTTAAAACGATCGGCTTGATTTTTTTCTTCGATTGTCGAGAGCAATGCGATTAGCAATGCGACCCTCAATTTTTCATCTCGAAGTTCGTAGACTTGCCTGGCATTATAGCTTGAACGTCCATTTGGCACGGCCGACCGAAAGCTACCCGGCTTCGGCTCGTTTTTTTGGTAGTGGTACCGCTCGTTGAAGCCACAGTTTTGATGAGCCATCCTTTTTTTGAGGTTTGATCATGGAGCGATTGCGCAAATCACCGGGAGTTAGTGCTTTGAGAGCCTTTACTCTCGTGGAGCTTCTCGTCGTCATTGGCATTATTGCCGTATTGATCGGCATCCTTTTGCCGACGCTTGGCTCGGCTCGACGGCAGGCGAACACCGTCGCCTGTGCAGCCAATCTGCGGTCAATCTATCAGGCATGGCGCTCCTACAGCACCGAATTCAAAGACTCCCTCCCCTTCAGCTACTACACTAGCACCGGCGGTGGCGCCACTTCGGTTGGTGAACAGGATGGCGACGCAGTTGACAAGATCACCTACGTCTGGTGGGGCGTGACCCGTAAGATCGTCAGAAAGAATGGCAATTGGGACAACAGCACGCTGGCTTCGGATGGTAGCCGCACCACCCGCTTCATGCCCATGTTCAATTGCCCTTCTGGGCTGAACCGGGAAGCCGGGTGCGATTTTGCATCCAACCCAGTTGCGCTTCCCGAACTTCGTTGGGAATCCATCTTCCAACGGCACTCCACCAATGGCCCACTTTCGCCTGCCAAGTTTGGTAAGCTCCCGCCGGATGTAGCGTTGCTTTGGGATGCGAGCGAGATTGCTCCAAATTTTCAAGCCCAGTATGTGACCGGCTATGACACAGCCGAAGGCTCGCTGATGCTCGCCAAAGACCAGCCGTTCCGTCGCTACCGCGGCAACCCCGCGAATGAAGAAGACGAAGTGAAGTGGCGTGACGATTCGCCGGTCAACCCGGGCCCGAACGTCGAAGCAGGCGGCGGTACCGCCGGCACCAACGGCCAGATCCGCTGGCGCCATGGCAGAAACGACAGCGCTAACGTCCTGTTCTCGGATGGAAGCGTCAAGACCTTCGGCATCACGAAGAATTACCAACTCGTCAACAGCGGTGGCGCTCGTGGCGACTTCAAGATGCGATTCTTCCGCATCCGGCTCACCCCGGGCTTCACCACTGACCCTGGCTAATCTGGAATCCGCCCCGGCGACCCCGGCGCAAGATCAAGATCGATAACCTATCGAGAAGCGGGTGCCTCAGGCACCCGCTTCTCATTTGCGCCCGTGGCCCCAATTCGCTTCGCCGGGTGCCTATGGGCATCTCACTGACCAAGGGGCCATAGTCCCGATTCCCGGCTGGCACGCCCAAGGCAATAGC
>DDRH01000017.1:17131-17480 GCA_002343075.1 Phycisphaerales bacterium UBA2421 | reverse complement strand
CTTCTATACCAAGTTCTTCAGGTGCAAATCACTTCGGGAGCTTGCCCGCCAGGTCGGCGAGTGCGGCATCGAAGTCTGCAGCGGGGGTGGGGGCGCTGGGGTCGGGGAACAACGCTCCGACCAGTTCATCCACCACGCCTTGATCTTTACCGGCGGCGGTCTCGATCGCACTCGCGAGGGCGTACACGGCGTATGCAGCCTGTGCGTGGCCGTCGGCACCGGCGTCGGTCACATATCCCTTCGTTCCAGCCACGGCGGCCAGCATCTTTCCGGCCGCGGCGGCGTCGGGAGTCATCTTCTCGATCGCGGGCATCATTTTAGCGGCGGCCGCAGCGGCGGCGGTGGCGGC
>DDRH01000017.1:13415-16986 GCA_002343075.1 Phycisphaerales bacterium UBA2421 | reverse complement strand
GCGGCGGCGGTGGCGGCGGGCGCGAGCTTCGCCGCGTTGCCCTTCGCAGCCTTCACATCCGCCACTTCCTTGGATAGATCACCCACGCCAGCGCCCGTGGCGGCTGCCGAAAACACCAGCGCGTGGCTCATCGCCTGTTCATATGCTTGCGAGAGTGCATCGCCACTTGCGCCGGTAGTCGCTCGCTGAGCCAATTGCGACATCGCATCCTTCACACACGCTGCCTGGCCAGCAAACCAGACCTTGGCAATCTCCAGCTTGCCGGCATCCGTCGTCCAGTGCTTCCATGGCATGCTGTCATTGTTGGGGTTGAACTCGGTGTAGTAGTGCAACTCAAACTTCGGCTGCGGATGGCCCGCGGCCACCAGCTTGTTGTCAATCGACAGGTGGCAACTGGTGCACAACTCCGCACGGGCCGTGATAACGCGCGTATCGTAAAGGCCGGTCGCCTTCAGCAACCCATCGTGCGATGGATTGGCTTTGCGCTGAGCGTCGGTCCAGCCCTTGGTCTGGTGCGGAGTCATATATTTTTCGCTCGGCCCGTGGCACGAGGTGCAACTGTTACCTTCCGAGATGTTGAACTTGCTGCCCTGCAGGTTGGCCGGAACATCGAGTGCATGGCAACTAATGCAGTCTTTGCTCGTAGTGACGTCGGCGATGCCCATTTTGGCACCGATCGCCTTTGACTCGGCGTTTCCGAGTGTCTCGAATGATTTTGAATGCGGGTCCTTGTTCTCCCAGATGTCATTCTCACTGCCCCGGTCGGTGGGTGGAGAAGTGTCGTCGCCCTTGCTGTGGCATTTGCTTCCTTTACAGGTCTCAGCGCCATCAAATTTCAGGCCAAGCGCCACCATGCTGGCGGAGTGCCCTGCGGTCGAGCGGCCAATCGCGCTACCAATCAGCGGACCAAATGCCAGGCCGGCGATCACGCAACTGCCCAGCCCGAAAGCGACACGTCGGACCAGTTTTTGCGAAGCCGATCGTTTTGAAGCCAAATCTCGCGAAGTATGAGTTGCCATCACCAAACCCTCAAAAAATCTATAACTCGTTGCCCTAACGAATCTTTAGACA
Source organism: Phycisphaerales bacterium UBA2421 (assembly GCA_002343075.1). Lineage (GTDB taxonomy): Bacteria > Planctomycetota > Phycisphaerae > Tepidisphaerales > Tepidisphaeraceae > UBA2421. The sequence continues at coordinate 15,915 of DDRH01000017.1, read as the reverse complement.
GTTAACCCTCGCGGGCGTTTGCCGTCAACAGGAAATTCTGGATTCCATGCAAATGAAGACGACCGCTGCGTCAGATCCAGCACTTGAATCGTCGGAGACTGCAGCACTGCAATTGGTTCAGAGATCCGCGAGAAGTCGAGTCGGCCGATTCGACAATCCAGACCCGGCAGCCCACAATCGGCCCGGTAATGTCGCAAGTCATCGATCGACTTCTCGCCTTCGCCGCCTCGCTGCGACTGGCAATCATCACGATCCTGCTGATTGCAGGATATCTTGCGATTGGAACTCTTTATGAGGCGAGGTATGGGACGCGCGCAGCCGGGGCTTTGGTGTACCAGAACCCAATCTTTTACGGCCTGATGGCTCTCCTGGCGATCAACGTCATGGCGGCGGCGATTGTCCGTTTCCCGTGGAAGCGGCACCAGGCCGGCTTCGTAATCACGCACATAGGAATTGAAGTATTGCTGCTCGGATGCCTGATCGGCGCGCGTTGGGGCGTCGATGGGCGGCTCATTCTTCGGCCCGGTCAGAGTAGCGAACTCGCAGAAATCGCAGGTGAGCAACTGGTGATTCGGCAGCGAAAGCCTGCGATGGCTGGCCAGGACCAAGCCAGCGAATCGAAGTCGCCGGCCGGGCCTGATGGGGTGCTATCGATCAACCAGCTTGACCCTGCAGCGCGCGGCATCTATCCGGGCGTCGGGCGGTTCATCACGCGAGACTGGTGGGCTAGAGACGTCCCAGCGGTGCGGCCGGTGCATGTTACGCAGGTCTATCAGCAGGATGACGTCTCGGTCGAGTTGCTGGAGATTGCCCCGGCGGTCCGGTTGGAGACTGCTTTTGCTGCAGACCCCGCCGGCGAGCCTGCGGCCCGGGTGCGTATTGTCGGTGTGACGCCGGACAGGACGGCGATCGATCAAATCTCGTGGTTTTCCGCATCCCGGCCAGCAGAGCTTTTCGGCAGTCAGGTTCGGTTGCGCATTCGAGGGCTTGCACAAGTCGACACGTCCGCCGAAACCGTCCAGAGGGCGCGCGGCGAGCTTGTTCTCACGCGAGAGGGGAACGGTTGGAGGGGGACAGTTTTCGGTGCTGCGGGCGTGCGCGAGTCATTTATCGTCGAGCCGGGAAAACGCCGCCCCGGCTGGATGGGCCTCGCGCTGACGGTCGAGGAGATACTCGAGCATGCAACTCCACTTGTGACAATCACGCCAATCCGAGTCCCCGCCGATCAAGTTGACGCGTCGATCGCTGCGGCGAAGGTGCGCGTGAGCGTGGGCAGCGAGCATGTCGAGCGGTGGCTAGTCCGCGGCGAGCCGCTCACCCCGGTGCGCCTCGGTGATCGAACAGTGGAAGTCGCTTACGGATTTGAAGCGACCGAGTTGCCGTTTTCGGTGCGCCTTGTTGAGGCAACAGTGAGATCGGGTGTGCCGCAGGCGCGTGTAGAGTTGATCCAGGGCGGAGAGGCGTTACAGCAGGAGATTGCCCCAAACCAACCCGGTGCCGCGGAGGGTCGGGCGATCTATCTGAGCAGTATCGAGCAGACCGCGGGCGGGCCCATAGCGTTTCTGAGTGTGCGGCATGACCCCGGCTGGCCGATCAAGTATCTGGGCAGCGGGCTGATCGTCGCGGGCACGACGATCATGTTTATCATTCGAAAGCGCGATCCGGGCGAGACGCGCCACTCGGCACCGCACGCATCGGGTGAGATGATGGAAGCCAATGCGCCGGCCGTTGCGCAGAGTCCCATGCGCAGGTGCACCGCTGGCACCGGAACGCCGACGACTCGACTCTGCGGCAATCAGTCGCTTCGTTCGTTCTGCCGCTGTTTACTAAGACGCAAGTCGGCGACAGTGCGTTGGGGGGCTGGAGTGTTGCTTCTCCTTGGGTTGGTCTCCTCAGCGGGCGCGGGGGAGCTCTCGGCGGTTCGGACGATTCCAATCCAGCACGGCGACCGCGTCGCCCCGCTCGATGTGGTGGCGCGGGAGACGGTCCGGTTCATTCGTGGCCGCGAGACCGCCGACCCGCTGCGGACGCTGCTCGACTGGTCGGCCGATTCTGCAACAGCAGATCAGGCCGCGGTGATTGCTGTGAATAATCTTGAGCTTCGGAAGCGACTCTCGATGAAACCGGGTGAGAAGTTTATCTCGCCCGCATCCCTGCGAGGACACGATCAATCGATTGCCTGGATGGCCGAGCTTGCGTTTAGGCGGCAGATCGCTGCCGACCGTAATGAACTCGCCGGCTTCACCGCGGTCGAAACCGCAGCTCTCGAGCTTCGCTCTCGCCTGATGGCCTTCGACGATGTAACGCAGCGGCGCGTGTATCGCATCAGCACCATCGCAAACCCTGCATCGGCGGGCGCGATGGTCGATCGGCTGGTCGAACTGTATCGACAGAGTGACACAGGTGCCCTCAATGACTTTGCGATGAAGCTGTCATCACCGCTCACGGACGCTCAACGCTCCCGGCTCGTTCACGAAGTCATGTATTGGCGGGTGCATCC
>DDRH01000017.1:0-13235 GCA_002343075.1 Phycisphaerales bacterium UBA2421 | reverse complement strand
GCATCCGTTTCGATGGGTTGGTCTGGCCTATGGCGTTTGTGTCGTACTGGGCACGGTCGCGATTCTCCGGGCGCAACCGGTCGGCCGAGCATCCCGACCGCGCGTGTGGCTGGGCCGGGGTGCGCTTGGAGTGTTGGTCTTCGCTCTGCTCGTGCACGGCATGGCATTTTGGTGGCGAATCGAGATTACCGGATGGGCACCGGTGACCAACATGTATGAAACCGTCGTGTGGGTCGGGGGGGGGGCGGGGGGGATCGGGCTGTTCCTGGCCATTTCTCGCAAGGCAATGATCGCGGGGGTTGCCGGGTCGATCGTGGGGATGCTGGCATGCATCGTCGGTGATGTGATGCCCCCCGAACTCGGTGCCGCAGTGCAAACGTTGGCACCCGTCTTGCGATCCAACCTCTGGTTGACCGTACATGTGCTTACCGTCGTATCGTCATACGCAGCATTTGCGCTAGCACTGGTTCTGGGGAACGTTCTCTTATGGAAGCACGCACGATTCGTCCGCTTGCCGGCCAACCCAACGGAGCCAACCGAAACGCCACCGGGTGGCCGCGTGCAATCAACGACCGCTGGCATTGGCAATTCCGCGCTCCCGCACCTCATTTACCGCTGCCTGCAGATTGGCGTGGTGCTGATCGCGGCGGGAACGGTGCTGGGGGCAATGTGGGCCGACGTGTCCTGGGGGCGATTTTGGGGTTGGGATCCAAAGGAAGTCTGGGCGCTCGTCGTTCTGCTGACATACCTGGCATTGCTCCATGGGAAGGTCGCTGGGTGGGTAGGCCCCTTTGGTCTGGCGGCGGGCGCGGTGGCGGGGTTTATCACAGTGTTGATGAGTTGGTACGGGGTCAACTTCGTGCTCGGGGTGGGGTTGCATAGCTATGGTTTTGGCGCGGGGGGAATTGAGTATGTTTTGACCTATGTCGCGTTGCAACTAGGATTTGTAACATGGGCGACTTGGCGAGTGCGTTCGGTTAGACTCTCTTCGGGCAAACGACCGTCGTCGGGCTTGCAATCAAATTCCGCGCCGACGGTCACAGAAAACTAATCCTGCAGGGTCGCGAACCGTTTGACACACTTCGCGATCGGGCAGGAAACTGATCAAATCGGGCTATCTCATGGCAGACGCAAACCCTCCAGCGGCAGAACCGAAGTTCGACTATGACCTGATCGTCATCGGCGGAGGCCCCGCCGGAGAGAAGGGCGCGGCACAAGCAGCCTATTTTGGTCACAAGGTTTTGCTGATCGAAGAATACAAGGCGATGGGCGGCGCGTGCATCAACTGGGGCACGCTGGCCAGCAAAACACTCCGCGAGAGCGCGCTGTTCCTCTCTGGCTTTCGCACGCGACAACTCGGCGAAGGAATGAATGTTGCTTTTCGTGCCGATGTGTCCCTCTCCAACTTCTTGCACCGGCAGAAGTTGGTGCAGCAGCGCATGCAGGATGTGGCGCACTCGAGCATGGACGCCCCGTGGCACAATGTGTGCCGGAAAATGAACGGCCGGGGTAAGATCATTGACGCAAACACCGTCGCAGTCGCCTCCGCCGACGGAAAGGAAGAGCGCTTCAGCACCCGCTTCATACTTATCGCGACAGGATCGGTGCCAAACCGGCCCAAACATCTTCCGTTTAACACCGAGAATGTGTTTGATTCCACCACAATTCTCGAAATGAAGAACCTGCCGAAATCGATGGTGGTCGTCGGCGGGGGTGTGATCGCATCGGAATATGCGTGTTTGTTTCAGGAGTTGGGCGTGCAGGTCACGCTCCTGCACACATCTGCCAAGCCCATGCAGTCGATGCTCGATGGGCAGATTGCCGACTTGTTCATGGCACACCTCGAGCAATCCGGAATGACATTGCTGATGGAAAACGGCCTCGACTCCGCGCGGGTTGAAGGGGCCAAGGTGATCGTCAAGACGAAGAAGGGCGAAGAATTGACCGTCGATTCGATGCTCTACGCGCTCGGACGCGACGGGGCGACCACCGGCCTTGGGCTTGAGAACGTCGGGATTTCGGTCAACAAGTACAAGAACATCGAGAAGGTCGATCGCATCACCTATCAGACCTCAGTACCCAATATTTATGCCGCCGGGGATGCTGCCGGGATGGAAGCACTGGCGAGCACGAGCATGGAACAGGCCCGGCTGGCGATGTGCCACGCGTTCAAGCTGAAATATAAGACCCGGCTCGCTCCGATTCTGCCGGCGGGAATCTATACCATTCCTGAGATTTCGTTCGTTGGAAAGACCGAAGAACAATGCAAGCGGGAAGGGATTCCCTACGTCGCCGGGTCGGAATCCTACGGACGTCACGGCCGCGGGCAGATCATTGGCGATACCGAGGGGTTGATCAAGCTGATCTTTAACGCGATCGACGGAAAACTGCTCGGCGTGCATGTCATCGGGGAAATCGCCAGCGAGCTGGCGCACATCGGTATGGCCTGTCTGCAGTTTGAGGGGGATATCGAGTTTTTCATCAGCACCTGCTTCAACTACCCGACACTCAGCGACGTTTACAAATACGCTGCATACAGGGCCTTGGGGAATTTGAACAAGGTACGCTCAGCAGCCACCGCAAAGGCAAACGAGCTTTCGAGTGCTGGAAAATGAAGTGGCACGGAACGCAATGGCACCGTCGAGCGTAGGGCAACATGCAGGCCGTTCTCACAGCGTTCCTCAAGTGAAGCCGCGCGGGCGGATAGGCTCTTGAACCATGACTTCGATTTTTGCAGGACAGATTCGCGGGTGTTACCAATACGTTGGAGAGATTGATGGCGCGCATTAGGACACAAAAGGCTGTCGCGAGTCGAATTGATCTAAACTACCACCGCCGACCCCACCCTTGGCGGCGGGCGCGGGTGGGGTTGGTTCTGCTCTGCATGCTCGGGGCGGGAGCGTGGTTTGCCTTTTCAAGCGTGCGGTTCAAAGACGGTCGACCGATCCTCATTGATAGCATTCATAATCCCGGCCCTGTTGCCCGCGCGCACGCGCAAATCGAGCAGGATTGCAAAGCCTGCCATGACGGGAACGGCGAAAAGGGCTATTGGCTGAGCGTGAGCGACCAGGCCTGTCTTGCGTGCCATGACGGCTCGTTGCATCACATGAACCAGAAGCTCGCCGACTCCCATACCGGCTTAAGCAAAGCCGACTTGATCATGGCGACCAAAGACGACAAGCATCCCGGCGGGGGGCTGAGCGCAAATTGCATTAGTTGCCACATCGAGCACCGCGGGCACGACGCGCTGGCCGGTACGAGTGACCAGCACTGCATCACCTGCCATGAGAACGTCGATCGCGCGCTGCAACCCGGCACCCGGCGCGAGTCGGCGGTGAGGGTGATTGCCTTTAACACTGCCGACCATCCGCGGTTTGGTCGCAAGCTCCAGCCGACAGGCTCGGAGTCGGCTTCGGCCGATGCGGCATGGGTTGATTCGACCCGCCTCCGCTACAACCACAAGCTGCATGTGGAAAAGATCAGGAAAAAAGGTGCGCCCGAGACCCTGGCCGCCGACTTGGCGACCGATTGCGTCGCGTGTCACTCCTCGTTTGCCCCCCAACTCGATCGCTCGCCGGCTGCCCCCGACAAGAAGCCGCCGCCGCCATATTTTACCGCGAGCGACGCGCCTCAGGGGTGGTACGGTTCGAGCGATACGCGCTACATTCAGCCAGTCAGCTTTGATGCGCATTGTGTCGCGTGCCATGTCCAGACTGCGTTGCCCGTGCCACCGCGCGGCTGGGTGCTGGGGGAACTGACTGTGAAGGATCTATTCAGAGAAGAATTCAGTGTCTCGCATGTCGATCTTTCACTTGTCCGCAGTGAGGTCGAGAGCAATCTTCGTAAATTTATGGACAGCAAGACCGAGTACAACGCCACCAAGCCCGGTGCCCCCGGTGCCGCAGGTGATGCACCCGCCGCGGGCGGGCCGGCGCGTCGAGGGCCAGGCGGCGCCCGCCCCGGTGCCGGTAGTGCTGCCAAGCCTGCAGATGTCGCGGTGAAGCTGACGGAAGCCGAGTGGCTCCGAGTTGCCACCGCCGCCACCGCAAGGCGGGCGAACGAGTTGTTGGAAGAGAATTCAAAGCGATACAGCGCACGCGGGCTGGAAGGCCAGAAGTTACCCGAGCCGACAGAAGCCGACACCATAACCCCGGCGGTGTTTGCCGATTACTACACCGCCTACATTGCGGTGAGTTCATGCATTCAATGTCATGATCTTGAGGGCAACCTCCCCGGCCTGAGTGGTGCCAAAGAGTCGATCGCCGACCGACTTCGAACGGTGTCCACTGGAATCCCCAAGACGCCGCGCAGGTGGTTTGCCAGCAGCAAGTTTGATCATGCGGCCCACCGTCAGATGGATTGCCGGAGTTGCCACGCGCCCGCGTGGACCAGTGAGGCGACGAGCGACGTGCTCACGTCGGACATTGATGGTCGTTACTCCGGTGCAGCATCGCTCACTATCGCCGCTGCGGGCGAGTCGTGTGTCAGTTGCCACCACGCCGATACCAAATCCGCCAAGGGAGCCCCGGCAAACTGTGTTACCTGCCATGAGTATCACGACCACAAGTTCGAGCGATCGATGGATAATCCGTTGATCAGCGCGCGGCAGGCCGCGCTTGGAGCAGCACCGGCTTCGCAGCCTGCGCGGTAACGAGGACTGTGCAAGCCAATTCGGGCCAGCGGGCGATTCAGAGCCTGTCGGCCGGGCTACGTTGCTGCCTGCCAGTCGTATGTGACGTATTGAAACTGGTGCGTACCGTCGTCGTACAAATCAAACACGCCGTATCCCTCGGGCACCCATTGATGCGGCCCGCCCCACCAACTTCCGCTGACAGCGCCGTTGCACACGAAGTTGACGTTCATCATTCGAAGTTCGTCAAGCAGATGAATATGCCCGCTGACACACAGCCGGGTGTTGTATTGCGCCAGGAGTTCGATCAGCGGCCGGCTGTTGCGGTGCAGAAGCCCGTCGCTGGTTCGCCAAAATTCCTTGGGCTCGCGGTGAAAAAATAGTGGTACGATGCTGGCCAGCGGGATATGGCTGAAGAGCATGATGGGCTTCCTGGAGGCGTTGGTCTGCAGGTCGGCCTTGAGCCACTCCAATTGCGCTGGCTCAAGATCGCCGTAGTGCCCGCCGCCGCGCTTTTGAATGTTGTCCAGCACGATGAAGTGCCACGCGCCGTGCTCGAAGCTGTAATACGTTCTTTCCACCCGCAGCATGTCGCGGCTCATTGCCTTGCCATATTGCGCATCCGATTCAGGCAGTGCGGGTTTTGTGCTCCAGCCGTAGACATCATGATTGCCGACGACCGGATAGACCCTCAGCCGGGTGCCTTGCTCGAGTGTCTTGTGATATAGCGACCACTGCTCGTTTGCTCGCTCGGGTGTGCAGTTAAGAACGTCCATCACATGGTCGCCGCCGGTGACGAGGAAGTCGGGTTGGGGGTTGAGGAGCTTCAAGCTCTCAAGGGCCGCGGCGAAACCCTCCGCGGCACGCTTTTCGGGTTTCACGTGCATGTCGGTGAGGTGTACCACCCGGAGAGCCGATTGAGCGGGCCGGTCCACCGCCGAGACGGGCTTGATCAGCATCGATGTGCCGATCGATGCTCCGAACGCCAGAAGCGCGTCGCGGCGGGAGATGTTTGCCTTCAGCATGAATCCTCCAACTGTAAGTCCGCCGCAAGCGTAACATCGGAAGTTTAAGCGTAGAAGGGGTGAGCGGAGAGATCCGCGCCGTTTAGTGGTATCTAGCGAAAGCCAGGTGATTGCCCAGGGCGGCAGCGGGGGGAAATGGGGGGCAAGCTGGTGGTGAGTGTGAAAGACGAGATCTAGCCGACTTCAATTGCGATCATGGTCAGGTCATCTTTCGGGGCGAGCGAGCCGGTGTTGGCGTCCATCCGGTCGGCAAGTTCCTGCAGAAGTTGCGCCGCGGGCAGATGTTTTCGGGATTGCAACTCGCGGAGCCACAAGGTGGTGTCTACTTGTTCGGTCTCGCAATAGGCAACTTCAACACCGTCGGTGAAGACCAGAAAGCGGTCGCCAGGCTCGAGTTGCACCGTGCAGTCGCAAAAAACTTCATTCGGGAAAATGCCGAGAAGGGGGCCATCGCTTTCGATGTGCTCGATCGTTCCGTCTTTGCGGAGCACGATCGGATTCGGATGCCCGCCGCGGCTGAAGCAGACTCGACTGGTGCGGATGTCGATCCACCCATAGAGCGCGGTCGCAAACGTGGCATGCGAAAGGTTTGCGCTCAGAAGCGCGTCATTGAGAATTGCCATGGTCTGGCTCGGCTCGAGCAGTCGATAGCCATTGGGGCCGATTTGCTTGGTGACGAGCGCGTTCTTGATGAACATCGTCAGCAACGCTGCGGGCAGCCCGTGTCCCACGGCGTCGGCGAGATAGAACCCGACGTGGCTTTCGTCGAGCCGCATGACGTCATACAAATCGCCGCTCACATATCCCGCCGGGCGAAACAAGGTGTGAAAGAAAGTCTTGCCAAGCTGCGGGAGCGTCTTGGGAAGGAAGTCCCGCTGAAGCCGGGCGGCGAGGCGCATTTCCTCATCCACGCGCGACATGTATTGGTTGAGCGAGTCATCGCGGCGGCGAAGTAGTTCCACTTCGACGTTTAACGACGCGACTTCGGACTGCAATCCGTCAACGACCGATAACAACTGTTCGGTGCTCTGCCCCCCGGGGAGAACTGAAGACGCGGATTTTGGCGAACGGTTGTTTTCCACAAAGCTCCGGAGCGAGGCGACACCCACAGAGCCATCGGCACGATCAACCCCTTACTTTGGTTCTTTTGCGGCTTCGGGGATGGTGAGTTGATCCCCAATCTTCAGGCTCGAAGCCGCGGCAAGGCCCTTGTTTAACTCGATTGCGTATTTGGCGGGCTTGTTGCTTGGCTTGGATCTTAAGTCAAAGGGGGCCATCTGCTTGATATCCACCACTTCGCCGGTGGCGTTGACATAGACGATATCAAGCGGGATGCGCGTGTTCTTCATCCAGAACGATCGAGGTGCTTCATCTGCGAAGACAAAGATCATCCCGCGGTCGACCGCCATGCTGTCTCTATTCATGAGGCCCGTTGCCCGGTCAGCGTCATTCGCCGCGATTTCGAGTTGAAACGTCCGCGTGCCGAGTCGCATTTCAACTGTCGGCAGTTTCGGTTCGTCCACCGAAGGAGGTTTGCACCCCGGAATGATCGCAAAGAGTAGTGCGATGAAGCTAATTCGGCTGATTGACATGGATGTAACGCCTAGTCTTTTCTTGGATCTCGCTTTAGCTGCTCATGCAACTTTGCGCGTAGTCGGGCGGTTAGCCTTAGATCGTACAGTGCGAATGCTGCAATGCCGAGCATCAGTATTAGAACCGCGAACCAGAGCGCGACCGTCGCCACCGCCGACCATCCTCTTTCCAGCGATGCGGTGCCTAGGAAGAGGCAGACCGCCATAGCGCACATCAGCAAGCCATTGACTCTGCGCAGGCGTACGCGCCGGTTGTTCACCGGGGCCGCTTCGATGTTGCTCAGACGGGCGGCGGCGGGGGAGTAGAACGCGTAGTACCAACCCGCCACGCCGACGAGCAACGAGAAGATGGACGCAATCGAAAACACTTGCGTTGAAGATACGCCACGAAGTCAAAATGCTGAAAAACTCACCCGGAGCACGATTCCGGTTCAAGGTTTCTTGGGCCTGATTCCAGCTTCGGCAAGCAGGCGCGATGTCAGTTTCATCGGCAGGCCGACAATGTTGGACCACTCGCCCCCGACTTTTCGCACGAACGGGTCCTTATCCTGAATGCCGTACCCGCCGGCCTTTCCCTGCCAGTCGTTAGATGCGACGTAAGTATTGATTTCACCATCAGTTAAAGGCCGCATATGCACCGCCGAGAGGACCCGGCCCGATTTGTCGAAGTTGGCGAGCATATGAATGACCGCCACGCCGGTGATGACCACATGCGTCGTACCAGCCAGCAGGCGCAGCATGTTGCGAGCGTCGGCGGCATCTTTCGGCTTGCCGAGCATTCGATCTCCGAAAGCGACGACCGTGTCCGCAGCCAGCACAACCCGGTCGGCGAATCTTTCACCTAGCGCCTCAGCTTTACGTCGCGCCAAGCCGTGGGCGACGTCGTACGGCATGGAATTGGGAGGGAAGTCGTCCTCATCAATGTCGGCGGGGTGAACCTCGAAGGTATATCCGGCTTGCAAAAGCAGTTCGCGCCGGCGCGGACTGGCGCTCGCCAGCACAAGTTGCGGTGATGCGTCGATTTCATTCACTCGTAGAGTTCAACCAGGCTGGTGCCACCCCCGCGCAATACCCGCAGGCGGCTACCGCGGAAAGCGGACGACCAGATCGCCTTCGACCGGCGGGCGCGCGTTGGCCTGCGACGTGTAGCTAGCGTGGACTGTTCCGTCGGCGCGCCGCACCACGCGTGCAAACGCAATCGTCGTCTCGTTACCGTCCAGGATGCTCACATTGTCGCCGGTAAAGAAGCGATCCACCGGGACATTACCAATTGCAAGCAGGTTCTCCTCAGGCAAAAGGCCGATTACTGAACCTACGACGACATTTCCATCTCGTTCGGCGTAGACGGCTCGCAGCCGTTCGAGGTCTTCGGCGGTTCCCGGCGCTCCGCCGATGGTCGAACCGGTCTTGGTGCATCCGCCGACGACCAAGGCTGAGAACATTGCAGTGACAATAATTTTTAGTCGCATTTCTAACTCCAACGTAAGGCTCGCCAATAAAACAGGTTGCGTCGGATTCTTCAAGTCTCGGCGAGGTTTGCGCCGCCCGGTTACCTTTACAGGATTTCTAAAACGGATAAGATTATCCGTTATTGGCTGGTGTCGATTTTGTTCAGTTGGAGAAGGCTGCATGATTTTCACGAACCCGACGGAATATGCCATTCGAGGCCTCGCCGAGTTGGTGTGTCGTGCCGACCCGGCCAGTGGCCGCATGATGATTGATGACCTCGTGGATGGCACGAGCCTGCCGCGCGATTTTCTTGCGAAAATCTTTCAAAAACTCGCGAAATCGGGCCTGTTGTCCAGTTCGAAGGGTCGCGGGGGAGGGTTCTGGTTGGCCCGGCCGGCGCACGAGATTACGATCATGCAGATTTACGAGGCGCTTGAAGGCCCGGCGTGTTCCGACCGCTGTGTCGTTGGACTTGAAAAGTGCAACGATCACATGCCATGCCCTCAGCACGACTTGTACAAGCCGATCCGTCAACGGCTGAAGGATTACCTCAACACCACTACGTTGGCCGACCTGGCCGCGTCGCTCCGCGCAAAACAGGCGTGGCAGAAGATGCGGGTGATGGTTGGTACAGAAAGGATTGATGCGCAATGACGTTAACTACCAACCCCAAAGTCCCTGCCGCAGGCGCGAAGGCGTCGTTCAGCGGTGCGTTTCCCGTTGAACGGCTTGCGGAGCTGATTCCGAATCCTTTCGCGGCAAAGTGGATCGCCGAATGCATCGAGTTGTGCAAGCCCGATGAGCTTTATCTTTGCAACGGCTCCATTGAAGAGCGTGAGCGACTTTACGCCCGCGGATGTGCCGACGGCACATTCGTAAAGCTCGATCAAAAGAAGTGGCCCGGCTGCTACTACCACCGATCGAACAGCAATGACGTCGCCCGAACCGAACATCTTACCTACATCTGCACGCCCGGTCCGGACATGGTCGGGCCAACCAACAACTGGATGGAAGCCAAGCAAGGCTACGCCAAGCTGCGTGGGCTTTATGACGGCTGTATGAGGGGCCGAACGATGTTCATCTTACCCTTCGTCATGGGGCCGATCGGCAGCCCACTGGCAAAGGTAGGCGTGGAGTTAACAGACTCGCTCTATGTAGCCGTGAACATGCAGATTATGACGCGCATGGGTGATGTGGCGTGGCGTCAGCTTGGCAGCGATGATGAGTTTACGCGCTGCCTGCACAGCGTCGGTGACGTCAACCCTGATCGACGCTACATCTGCCATTTTCCGTTGGATAACACCATCTGGAGCTTCGGAAGTGGTTACGGCGGCAATGCGCTGCTGGGCAAAAAGTGTCTTGCGTTGCGCATCGCCAGCTTCCTTGGCCAGCAACAGGGGTGGATGGCCGAACACATGCTGCTAATGGGGGCGACCGCGCCTGACGGCAAGAAAACTTACGTTGCAGCTGCATTTCCGTCGGCCTGCGGCAAAACCAACTTTGCGATGCTGATACCCCCGAAAAAGTACACTGATGCAGGCTGGAAAATCACCACGGTGGGTGACGACATAGTGTGGATGTGGGTGGATAAAGATTCCGGGAAACTCCGGGCGATTAATCCGGAAGCCGGATACTTCGGCGTCGTTCCCGGCACTAATGAAAAGACCAATCCCAATGCGATGGTCTGCATGGCTAAGGACAGCATCTTCACCAATGTGGCGCTGCTGCCCGACGGCGATATCTGGTGGGAAGGAAAGAGTAAGGAACCGCCAGCTGAGTGCGTCAATTGGGAAGGCAAAAAGTGGACACCCGAGATCGCCAGGCAAACCGGCGCGAAGGCGGCGCACCCTAACTCGCGATTCACGGCGCCTATGGCAAACAATCCCGTTTTGGACGAGATGGCGAACGACCCCGCTGGCGTGCCGGTGGCGGGCATCATTTTTGGCGGTCGCCGGAGCAAAAACGTGCCACTGGTGTACCAGGCCTTTAATTGGATGCACGGCGTCTATCTTGGCGCGATGCTGGGGAGTGAGACCACCGCCGCCGCGACTGGTGCCGTGGGCGTCGTCCGACGCGATCCGATGGCGATGCTGCCGTTCATTGGCTACAACATTCGCGACTACTTTATTCACTGGATGCGCATGCGAAAAGTAATGAAGGACTGCCCGCGTGTGTTTCATGTGAATTGGTTTCGTCAAAATGACGACGGCGAGTTTATGTGGCCTGGCTTCGGCGAAAACATGCGCGTGCTGAAGTGGATCGTCGACCGATGCCACGGCAAGGCATACGCGGTTGAGTCGATTATCGGCTGGGTGCCGCTGGCCAAGGACCTCGACCTCGATGGCTTGAACATGCCGCCAGAGGCGTTTGAGAAGCTGCAGAGCGTGTCCGGCGATGAACTGAAGTCAGAGATTCTGGGACAAGAAGAGCTGTTCCTGAAGCTTGCAGGTGAAATGCCCAAGGAGATGATTTTCCAGCGAGAGCTGTTGATCAGCCGCTTGTAACAGTTTATCGACAGTGATTTATAGGCCATGTCGGAGTCGCAAGTATTGATTTCGACATGGCTTATGACTCAGAGTGTAGAATTGCGGGCCTGCCGGACTGTCGATAGTTCCGGGGCCGCTTGACTGGATGATGGCAAGCCCGTAAGCTCTCTTTCGTTAAGTCGAAACAGCAGTTGACCCACACGGCACGCTGGCGGCAGCCGATTGACTAAGTGTTTATTGGCTGTAACGCGTGCATCTGCTAAAAAAAATCGAACCGCATCGCGTGGCGATCGTAAAGGAATGAGATCGCTGCGGGGTTTCTTATCGTCCGATGTTTCGCCCGCTTAAGTTTTCGTGGGTGGCCTGACGATGAGTGGTTTCCTTCGCTACGTCGAGGTTAAACCAAATCCTGATGAGTCCTGAAAAAAGGCTCAACACGGGGTTGACAAGCGGCAAATGATCGATATCATCTGCGACCCCGATTCGGGGAAGCCAAACGACGGTTGCAACGAAAGTTGTCATCGCCGAGTGTCGCGAAAGCGGCAAAACGGCCTGAAGTGCCGTGTTCTTTGACAAGTGAATAGTCGGTAGCCGCGAGAGTGTCGCGTCCAAGCATTCGGTATGTTGACCGGGTGTGTAAACGCACGATCCAAGTCGTCGGTCGAACGCATCAATGCGAATAGTGTTGGTGTTTTAGATCGGCGCACCAGAATCTCAAGCACTCTTGTGGTTCACGCAAGTATAGTGATCTTCCTTGATCAATATCATTTGAGAGAAATCCCAACCCTACGCGGGGTTGGGCGCCAGAAGAGGTGTTTGAGCCTTGCTCACGTTTCACGGTGCCGCTTGCGGTATCGGGAGCGTGACTGACTCATCGTAGCTTAGCCGCTCGGTGAGCAGAAAGAGCCAACCAAAGCTTCGTGAGAAATCACGGTGTGAAGTTGGCTTGGACAAACTCGTTTCGAGGATAAATGCGAACCGCAAAACCATAAGTCTTGACCAGCCTGCAAAGGTGACGTGAAGCAGGAGGCGGGGTTCGTACCAAGAAATTTAATTGAAGAGTTTGATCCTGGCTCAGTCTGAACGCTGGCGGCGTGGCTAAGACATGCAAGTCGAACGGTGTAGCAATACACAGTGGCGGACGGGTGAGTAATGTATCGCTAATGTACCCCGATGTCTGGGATAGCCAGTCGAAAGATTGGGTAATACCAGATGAGACCACAGAACCGCATGGTTCGGTGCTCAAAGGGTCACCGCATTGGGAGCAGGCGATATCGTATCAGCTAGTTGGTGAGGTAACGGCTCACCAAGGCGACGACGCGTATCCGGACTGAGAGGTCGGCCGGACACATTGGGACTGAGACACTGCCCAGACTCCTACGGGGGGCTGCAGTAACGAATCTTCCGCAATGCACGAAAGTGTGACGGAGCGACGCCGCGTGTAGGATGAAGTCCCTCGGGATGTAAACTACTGTCAGGAGAAAGAAAGTTCTGATCTACTCCAAAGGAAGGGGCGGCTAACTCTGTGCCAGCAGCCGCGGTAAGACAGAGGCCCCGAGCGTTAGACGGAATCACTGGGCTTAAAGCGTGTGTAGGCGGAATGGTAAGTACCTTGTGAAATCCCACGGCTCAACCGTGGAACTGCTTGGTATACTGCTTTTCTTGAGCAATCTAGGGGCGAGTGGAACAGATGGTGGAGCGGTGAAATGCGTAGATATCATCTGGAACGCCAATGGTGAAGACAACTCGCTGGGGATTTGCTGACGCTGAGACACGAAAGCCAGGGGAGCGAACGGGATTAGATACCCCGGTAGTCCTGGCCCTAAACGATGAATACTTGGTGTTTGGATTCTCAATGATCCGAGTGCCGTAGCTAACGTGGTAAGTATTCCGCCTGGGGAGTACGCTCGCAAGAGTGAAACTCAAAGGAATTGACGGGGGCCCGCACAAGCGGTGGAGCATGTGGTTTAATTCGATGATACGCGAGGAACCTTACCCGGGCTTGAAATGCATCTGACGTATTTGGAAACAGATATTCTAGCAATAGCAGATG
>DDRH01000064.1:10196-37238 GCA_002343075.1 Phycisphaerales bacterium UBA2421 | reverse complement strand
AACTGGAAGAAGCCAAGAAGCAGTTGGAGCTTGCCGGAGACGAGCCTTTGGCGCTGCGCCGGCGGACGGATCTGATGCTCGGTGCCGGGCAGGGTGATGAAGCCGAAAAGTTGCTCCTCAGCGCAATCACCAAGCGGCCTCAGGATACACAGTTGCTCAACCGGCTTGCATTCATCTACATGTCGCGCGGAAAGCTGGAAGATTCCAAGGCGGCCATTCAGAAGGTTCTGAGCCTGGCCCCGCAGGATTCGCAGGCGATGTTCTTCTCGGCGATGATTCGCGCTCAGGAAGGCAAGGCTGATGAGGCAATGCAGATTGTCAATCGCCTGCGCGATCTCGAACCGGACAACCCGGACATTCGCAAGCTCGCTGCGGAGTTGTTCCGCCAGCAGGGCAATGCTTCAATGGCGACTTCCGAACTCGAATCGGTACTCAAAACCAATCCCGAATCGGAAGAGACACGCATTCAACTCATCGAAACGTATATCTCCGTCAACCCGCAGCGGCTGACCGACGCGCAGCGGTTGGTGGAAGAGGGCAAAAAGCTGGGCATCAAAGACAGTGCACGCTTCAGCCACGTTTCTGCACGGGTCTACTTTGCGCGGGGTGATTACAAGCAAGCCCTGGAAGATCTGAAAGAGCCGATCCGTGCGAATCCCAGCGATCTGGCGATGCAGGATACATACTTCCGCACTCTCATGGCGGCGAATCAGTTTGATATCGTCGTGAAGGCGTCGACATCGCTTCTGGAACAAATCAAGCAGCCGTGGATTTATAGCACGCGCGGGTCGGCCTATGCCCGGCTTAAGAAGATTAATGAAGCAATGGCCGATTTCGAGGCCGGCTATCAGCTCGCCAACGAAGCTGGCGATGACTTTTCGCAGGAAAATGTTATTCGGGCCATGTTCGGAGAAGTTGGCGCAGAGCCGGCCGCAAAGTTTCTGACGGGTCGCGCACAGGATTCTGACCTGTTGAAGATCTTCCTCGCGCAGATCTATACGCTCACCCGGAAGTTTGATGATGCAATCACGCTTGTGCGCGACGTCTATCCCCGTCGAGACCAGTTGAGTGAAAAACAGCGGATGAGCTTCCTGAAGCTCACGGGCGCGGTGGCGCTTTCGGTGAGTCCTGCGGACATGCAGTTTTCGCGGCAGGCTTACGAGGAATATCTTGCCAAGTCGCCTAATGACTTCCAGGTTATGAACAATCTCGCGTGCCTCCTGCTCATGCCCGGTTCGGGCGCATCGCCCGCCGATGCCGAGATCTGGGCACGCAAAGCGGTCGCGGAGATGAACAAGTTTAACCGGCGCGATGCGCTCGTCTTAGACACCCTCGGTGCAGCCTTGACGAAGACCGCCAAGCTCGATGAGGCGATCCTGGTCCTCAAAGAAGCCACCACGCTGCGAGATTTTCCCGATGTTTATGTGCATCTGGGCGACGCACTGCTGCAAAAAGGTGAACTGACCGAAGGTGCGGCAGCGCTGGATCGGGCGCAGTTATTGATTGACAACGCAAAGAGGGCCAATTCGGCGAGCCCCGGCGATCTAGAACTTGAGAAGGTGATTGGTGAGCTGCGTTTGCGTGCCGGAAGCGGGGGGAACTAGTTGGCTTGTAAGTGCTGACGGCCGATAAGGTTACGTCTTTTGCCCCGCGGTGGTGCTGCCGTCGGTTTTTGCGGCACGGCGGGGCATGTTGGGGTAGAATAGTCGGACTCGGCGGTGAAAGGCCGTCAATCCGGGTGCGTCAGCGGCGTCTTTGTGGGTGCCGCAGTCGCAAAATGTAAGGGACCGGTGCATGACTGCGGTTTCTCGCAGCAGGGTCTGGTCGCCAGTGATTGGGACTTTTGTTTGAGTTGTATGCACCCGCTTCGAGCAGCGGTGCGAAAAGAGTGCAGGAGTTGAGAACATGACGACGTTGCCCACGACAACCGCAGTTCGCATGCCGCGCCAATCGACGCAAACCGCGCTCGGTCCGGTGCAGCCCATGGCGCTGGCCCAGTCCGGCCCCGCTGGCGGAACCATGACCGCCAACGACGTGTTTCGCGTGCTGCGCGCCAACCTATGGCTCATCATCTTCTCGCTCATCCTGTTCGGCATCCTGGGCGTGGTCGCGAATCAGTTGCTGCTCAAGTATTACCCCCGCTTTACCGCCGTCGGGTTTATTCGGGTGGAGTTGCCGCGTTTCATGTCACTCGAGCGAGAAGAGAGCGGCGTGCCGGAAGTCGGCCCGATGGGAATTCTTTCCAAGACGCAGGCCCAGTTGCTTCGGCAGTCCACTCTGTTTACTTCGGTGCTGGCCGACGGCACCAAGGCGATTCAGCAAACCGGCTGGATTCAGCAGTTCCGCAAATCCAACGGCACGCTTGATCTCGCAGAAGCCCGAGATGATCTGGAAGACTATTTCAGCGTTTCGCCCATTCAGGATTCACAGCTTGTGCGCATCAGCATGACCTGCAAGAGCGCCAAGGACGCCAAGATTATCGTTGAAGATATCGTCAACCAGCACCTGAGTGATCAGGACAAAACCCGGCGCGATCGCAACATCAGCCGGATGGACAATCTCAATAACATGAAGCGCAAGCTGGAGTACAACAACAACAACAACGCCAACCAGATCCGCACGCTGCAAAAGGAGCTGAATGATGCCGGCATGGCAACCACCAACCGCGTCAGCCCGCGTGAAAATGAGCTTTTTGAACTGACCCGCAAGCAGATCGAGCTAAAGACCGAATATGAAGATGCTGCGACCCAGTATGAAAACGTGATGAGCCAGTTCCAGCAGGGCATGGACCCACCTTCGGTGGAAAGCTTTGTCATGCAGGACAACCAGCTTTACAACCTCCGGCTGCAGTTGTCGCAGGCAGAAGTGAACATGCGCAGCATGCCAACGCAGGGCACCGGCAGCCGGGTGTCAGAAACAGGTCGCGCACAAGTGGCGGCGCTTCAGCGGCAGATTGAGGATCGCACCGCCGAAGTGAAGATGACTGCCCGGAATCAGATTCTGTCGGGGACTCAGCAGCAGTTTACCGCCCTCCAGAAGCAGTATGACGGCATCACAGAGCGCATCAATCAGTTGCGCAACGAGTTGGGTGATCTGAACTACAAGATTTATGAGTCGATGAGCAAGCAAGCTGACTTGGAAGCCGACAAAGAGCGGTTGCAGGAAGTGCAGGCTCAGCTCGATCTTCTTGGCATCACTGGCATCAAAGACATGAGCGGCGTCAGTTGGGCCGGCTTGGTTGATGAACCAGAGTTACCGAGCTTTCCGAAGCTTAAGACTGTTCTGCCCGTGTCGTTGCTGCTGGGTTTGGCACTGAGCCTGGCGATTGCATTCATCCGCGAAGCGATGGACACGACCGTCCGCAGCCCACGCGATATTGCCAAGGTTGGCCAACTGAACCTGCTCGGCATGATTCCAGACGAAGCGGACGATCCGCAGGTGGAAGGCATTCCGCTCCCGCTGGCGATTTTCCAGGCGCCGACGAGCGTGCTGGCCGAACAGTTCCGGCAGGTGCGCACGCGTCTGCAGCATACGGCCTCGCTGGACACCACCCGGTCGATTTTGATTACATCGCCTGCGCCCGGCGACGGCAAAACCACCGTCGCGGTGAACATCGCCGCCGGTCTGGCGCTCAATGGCCGCCGGATTCTGCTGGTCGATGTGAACTTCCGCCGCCCGCAATTGCACACGGTGTTTAATGTGAATAACGACCTTGGCTTCGGCACAGTTCTGACCGACGTCGGTAACCTCGAAAACGCCACCAAGCAGACGCAGGTGCCCAATCTGGACGTGCTGCCCTGCGGCCCCAAGCCCGATAACGCGACCGAACTCCTTGAAAGCCAAGGCTTTACCGACTTTGTGGAAAAGGCGCTCGAGCAGTACGACCATGTGCTCTTCGATTCCGGCCCGCTATTGCTGGTTAGCGAGACGGTTGCGCTAGCCCCGCGGGTGGATGGCGTGATCAGCGTGGTGCGTGCAGCGACCAACACGCGAGGCGTGCTGACCCGTCTGCGCGACAACCTACGGCAGGTGAAGGCCGAACACCTCGGCGTGGTGCTCAACGGCGTCCGCTCGCAAGGCGGCGGGTACTACGGCCGTAACATCCGCGATTACTACGAGTATCAAAACGGCCACGCAAAGTAGCCGCTGCTGATATCTACCCAAGTTGATGTATGGCCGCCCGCGCAATCGCGCGGGCGGCTTTCGTTGGCGAAGGTATCGATTACCGCAAAGTCTTAGGTTTCGCGGCAAGGTGATTCTGGGAAGTTTCATTCTGGTGAGTTTCCGGTTGCTTCCAATTTCAGCCCGCGTTAAGGTCTGGTAATTCCGCCGGATTGGTCCCGCGGGATGAAACAGCGGCTCACGTCTACCTTCCGCTGTGGGTTTGGTTTTGACTGCGAAGCGCAACTAGTCGGTCGCTGGCAATTGCCCGGGTGAATTGCCCAGCACATATCCGAGCGCATTTCGGTCGAGCCATCGCAGGTGGATTCACATCACGTCGCGGGCAGCACCGGAGAATTCACTTCAATCGGCGATGCCCATGTTTTGAGAGGAGATTGCCATGCGGATTCGTCTGATTCTTGCCGCTTCGGCGGGGCTTGGGCTTGCGGGCAGCGCGTTTGGTGCGTTCACGCTCAATAACGGCAATGCCACGTTTACCATGCTTGCCAGCGCTTCGAGCCTGTTTCCCACATCCAACCTCAGCGGTGCCGATTTTCGCCCCGAAGGCGGTGCCACCACTGACCAGATGTTTTACTACAACTGGGGCGTCCGCCAGCCGGGCTTCAGCAACGCCGGGCTGACCGCCGCCGGCGCGTCGTCGATCACCGAGTCCGGCACCGGCACCGACACTTACACGCACACCATCATCAACGGCGGCACTGGTCCGGCTGGGCAGAGTCGCTACGACGCGGTGACCACGATCAGGCTCACTGATGGCGCCCTTCCCGGCGCCGCGCGGCTTGATAGCACACTCGTCTTCACCGCCAGTCAAGGCAACGCCGGCCCGGTGACCTACCAACTGTTTCACATCGTCGATAATGACTTCAACGGATCGTTGAACAACGATCAGTTCAACGTCACCGATACGACCGCAGTCCGCGGCACGGTGGTTGATACGCTTCTCACAGCTCCGGCAGTGTTTGGTGAGTTTGAAGGCCTTGGTGCAAGCCGTTATGAAGTGAGCGGTTCGAGCACCATCCGCAGTCGCATCAACGGCGGGATTGTCGATCTCAACAACAGCGCCAGTTTCCTCGGCGACGGCGGGTACGGTTTTCAGTGGACTGTGACCCTCGCTCCAGGCGAATCGTACACGGCACGATCGTCGTACAATCTGGTGGTGCCCGAGCCGGCGACTGCCGGGCTGCTGATAACCCTCGCCCCGGCATTCCTGCGCCGCCGCCGGTAAATCGAGCCTCTGGTAGAAGGCTCAGTTGCGAAACAAGCCCACGGCAGCAAATCTGGCGCGGGCTTTTTGATTTTCGGCCGCGGGCCGATAGAAATGGTCGCGTGCCAGAACGCATCACCATTCTCGGCGACGGGGCGATGGCCACCGTCTGCTCGATGCTGCTAGAGAAGAGCGGCCACTCGGTGACCATGTGGGGTGCCTTTGAGGAATCGATCGATCGCCTGCGACAGTCGCGCGAGAATGCCCGCTTGCTCAAGGGTGCGCGCATCCCGCAGGGCGTCGTCCTCACAGCCAACGATCACGATTGCTGCGATGGCGCGACCATGATTCTCTGCGCCATTCCCACCCAGTTCATTCGCAGTGTTTTCACCCGGCTGCGAAAGACCATTCCGGTCGGTTTGCCGATCGTCTCGGTGGCGAAGGGGATCGAGTCGGGGACGCTTTTGCGTCCTACGCAGGTGATTGCCGATGTGCTTTCGCCGGGCGTGAAGTCTTCATCGCCGCTGGCTGTGCTGAGCGGGCCGAACATCGCTGCGGAACTGGCACGCTATCTCCCCGCAACTGCGGTGGCGGCGGCGGAGGATGAAGCGCTTGCACAGCGCGTCCAGGCGGCGTTCAGCGCGCAGTGGTTGCGCGTGTATACAAATTCTGACGTCATTGGCGTGGAACTAGCCGGTGCAACAAAAAACATCATCGCGATCGCAGCGGGTATCGTCGATGGCCTCTCTGCCGGAAACAACGCCAAGGCGGCGCTGGTGACGCGAGGGCTTGTCGAAATCACCCGGCTGGGTGTGGCAATGGGTGCCGTCGAATCGACCTTCCAGGGGTTGGCCGGACTCGGCGACCTCATCACCACGTGCGTCAGCCCGGAAGGCCGCAACCGCAGCGTTGGCGAACAGGTGGGTCGCGGCAAGAAGATCGCCGACATTCTCGCCGGCATGAGCAGCGTCGCGGAAGGGGTGCCTACAACGCAGGCCGTCCGCACGCTCGCGCAACGCCACGGCGTGGAGATGCCGATCACGGAAGCGGTGTACCAGGTGCTGTTCGAGCAGAAGGACGTGCTCGCTGCGTTATCAGACCTGATGACGCGCGAACCGAAGCCGGAATAATCCTCAGTTTGGTCCGGGAAATGTAACGGTCGCCACAGTACACGCATTTCTTGCCTGTTTCGACGGCACCTCCAACAAGCTGTCTCCCTGAATCTGCCGATAGACTCATAGAAGTGTTGAAGTGCGAACTGACTCGTTCGCACGGTCGTATCAGTGTGTTGAGATCGCCGCGGCGATAGCCGCGCCTTTGTTTTTGATCCGGAGCGTCTTATCGTGATGTATCAACGATTGGTCAGAACTGGAGTTACCACGGTGCTTATCGCCGCGGTTGGCATCGGCTGTGAAACCAAGGCGCAAAGCGGCGCGCTGATCGGCGGGCTAAGCGGTGCCGCCATCGGTGGGGCGATCGGCAATAACAACGGCAGCGCCGCCGGCGGTGCGGCGATCGGCGGGGTCGCCGGGTTGTTAGGCGGGGCGCTGGTCGGACACGGAATGGATAAGCACGACGAAAAACGTGCCAAGGCCGAGCGGTACGACGACTATTCCTACTCCAACCGCGGCAGCGAGACGGTGGGCTACCCTTCCGAAACATCGACGCGCATCAGCAATCGCGACATCATCGATTGGACCAATCGTGGCGTTAGACGTGAGATTATCGTCGACCGCATCGAGCGCAGCGGGCAAGTGTTTAACCTCACTGCGGCCGACGAAAATCAATTGCGCGATTCTGGTGTCGATTCGTCGGTGATCCGCGCGATGAGAAACACGTCGCGGCGATAGCTTTACTCCCGGCGCATCGAACCGGGCGGCATCTTCACGCCGCGGTCACAAAATCAATCTCTCCAACCGCCGGCACAAGCCCCGCGGTGGCGCCTTCGCTCAGTAGTCGGCGAATCGCCTGCTTCCCGCGGTCACCGTAGTTGAGCGTCCAGTCATTGACATACATGCCGACGAATCTGTCGGCCAACTCGCGATTCAGGTCGCGACCGAACTGCAACGCATATTCCACAGCCTGGGCGCGATGATCCAGGCTGTACTGGATCGAGTGCTTCAAGATGTCGGTGATCGTCTGGCAAGTCGCCTTCCCGAGATCGCGGCGGATGCAGTTTCCCCCAAGTGGCAGCGGCAATCCGGTCTTCTCAAACCACCACATCCCCAGATCAACGACCAGGTGTAACCCCTCTTTCTTGTAAGTAAGTTGCCCTTCGTGAATGAGCAACCCGGCGTCGGCGCGGCCATCTTTGACAAACTTCGGAATCTCATCGAAGTGGACGACCTCAAACTTGAACTGCGGATTGGGATTGTCCGCCGAGGGTGGCGCCGACATTTCAATGCCCTTTCCCATGCAAAGCTGAAGAGCCAAAAACGCGGTTGTGAGTTTGCCGGGTATGGCAATCGTCTTCCCGCGGAGCTGGTCGATCGTTGTTGGCTCGCGCGTGACGATCATCGGGCCATACTTATCACCCATGCTGCTGCCGCAACTGGTGAGGATGTACTTGTCGGCGACGTAGGGGTAGGCGTGAATGCTGATGGCGGTGATCTCAAGCTCACCTTTCATTGCCCGCTGGTTGAGTGACTGGATATCCTGCAGCACATGGTTGAACTCGAAACCCCCACAATCGATCAGCGGGGGGCGTTGGGCGAGGGCGTAAAACATGAACGCGTCGTCGGGGTCGGGGGAATGGCCGAGATTGATCGGAATTTTGTTCATTTTCGTTTCTCTAATTGGGTATAATCTGACGAAAATCGATATTAAAGAACCGGGGCGATGATCGAAAGGCGTCGCCACGACAAAATTGGCAACCGCGGTGGATTTGAAAGTTGTGTGGTCGCTGGGACCCAGGCAGGGAATAACTTGCAGCGCCGTGCGTTTAGTGTGAGACGGATCGGGTTTAATGTCGAGACTTGCCACCAACCTCCAGCCGTATGATCCGGCCATCGACGGCGCTTACGATGCCGTCAAGGCCGCCCACTTGCTCAACCGTGCCGGCTTCGGCGGGCGACCGGACGAGATCGCACGTGTATTGGAACTCGGGCCTGTGAAGGCCGTCGATTGGTTGCTGGACTTCCCCGACGCCCCTGTGGAAGAGCAGTCGAAAACCGATGTGCCCGATTTGTCCAGAATTGAGGGCTACCCGCGCACGTTTGCCGAGCGGAGAAAGTTGCTCAACGGCAAATCGCCTGAAGAGCGGCAGATGCTACAGCAGATGCTCAACGCATCGAACCGAGAGGCCATGTCTGCCACCATCGGCTGGTGGCTGAAGCGGATGGTCGACGGGCCTTACCCGTTGCAGGAGAAGCTCACCCTTTTCTGGCATGGACATTTTACGACAAGCGCAAGAGATGAGCGGTCGGCGTGGCTGATGTGGCAGCAGAATGAACTGCTCCGGCGGCAAGGTGCCGGCAACTTCCGCGAGTTCGTTCGGCAGATCTCCCGCGATCCGGCGATGCTTGATTACCTCAACAACAGCCAGAATCGCAAGAAATCGCCCAATGAAAATTACGCGCGCGAGTTGATGGAACTCTTTACGCTTGGCATTGGCAATTACACCGAACGCGATATCAAGGAAGCTGCCCGCGCATTCACCGGCTGGGCACACGACGGCGATGAGTTTATCTATCGTGCTTACGACCATGATAAAGACGCCAAGACCTTCTTCGGTCGAACTGGCAACTTTGACGGCGATGATGTCATCGAGATCATCCTGCAGCAGAAGGCTTGCGCTCCTTACATTGCAGAACGACTCTGGACTTTCTTCGCTTATGAAAACCCGGAGCCTGCTATCGTCGATGCGCTCGGCGGGCTGATTCGAAAGAACAAGTGGAGTCTACGACCGGCGATTCGAGCCTTGTTTACAAGCCGAGCCTTCTACAGCAGCAGGGCGGTGGGTACGCAGATCAAGAGCCCGATTCAACTGGTCGTGGGCACGGCGCGATTGCTGGGAAGCGGGTTGCCGGAGACCCGTCGGCTGGTGAATGCACTCGAACAGATGGGCCAGGTGCCCCTCATGCCGCCGAACGTCAAGGGATGGCCCGGCGGGCGGCATTGGATCAACACCAGTACGCTTCTGGTGCGTTACAACACAGCCCTGGCGCTCGTCGGCGGAGGGAACGCGCCCAGCGGGGGCCGCGAGCGACGGAGAGCCGCAGCCGACCGCCCCAGCGGCGCGGCAGGCGCGAACGCCGCCCGTGAAATGACAGCCGACACGGTCGGCGGCGGTTTTGCGGGCGGCGGGTCCAGGCAGTCGCCCGAGCAAACGGTCGATGAATGGGTGCACCGGTTGATTCAAAGGCCCATAGGCTCTGAAAAACGTGCGGCACTCGTCGAAACTTTATCCAGCCGAATGGATGATCAGAATGCCGTGCGTTCTATAATCCAGTTGATTGTATCGATGCCGGAGTATCAGTTGTGTTAAAGGAAGTTGCGGGTTGCCCGTTGATAGTTGCCAGCGGAAGACTCTGCTGCGACCACCAGCTGGCGACCAGCAACTAGCGAGCAACATGCTTGATGATCTATCAACCCGTCGTTTGTTCCTTCAGCGCGGCCTGACATTGCTGGCCGCGGGGGGGACGATCCCTACTTTTCTGGATAACACGGCACTGGCAATGATGCAGGCCGCGGACGGCGCGCGCACGCAGGCCGCCACTGGGAAAAATGGAAAGATACTGGTCATCGTCCAGCTTTCAGGTGGCAACGACGGCCTGAACACAGTCGTTCCATACGCCGACGACGCGTATCATCGCGCCCGACCCGCGCTGGCCCACAAAGCCGCGGATGTACTGAAGATCAATGACTACATCGGGCTGCATCCGAATCTTGCGCCCGTGAAGGAACTCTTTGATGACGACATGATGGCGATTGTGCAGGGCGTGGGCTATCCCAATCCCAATCGCTCCCACTTTAGATCGATGGACATCTGGCACTCCGCCGAGCCGGAACACGAAACGCCTACCAATGGCTGGCTTGGGCGGTTCTTTGACAATACCTGCGACGGGACCGACCCCCATTCTGGCGTGAATATTGGCGATTCCATCCCGCTGGCGATGCGCGGCAGTCGCGTCACGCCGCTGTCGTTTGAGAAGCCGGAGAACTACAAGTATGCCGGCCGCGACCGCGCGGGATATGAACGCGTCAATGGCATTGGAGAGGGAAAACAGCACATTGATGCCGCCACATCGAAAAAGCAGATCGAGGTCGCCACCGCGGACGAACAATTGCAGTTTCTTACCCGCACCGCGATGGATGCGCAGGTGAGCAGTGACAACATCCAGCGCATCGCGAAGAACTACCAGACGTCGTCGCGATATCCCGGGGGCGAGT
This sequence comes from Phycisphaerales bacterium UBA2421, assembly GCA_002343075.1. GTDB lineage: Bacteria > Planctomycetota > Phycisphaerae > Tepidisphaerales > Tepidisphaeraceae > UBA2421. The sequence goes on along the minus strand of DDRH01000064.1, from coordinate 26,461 downwards.
TTGGGCAGGGCCTGCGCACCATCGCCGCGATGATCGCGGGCCAGCTACCGACGCGCGTTTACTATGTCAGCCTCGGCGGGTTTGACACGCACGCCAACCAGCGCGGGCGACACGAGCAACTCCTGCAGCAGTTTGCTGCCGGCGTCTCGGCATTCTGGAAAGATATGAAGCGTCAGGAAAACGAAGACCGGGTGCTCATGATGACCTTCAGCGAGTTTGGCCGAAGGGTCGACCAAAATGCCTCCGGCGGCACCGATCACGGCGCCGCCGCGCCCATGTTCTTTTTTGGTAAATCGGTCAAGGGCGGTGTGATTGGCAAGCATCCTTCGCTCACCCAGCTCGATCAGGGCGATTTGCGCTATCACATCGATTTTCGCGAAGCCTATGCATCGGTGCTGCAGCAATGGATGGACGCGCCGAGCAAGCCGATTCTCGGCCAGCAATTTAAGCCGCTTCAGATTCTTCGCGCGTAAGCTCCGGCCATTTTTTCCTGCGCCACAAACGGTCGGCGCAATTGCTGCGAAGAGTTTCACTCTTTCTGGCTTCCGTCGCTCAAAAGCTTGTCGTGAATGATTTCACGATCCCACCCCTTTACGAACCGCGCGCTGCGGTTACCGTACTATGATTGGATAGTTCGAGGGAGCGGCCAGGGAAGGCGAAACGGCGGGCGGCATGAGCAATTCGTTGCCTGCCCGCAGATTGCGGTGAACATGCCGCGATCGTTGTGCCGATAACCTTCCTAAGGCTCCCCCGCAGGTCGTTCTTTGATATTCCGTTCGCCACCGCTGCCCGATTCTGCTCTTTCGATGCCGCTTTTGGTTCGATGCAGAGAGAGCCGGCCGTCGGCATCGCACGGAACTGTTTGTGAACTGGAGTGCAACCATGGCTATCAAGGCAAACCCGATCCTCTCGATCATCGACCGCAAGCTCGATCTTGGTCAGTACCGCGACCAGCATTGGGATGGTACGTTCTGGGACTATCTCGACTTGGTGTCCGACAATCCGACAATTGCGCGCAATGCGTTTCAACGTGTTTACGACATGATTTTGTCGTACGGTACCGAGAGCTTCACTCAGTTCAAAAACGAGTACACCCGCTATAAGTTTTTCAGTGATCCGGTTGACCGTGGCCACGATGCCATTTTTGGGCTGGAGCGGCCCCTGATGCAGTTGGTCGACTTCTTCAAGTCGGCGGCGCAGGGGTATGGCACGGAGAAGCGCATTCTTCTGCTACACGGTCCTGTAGGTTCCTCAAAATCGACCATTGCGAGGCTGCTGAAGAAGGGGTTGGAAGCATATAGCCGCACCGATGACGGCCGGCTGTTCACCTACTCCTGGCGACTGCCGCATAAGCTGAATAACGACGACGGCGAACATTTTCTTGATTGCCCGATGCATGAAGAGCCGCTGCTGCTGATTCCCAAGGAAGCGAGAGCGGAAGTGCTGGAGCAGATTAACGACAAACTGCCCGAGGGCCACCGCCTGCGGCTTTATGGCGACGTTTGCCCGTTCTGCCGCAAGATCATGGACGAGCTAATGGAAATGTACGGCGGCGACTGGAAGAAGGTCATGGATCATGTGAAGGTGAAACGACTGATCCTGAGCGAAAAAGACCGACGGGGCATCGGCACGTTTCAGCCGAAGGATGAGAAGAACCAGGATAGCACCGAGCTGACGGGCGATATCAACTATCGCAAGATTGCCGAATATGGCAGTGACAGCGACCCCCGCGCATTCAACTTTGACGGCGAACTGAACATCGCCAACCGGGGAATTGTCGAGTTCATCGAAGTACTTAAGCTCGATGTTGCATTTCTTTATGATCTGCTCGGCGCGAGCCAGGAGCACATGATCAAGCCCAAGAAGTTTGCGCAGACGCACATCGACGAGGTGATTCTGGGCCACACCAATGAGCCTGAATACAAGAAGCTTCAAGGCAATGAGATGATGGAGGCATTTCGTGACCGGACGATCAAGATTGACGTGCCGTACAACATCAAGCTCGATGATGAAGTCAAGATTTACCTGAAAGATTTCGGCCCCGAACGCGTCAGGGGTATGCACATCGCGCCGCACACGGTTGAAGTGGCAGCGATGTGGGCTGTGCTCACCCGGCTCGGCGAGCCGAAAAAGGCCGGCATAACCAAGGTGCAGAAGCTGAAGCTGTACAACGGCAAGCAGATTCCCGGCTTCACGGAAGACAGCATTAAAGAACTGAAGGAAGAAAGCCCGCGCGAAGGCATGACCGGCATCAGCCCCCGCTATATTCAGGACAAAATCAGCAACGCGTTGGTAAGCCAGCAGGCGCAGCTTGATAAAGCGATTAACCCGTTCATGGTGATGAATGAGTTGGAAGGGGGTTTGACACACCACTCGCTCATTACGGACGAAGAGCTGAAAAAGGACTATCGCGAACTGCTAGCGGTCGTGCGGGAAGAGTATGAAGACATTCTCAAGGCTGAAGTGCAGCGGGCGATCAGCGCCGATGAGGACGCCATCAAGCGTCTGGCGACCAACTATATCGAGAGCGTGCGAGCCTACACGCAACACGAGCGTGTCCGTAACCGCTACACCGGTCGCGATGAAGAGCCGGATGAGCGATTGATGCGATCCATCGAAGAGAAAATCGACATCCCGGATAGCCGAAAAGATGACTTTCGGCAGGAAATCATGAACTACATCGGGGCGCTGGCCCTCGATGGCAAGAAGTTTGAATACAGCACCAACGCTCGATTGCTCAAAGCGCTGGAACTCAAACTGTTCGAGGATCAGCGCGATACCATCAAGCTGAAGAATCTTGTTTCTTCCGTTGTTGACGATGAAACGCAGCAGAAGATCGACGTCGTCAAGCAGCGGCTGATTAAGTACTTCGGCTATAATGAAACCAGTGCCACCGATGTGTTGAACTATGTCGCGAGCATTTTTGCGCGAGGAGACAGCAAGCAGGACGAGTAGTCTGATGTTTAGTGATTTGAGGAGGCGTTCATGGAGGAACGTCGCGACTTTAAGTTGCTGAGTAGGATCCGAGGCGTGACCGAGATTGCCAGAGGACGCGGCATCCGGGTTTTGAAACGGCTGGTCGAAGCGCACGGCGGAAAGAATTGGCGGAAGCTAAAGGGTATTGCCCGAGTGGAGAGAGATGATGGCTGGATTGGCGACGCGAAGATTCACTGGTACGAAGCGCACGGCGTCGGCCGCGTTTAGTGGGAAATCAAGCGGAATCTCGAGCCGTAAGCATTATCCGTACTGTGCAATGTGCGTGAAGAACGCGGGCGTCGAAGCTTCGCTGGTGGTCGGAAAGATCTATAAGGTGATCCGGCCCGAGGTGAATGATGGCCTCCAGAATATTCGCGTGATTGATGAAGAAATGGAGGACTATCTATATCCATCGACGTTTTTCGTCGAGATTGAAGTCCCCGCTCGCGGTCGGCATGCCTTGGCACAGGTTGAAGCATGACCCGGGACACCAAACGATCCGGATTTAGCCTGCTGATAGTCGGCTCGCTCGGCGTGATGTTCTTCTGGGCGACCGACCCGCGGTTTGGCATGTTCGCTTCCGAGGCGACGGGTAGCCCGGCTGACGCCATTCGCGACGCCGCTGTGGGGACCTATGTCGGCCTGGTCGGTAGTGGAATCGTCGTGCTGATTGGTCTTTGGTTGTTAGCAAAGCGCGCCGCGTAGCGCGCGTGGAACAGCATGGTCTTAAAGATTGAGAAAGATCATCAGCGCTTCCGGCAGATCGTCAAAGGACGAATCAGAGACGACTTGCGCAAATTTCTCTCCAAGGGCGAACTGATCGGCAAGGAGGGCAAGCACCTCATCAGCATTCCGGTACGCAATATTGACCTGCCGCATTTTCGTTATGGCGACAACAGCCAAGGGGTGGGAACAGGCGAAGGGGACGAGGGGCAAGCCGTGGGCAAAGGAAAGGGTCAGGGAGGTGAACAGCAGGGACAGCACCTGATGGAAGTTGATCTCACGCTGGACGAACTGGCTGAGATACTCGCTGAAGAGTTGAAACTTCCCCGTATCGAGCCGAAGGGCCGGCACAGAATTACCACAGTGCGAGAAAAGTACTCGTCACTGCGCAGGGTCGGCCCGGAAAGCCTGCGGCATTTCAAGCGGAGCTTTAAGGAAGCGATCAAGCGACAGATTATGACCGGGAATTATGATCCCGATAACCCGGTCATCATCCCCGAGAAGAAGGACATTCGCTACAGAAGCTGGAAAGAAATTAAGAGTCCGCAGAGCAATGCGCTGATCGTGTTTATGATGGACGTCAGCGGCAGCATGGGAGAAGAGCAGAAAGAACTGGTTCGCCTGGAAAGCTTCTGGATAGACACCTGGCTGCGCAAGAATTACGAGGGAATCGAGAGCCGCTACATCGTCCACGACGTGAATGCCAAGGAGGTGGACAAACACACATTCTACCACCTGCGAGAAGACGGCGGGACCAAGATCAGCAGCGCGTTTCGGACATGCAAGCAACTGCTCGACAGCCACTATTCCCCTGAAGAGTGGAACATCTACCTCTTTCATTTCAGCGACGGCGACAACAGCAGCGAAGCCGACAGCCGCGATTGCATTAAGCTGCTGAAGGATCATCTGCTCCCGATGTGCAACATGTTCGGTTATTGCCAGGTGGCGAGCGCGTACGGTTCCGGCAATTTTATTAACGTGCTGCACGAGCATCTGAAGGGTCACGAGAAGATGCTCACCAGCCGCGTGAACTCGAAGGACGACATCTACGATTCAATCAAGACTTTTTTTGGGAAGGGACATTGAGGCCCAATATGGGATCATTGCTACACTCACTGACATCGCATCTCTCCAACTTTATCCGGGAGCAGCCGGTGTTCTTCGTCGCATCTTCGGCGGCGGCGAGTCGGGTCAATTTATCGCCCAAGGGAACTGATTCGCTTCGTGTCCTCGACGAGAAGACGGTGGCTTACCTCGACATGACCAGGAGTGGCAATGAGACGGCGGCCCATGTTATGAACGACGGCCGGCTGACAATGATGTTTTGTAGCTTTGGTGAGAAGCCGCTCATAGTTCGTGTCTACGGCCAGGCTGAGGTGGTGCAGCCGGGCGATGCTAAGTGGAACGAACTCATAGGCCGATTCACCCCCGCGGCGGGGGTTCGGCAGATTGTTGCGTTGCATATCGATTCAGTGCAGACCTCCTGCGGCTTCGGCGTTCCCCGCATGCAGTTCGTTGCCCATCGGGAGGAACTGGCGAAATGGGTTTCAAGGAAGAGCGACGCCGAGTTGAACGAGTACCGCCTGAAGAACAACAGCCGTAGTATCGATGGATTGCCCGTGAGGCTGAACGGCTCGCCACCGACGGCGTAACAGATGAAAGTGCGGTCCATGCCCAAGCACACCCTCATCCCCTTCCCCCCCGAGTTGCTCGCAGCGAAGAAGCTGATCCGCGAGCAAGCGAAGTCGTATGGACTGGATTTCTATCCGACTATTTTCGAGATGTGTGACTACGAGCAGATGAACCAGATCGCTGCCTACGGTGGGTTCCCACAGCGGTATCCACACTGGCGATTTGGGATGGAGTATGAACGCCTGCGGAAGCAACATCACTATGGCCTTGGCCGCATTTATGAGATGGTGATCAACAACGACCCCTGCTACGCCTATCTGCAGGAGAGCAACGGGCTGGTCGATCAGAAGCTGGTCATCGCGCATGTGTACGGCCATTGTGATTTTTTCAAGAACAATGCCTGGTTCAGTCAGACGAATCGCAAAATGATGGACGAGATGGCCAACCATGCCACGCGAGTCCGCCGATACATCGAACAGCACGGTTACGACACCGTCGAGCGGTGGATGGATGTCTGCCTGAGCGTTGAAGATCTGATCGACCCCCACAGCATGTTCCTCAACCGCGGGCCGATGGAGACGGCGCAGCGGGCGACTGGTACCGGTCATGTTGCCTCGCGCCAGGGGCCGGTGGTCACGAAGTTTAAATCAAAAGACTATCTCGATCGCTGGATGAACCCGCCGGAGAAGCTGGCGGCGGAGTCTAAGCGATTGCAGGAAGATGCCGCCCGACAGCGTCACTCCACGCCGGCGCGGCCCACGCGCGACGTGCTGGCCTATCTGCTGGAGCACGCGCGGCTTGACGATTGGCAGGCGGATTGTCTGAGCATTGTGCGAGAGGAAGCCTATTACTTCGCGCCGCAGGGAATGACAAAAGTGATGAATGAAGGCTGGGCCAGCTACTGGCACAGCACGCTGATGAGCAAGCACTTCGTGACCGCCGCCGAGGTGATTGATTACGCCGACCATCACAGTGGCACGGTCCACATGCCGCCGGGTGGTTTTAACCCGTACAAGATTGGAATCGAGTTGTTTCGTGACATCGAAGAGCGATGGAACAAGGGGAAGTTCGGCAAGGATTACGACGAATGCGAAGACCTCGGTGCGCGCAGAAAATGGGATAAGGGCCTCGGCCTCGGCAGAGAGAAGATCTTTGAGGTACGCCGTGTGTACAACGATGTTCAGTTCATCGATGAATTCATGACGCCCGAGTTCATCGAAAGGCACAAGTTCTATCAGTACGGCCGTGATCCACATACCGGCCAGTTGCGCATCCTCAGCCGCGACCCGGTGCGCATCAAGCATACGTTACTCTATCAACTGACGAACATGGGCCGCCCGTTTATCTATGTAGCCGACGGCAACTACTGCAATCGTGGAGAGCTATACCTCGCTCAAAAGCACAACGGTCAGGATATCGAGATCAAGTTTGCCATTGAAACGCTGAAGAACGTCTGGAGGATCTGGCAAAGGCCGGTTCATCTGCAGGCGCGCATTGATGAAGAGATGATGCTGTTCAGCTACAACGGCGATCAACCAAAGCAGCAGACGATTCACGATGAGCTGCCGCAGCCTGCGCACCCGCTTGGGTAACCACCTGTGAACCCGATCGAGTATCGCAACTTCCGCCGCACGCCCGATGTTAGGAAGCCTTCATTTTGGTGGCTCGCGGGAACACTGGTTGTCCATTCCGCTTGACGCTGGGAATGATTGAGTTTCAGTGCCATTCGCAAGTAACCTGCGCTACAACATTGAGGCGGACTGACGCTGCGCCTAAAATTGACCTCAATGGCTACACCCGCAATCAAAGTCGTCAAGGATCAAGCAGAAATGGTTGAAGAGGCCGCCCGGCGAATCGTTGCTACTGCGGCGAAGTGTGAGAGGGATGGTGACCTGTTTTCGCTTTTCCTTTCAGGAGGCAGCACGCCCAAGGCGTTGTATGAGCTTCTGGCTGAGGACGCTTGGAAATCGCAGATCGACTGGCGAAATGTTGAGTTGTACTTCGGCGACGAGCGATGCGTGCCGCCGGATTCATTGGACAGCAACTATCGAATGGCCAATGAAGCGATGATCAGCCGGGTTCCAATTCCAGTCGGCCAGGTGTATCGCATGAAAGGCGAAGGCGATCCCGAGGAAGCCGCCAAGTCGTACGGCCAGATGCTCAAGGAACACTTCGGCGATGAAGGCCCGGACATCATGCTCCTTGGGATGGGTGGCGACGGTCACACCGCAAGCCTGTTCCCCGGCACGCCTGCGGTGAGTGAGACTCAGCATCGCGTGGTCGCCAATCGCATTCCCGATGATTACAGCCTGATCGCCATTCCCAAGGGTACGCATTGGCGCATCACTACGACATTTCCATTTATCAATCGATCTCGCGAGATTCTGATTCTGTGCGCCGGGAAAGATAAGGCGGCACGGGTGGCCGAGGTGCTGGGAGGCCCGAGCGACCCGGCCCGATTGCCGATTCAGCAGGTTGATCCTTCCCCCGCCGGGGGGACGGTCACCTGGCTCCTCGACTCCGGCGCAGCAGGGATGGATTCCACGGAATAAATCGTCAATTCACCCGAAATCAGGGTAGTCCCCGAGTTTACACAACGCCCCGATTTGCTATCTTCTCAGGCCGGCATGCAGGAAACGACCACAAAAAAGATCTACGATATTCAGTCGCTGGTGTATGATGTTACGTTCGCCAAGCTGGTGAAGCGGCGGATCAGCGAAGCGATTAAGCACATGAATATCGCTCAAGACGATAAGGTGCTTGACCTTGGCATCGGCACGGGCGCGTCGCTTGGTTTCTATCCCAGCCAGGGCCATGTGATCGGGATCGACCTATCCGATGGCATGCTTCGTGAAGCGCGCAAGAAGATTCGCGAGCAGAACATCAAGAACGTGACGCTCGTTCAAGCCAACGCACTCACGCTGCCGTTTCCAGATGATTATTTTGATCACGTTTTTATTAGTCACGTCATCAGTGTTGTGAGTGATCCGGTCGTGCTTGTGCAAGAGGCGCAGCGCGTCGCCAAGCCCGACGCGCGCATCGTCGTCCTCAACCACTTTCAGTCGAGTAATCGTTTCGTTGCAATGATCGAGAAATGGCTCTGCCCGCTTTGCACCCGGCTGGGTTGGCGCAGCGATCTTGCTCTGCCTGAACTGATGCGCAAGACAAAGATGCAGATCGACTACCGTTACAAGCTCGATGTGCTGGATTTGTGGGAAACGGTTGTGATGACAAACAACAAGTCGGCGCTGGCAGGGGTATAGCAACGGGGTAGGCGATCGGGGTGCTCGCTCGTCTCCTTAAATAAAAGGAAGAACACGGATGCCCCCTCGGGCGCGTCCGTGTTTTCTTTTGTGTCCTTTTGAAGCCCGTCGCAAGTCAATCGACGTGACGCGGTGTGACGCCAACGTCATTTCGCGATGATACAATCGATCGCGAAACCGCCATGTGACGGACCGTGCATGTGATCGATCGTGCCGGTGAACGCCCGCGTCGGCGCGGAAACACGCCGGTCATTAGTCGCGAGGGCCGCCGCGGCCTCGCCCGCCGCCGGAGTGGCTACCTTCGCGGCGGGGGCCGCGATCGCCACCTCGATCTCCTCCACGGTCGCCGCCTCTGTCATTGCGCGGCCCGCGCTCTCCGCCTTCGCGCGGGGGGTCGCTCTGGCCCAGTTCCTGCATCGCCGCCTTGCGGCTGAGCTTGATCCGGCCCGTGTCATCGATCAGAAGCACCTTCACCGGAATCTCATCGCCGATCTTCACGACATCGTCCGGGCGGCTGACATATTGATCAGACAACTCGCTCACATGGCAAAGTCCATCCGTTTCCGGTGCGATTTCAACAAATGCGCCGAATTCCTTCAGGCTCACCACTCGGCCAGTGTAGATCTTGCCAACCTTCACTTCCTGCATCATCGCCTCGACGATATCGCGGGCCTTCTCTGCCCCCGCGGAGTCGGTCGAACTGATGTACACGGTACCGTCGTCTTCAATATCGATGTTGGTCTTCGTGCTTTCCTGCAGCGCCTTGATGTTCTTTCCGCCGGGGCCGATCAGCTTGCCGATCTTCTCCGGGTTGATCTTGATGGTCAGCAACCGCGGTGCCCACTTGCTGATGCTCTTCCGCGGCTCGGCAATGGTTGCCTTCATCACTTCCAGAATCTTCATCCGCGCCTCGCGAGCGCGTTGCAGAGTCTGGCGAATGATGTCATGGCTGATGCCCTCGGTCTTGATGTCCAACTGAATGGCGGTAATGCCGTCTTTGCTGCCGACGACCTTAAAGTCCATATCGCCGAAGTGGTCCTCTTCGCCGAGGATGTCGGTGAGCAGTTCAGTCTTGCCATTCTCCTGCACCAACCCAATGCTGATGCCCGCCACCATGTTGGTGATCGGTACGCCCGCATCCATCAGCGCCAGGCAACCGCCGCACGCGCTGGCCATCGAGCTTGATCCGTTGGATTCCAGAATGTCGGAGATAATTCGCACGGTGTAGGGGAACTGATCAACCGTCGGAAGAATTGCCATCAGCGATTTCTCAGCCAATGCGCCGTGGCCGATCTCGCGCCGGCCTGGGCCTCGAATGGGCCTTACTTCACCGACACTGTAGCTGGGAAAATAGTAGTGAAGCATGAACTTCTGGTTGTATTCATCGGCCAGTCCGTCCACCATCTGTTCATCACCGCTGGTGCCCAGGGTGATGGTGCACATCGCCTGCGTCTCCCCGCGGGTGAATACCGCCGAGCCATGCACGCGCGGCAAGATGTCCACTGCGCACGACAGCGGGCGAATGTCATGGAAGCCGCGCCCGTCAGGCCGCACGCCCGACAGAATCGCCTCGCGCGTCACTTGCTCTTCCACTTCTGCAAACACCGCCCGCACTTTTTTGGCTTCATCTTTCTGCGCCAGGATCGACATGTATGATGCATTTGGGTCCGTGACCGGCGGGGCAAGTTCCAGAACCAGCGCGTCGCGAATCGCCTTTACCTGCTCATTGCGATCGCTCTTGCCCGGCTGACCCTTCACCGCGCGAATCTTGTCCGCAACGCGCGCCCGGATCGCGTCCACAAAACCCGGCTCTGGCAGCTTGATGTCGCCACGCTTTTCCTGGCCGGCCTTCTGCTGCAATTCTTCAATCATCTCGACTGTTTGAATGATGGTGCGGTGAGCGAGCTGAATCGCATCGGCCACCACATCTTCAGCGATCTCCCGGCCGTCGAGTTCGATCATGTTGACAAAGTTCTTGGTGCCCGCCACGACCAGCGTAAAGTCGGATTCGGCCAGTTGCTGCTCGGTCGGATTCACCACCAACTGCCCGTCGATTCGGCCCACCTTCGCGTGCGCAGTTGGCGAGAGAAACGGAATGTCGCTGATCGCCACCGCAGCCGATGCCGCGATGCCCGCGAGAATGTCGGTGTCATTTTCTGCGTCATATGCCAGGGTGTTTAGCTGGATCTGCACCTCGTCCATGAACCCCTTCGGGAACAACGGGCGCAAGGGTCGATCGATCAACCGGCTGATTAACACTTCGCGCGTCGTCGGCTGGCCTTCGCGCTTGCGGAACCCCCCCGGAAACTTGCCCGCGGCGGCGCGGCGCTCGCGATAGTCCACCTGCAGGGGGAAAAAGTCGATGCCCTCGCGCGGGTTGGCCCGGGCGACTGCACCGAAAAGGATCGTTTCGCCGTATTGAACCGTAACCGCGCCCCCGGCCAGCTTGGCATAAGTGCCGGTGGAAATGGTGAGCGTGCGCCCGCCGATCTCGCGAGAGACCTGTATCGCTTGCATGAAGATATCTTTCTGCGACCCGATTCCAGTTCGCCGCAGATGAACAAATCGGAGGAGGAAGGAGCTGAAAGCATCCCGGGGTCAGTGGCAACTAAAAGTTACTTTACTTGCCCGTCGCCCCTGATTACTTGTGGCTCTCATCCCGCGATTTGTACACCCGCAGCTTCAACACTCCGCGAGGAACAACGCCGGGTCGCACGCATTGCCGCGGAAAAATTTTCGGGGCCGATACTCCAACTCGGCAGGGCACGCCCCGAGCGCGCCCTGCCCGTCGAATGTCACGATTATTTGCGAAGGCCCAGCTTCGCGATGATCGACAGGTAACGCTGCCGGTCTTCGCGAGTCAGATACTTCAGCAACGCGTTGCGCTTGCCAACCATCTTCAGCAGCCCGCGCCGCGACGAGTGATCCTTTTTGTGCAACTTCAGGTGTTCGGTCAACTCGTTAATGCGCGCCGTCAGCAACGCAATCTGAACCTCGGGTGAGCCGGTGTCCTTGTCATGCGTCTTGTGCTCGCCGACAATTTTTTGCTTCGATTCAACTGCAATCATGGAGATAAAACCTCAAAACGGTTGTCACCAGCCGGCCAGCAAAAGTGCCGGCGCAGCGGTCGAGTCTGTGGGATCCTCCGCAACATCTGCAGAGAAGACAGACGTTCAATCCTAAGCGAACCCAGACCGGCATTCAAGCAAACCCTGCCGCTCACGCCAGTTGAACATGCCCGATGCACGCACTCGCATTCGACCAAGAATGCCAAAGTTGATCGCACGGTGACAATTCGCAAGTTATTTACGGGTAGGTAGTTAGCATCGCGTTTTTGAGCATCCAGCCTCCGAACTAAGTAGATTATGGTATTTTGAAAAATCGGGCATTTCCGGGCATTTCAGGGCACGCAGGCAAAGCGCGCAGCGTCCTCCCCCATTCATCATTCATAATTCACCATTCATCCTTTCCTTACTACCCCCCGCGCTGCGCCAGCGGTGAACAGAAAGCGCAGCGCCGGCCATTTTTTTTGCGACGAAGATAACCCGGGTGCCACGACATGGGTCTCAGGCCATGTCGTGCTCTTCGGTTTCACGCAGCGGTTTCAGTCGCCCGCACTACTTGGCCTGAGAGCCAAACAGTGGCACCCGGACGATACATCTGCGGCTTCTGAGTGGTATGAGATGGCCCTAAATCTGTTCTTTTGCTTTAGATTACCCGACGCGTCGCCCCCGATTGAACCACAAAACGCGACAGCCGGTTGAATGCGGATCAGGAACGGGGTTGTCTGGAGAAGGAAAGAGTTGGGGCACTAGGATTCGAACCTAGACAAACAGAGTCAGAGTCTGTTGTGCTACCGTTACACTATGCCCCAGCACGATTCGGCTGGCTTTTGAGAAGCTTATCCCGTTTCTACGCAGGTTCAAGCGGCGGGGCGGGAAATGGTCGAGGGTTAATCGGCAAGGACGGGTTTAAGGGCGCGGATGCGCTCGGCGAGGGCGGTCTGCTGGGCGAGCAACTCGCGATTGACGCTGTTCATGGCGCGCAGGTCGGCGTTGAAGATGTCGCAGGTGAGCGTGCGGGCGATCTGCGTCTCGACGAAGCCCTGGGCCGACGTTTCCTGCCATGTACATTTGTGCACAACGCTCACGCCGCCGTCGCCGTAGCTGAGCAGGCCCCACCTGGGGGGGATTTCCGATTTCTTAATCATGCCGGCGGGTGCAAGCAGGTAATGCAGGTTGGCCATGGGGACGATCAGGCAGGTTTTGAACTTTCCCAGCCCCACGGCATTGCGAATGCGATGCTTCGCCGCCCGCGCGTTGCGCCGCTGCCGCCGGGTGCGCGAGCGCATCTCCTGCAGGCATTGAAACATCTGCCCGTCATTGGATTGATCGCGTAAAAAATCTGCCCGGCTGGCTTTGCATTCGATGATACAGGTCTGCGAAATGGTCTTGGGCAGGTGCAGTTGGTTGTGCCACGGCCCAAAAACGCCGGTGCCGACGGCATCAACAATTCCCACGGGTGCGAGCTTCACCTCCGCAGCCACACAACGGTAACCGGCGCGAAAGAGCCATCGACAGGCTTCCTTTTTGAGGGTTTTGTGAAGTTGCGTTTCGCCAGCCATTGCACGAGTCCGTTGCCGCATAACCAAGCGAGAACAATGGACCACGATTGCCGCGCGGCGTCAACCGCCGGGCCTGGCGCGGCACCTCGGCCGGCGCTGGCAACCCTTGCGGTTTGTGCAGAGGTGGCGCAAGGCAGGCCGCTTGCCCCGCATTGATCATCGTTTAACATCGGCTTGTGATTGCAGTTGAACAAATCCTGGCCGACTTGACCGAACCGCAGCGGGAGGCCGTATCGCACGTTGACGGCCCGCTGCTCATCATTGCCGGTGCGGGCAGCGGAAAGACCCGGGTCATTACCCGGCGGGTGGCGTACCTGATTCGCCAGGGCATTCCGCCTCCCAGCATTTGTGCGATTACGTTTACCAACAAAGCCGCCGGGGAGATGAAAGAGCGAATCGGGCAGTTGCTCGGCCGGCCGATGCGCGACTTTGGCCGGCTGGATCAGTACGGCCCGACAATCTGCACTTTTCACTCGCTTTGCCTGCGTATTTTGCGTGCTTACGCTGCGACAGTCGGCCTCGCCACCAACTTCAGCATCTATGACACGGCCGATCAGTCCAAGGTGCTGAAAGAGGCGATCAAGCTGCTGGATATGAGCACGACCAACTTCCCGCCGGCCGGGGTTCATGCCGCGATCAGCAACGCCAAGAACCAATTGCTCACGCCAGAAGCATACACCCTCAAGGCCGGGGGATTTTACGAGCGGCAAATCGCCCGCATTTACACCAAGTATCAGGCCATTCTGCAGCAGAACGCCGCGCTCGACTTTGATGACTTGTTGCTGCGCACCACGCTTTCACTCCGCGATCATCCACAGATGCTCGAAGAACTGCGAGCGCGCTTCGGCTACATGATGATCGACGAGTATCAGGACACCAACCATGCGCAGTACATCCTGGCACACGCGCTTGCAGGAGGACATCGAAATCTCGGCGTGGTGGGTGATCCGGACCAATCGATTTACGCGTGGCGCGGCGCTGACATTCGCAACATCCTCGATTTCGAAAAGGACTATCCCGACGCAAAGGTGGTAAGGCTCGAACAAAACTATCGCAGTACCAAGACGATCCTCGCGGTTGCGAGCCAGCTCATCGCCAGGAACACCCAGCGGAAAGATAAGGCGCTCTGGACCGAAAACGTGCAAGGCGATCCAGTCCGGCTATTGCTTTGTCAGGATGAAACAGATGAGGCGCTTGTGGTCGTTGAGCAGTTCAAGGCCGCGCAGAAGGCCGGAAAGAGCTGGAGCGACATGGCGGTATTTTACCGCATGAATGCGCTTTCTCGTGTTATGGAAAAAGCGATGTTTGAGGCCGGTATCCCGTATCAGATCGCCCGCGGGGTGGAGTTCTATAATCGGAAGGAGATTAAGGACGTGCTGGCGTATCTGCGAGTGATCGCCAACCCAAACGATGAGGTGTCACTCGAGCGAATTCTGAATGTGCCCACCCGCGGGCTGAGCGACGCGACCGAATCCAAGCTCAAGGCGTTTGCGGCCCAGCAGGGCATTGGCCTTTGGTCGGCTCTTGAGCGAATTCACGAAGTCGCCGGCCTCACCGCACGAGCGGTAAAGTCGGCAGCCAGCTTCGTGCAGTTGATCAATCGATTTCGCAAGGTCGCTACTCAAGCAGGCGAGGCATCCACCGCTTTCTCAGATGACTCATCGCCCTTGCTGCCCGGAGCGGAGTTGAGCCCCAGCGGACATCCCGAACTGCAATTGGCAGGACGTGGCACGGTCGAAGCAGGGCACCAGAGTCTCCCGCAGGCGGGTGGCAGCATCCAATCGATCATGGAACAGATCGTTCGCGATTCCGGCTACGAAGCGATGCTCCGCAAGCTCGATCCGGATGCAGAGAATGAGCTTCCCAACGTCGATCAGCTCATCACCTCCGCTGCCGAGTTTGATGCGCAGAACCCCGGGGGAACGCTTGAAGAGTATCTGTCGATGATCAGCCTTATCAGCGATGTTGATCACATGAAAGGTGCCGGCGGGGCGGTGACCTTGATGACGCTTCATGCGGCCAAGGGACTTGAGTTTCCCGTGGTGGCAATCATTGGGCTTGAAGAAGGGTGTCTGCCCCACGCTCGGGCCAGAGAACACCCGGAACAGATGGAGGAGGAGCGGCGGCTGTGCTTTGTGGGAATCACTCGTGCTGAAGAACAGTTGATTCTCACCAAGGCCGCGTATCGAACGTTGCGTGGCCTGCGCGATCGTACGGTCACCAGCCCATTTCTGGCCGAGCTACCGAAAGAGCATCTGCAGATCGTCGACCGCACCGGTATTCCCGGCGGCGATGACGGAGACGACGCGTTGAACGCCTACAACTCACTGACGGAGTTCAAGCGGGGGCAACTCGTCCGCCACCCTCAGTTTGGCGTGGGTCGCATCGCCGAGCTTGCCGATATGGGTTCGCAGACGCGCGCGGTCGTGGAGTTTAATCAGGTGGGCCGAAAGACGCTCATTTTGCAGTACGCCCGGCTTGAGGCTGTCGGCGGGTGATGGCGGGTATGGGGTGGCGGGATGCCGCCCGGCTCGCGAATGATTCGAAAATAGTCCGTCAGCGGTGTAAAACTGCTGCTGGGTAGAGCTTGTTAGCGGGCACATGCAGGCGAGGCAAACATGATTCTTGCGGGCGATATCGGCGGCACCAATTCGCGACTGGCAGTGTTTGATATGCAGATGAACAAGCTGCACGAGCACGTCTACAAGAACGCCGGAAGGGCGGATTTGGGCGACACGGTCGTCGAGTTTCTAGCCGGCGATCGCTTCAAGATCGACCGCGGGTGCTTCGCGGTGGCGGGGCCGGTGTCGCTGGGAAAGGTGACGCTCACCAACCTCTCCTGGCAATTGGACGAACGCCAGCTTGCTGCGCGGCTCAACGTCCCACGCTTTGCGTTGATTAATGACCTGGTGGGCCACGCTGAGGGCATCGAAGTTCTCACCGCCGAGCGCGTGGTTACGCTGCACGCGGGCAGCCCCGTTGCCGATGGCAACCGTGCCATCATCGCCGCCGGCACAGGGCTGGGAGAGGCGGGGCTGGTTTATGAC
>DDRH01000064.1:9792-10083 GCA_002343075.1 Phycisphaerales bacterium UBA2421 | reverse complement strand
GGTTTATGACCGCACGACGAGCCGCTATCGCAGCTTTGCCAGCGAAGGGGGCCACTGCGACTTTGCCCCGCGCAACGACCGCGAAGAGTCGATGCTGCGATTTTTACGAGGCAAATTCGGCATAGTGAGCTATGAAAATGTGTTGTCGGGACGGGGTTTGCGAAACATTTACGACTTCGTAGTGACCTTGCCCGAATTCGCCAGCGCCACGCTCCCTGGCGATCCTCAGCCCGCCGACATCACCACCGCCGCGCTCGACGCCACCAACGCCGCCGCGGTCGAGGCGATGCG
>DDRH01000064.1:0-9718 GCA_002343075.1 Phycisphaerales bacterium UBA2421 | reverse complement strand
GCCGCCGCGGTCGAGGCGATGCGGATGTTTGTCAGCATTTACGGCCAGGAGGCTGGCCACCTGGCGCTCAAGACGCTCGCCACCGGCGGCCTTTACGTCGGCGGAGGAATTGCGCCGAAGATACTTCCTGCCTTGAAGCAGCCAGCATTTCTGGAATCGTTTCGTAACCATAGCGTTCCAAAAATGCAGGAAATGCTCGCAAAGATCCCCGTGCATGTCATCACATTTGAGATGAACGGCTTGTATGGGGCGGCAAACTTCGCGCGATCGCTTTAGTCGCGGTCTCCTGAAGTGCATCGCGAGGGCCGACCGGATGCGACTACCGCCTCACAAAGGCGACTGTCATGGCAACTAAGCTCCAACAGGAGGAATCGATATGAACTATGTTATGTCGTTAGCCCTGCTCTGCATGATGGCCGCGGATTCGTCTACGCAGCCGGCGCAGCCTGCCAAGCTTGCCGATCTGGGTTTCATTCACGGCGGGTGGGTGTCTGTCAAAGGCGAGACGCGCACGGAAGAATTCTGGTCGCCCCCGCGCGCGGGGACGATGCTTGGCGCGAGCCGCACCATTCGAGGTGATGTCACGGTTTTCTTCGAATACTGTCGCATCGAACAGCGCGGCGAGGCGATTTACTACATCGCCCAGCCCGGCGGGAAGGCTCCGACCGAGTTTAAGCTGACGCAGTTTGATGGAAAGGCTGCCGTGTTTGAAAATCCCGAGCACGATTTCCCAAACAAGATTGTGTACGAACTGATCGACCAAACGACGATGAAGGCGTCGATCGAAGGCACGCGGGCGGGTCAAAGGCGGGGCACTTCATGGGAGCTGAAGCGAATGGGGGCTGCGGCTGCTCCTGCTCCCACGCCGGATAATGCAAACTAGCCCGCGAGGGTCGGTCCGCTGTCGATAACTTGATTTTCGCCATCATTTGCTCGACACCATCTGCATGGCTTGGACCATTCTTGTCATCGCGGGACTTCTTGAGATCGGGTGGGCGACGGGGCTGAAGTATACCCACGGATTCACTCGCCTCGGGCCGAGCGTCATAACCATCGCGCTGATGGCTGTGAGCATGTGGCTGCTCGCCACGGCAGTGCGGACGATCCCGATCGGCACGGGTTACGCCGTGTGGACCGGTATTGGGGCGGTCGGAACGGCCATCGTCGGCATGGCTGTGTTTGGCGAGAGCACCGCGCCAGCGCGCATTGGGTGCATCCTCATGATCGTCGGGGGAATTGTCGGTTTGAAGCTGCTCTCAGCGCCCTGACCAGCATGGCCGGTTCTGCAGTGTGAAGCCATGGACTTTGTAGAGCGCTGGATCAACCTCCTGGAGCAGACCATCCGACAGGCGTTACCTGTCGCAACGGGTGAGGCGGCGAGTGTGACCCGTCAGCTTCTCGGCGACCCCGCCCCTGGAGTGTCACCCGATCGGCTGACCCCCCGGCGGCGCGAGCACGCGGCATTTTTGGATTACACCCGCGCATTGTTGCCACCAAGCTCGACTCGCCCGCACGGCGACCGTGCCGCGGCCGAGGTTCGGCCCGCTGGGTCGATTGGTCACATTGAGGCACTGTTCACAAACCTGAGACGATACGTCGAATCTCAATCGCCCGGGGCGGGGGGCGTCGGGTCGATCGTTGAGTTGCTCCAGTCACACAATGGCCGAACCTTCACCACCGTTGCGTCCGAGGATCAACTCGAGTCGTGGTGGTTTCACGAGCTTGTGCTGCTGCACGGTGTCGCGAGCTTTGCTGCTTTGAGCGACGATCCGCTTGCCTGGAAGGTCGTCGAACTTGGCACGAGCTTTCATCGCGACGAGATCCAGGCCGATCATGCCACCGCAGACCCCTGGGCGATTCATGCCTTCGCTCTCAATCCTCAGACGCAGGAGGTCGCCGGCGGCATTCTCAACGCGACCATGATTCAATATGCTGGAGAACCCGACGGCGTGGCTCTAGTGTTGCTGGCCGAATCGCTATACTGTTTGAAGCATGTCGCACAAACCCGAATCAATCGAGGAAAGCCCGAATCGGTTTGATCCTGCCCTAATGGAGATTCTCCGCTGCCCGGTGACTCGTAGTCGGCTGCGCAAGGAAGGCGATTGGCTCATTTCAGAAACGGGCGGGCTGGCTTACGCAATAAAGGATGGCATTCCTGTCATGCTCGCAGAGTCGGCCCGGCTGCCCGCTGGGTTTGATTCACTTGATGCGTTCAAGGCCGTGTTCACAGCCGACCGACCCGACTGACGTGGAACGGGCAATGCGATCCAACGGTGCAGCGGTGGCATTGTGGCCCCCATTGTGGTGACCGTTGTGCTGCCGTGTGAGGGAGTTACCAGAGCTTACAACGCGTGGTCATTAGCGTCAGCGGGGGGCACCTGACTCTCCGCCGCCTGAAACTCCGCCGCCTGATTTTCCGCCTCCGCGAGTTGTGAAGGTGCGTCGGCTGGCCGCGCAGCTGGCGATGGCTCATCTGTGACCGGTTCGATGCGGCTCTGCAGATTGCGACTGGCATCCGCAACGCCTGCCCCTGCCTCAGGCTGAGGCAGGTCTTTGATGCTATTCAAGCCGAAGACTTCCAGGAAACGCCTGGTTGTTCCGTAGAGAATCGGGCGGCCCGGCTCTTCGGCACGGCCTGCAATCTTGACGACATGCTTTTCCATCAGGTTGCGAATGGTCTCCCCGCAAGCCACCCCGCGGATGGCCTCAATCTCTGCCCGCAGGATCGGTTGCTTATAGGCAATGATTGCCAGCGTCTCCATCGCCGCCTTTCCAAGCTTTGCGTCGATTTCCTTCTGGTGCATCTGTTTCAACAACTCCCCGTGCTCGGGTAGCGTGAGCATTTGATACCCGCCGGCCACTTGTTCGATGCGAAAAGCGCGGCTGGACGACGCGTAAGTCTCGTTGAGCGAACGAATTGCGCCCCGGATCGGCTTGGTTGAATCCAGACCCAGCAGCTCCGCGAGCCTTCCCGCCGTCAGGGGGTGATGTGTGGCAAACAACATCGCCTCCAGCGCGCCAATCGCAACGGCCGTATCGTGGGATTCGGCGCCGAGTACGGGCTCACCGACTGGGCTTGGTGCGTCACCGATCTCAATATCGTTTACCGAAGTGCCGTCAGCGGCCGCTGTCACTTCGGCGGCTTCGTCTCGTGCTCCGACTTCTCCGTCAGGCAGTTCGACCATCACAGGCTTGATCTTCTTTCCGCGCGCCCGACGTACGGTTGGCGTTTGCTCTAACTGGTCGACGTCCATCAGTTCTTCATCCCGCACAAGTCGCATCATGGCAGACCTCCCGACTTCAAGGGTTATCGGCCGTTCTCAGCGATTTTCCTGCATTATTTGCGCAGCGGCTACCTTGCCGAAGCATCATTTGCATGATGTTAGTACCCGCAAGGAGCGGCGTTGGCAACTGGATCACTCGGGTTCGGTCTTCGTCGCTCGCGAGCGTCTTGAGATGCCCGCGGTTTCGCTTAGAACATGCGTGATGGCAACTCGCGTGGCAATCGGTTTTGACTTTGGAACAGAGTCGGTCCGGGTCGTCGTAGTCACCACCGCCGACGGCAGGGTGCTTGGTCAGGCGGCGAAACTGTATGCGCATGGCGTGATCGATCGATTTCTGCCAACCGATGCTGCATCGGCATTGCCCGCCGACTACGCGCTGCAGCACCCGCAAGACTGGCTCGACTCCGCCGCCGCCGCCTGCGGGGAGGCGATGCGTGCATCGGGCGTGCAGGTAGAGGATGTAGCCGGGATCGGGGTCGATTTTACCAGTTGCACGGTGTTGCCATGTTGGGCCGATGGCACGCCGCTTTGCATGACCGAACAGTTTGCCCGCACGCCCCTTGCCTGGCCAAAGCTCTGGAAACATCACGCCGCAAAGGAAGAAACGGCGATGATCAACAGGATCGCCGCCGCGCGGCGTGAACCGTGGCTTGATCGGTACGGCGGGGCGATCGGCCTTGAGTGGTTCTTTCCAAAGGTCCTCGAAACGCTCCGTCGAGCGCCGGAGGTCTATGCCGCGGCCGATGTGTGGATCGAAGCAGGCGACTGGTTTGTCTGGCAGTTGACGACCGGCCTCTTCCCAGCCAGCGGGTTGGGGGGGATGGTGCGATCGACCTGCCAGGCCGGCTATAAGGCGATGTGGAATAAGCAGACCGGCTACCCATCGAGGGAGTTTTTCGGCGCTTTACACCCAGCGATGAGCGATGTGGTTGCGAAAAAGTTGTATGGATCACATAAGGCGCCCGGTGAGCTAGCCGGGAAGCTGAGCGCTTCAGCCGCGGCGCTGCTGGGTCTGGACGCTGGAACGCCTGTCTCGGCGGCCACCATCGACGCGCATGCCGGCGTGCCGGGTGCGGGCGTCGGTGGGGCCGACACGATGGTGCTCGTCATGGGGACCAGTTCATGTCATATGATCAACAGCGCCGCGGAGAGACTGGCTCCCGGCATCGCCGGCGTGGTGGATGGCGGCATCCTGGCAGGCTACTTTGGGTACGAAACAGGACAGGCGAGTGTGGGTGATGCATTCGCCTGGTTTGTAAACACGTTTAAGCTATCGCATCAGGCGCTTAACGATCAGGCCAGACTGCTTCCGCCCGGAAGCAACGGCGTGATGGCGCTCGACTGGCTCAACGGCTGTCGGACACCCCTGATGGATGGCCGACTCTCCGGTGCATTTATCGGCGTAACGCTTGGAACCCAGCCGGCACAGATGTACCGCGCGTTAATGGAAGCAACCGCTTTTGGCCTTCGGTGGATCGTAGAGACGCTGCGCACTGCCGGCGTGCCGGTAAAGCAGTTTGTGGCCTCCGGCGGGCTTCCGGCGAAAAGCCCACTGCTGATGCAAATCTACGCCGATGTGCTGAATGCCCCCATCGCCTTGCCCGAGAGCGATCAATCTGTCGCACTGGGAGCAGCTATCATCGGCTGCGTGGCCGCCGGGCGCGAGGGTGGACACGACTCGATGCAGGCGGCCATCGCCGCGATGGCAAGGCAGCGGGCCGATCTCGTGTATCACCCGTCGCCCGCCGCCGCTGCGGCGTACGAGAAACTCTACCCGCTCTATCGCAGGCTTGCAGACGGCCAGGGGATTGTTGCCGACATCATGCGGCAGCTCTAAACCACTCTACGCCGAGCGTTCGATCCTGGGGCGCGGGTTTGACCGATTTCTACCGAGCTGGCATCGCGTCGTTTCGGGCGAGTGCTGTGTCTGCAAGAGGCTCGATTCAAAGACAGACTCGACTAAAAAAACAAAACCGCCCGGTGGAGCGAACTCCACCGGGCGGAATCTTTATCTAGGCCTTCGCGCGATTCAGGCTGCCACAAGGGCCCCTAAGTCACGCACGTGAGTCACGCAAACCCGCTTAGGCGCGACGGCGGCGGGCCGCGAGGCCTGCCATCGCCAGACCAATCAGGCCGAAGCTGGCCGGTTCCGGAACCGCGCTTCCGCGGGCCAGGTCGCCGGCGCTCTGGCCGAAGTTGCCTGCCAAAGCGGTGAAGTCGTCTAGGTTGACGATTCCGTCGTAGTTGTTGTCACCGGTACCCCAGCGTTGGCCGGAAAGGCCGAAGAACGCTGCCAGGGTGGTGAAGTCGTCGAGGGTGACGCTCCCGTCGAGGTTCGAGTCACCGGCGAGGGTGTATCGAAGCAGGACTGCGGTGCCATCGATCGGGACGCCCAGGAAGGTGCCCGAGAACGCGGTGTCGCCCACTTCAGCCACGCCGATCGCGAACTTGCCCGGAGCGCCCGCAGCAGCCGCTGCACTGGCGATGCCGGTTCCCGTCCACGAGCCACCTGCACGGCCGCTCGCCACGAGCGTTTCAATCGCATCACGTGGGCTGAGGGCCGAGTAATCCACAACCAGTGAGTTGTTGCCGAGGTCGAGGGTCGCACCGGCGGCAATCGTCAGGCTGTTAACGGCACTGGTCGTGTCCGGGGTGTTGTTCGTGCCAGAGAGGGCCACGTTGACACGCCCAGCCTGGATGTTGAGGCCAGCCAGGGCGACCTTGTCATCCGGATCGAGGCTGGCATCGTTCGTTGCAGCGATCCGGCTCACGGTCAGAGCACCGCCACCGAGCTTGGTGAGCACTGCAGCGCTGCTGTTCGTGCCGGAACCGGTGGTGATGTCGAACATGATGCCGGTGTGCGTGAGCGACGATCCAGATTCGACGCGAATCGTCTGGGCGGTGTTGATGGTGCCATCAACGGTCACATGGTCGGTGAAGACGAGATCGCCACCGATGGTGTTGTTGCCCGAGGCGTTGTGAAGCGAGCCAAGGGCCGATGCGCCGCTTCCGATGCCGTCGCCGGCGAGGAAGAAGTCGTTGTCAGCCGACAGGGTGATGTTATTCGCCAACTGAAGGGTTGATTCTTCAGCATTGACGAAGACATCGCGAATGCCCAGCGCGTTGCTTCCGGTGACTCGGAGCACACCCGCCGGAACTTCAGCAGCCGCGGCGTTGGTGCAGGTTCCGGTTCCAGCCAGGACAGCACTGCTGCCAAGGAAGACCGAACCATCCAGCGCGTTGTTGCCGCTGATTTCAAGGGTGCCGGTGGTGAAGTCAGTGCTTCCACCGCCAGCGAGGGCGACGCCCAGCAATGAGAAGTTACCACCGCTCATCGGGCCGCTGATGGTGAGCTTGCCGGAGGTGGCAGTTCCCACGCCGCTACCCACGCGGATCGGGGCGGTGAACTCGCCGAGGCCAACCGCGCCGGTGAGGGTGGTGTTGCCTGCGCCGGTCCATGAACCGAAGCCCACGCCGGTCACGAGCCAGTCGTTGCTGGCAGTCATGTCGGCCTGCGCGATGAAAGTCATTGCATCGTCGATCTCAACGCGACCGGTGCCGAAGGGCTGAACAGCGGTCGGCTCGATAACGACCTGCGTATTGGCACCGCCGGGGAGATTGAAGATCATCGTCCCGGTGAAGCCGGAGTTGTCGCCGGCGAAGACAGTTCGGCCACCGCCGTTATCGCGGATCAGACCGCCGCCGGTGATGTTGCCACGGAATTCGTGCGAACCGGTGGTGATGACCTGAGCGTCGGAATCGACGGTGAAGGTGTTCTGCCACACGGTGTTAAAGTTAGCGAAAGAGCCGACGAGCACGCCAGAGGCACCGTTGCCGGTGACGCGAATCGGTCGGCCAACTGACAGCGAGCCGGTTTCATTGAGGAAACGCGTCTGGGCCGCGCCGCCGCCAGCGAGGTTCGTCGCCGACGACTGCAGTTCGATGGTTGCGTTGGCAGCCGATGGGTTGCCGAACGCGCCCGGGCCAGAGGCCGGAACGTTGGCCGCAAACAGGGTTCGGCCATTGTTGAGAACAGTCTTGCCGGTGTAGGTGTTGGCACCGGTCGGGAAGTAAGAGCCCGGGCCGGACTTGGTCACGTCGATGTTGCCAAAGATGTTGCCTGCGAGAGTCGTACCCGCGGTCGGGCTGTTGTCGCTGTACAACTGAAGAATCAGTTCCTGGCGGCCGTCACCGTTGGTGTAGGTGCTGGTGAGGTTGCCGGTGAAGCTGTTCCCCTGGGCGTTGCTGAGAAGAACACCCTTGGTGAGCGTCAGCGTACCCGCAGTCACGGCTCCCGACGGTGCCAAAGGCGAAGCCGACGGGCTGGAGATCGCCAGGGCACCAACGGTGGTGGTTCCCAGCGCAGTTGCGCCGGCCTGGTTCACAAGAATGTTGGACTGGGCCGTTGCACCAGCGGTGGTGTTGACGAGATGTTCTGCAACAGTCAGCGGGCGGAAGCCGTTGGCGTCGTAGGTTGCCAGTGAGGCGATACCACCGCCGGCATTCGCCGTGTTGCTGTTATTGGAAATCGCGACACCAAACGGAATGACCGGCAGATCGGTCGGGCCAACACCTGTGCCGACGAGCAGCGAAGTGCCGTTGGCCATGTTCAGGTGCGTGCTGAGCGTGCCGTTGTTCTGGCCGAGGTTTCGACCAAACGCAACGATGGTTGCGTTGTTCTGCCGGGTGACGTTGCCAAGGTTGACAACGGTGTCGGCGGTGCCGGAAACGCCGGTAGTGATCAGAATCGTGTTCGCGCCAAGCAACGCGTTGTAGTTGCCGAACGTTTCAGCGTAGCTGACGTTGCTGGTGACGCGCAAAATGCCACCGCGCGAGGTGACGGTCGCCGCGTTATTGATGCGGTCGAGGTTGCCACCGACGCTGCCGTTGGCGACGGTGAGGGTGCCGTTGAGGTCAAGCCCTGAGGTGCCGACCAGACGACCACCAGTGCCGCCCACGGTCAAGGAACCGCTGGCGACGCGGGTGAGGCCGGTGTAGGTGTTGGCAGCCTGAAGGTTGGTGTTGGTGTTGCCACGGATGAAGGTGAGGTCACCATTACCGCTGATGACGCCGGTCATGTTGCCCATCGAGACGGTGGTGGCGATTGTGCCGCCGCCTGCGCCGAGTACCATTGGCTGCGTGACGTTGATGACAGTAGGCGTTGCGAGGTTGGAGAACAGCCGGATGGTGCCGCCATCAAGGGTGATCGTGCCCGAGCCGAACTGGCCTCCGCTGATCACCGGGGGCTGGAATGCGCCGATGGCGGTCGAAGCAAAGTCGGCAACAGTCACGATGCCATTCTGGACGGTCAATCCGCCAGAGAAGCTGTTGTTGCCTGTAAGCCAGACCGGGGCGGCCTGGCCGGAGACGATCAGGGAACCACCGCCGATGATGTTGGCCTGAATGCGCTGGCCAAAGTAAAGGCCGCCGAAAGTGTTTTTCCAGCGGGCGTCGATTTCTGGGAAGAAGCCGTTGGAGTTCACCTGCATGCTCGAACCGACAGGAATGTTGAAACCTCCGCCAGCGTTGGTCTGGTCGATGATGTCGGTGCCGCGGCGGTTACTGAGGTCGATCTGCGCGACGGTCGCAACGCCGCTGATGTCAACGGTATAGTCACCGATGCCATCCGGTGGGGCACCGAAGACGGCGGTGTCAAACGCGCCGGGGACACCATTGGACCAGTTGGCACCGGTCAGAAAGCCGTTGTTTCCGCCAGTGGGTTCGAGAGCGAGAACTACGCCGCAGCCATCGGTGGTGAAGTCGTCATCGAACGCCGTCCAATTGGTGATTGCTTCAGGTCCGCCGAGCAGCCCGCCGGGGCGGATGTCAAACCGATTGGCCGAGCCGTTGTGCAACGGCCCGGAGTGCTTGACCATGCCAGCGGGCGTAGCAGCACCACCATCACGAGTATAAAGCTGAGCCGACGAGATTGCCGGCAGCACGGCAATTGCCGCTGCCGACAGGACGAGGTGACGAGCAGTCGCAGAACGCATTCGAGCCTCCAGAAAGGAAAGAGAAAATTAGCGCAGTTTGACGACCGACCTAGTGGGACGATTTCGGCATTCCCGCGCAATAACAATGTCAGGTCTAAACGAAAAAACGAAGGAGGGGCACTAGCCGCTGGGTTCACCGAACTCGGACGACAAATCGCCCGCAATGAACCAATTCAGCAACCTTCACTCCCATCCACGATGCATGTTAACACGGATCGCGGCTATTTCAACGAAAATTGTTAAATTCCATCCCCCGTCAGAAATATTTTAGCCGCAGAATGCTCCGAAGTTCGCCATGTTTCCAGAATAGCGCCGGGGTATCGTCCTAATTATCGAGAATCGGTTGAACCCCGGTGGTGCCGCCTCCCATGAATTGGTAGGCCAGCGCTGGGAGTGAAGAGGGCTAAACGTTGGCCGAGCGACGAGGGGGGACTTCGGGGG
>DDRH01000041.1 GCA_002343075.1 Phycisphaerales bacterium UBA2421 | reverse complement strand
GGCTTGCGCCGGGGCGGGAAAGGCTTGCGCCAAGGCGGGAAGAGCTTGCGCCGGGGCGGGAACGGGTCGCGGGCGGTTTGGTAAGGCGTCAACCGCCGCCCCACCGCCAGATTCCCACGGACTATCGGGCCGGTCTTTGCACCAAGGGCGCACGGCCCAATAAAAAAAGAGGCCACTCTTTCGAGCTGCCTCTGGATGCTCCGTAGAGCAGGGCCTGCGTATATTTCCACTTGTTACGAAAAGTGGGCGGGCCTGAGTTGGTTAGACGCCTTCATTCTATCCTGAGTCAGGCGGCTGTCAAGCAATTACCGCTTTGACCTGTTGGTTATCGGGCCGATTACATAATTCTATCCGTATATCTTGGTAGGATGAATGCATGAAAACACTGGGGCTAGACTTGGGGCCGAACTCGATCGGCTGGGCAGTGGTCGAAGACAATTCAGACGGAAGCGGGCGGCTGATCGATGCCGGGGTGCGGGTGTTTCCCGAGGGGGTGGATGCGTTTGACACGGGAAAGGAATCGAGCCGCAACGAGCAGCGGCGCACGGCGCGGATGATGCGTCGGCAGATTCGTCGTCGGGCGCGTCGGCGGAAAGTCGTGGAGGCGGCGCTGGTGGAAGCGCGGCTGCTGCCCGATAACGAAGCCGGGCGAAAAGCCATCCTGGCAACCGACCCCTACCCCCTTCGCGCCCGCGGCGTCACGGAGAAGCTCGACCCGTTCGAGATCGGGCGGGTGTTTTATCACCTGAATCAGCGGCGCGGGTTTTTGTCGCTGAAAAAAGTCTCGAAAGAAAAGGTCGAGAAAGAACTTAAGGCGATCGAGAAGCGCAAGGCCAAGGCAGCCGAATCGGGCAAGCCCGAAGAGGCCGGCAAGAAGGAAGACGATTCGAAGATGCTGGCACAGATCGCCCTGCTGGCGCAGACCATCGGCGATCGGACGCTCGGCAAGACGCTGCACGCGCAGCAAACCGAGGGGGCGGCGCGCACGACGCACGGGACAATCATCCCGCATCGCATCCGCAGTCAGCACACGTCACGCAGGATGATTGAAGAGGAATTCTTAAGGATATGGGATTTCCAAAGTGTGCATCACCCTCAGTTGCTCAGCGACCGATCCTGTTTCGGCGCGAGGGGACGACTCGGCGCAAGGGCGACGCGCGATGCGGAGCCGATCAGGTTCCCAATCGGTAAACACGTGGGGCCGACTGCCAAGGCGGAGCGGCTGATTGAGATTGCCCGGGGCCTTCTTGCCCGAGACGGGATACATGGCCTCATCTTCTTTCAGAGACCGGTTTATTGGCTTTCCTCGACGATTGGCAAGTGCGAGTATGAACCGAAAGAGCAGCGATGCCCGAGGGCCGACCGCCGTGCGCAGCGCTATCGCCTCCTCTGCGACCTCAACAACATGCGTTACGACCGGCCCGGGGACTATGGAGAGAAGGCCCTCGACGCGGAGCAAAGGGCCGATGTGATGAGACTGCTGGAGTCGCAGAAGGAGGTCCAATTCAGCAGGATTCGCAAGATTCTTGGGCCATTCGAGGACATTCAGATCAACTTGGAGCAAATGGTCAGCCGCAGAGGAAAGAAGGCAAAGAAGGGCGTCGATGCATCGACGACCCCCAAGCGCGAGAAGATGAAGGGGCATGAGACGGATGCCGAGATGCGAAGCGTCTATCCGAAGTGGGACGCCTTCGATGACGCGGTCAAGACGCAAATCGTCACCGTGCTCGTGGGTACGCGCACGCGCAACGAAAAGGGGCAGCGATCAATCGAGGAGCGTCTCTGCGCCATTCCGGGCGTTGACTCCGCGATCGCCGAAAAGCTAGCGAGCGCAGACCTTCCTGATAAATACCTGAGCGTTTCCTTGAAGTTCATCGAAAAGGTGCTTCCCTACCTTGAAGCGGGTACGCGGCTTTCGGCGAAGGACAAAGGAGAGATCGGGGCGATGGAAAGGGCCGGCTACGAATCGGGGTTCAAGGGTCTGAAAGAGCCGCTGGCAGTCCTGCCGGCGCCAAACTCGCGCATGGCGATCTCCCTTAAGTACATCACTAATCCGGTTGTGAAGGCGGCGATGTGGCAGATTTGGACCGTTGTCAACACGATACTTCGAGAACATTTCAAAGATGGTTCAAAGCCGGATCGGATTCACGTCGAAATGATTCGATCGATGAAGAAGACGACCGAAATGCGAAGGATTGATGCGGGAGAGAAGAAGACGCTCGACAAACAAAACGAGGCCATTCGATCCGAAATACGCGCGCTCGGAGCGGTCCCGACAAACGACGCAGTCAAGAAGTACAAGCTTTGGCTCGAACAGGGAATGCGCTGCGCCTACACCGGAGACCCGATTGCCCGACATCAACTCTTTCACGAGGACGGGTTGGTGCAGGTAGATCACATTCTTCCGCAGTCGCGCACTGCCGATGACGCAATGTCAAACCTCGTCGTCTGCTTCACCACGGCAAACCAAGAGAAACGGAACCGACTGCCATCAGACTGGCTTGGGGCGGAAGCACTTAAAGATCTTGAATCACGCTGTAAACATCTCCCGTGGCCCAAGCGGCAGAAGCTGAAGAAGAAGGAGATTGACGACGACTTTGTTGAGACGCAGTTAACCGACACCAGCTACATCGCGAAGGCGACGGTCGGCTACCTGCATACCATCGTCGGACGACACGGCAAGGTCGTTGGGCTAAAAGGACAATACACGTCCGAGCTTGCGCACCAGTGGGGTCTGAATACCATCCTCTTTCAAATGCCGGGGAGTCCGGCATTTAGGACGCAAACATCGCCAGCGGATCACAAGAAAATGCCGAAGAACCGAGACGACCATCGCCACCACGCGATCGATGCAATAGTGATCGCGCTCTCGCGGCAGGACCGTTTAAATGCGTTGCTTCAGGACAAATACGCAGTCATCCATCGAAACAAGGAAGGCAAGTTGGTGGAGACGTACAAGTTTGAATCGGCCGTCGATGCGCCTTGGGGGATGGAACCCGATGCGTTCCGGGCGCTCGTTTTCGAGAAGCTCAAGGCGATGAACGTATCGCACCGGGTGCGCCGGGGGGTGAGCGGCGGACTGCACGAGGAAACAAACTACGGCGCGGTATACGAGCGGACCAAAGGCGACCGGCGGGAGAAGAGGCGCGACGGGGAATTCGTGGTGCGCAAATCGGTCGAGGCGCTTTCGATGAGCGAAGTGGGGAACATTCGCGATGAGACGATTAAGAATATCGTCATTCGGCGGCTGGGCGAGCACAAGATCGCGTTCGGGCGCGGGGCGGACAAGGTGCCGCCGAAGAAGATGCAGGAGGCGATGAAGGACTTGAAGATGCCCTCGGGGGTGCCGATCCGGAAGGTCCGGATTCGCGTAATGGACTCCACCATACAATCTATCCGAGAGAAAACGGGTGAGGTTGCCTACGTCAGTCCCGGCGCGAACCACCACGTCTGCGTCTTTGAGTGGACGGAAAGAGGAAAGGTGAAGCGGGGCGGCGTCTACGTCCGACGGCTCGATGCGGCGAAGCGGATACTCAATCGCGATCCAATCGTTCAGCGGACACACCCGGACCGGCCTGATGCGCGATTCGTTATGAGTCTATGCACTGGCGATACGATCCTAATCACGGACGCACAGGGCAAAGAAACGGCCCACATCGTGACGACCCTCGTATACGGCAAGACGCAGAAGCGGATTCACGCAGCCTCAGCCTATGACGCTCGCAAGGACCGCGTCTCGCCCAGCATTACTGGACAGCTACTGTCCATCCGCAAAGTGACCGTCGACCCGCTCGGGCGGATCCGCTGGGCGAATGATTAAATCGGGGGCGGGTGATTAAGTCCGGGAACTTAAGCGCGTTTCGCGAGAAAAATCTGGTGGTTGGTTAACTGTGCGATGGTCTGTGCCGATTGCTTCGAATGACGCGGCGAGGACTGTGGGAAGGCTCACGGCCGGGTACCGCATCGTTTGTAGCGAAACGGAGGCATGACCATGCCTGATTTTCTACCGAGCCGCGCTGCGGACCTGGTGACATGGAGCACCAACTTCAGCACCAAGATCACCGCGGCACCGACGACGTTTGGGCTGACGGCGGCGCAGGCAACTGCGTTTGCGGCCCTTCACACGGCGTTCGCGACGGCATTCCAGACGGCGCAGAACCCCGATACGCGTTCACCGACCAACATCGTGGCCAAAGACCAGGCGATGGCGTCATTGAAAGCCAACGCCCGACAATTGGCGGGAATCGTGCAGAAGTTTCCCGCGACCACCGACGAACAGCGGTCGGAACTGGGATTGACGGTTCCGGACGTTGATCCGTCGCCGGTTCCGGTGCCCGGCTCGGCACCGGGGCTGTCGGTTCAAACGGTATCCGGACGGACGGTGCGCATCCGCTTGAAAGACACGGCCAACCCGGATCGGCGCGGCAAGCCTGCGGGCGTGTCCGGGGCGGCCGTGTTCAGCTATGTCGGTGCACAGCCGCCGGAAGATATCAGCGCCTGGAAGTTTGAAGGGAACACGTCGCGCACGATCATCGACGTGGTGTTTCCGGTGACTGTTCCACCGTTTAGCCGAGTCTGGCTGACGGCGTTCTGGTTCAACGACCGCAAGCAAAGCGGCCCGGCAACATCGCCCATCGATGCCAACATTGGCTCGTGGGTTGTTCAGGTAGCCGCTTGACGGGCGGTGTGGTGCTAAGTGGCGGGTGCGGAACCGACGCACCCGCACTTAGCACTGCACGCCCTGCCTTGAGACGCTTCGCTTCAGGAGATTTCCATGATCGTCAATCCCCCGGCCATGTACCGCAGGCGCCCGAGCAGGACGCCCAGAGAAGCCCCCGCGCCGGTGGCGCTGGTGCTGGTTAAGGTGAGTTATGACGAGGGGAACTGGGTGCGGCTGGAGTTTGATCGGGCGATCGACTCCGGCGCGATCGTGGGTAGTGCGATTATCGTGGATGATGAGGAACTGAGCGGGCGGCGCTACGCAGCGACCGCGGGAACAGTGGTGACATCGCCGGTGGCGGTTCGGGCGTTCTTAACCGACATCGGCCCGGCGACCGGCAGCGGCATCACCCTGACGGCGAGCGCGGGCAATGGCATCGTGGCGGCGGACGACGGCGCGGCGTGGCTGGGCGTGAGCGGTGTGGCGATACCGTTTGGGTGACGCGGGGTTAACCACTAAGAGCACCAAGGCACGAAGAGAGGGTTGTTAAACACCAAGAGCGCGAAGACACGAAGAGATTTTGTTCAAGACAATTCTTTCTGTTCTTCGTGTGCTTCGGGGTGTGCTTCGGGTGCTTCGTGGTTCACTTTTCTGATCTGCGTTCATCCGCGTTCATCGGCGGTTAAATTGAGAGGTGTGGTCATGGGCGAGCTGGTTATTGCGTCATCGTCGGTGGGGTTGCCGCGGGTGCTTCCGTCGCCGCGCGTGCCGATTCGCATTCGTCCGGGGACGATGGATGATATTCCGTTTATCGATTCGCTGCAGAAGCTGCACACGCGGCAGGTGGGTTGGATGCCGACGGCGACGTTTGCGGGGAAGATTAAGCTGGGGCATGTTCTCGTCGCATGGGCGTCGCGCCCATGTTCGGCGGAAGACATGGGCGAGACGGCCATTCCACCTCAGGAGCGCGTCGGCTATCTGATCGGCAACGATCAGTATTTCAAGCGGGACGATGTGGGGATCATTTATCAGTTGAACGTGTCGCCGGGTGTGCAGCGCGGGTTGATTGGGGCGGCGTTGCTCAAGGCGCAGTTTGCGCGAAGCGCGTACGGGTGCAGGCTGTATTGCTGCTGGTGCGCGCAGGATATTGCAGCCAATCACTTCTGGGAAGCGATGGGCTTTGTGCCACTGGCGTTCCGCGCCGGCAGCCGTACGAAGGGCAAGGACGCGTCGGGGAAAAGCGCGCCGCGCGTGCATATCTTCTGGCAGAAGCGGATTTGCTCCGGCGATACCGGCGATGTGAAGCGTGGCGGGACGCCGTGGTGGTTTCCGAGCAAGACGACCGGCGGAGCGATTCGTGAAGATCGGATCGTACTACCCATTCCGCCGGGCACACACTGGAGCGATGCCAAGCCCCTGCTGCTTCCAGGCATGCCGCAACTGACCGAGGCCGCAACGCCGAACCGCCGCGCATTGCCGGGACCGCGGCCGAAAAGGTTGATCATTCCGGCCGAGCGATTGCGACTGGCAAGCAACGGCGGGTTGCGGTTTGCGGTCGAGGGGGATGCTCCGACCAAAGAAGCCGGCGCGCCGCGATCGGCAGCAGCCAAAGTGAAGCACGACCCGCAATATGAAGCAGCGGCACGGGAACTGCGCGATCGCTGGCTGGAGCGGGTAAATTCCACGCCGATGGTGGGCGGCGGTAAGTATGACCTGTCGCGGGAGATCGAAGCGCAGCCGATGCGCGCCACGGCGGGATTGCTCGAAGCGGCGTGAGTGGGTGGTTGAGTGGTCGTTGATAGCTGATAGCGGTGAGCCGGGAGTGGGATCGGGGTTTCCCATCTGCCGGGATCAGCGTTAACCTGCACTCGAGTGATGACCGAGCCCACCCCAGATCAGCCGCTCGTTCCGATCGATTCACCTGAGGATCAGGATGAATCCGAGACGGTTCGTTTCAAGTGGAAGGTGACGAAGGATCTCACCCGTCGAATTGACCAGTACCTGGTCGATCGCGTTGGTTACATGTCGCGCAATGCGGTGCAGCAGGTGATTAAAGAGGGATTTGTCTGGGTCAACGGAAAGACGACCAAATCATCCTACAAGCCGTGCAATGGTGACGTGATCGAGATGGCGGCCCCGCCGGAACCTGTGAATGAGCTGATTCCCGAACCAATTCCGCTCGATATCGTTTACGAAGATGAGTATTTCCTGGCGTTGAACAAGCAAACCAACCTGATTGTGCATCCGGCGCGCGGGCGTTGGTCGGGGACGCTGGTGAACGGACTGGTGCACTACGGAAAGAATTGGAGCACAGTGAATGGCAACTGGCGGCCGGGAATATTGCATCGGCTCGACCGTAACACAACGGGCATCATGCTGGTGGCCAAGGCAGACGAGGCTCATTGGCGGCTGGCGAGGCAGTTCGAGAATCGGACAATCCAAAAAACTTACATGGCCATCATTCACGGCGTGCCGGCACTCCGCGCAGATGAGATCAACCTGCCGATCGGCCAGGACCGGCGGGTGCGCGAGAAGCAGGCCATTCGAAAGATCGAGCACGGCGGGAAGCCCGCGATCACTCGATATGAGATTCAACAGGTGTTTGACGCGCCCGCAGGGCTGGCATTCGACCTCGGCGAGCATGCCAGCGACCAGAATGCCGGCCCGGTGCCGGTCGGGAGGTTTTCATTGGTCAAGCTGTGGCCAAAAACAGGCCGAACGCATCAGCTGAGGGTGCATATGGCGGCACTCGGCCACCCGATGGTGGGAGATACGATGTACGGCGGGCGCATTCTAACCTCGGAGAACGGCTTTCGATTTGACCGACAAGCGTTACACGCATTTGAGATCGCGTTCGTACACCCGGTCAGCCTGGAGAACATGAGCCTCTCAGCACCCCTGCCCCCCGATTTTGTCTCGTTACAGGCAATATTGTCGCCTCAGTAGAAACCTTTTGCTGATAAGACGATATAATGGATTAGTCTTGGCTGTGATTGTATGTGAGTTGAAAGGTGGCCCTGATGACGTTCCCGCTCGCGTTTCTCCAGAATTTTGGCATGTTTGAGATGATCCTCCTCGGTGGGCTTGGACTTCTGCTATTCGGCAAGCGGTTGCCGGAAGTCGGCCGAAGTCTGGGCAGGAGCATCGTGGAGTTTAAGAAAGGCCTTAAAGGCGTGGAAGATGAAGTCGAGGAGGCGTCAACCCCTCGCAAGCTAGAGGGCTCAGCCACCGAAGCAAAGGCAGGGCCTCAATAGATCGGTCCCCTGCCGCCGATTGAGCGGCATTTGACGAGGCGGTCGGCGAGGTACGTGGTCCCCGCCGCAGAAAATTGAAGTTGCCCGCTAACCGTGCAGCGTCCGAATTGTCTGCACCGCTAAAGTAAAGGAGCTTGAGCATGATAATCCGGATCGCCTGTTCGCTGTTGTTGGTGGGAGCCATGACCGCCGCGGTTGCGCAGCCAGTTGCCAGCCCAAGGATTGCGCTGGCGAGAAAGTTACCCGATCTCAATCTAAGCAACGTCGCGCTGAGCGACGCGATAGAATTCCTGCGCGACTCGTCATCAGCGAACATCCACGTCAACTGGGCGGCGTTGGAAGGTGCCGGCATCAGTAAAGACACGCCAGTGAACCTCCGGCTGCGCGGTGCATCGCTGCGGAAAGTGCTGAGCCTGATTTTGACGGAAGCGGCGGGTGGTGCGGACACGCTCTCATTCTTCGCGGCCGATGGTGTGCTCGAGATCACAACGCGAGAGATTGCCGATCAGGAAATGGTGACCGTAGTTTACCCTGTGCAAGACCTTC
Organism: Phycisphaerales bacterium UBA2421; assembly: GCA_002343075.1. Classification (GTDB taxonomy): domain Bacteria; phylum Planctomycetota; class Phycisphaerae; order Tepidisphaerales; family Tepidisphaeraceae; genus UBA2421. The sequence continues at coordinate 3,921 of DDRH01000041.1, read as the reverse complement.
TTTTGGAAGTGCCCGATTTCGACAACGCACCCGATTTCAACCTGCAGGCCCAACAGTCTGCCGGACGCGGCGGCGGTGGAGGCGGCGGGCTTTTCGGCGGCGGTGGAGGAGGAGAGGACGATCAACCGCGAACCCGCGACGAGCGAGCGGCGGAACTCATCGATCTTATCGTCGAGACTATCCAACCTGACGTGTGGCAGGACAACGGCGGCAGTGCCTCCATTCGATTTTTCCAGGGCAATCTCATCGTGCGTGCTCCGCGCAGTGTACATGAGGCTCTGGGGCGCAGTGTCGAATAGCGCACGCTGCCCCTCAGCCTTGCGTCCTCTGAAGCACCTCTCGATTCATCGGTCGGGCGTCTCGCTTGTTTCTATTCGAACCGTGAGAACTGTATCATCTCGGGAATGTCTCAGATCGCGTTTATTGGCGCGGGCAACATGGCCGAAGCCATTGCCCGAGGAGTGATTTCTGCGGGGCTTTTCCACGCGACGGACCTGATCGCTGCCGACCCTTCGTCAGAACGGCTCGCCCTCTTCCAGCAGTTGGGAATCTTCACCTCTGCAAGCAATGTCGAGGCAGCGTCGGCCGCCAAGATCGTGATGCTTTGCACGAAGCCGCAAATGATGGGCGGCGCGGTGACGAGTTTGAAGGCCGTCCTCCAAACTTCGCAGTTGATCGTCAGCATCGCTGCGGGGTTGAGCACAGGATTTATCGCGCGGGAATTGAGCGAAGCAAGAGCGTGGCGCATTGTGCGGGTCATGCCAAACACCCCAATGCTCTATGGCACGGGCGCAACTGCGATTTGCAAAGGGCAGCACGCTTCGGATGACGACTTAGCTCGCGTGCGGGGAATTTTTCAGTCGGCGTCGAAGGTGATCGAAGTAGAAGAACCGCTTATGGATGCTGTGACAGCGGTGAGCGGGAGCGGGCCGGCGTACTTTTTTTACCTTGTGGAAAACATGATCGCTGCCGCGGTGGAACTGGGACTCTCGCCTGAGCAGGCCAAGGCACTGGTCGTCCAAACGGCCACGGGGGCCGCCAAAATGCTCTCTGCTTCGACCGACTCTGCGGCCGAGCTGCGAGCAAAGGTCACCAGCCCCGGCGGCACCACTCAGGCGGCGCTGGAAGTCTTTCATAAGGCCGAACTTGGCACAATCGTTCAGAGGGCCATTGCGGCGGCTGAACAGCGAGGCAGGGAACTCGGTAGATAGCCACTCCCGCGGCCACCGACCCACCATACAATGGAATCTCCAGCCCGACTGCATTTGCATCGACTTCTTCTGCTCTGCGGATTCACGTTCATATTGTGCGGTTGCCGTCTCGGGGGAATCGTCACGCCCCCGGCGCACGTCGAATCGCCCGCCACCGTTTTCTTGAAGCTCGATGCGCGGCACTCCGGCATCGCTTTCCCGGTCGGCGCGGGGCGTTTTCGTGAATATTCGTTTGGTGCCTGGCGATGGTTTGCGGTGCCCGACACGCGATGGCCTGTGGCACTCGGCTCACTCGGCGGGGTTATGCAATCGACCCTGCAGACGAACGAGTACCCGTCCAACAACGGCGTCCCGCTCACCCGCTACGACGCTGAGTTTATCCCCATCGCCGTTGACGCTCGCCGGGCTGACGCGCTGCGGATGGAACTTGACGCACGATTCGCACGGCAATTCGCGACCTATCGTTACAATGAATTATACGACATGCATTTCGTACAAGACCACGAGCACTATTGGATGTTCAACAACTGCAATCAGGTGACGGGCAGATGGCTTCGCCGGTTGGGTTGCCGGGTCGATGGACTAACCCTTACAAACGACTTTCGCCTCGACAAGCAATGATCTTACAAAAACTCGCGGCTGTAGGCACTAACTTGCTGGAGGGGGCTATCTCCGGCGTCGAATCAGGCTGGCCGCGCCCATTAGTGACACAAAGCCTGAAGCCGTTGGCTCGGGCACGGCGGTCACGCTGGCCACGTCACCGGCAGCTTGGAATCCAAAGTTGGCCGCAAGCAGCGTGAAATCGTCCAGGTTTACGACAAGATCATTGTTGAAGTTCCCGGTGGCCCACCCGCCGGTGTTGCCGAAACGCGACGCCAGCGCCGTGAAATCGTTGAGATTGACGGCCCCGTCAAGCGTTGCGTCGCCGTATTCAGTGCCGATGAGGGTTCGGATGAGATGATCGCTATCACTCGATGGAGTATTGATCGTGGGGTTGATTGTGCCGTCGGCATTCACATCAAGCAGGCTAGGCGAGGCGGGTGTGCCGCTTATTGCGCGAAGAACGGCATTAACGTCGGCACCGCTAACGACTTGATCACGGTTGACATCTCCTGGCTTGAGCGCGAAAAACACGTTCCCGTGCGCTTGCAGGCTCGTCAGCCCCGTGTTCAGGGCAATGATGTCGGACAGTCGAATCGTGTTGAGATCAATTATCGACGCGATTGATGGCAGAAGCGCGCCGTTATTGTAAAGCCCGGCGGCGTTGCTGAGATAAAACAGCCGATCGCCGTCGCGCAACCTCTCGAACTGACTGGCAATGATGTTTGTAAAGAGCGGCCCGAGGCTGCCGCCGGGGACATGATTCTCAGCTAGGCCCGCCACGTACGCATCGACGTTGTTAATGTTGCCGTAAAGCGCTTGCAAGGCAGCGCGGAGCTCGGGCGTTGTTGGGATCTGGTTAAAGCCGTTGATGGCCGGAAGATTGTACGCCGGACGGAGTTGTCGGTAGTCAGTGAGGCCATGATCGCGCCCGCGTTGGGTATTGAGCGCGAAGAGGTCTGCCCCGCCGGCACCGGACGGGCCGAAGAGTGTGTTGCGGATGTCATCAATGAACTTCAGATCGACTTCCTGAGCAACTTGCGTCGCACCTCCACGCAGCAGATCTTCAGCTAGCGTGGGGTTGTTGGTCAGCAGATTGGGGTTAAAAAACGCCCCTGCCAACGAGACGGGCAGTTCTGTGGTCCCGTCGTTCTTAACCCGGGGCATTTCGCTTGAGAGCGTGGTGTGGCCAAATCGAAACGCGGCAACGGCAAACGACTGTGTGATCTGCGCATTGACCTGCCCGCTGTAAGCAAAGTCAGACGCCGCGGGCGCGTTGGCCGAGCCCAGCAGTGCGGGAAGAAACTCGTTGTAGGTCACCGCCTGCATCTCGGCACCGACGATCTTTCGTGCGAGCTGGTACTTTTGTTCGTTGCTCAAGGAGGGTTGCTGGGCCGAAATGACGTCAACGAGCCGATTGTGCTCGCGGACAAAGACGGTGTGCATGCTCGTGAGCGTTACGTTTTCGTTCGCGCGCACGTCGCCGGCAAGAAACAGCTGGCTCGCCGGTGTCGGGCCGCTGTTGTCGTTTGCGAGTCCGACCGTGTTAAAGCCGGGAAGGTTATTGGCGCTGGTGACGAGCTTCGCGCCGGTGCCGCCGTTGGTGCGTAGGGCGGCTGCGCGCGTGGCATCGCTACCATAAACATTGGACGCATCGATGTACGCGGTGATCCCGTTGACTTGCTCGCGGATGCCGCCTTGAGTGACAAAGTTGGAACGGGTCATCGCAATTGGGTTAGGCCCGAGGATATCCCCGGCACCCACGGCAATGTTGGCGGCGCCGTTGACGCCAGATCCATTGCTTGTGGATGCCAGATCAAGATCGTGGGTGAGAAACTGACCCCACATCCAGATGTAGGAACTCAGATTACGGTTGTTTGGTACGCTGGTGGATTGAACGCCGAGCGTATTGCTGATCGTACGCGCGTTGGCGCGGGCAGCATCGGAGATGATTGTGCCGCCCGTTCCATCGGGATAGTCCTCTGACCTGCCCCCAATTCCTGTACCACTTGTTATGAGAGTAGAACCTTACGCTGCTTCGCGGGACGGGGCGCAGGGAGGGGCGAAGCCCCGACCGTAGCCCCGGCCCGCGAAGCGGCAAAAACCGCCG
>DDRH01000053.1:23438-48404 GCA_002343075.1 Phycisphaerales bacterium UBA2421 | reverse complement strand
AGCCAGCTGCGCCCGCTCGCTCATGCGCTCGACGACTTTGCCGATGCTACTCTCACGGCGGACCGTTCGGCCCGACACCGGTTCAGCCGGTTCATCCGCCGCAGTGCCCGCGGCCAGATCAATCATCGGTACTGACGCATCGACTTTCCCCTTGACGAGCGCGGCCACCCGCCGAAGCAGGGCTCTCGAAGCCGGTGCCACATGCACGACTGCCACGGCAATGACCGAATCGGCCTCGGCTTCTTTGGCTGCTTCACTGATGAGCGACGTGTTGGCAATCACCCGTGCGGGGACGCCCGCGAGGTTGGCCGCTGCCGACAAGAGGCGCGCGGCGCAGTCGTCGATCTCACTTCGCCCGGGTATGCATAGCATCGCCCGCTCCGCGGTCGCACCCGCCTGCGCGGCCGCGACGAGATCGATCGGCAAAGATGCCTCGAGCGCGCCGATCGCCTGGCGCACCTGCGGCAAACCGATGACCCCCTGGGCGTGGTCCTGCTTCAAACTGGCAAGCACCGGCACAAGCAGATTGTCGCAGAGCGGTGCGAACTTCTCATCGGTGCCCTCCTTCACCAGCAATCGCTCCGCCGCCAGTTCGTCGCCAACCAGAAGCCAGTGGTAGAGCCGATCGGTCATCGGCACCTTAGAATCTGTTCCGAAGAAGTGGTTGAGTAGCGCAAACTGTGGAATGTGCTTTCCAATCACGACGAGGCAGGCTGTCATTGGCACCGCCAGAAGCAGGCCGACCGGCCCCCATACCCACGCCCAGAAAACAGTCGCCACCACCACCCCCAGGCTGGAGATCCCGGAACTCGCGCCGTAGAGCCACGGCTCCAGCACCATATTGGTAAGCAACTCCACCGCGCAAAACATCACAATCACGCCCAGCAACGTGCCCCACCCGGGAAACACCGCCGCGGTGAGCAGGCTGGGGAGAATCGCCGACAGCCATGCGCCAAGATACGGAATAAAGCGCAGAAGCGTACCCATCACGCCCCACAGCAGCGCGTTTGGAACGCCAAAGAGGCCCAATCCCACACCGATCATGGTTCCGTATGACAGGTTGACCACTAACTGCATCCGCAGATAGCGGCTGACGCGCGTTGCAGTTTCGTCCATCGCGCCTGTAGTCAGGCTGACCTGCCGAAGCCCCGCAAATGAAATGAACCGCTCGCGAATGTCGTCGGCTTGCAGAAGCAGGAAAATGAGCAGGAGAATCGTAATGGCCGCCCCGCCGATAGGGGTAAGCAACGGGCCGATCAATCCGGCGATGATCTCGCGCATCTCTGGCCCGCCGTCGACTACTTCCACCCGCATCGGCGCGGGCGTCGGCAGGCCCGTGACGCCCGAGACCGCCGCACCGCTGGCTGGCTGTGTCGTTGACAGTTCCTGCCTCAGTTCGTGTAGGGTGCCGATGACCCGGTCGACCGTCTGCCCGCCAGACACGCGCTCGCGGACGGATCGGATCTTGTCCAGCAGGTTCTCGCGATAATCGGGCAGTTTCTCGCTCAAATCGAGGATTTGTTCGCCGACGAGTAATCCGACTCCTCCAGTGACTGATCCGGCAACCGCGACAGCGACCACCACCGCCGCGGCATGTGGCAGGCCGATGCGGGCCAAGGCGCGCACGATCGGATAGAGCAGGAACGCCAGTAACACCGCCAGCGCCGCTGGAATGAGCAGATCGCGCGCCATGTAGAGGCCGGCGATCACCGCGAGTGTCGCCAGGACGCGCACGGGACGCGCGGCGTTGTTTGCAAGCATTCGTTTCATTTCAGACCCCGACCCAGACGGGAACGCCACCTGCATCGTGGGGGCGCCGTTCGGCGGCCCTGCGGAGCGCCGCGTCTATAAGTCCTCATCTAACCCCCAACTGATTTTGCCGGCGTGCCCGAAGGACCATCTACTGACTGGCCGCCGTCTGCTGTCGATGTGGAATCGTTGGTGCCTGCGGATCGATGCTTCATCACCTCGGCCGCAGTGCGACCGAGAATGATCAATTGCCCGATGTTCGAGCTGATCAACCGCGAAAGCTGGCGCATAACTGTCGGCCTCGTCGCCGCGCGCACTGAGCGGGCGGCGGCGGGCGAAGCTGCCACCACGCCAAGCACCGCCGCCGCCGCAACGGTCAGCACAGGGTGTCGTCGCAGGGGTTTCAATGGATCAATCGACCGCGCCGCGTCAATCAACTGCCGCTTGTGCAGCGGCAGATCGATCGACTCGTCAGACTCCTTGGCGATGGTTCTGAATCGGCCCGGGATGGCTACCGTGTCAGGCGACGCGCCGTCCATGCGAAACCTCCTGCCAGGCCCAGAGTTACAACTCCAAACAACACTGCAGCCCAATGCTCCGACATCTGCTGGGCCAGAAACTGAAACAACCCGTAGAGGACGAAGCCGAGGCCGAACAGTACAAGCAGCGCAGCCACGACGATGAGGGAGATCGCCAGCGCAAGCCGCATGAGCTGCCGACGCAGCGTTCGACCCTCGGCCTCGAACAAATCAACCGTTGCTACCAGCAGGTGAGCCAACGCTTCCACGTTCGTTACCTCCGCGTGAGAAACTTGGCGAGCACATAGCCCACGCCAAAGGCAATCAGCGCAGCGGGAATCGGATTCTCCTCAATCTTCTTCTCAACAGCACTCACGCCATCCGAACCGCGGGCCTTGAGGTCTTTCATACGATCCTTCAATGCTTCCATGGCTTCGGACGCGCCTTCTTTGGCAGCTCCGGCACCCTCCCGACCGACGCCAAACGCGTGGCTGAGAAGATCCATCACGTCGCCTCGAAGCTGTCCAAAGCTGCTCTTGAGGCTCTCAAGCTCGCCGTGCATGTTGGGGCTTGCTTCTTTCACTTTGTCTACGACTCGATCCATTGTGTTACTCATGGTGGCACTCCTTTTCTTAAAAGTGACTGACAACAAAACAGCTAAGACGGAGAAATGCGTCATTGCTCCTACAGCGGCGGCGTACCACGGCCGCCGAGCAGTTGCATGATCAGTGAGATCACGAAGAGAATGAGAAAGATCGCGAAGAGAATCTTGGCAATGCCCGCGGCGCTGGCTGCAATGCCGCCGAAGCCAAACACCGCCGCAATGATCGCGACAACGAGGAATATCACGGTCCAATACAACATGGTGGCCTCCAAAAAGAAGTTGGTTCAACAACGAGACCCTCAGGGTGGGCCGCCTGCCGTGACGGGGATGCCGGCGATACAAACTGCCAGCGCGTACGAACAGGCGGCCCGGTCAGGGTCATCTGAAACGAACGCTAAGACGGCTTGCTCGCATCGCGCATCGCCTTGACCCGGTCGTGCGTTCGCTTGACCGAGTCATACTGCGTGCGAATAGTCGTGGCATACTCGCCGGGCAGGTTGGATTCCAACGCCTTGCGATAAGTCTCGACTGCGGAGTCTTCACCGCGTTCGCACTCGGCGAGCACAGCGTAGCGGTCCTTGCTCGATACCGCGGTTTTCAGGTTGATCCACCCACGGTGCAGCGCCGCCGAGACACTGCCCGATTCCTTGGGGCTTTCACCGAGCGATGCGACCAGGTTCTGCAGGTCAGTCGCAAAATCGCGCCGCTGGGCACTGAAGCTCATGAGTTCGCTCTGAAGCGCGTTGTCATCGACCGCCTTGCCGGCGGTCTCGAAGCCTTCCTGCCCGTCGAGGCAGGTCTGGACGAGGTTATTGAGGGTCGAAGCAATTTCATGGGTTTGCGTTGCCGTCATGGTAGCCTACCTTTGCTAAACAGCCTCAAGTCTTGCTGCGACGCCTGTCGCATCCGGCTTGACTTGAACGAGCAGGACTTTACGACGACTGAATCTTGGCAAATATCAGGGATGCACCGATCCCCCTATGAGATTTTTCTGAACTAGAATCCTCCGGTGCAGTAGCCAAGACAATAGACAGGAGACCCTATGCCAGCCACTCCAGCCAACGCAACCGTGCGAAGTTCAGGAAAGAACAAGACGACTGTGATGCTCGTTGACGATCATCCGATCGTCCGTCGAGGCATCGCTGAAGTGATCAATGCCGAGGCCGATCTATCGGTCTGCGCCGAAGCAAGCACCATGCAGGAAGCCATGGCCGCCGCCAGTGCTTCCAGGCCCAACCTGGTGATCGTCGATGTCTCGCTCAACGGCAATAACGGCATTGAGCTGATGAAGAACTTCAACGCCCGGTGGGAGTCGTTGCCGATCCTCGCCTACTCGATGCATGATGAATCGATTTATGCCGAGCGTGCCCTTCGCGCCGGCGCCAAGGGATATGTGATGAAGCAGTCGGCACCCGAGGCACTGATCGAAGCGATTCGGGCGATTCTCAAGGGAAAGATTTACCTCAGCGAGGCAATGAGCAATCGCCTGCTCGGCAAGATGGTCGGCGCCGGCGGGGGCGCTGCCGTGACGGCTTCTCCCATTGACAAGCTCAGCGACCGCGAACTTGAGGTGCTCGAACTGCTGGGTCAGGGCTCATCCACATCGCAGATTGCCGACAAACTCTGCCTGAGTGTGAAGACGATCGAGACTTATCGCGAACACCTGAAGCAGAAGCTCGACCTCGGCAATGGCCAGGAACTGCTTCGCTACGCGATCGAGTGGTCGCTAAGCAAGTCGTCGTAGCGCCGGGCAGTATGTGAACGAGTTGGCATGGTTCCGCGTGCACTATTTTCTTCGTCGGTTGACCCCTCCTCGGAGCGATTTGGGCTGTTCACACCGATGCGCGATTCGGCAGGAACGACTGTCGATTTCCGCATCGACTTCCTCAGTGTCGCCGCGGATGAGGATAAGTGTGGTGAGGTTGCGGGGAAAGGGCTTCTGGCGGTTGCGCCGTCGCTGGCCGACTCCCGACTGTTCAAGTGCTTCTCAAGGCTTGCCGATTCCGGCGGTACGTTTAATGACGAGTTCGATGTAGAGGGATCGGCCACAGAATCGCCCCGGCGGCTGATGATGCAGGGGTTTTGGATCAAAGACCGCGTCGTAGCGCACTGGCGCGACGCAATTGAGCAGGAACGAAGCAAGGTCGCGGTCGAGCAGCGCATCGCCGAGCGCACCGCCAGGGCCGAAGCACGAAGCGATCAACTTCGGTATCTCGCGCTGGCCCTGGCCGACGCCGAAGCCCGAGAGCGCAAACGGCTGGCCGGGATTCTGCACGACCATTTTCAGCAACTGCTCTCCGCTGCAAAACTGAAGGCCGGCATGGTCCGCCGTGCGGCACAGGAGCCATCTGTACAGGCGGGCGTGCAGCAGATAGAGGGCCTTCTCGAGGCTGCCATCGCCGAATCGCGTGCGCTGACGATCGAGCTGTGTCCACCCCTTCTGTACGATGCGGGGCTTCACGCGGCGCTCGATGCACTGGCGCGTAACTTCCAGACACGCCGGGGTTTACGCGTAGTCGTCGATGCGCATCCCGATGCCGAGCCGGCAACAGAGCAAATTCGCGTGCTGTTGTATGAAGCAATCCGCGAACTGTTGGAAAACGTTGTCACCCACGCAGAGACCGATCACGCCCGCGTCGAGACAACCCTGCTCCCCAACGGGCAGATTCAAGTCTCGGTTTCTGATGAGGGGAAGGGGTTTGATGTCGGCCTCATGATCGATCGATCCGGCCAAATCGATCACAGTCGACTGGGCATGCTGGAACTGCGCGAACGCCTGCAGTTTCTTGGGGGCGATCTCCGAGTCGAATCAACGCCCGGCCAGGGTACGCGCGTGCGAGCGATCGTTCCCGCGGAGATTCGAGTGACAACCCTGCAGCCGACCGTGCAACCCACGTCGGCGGCCACGCATTTGCTCCGGCGTGATTTCACGCCCCGGAATGGCCCGGCTCGCGTTTTGGTCGCCGACGATCATGCGATCTTCCGGGAGGGCCTCGTCGCGCTGATGAAACAAGAGCCACGCCTGACGGTCGTCGCCGAAGCCGCCGACGGCGAACAGGCGGTGGAACTGGCTCGGCAGCTTCTTCCCGACATCGTCCTGCTTGACATTAACATGCCAAAACTCAGCGGCGTTGAAGCGGCGCGGATCATCTCGCGCGAAAACCCCAATGTGCGGATCGTGGGACTCTCCATGCACCAGCAGGAGGACATGGCCGAAACCATGAGCGCCGCCGGAGCGGTGGCCTACGTTACCAAGGCAGAAGCTTCGGACGCGCTTCTGGAGATACTGCGGAAGCTCTTGTAGCCATTCTCCTGACGAACAGATTTGTAGGGGACGGCTCCTCGAAAGCGACTGTCAGACTCAGGCTCTCGGCGGGTCTGCCCACCCAACCCAACCGGTGTAAACATAGACCCCGCCGGAAGAGCGATGGTGCCCGACCGGCGGGGAGAGTGCGGTGATCCTGCTGGTACTGCGGCGGCGCCTGCTCATGTCGCGCAGCGGCGCGCTCAACCCTTACGCGCTGCGGAGACAAACACACACACCACAAACAACGCTGCGGAAACGGCAAACAGCATCCTCGCCAGAGTGGCCGCTGTTCCGTCGACGCCACTGAGGCCCACGATTGCAGCCAGCGTAGAAACACCCAGAAACACAGCAGACCAGTGCAGCATGACCAACTGATTTCCTTTCAAAAATGCCGTTTCAGTTTGCAGCGTCCTGAATCTTCTCCCCGGCCCTCTCGAGGTCCTTGCCGGCGCCTTCAGTTGTATTGCACGCCAGAGACTGTGTCAGACCCACGCCAGCCACGATCGCAACAAGCGCGAGACGGATGATTGACTTGAAACTGAGCATGGTGGACTCCAAACCGTTCGGCGTCCGCTGGACTCATAGCGGCGACTGCGGCAGCCACCTCGGCTGCCACAACACATCGCCGCCGGCAGCCAACAACTCCACCGAACAGGCCGGAATATAGAAAACAGCACTACCCCATTTGTATCGGGAATCTTGCCAAGACTGTTTTCGGGGACACGGCTGAGGGACGCATCGGGGAATTCCCGACCCGCGGCAATGAGCACGGGCTGTCATCGAGATTCGAGCAGCTTCGCGACTGCAGCCAGCAGCTCGTTGGGATAGATCGGCTTGGCAAGATGTGCATCAAAGCCCGCAGCAAGCGCTTGCGCCCGATCTTCAGCGCGCGCGAAGGCCGTCAATGCCATAGTGGGGATTTTCCTGCCTGCCGCTTCTTCAAGCTTGCTCACTTCCCGGCGGAGTCCGTAGCCGTCCATTTCGGGCATTCCGATATCACTCAAAAGGAGATCAAACTCCTGCTGCCGCAGCAGTGCGAGCGCTTCGGCGGCGGAAAGCACCACCTGCACTTCTGCCCCGCCGCTCTCTAAAATTGTGCGAATGATCGAACCTGCCGCAAAATCGTCATCGACTGCCAGCACGCGCTTTCCCTTGATAATGGCACGATCGACCATCGACCCGCGCGGCTTTTCGGACGTCACTTCAGAGGTGGACTCCGTGCGCAACGGCAGTTCTACGGTGAAAGTTGCGCCCAAACCTTCGCCCGGGCTGTCTGCGGCGACCGTTCCACCGTGCATTTCGACCAGACTACGCACAATGGCCAAGCCCAGCCCAAGCCCGCCAAACTCGCGGGTGGTCGAACCGTCGGCCTGCCGAAATCGCTCGAATACGTGCGGCAGAAACGACTGCTTAATGCCCCTGCCGGAGTCTTTCACGGTCAATCGCAAGAACCCGCCTTCGGATTGAAGGCGAACCTCAACCGTTCCGCCGACCGGGGTAAACTTCACGGCGTTGGTAAGTATATTCCAGACAACCTGTTGCAGCCGGGCGGGGTCGGCTTCGATAAACGCTGCTTCTGTATCGTCAAGCTCGGTTGTGAGCGAAATCTGCTTGTTGCTCGCCGCCGGCTGCACCGCCGTCACCGCCTGGCGGACGATCGCCCGGAAATCCACCAACTCCGGCTGCAGCGCGAGCTTACCGGTGAGAATCCGATTCATGTCCAGCAGGTCTTCAATCAGCCGCGCCTGTGCCTTGGCGCTGGCATCGATAGCCTCGATTCCTCGTTCGAGGTTCTTCTCGCGCATCTTGGGATCGCGCAGCAGCCTGGCCCATCCGAGGATGGCTGTCATCGGCGTGCGCAACTCATGGGAAAGCGTCGCCAGAAACTCGTCTTTCACCCGGCTGGCGCGGATCAGGTCCGACCGAGCCCGCCGCTCGGCTGCCAACAGCGATTCTCGTTCCTGCTGCGACCGCTTCTGATTTTCGATGTCTGTGCACGAACCGAACCACCGAACGTTCTTGCCGTCCTTTCCGCGCACGCCAACCGCACGGCACAAAAACCAGCGGTATGACCCGTCGCTGCCCCGGCGAAGCCGATACTCGCTCTCGAAAGCTTCGCCTGTGGTGCGCGAGTGATTCCATCGCTTGATGGCAGAAGGCTGATCCTCCGGATGCAGCCAACTCTCCCAGCCTTTGGACGTCATTTCCTCCATCGCGGCACCGGCAAACTCAGACCAGGGCCTGTTAAAAAAGGTGGCTTTCCCGTCCCCATCGGTTATCCAGATTAGCTGGGGCACTGCTTCGGCAAGATCTACAAACTGCTTGTTGCTGGCGGTTTCATCCTCCAGGGCACCCTGGTAAGCCTGAGATAGGTCAATCACCGTGCGGCGGTTGATGAGCGCCAGCGCAAATGCCAGCAGCAGGCTCACCCCAATTCCCCCTCCCGCGGCAACCATCGCGGCACGCCGCTCGAGGTCGTAGCGCTCGCTCTTGTGCTTGGACTCAGTGAGCATCATTTCCCGCAAGATGCGCCGCATCACGTCCATTTCGGACTTTCTCGCGTTCAGTCCTTGCGTGGTGGGCGCCGGAAACGGGCGCAGCGCTTCCCACCGTAGAAATGCTGAATTCAACTCACTGATACGATCTGCCTGCCCAGCCGTCTCGCCGATCAGGGCGTGCAATTGTGCAAGCGCCTTCGGAACGCTCTCACGGGATGCCAGGTAAGGATCGAGAAAATCGCGGTCGCCTGTCAGCAGCCAGCCTCGATAGCCTGTCTCCATATTCACCAGCAGGCGCTCGACGTCGTAAATCTTCGCGATTGACCGCTCTCCCTCCCGCGAGAGGTCGGAGGCGCTTAGCCAATAAAAGAACAGGATGGAAAGTAGTATTGCATGGCCGGCAAGCAACATCAGCGGGGACGCTACTGCCCGCCATAGCGTGCGACCAAACTCCGCCTGTGTGAACTTCTTCTGCGGCATCACCTGTTCTCTGGAGGCCATCGCCTGCAAATCAGAGCGAGCGTCCGAGTGTATCAACCGAATCAAACAGTTGATCCGACCCCTTCAACCAAAATGCGTCCGCCCCCGCCGCACGCGCTCGCTCCGACACACTGTCGTCGGCGCTGTAGACGATCAGGCGGAGCGACGTCGCGCGCGAGTCTGTTCGAATGGCCTTTACCAGTTCCAGACCGTTCATGCCCGGCAGCCGCTGATCAATGATCACCACATCAGGCACTTCCGCAGCCAGTGTCGCCAGAGCCGCCTCTGACGAGAGGCAGCACTGAACAGTGTGGCCGTGAGATTCAAGTAACTGCACGACCACCTCTCGCAAATCAGCGTGGTCGTCCACTATCAGTATTTTTGCCATCGCTGCGGTCGTTGCATGTGGCGAGCGGGCAATTTGCCGACAGCCCTGTGGTGCAACGCTCCTCGCCGCGATTCTACTCGCTTTCAGGCCACGGTGGCGAGGGGAGCCGACTGCAATTCACTCTTCACGCGGAGCAGAAGCGCGAGAATTGCCTGAAGCGGGAGGATCGCTAGCGGGAAAAGACTCCATCAACGCTTCTTCGAGCCGGTCGGAGGGGATCTGCACACGCTCCCCACGGATATCGCCACCGGACGAAGGTGACTGCGCCGGCCGGCCATGTCGGGCGCGGTTGCGGGCAAGCAGGTCGGCAGGGTTGCGACCCGTCCATCCGTAATAGGCCAGCGCCGCCCCCGCGGCACTGGCTATGATCGACGAAAGCCCTCGACCCTTCGAGGCGTTGGCCGCAATAAACACACCCGCCACCGCCGCACCGGCGCGCAGCGCAACGCCGTGCGGATCGACGCGGACCAGCATATAGTCCGTTCCAACTTTTCTAGCAACATATGATGGCGTCAACATTGCGATCTCCTTTGCTTAAGACCAACAGCAATGTCGCGATCAAACGAGATGGCAAAATCGGCAGAAAAGCCCAGCCGGGCATCAGGAAAACCCCGAGACAGGAACCACCGCCGCAAGCTGGCCCGGCGGGCATAGAAAACAACCCCCGTAATCAAATAACTACGGGGGTTTCGAGTAAGACGAGCGCGACGGGACTCGAACCCGCAACATCCGGATCGACAGTCCGGTACTCTAACCAATTGAGCTACGCGCCCTGCAATTGCGAGTCGTGCAATTTATGCTTCGATTCGAGCGTGTCAAGCGCCCTCGGCGGGAGGTTCTATGTGTTCCCTCGAATCGCCGTTTCTCAAACCGAGCGATCGCGTCCTGCGGCAAGAATTGCTACCGGCGGTAGACAGGGATCGTGGGTAGCGTGGGTTGTGGAAAACAACCAATTCCTTGTGCGTTTGACTGATTTGGTATCGCAACGCTTACGGTTTTGCTAATCACTACGCGCTGAATTCGACGAATCTGGGTTGTCAATGGCACGATTTGAGAGAATAGTCACACTTCAGCAGCCGCGCACCCTCGCCTTCGGCGCGGGATGTGCTGCGGAATGCGCCGGGGACATCGCCAGGCGGGGGCTGCGATCGGGGCTGGTTGTCACCAGCCCGGCCACGCGGGCATTGTGCCAGCCGGTCGTCGAGGCGCTCCAACAACATATAGCGACCGTGGCAATCTGGGATGGCATTACTGCCGAGCCTACCCTCGCCGACTTTCGAGCCGGACTGGCGATTGCTCGGGAGATGCGCGCCGATGCGGTCTTTGGCATCGGCGGCGGGAGCGCACTCGATGTCGCCAAGCTTTTGGCGGCGCTGGTGGATGGTCAGCAAGACATCATTGAGACGTTTGGTATCGGCAAGCTCGCGAGACGCAACGCGTACCTCGCCTGCCTGCCCACCACCGCGGGCACGGGCAGCGAAGTATCTCCCAATGCGATCCTGCTCGACGAATCACAACAACTTAAGCGAGGCGTGATCAGTCCGTTTCTGGTGCCCGATGCGGCCTATGTCGATCCGGCACTGACGCTCACCGTTCCACCCGCCGTGACCGGCGCAACGGGTATGGACGCCCTGACACATTGCATTGAAGCATATGCCAACAAACTAGCGCACCCGATGATCGATACCCTGGCGATTGAGGGCATTCGGCGCATCTCCGGCAACCTCAGGAGGGCGTTCCAAGGTGGCACCGACCTTGCCGCCCGCACAGAAGTAGCGCTGGGCAGCATGTATGGCGGGATTTGCCTCGGGCCGGTCAACACTGGTGCCGTGCACGCACTTTCATATCCCCTCGGCGGGGAGTTTCATGTGCCGCACGGCGTGGCCAACTCGGTGCTGCTTTGCCCTGTCATCGAGTTCAACCTCCCCGCCGCTGCCGATCGATATGCAGACATCGCGATCGCGCTCGGCGCCGATCGCGGCCCGGATGATCTCTCCACGGGAAGAAATGGCCTGACGTTGTTGCGTCAGCTGGCAATCGACGTCGGCATTCCCCCGAGCATGAAATCGCTCGGTATCCCTGAGGCCGCAATCGACCGCATGGCCGACTCAGCAATGACCATCACGCGATTGCTCGACCGCAATGTGCGGCCTGTAACGCGCGACGATGCGATCATGATTTACCGGAGCGCAATGTGAAACATCAAGGTGTGGTTGTCCCGATCGTGTCCCCTTTTTCGCGCGCCGGCGAGGTGGATGTCCCCGCCGTCGGGCGGATTGTTGAGCTACTGATTAGCCATCGCATTGGCGGTATCTTTCCGTTGGGAACCACTGGCGAAGCTGCGAGCATTTCATCGGCCGATCGCCGGGCGATCGTCGAAGCAACCATGCAGGCGACGAGGGGGCGCGCAACGGTCTATGCAGGCATCGCCGGCAACTGTTTCAGCGATTCGGTCGGGGCCGCGCGCGACTACAAAGCACTTGGAGTGCATGCCGTGGTGGCGCATATGCCATCTTACTATCCGCTTAACGACACGGAGATAGAGGCCTATTTCCTGCGTCTCGCCGATGCGGTGCCGCTGCCGTTGGTGTTGTACAACATCCCCGTGACGACACATCACCACATCGCACTTGGCTCGGTCGACCGTCTTCGGGAACATGGGAACATCGTCGCAATTAAGGACAGCGCCAGCGATCCCGCCCGACTGACCGAACTGCTCAAGCGCACCGGCGGGCGCGGGAGCGATTTTCCGGTGCTGCTCGGAAGTAGCGCCTGCTTTGCCCACGGCTTGCGCGCTGGCGGGAGCGGATTGGTTCCCAGCGGTGCACACGTGGTTCCCGGCGAGTATCAGGCGATGTATGAAGCCGCACTAACGGACAATTGGCCCGAGGTCGATCGGTTGCAACACCTTACCGATACTGCGGTTGCGCCGTATCTCAAGGGAAAAAGTGTCGGGCAGGGATTGGCGGCGCTCAAGGCCATGCTCGAACAACGCGGCGTGTGTGGCCGGACGATGCTTTCGCCGCTGCTCGACGCCCCGGCGGACTAAATGACGCATATAAAACCAATCATCGGCATCAGCATGGGCGACCCGGCCGGCATCGGCCCGGAAATCATCGCCTCGGCGCTGGCAAAGCCTCTGCCGAGGCAACTTTGCCAGCCAGTCGTCATCGGCGACGCTGCGGTGATGCGCGCAGCGACAGGCTTTGCCGGCGTAAAACTAGCCGTCAACCCCATTCGTTCGATAGCCGATGCCACATGCGATCCCGCCGCGATTGACGTCTTTGATCTAAATCTGATTCAGGGAACCCAACTCCAGCTAGGCGAGGTAAGCGCCGCTGCGGGCCATGCGGCGTTTGAATCGGTTCGGGTGATGATCGATCTTGCGATGCGAAAGCAGATTGCCGCAACGGTGACGGCGCCAATACATAAGGAAGCGTTGGCACTCGCGGGGCACCATTTCCCCGGACACACCGAGATATTCGGGCACTTCACCGGCACGAAAGACTTTACAATGATGCTCGCCGCGGGGCAGATTCGCGTGGTGCATGTCAGCACACACGTGTCGCTCCGGCAGGCTTGCGATGCTGTCACTCGCGGGCGGGTGCTGAAGGTGATTGAGCTGGGCTTTGACGCCTGCCGCAAGCTGGGAATCGAGAATCCGCTTATCGGTGTTGCCGGACTCAACCCTCACGCCTCCGACGGCGGGCTTTTCGGCACTGAAGAAGCCGAAGCGATCATCCCCGCGTGCAATGACGCGCGTGCCAGAGGCATGCGCATCGAAGGCCCACAACCCGCTGATACGTTCTTTCCGAAAGTGGTTGCCGGCGCGTACGACCTGGCAGTGGCGATGTATCACGATCAGGGCCACATTCCCACCAAGCTTCAGGGGTTTAAGTATGACGCGCCATCGCGTACCTGGACCAGCGTCAAAGGAATCAATGTCTCGCTCGGCATGCCGATCGTGCGCGCCAGCGTCGATCATGGCACGGCGTTCGATCAGGCGGGGAAAGGAACTGCCAGCGATGCGAGCCTGCTTGATGCGATTGAATATGCGGCGAAGATGGCATGAGCTTTCGTCCGATCACCGGTTTGGTCAATCATGAAGCGCATTCTTGTCATCGCCGACGATTTTTCCGGGGCCGCGGAGATTGCGGGAATTGGGCATCGGTTCGGGCTTTCCACGCGCTTGTTCCGTGAACCTCTCGACGATGGGGGCGACGGGTTGACTGTTATTGATACCGACAGTCGCAGGTTGTCCGCAGAAGCCGCCGCCGCACGTGTTTCAACGGCACTCGGTTGTATGAACGCCCGTTGCTTTGATTTCGTTTACAAAAAGGTTGATTCAGTGCTGCGCGGGCCTGTTCGCGACGAAATTGTCACAGGACTGGCAGCAACTGCGAAGCGACGGTGTATTCTAATGCCGCAAAATCCTTCGCGCGGCCGGACCATTCGCGGAGGCGTGTACTTTGTTAATGAAACTCCACTTGAGCGCACGGAGTTCGCGCGCGATCCAGAGTATCCCGCAACCACATCTGACGCGCGGCAGCGCGCCGGGCTGCTGCAAACTGACACAAGCATTCTGCTACCCGACGCCGACTCGCTGGAAGACGTCCGCCGCACTGCAAGTTCGATCGCAGCCGATGTTCTGCCGGTTGGCGGGTCGGACTTTTTCGAGGCAATTCTCGGACACAACGGCTTTCACCCCGCGAATCACGCAACGCACGTCCCTTTGCCGCGCGGACGATTATTTGTCTGTGGCACTGCATCGGTGCAACGCGATGAACTCTTGCGGGCAGCACGCTCGCGAAACGTCGTTTCTTGTCCGGTTTCACTTCATGAGAATCCGCAGCAGAGCATCGACCTGGCTTCAACCGCCATGGCCGCCGGGAGTAGCGCGGTTGTCTATATCGAACATAAAGGGGCGAGATCGAAGTTGGCTGCCGATGAGTTACAGGCACGGTTGGTTGATTTATGCCACGCCGTCATGGCCGATAGCGAGGTGCGTACGCTCTTCGCCGAAGGTGGATCAACCGCGGCGGGCATTTGTGAGCGGTTGTCCTGGAAAAAGTTCGCGGTGCGGCGCGAATGGTCGCCCGGCGTGGTGGAGATGACGGCGGTTTCTCCCGAGGGGATTACTGTATTCATCGTGAAACCTGGCAGTTATGCTTGGCCTGAAGAAGTATGGCATTAACTGAACTCAATCCCACGCCGCAGAAGATTGGCTCGATCCCCTTCCGCGCCGCCCTGGCCGGCGGGTGGATCGATCAGCCGTTTGTCTCGCGCCTCAACCCCGCCCCACCGGGGTCCATGGTGACCGTCAGTTTGCACCCGACAATCGGTTTCATGGATCGCGCCGGCATGGCTACCGGCACCCGAAAGGTCGCCGACTTACTCTGGAACCGTCAACTTCCCACCCGGCCGCGCGATGAACTGGTACAGGAGCTATATTCGCGCGAAAATGCAGGATTGAGCGATCCATCGGGGTCGCAGGATATGATCGGGCTGATTTATCCGGGCGTCTGCCGCCTCGACTACGATGCCACCCATGCTGACGGGATTTTCCCGGCGCATATCGAGTGTTGCACCGAGCCGGACGTGTGCGACTGGATTCAACAGGTGCTGCATGTGATTGAGGTCGCGCCGCGCCCACAGGGTTATCATCCGCTTGGCGAGCAAAACTTGAGCGGCGAGTGGGTACAACGGCTCGGCGAGACGGGCAAGGCATGTTTTAGTGCCATTGTTAACAAGGATTTGCGCGCGTTGGGGGCGAGCATGAATGCGTGCATGCAATGCTGGCAGACACTGCTGCCGCAGACGGTGCGCCACCCGACTATTCAGGTCGACCTCGAGGCGATCCTTGCCGATTACCAATCGCGATATCCGGGCGCGATGTACAGCGGTTGCGGCGGGGGCTATCTGTACGTTGTTTCAGACGAACCCGTTCCGGGCGCGTTTAAAGTCTCTGTCCGCTTTGCATAACATAACTTCTTATGAGACATGTATTTACATCTGGCGCTTTTGATGACATCCGCGCCGCAGACATTCGCTTTCTGGAGGAGGCGGCGAAGATAGGCGCCCTGACGGTCGACTTATGGAGCGACGAGCAAATCGCCACCCTCACCGGCAGCCCGCCAAAGTTTCCCGCCGCCGAGCGGCGCTACTTTCTGGAGGCTGTTCGCTATGTCTCACGCGTTGTCGAAGACGAGCCAGCACAGTTAGACGGGACGATTCAAGTCGTCCGCGCGTCTACCGCCCAGAATCCGCCCGCAGGCGCGGTGGTGATCGATGAATCGGCGATTCTCGCCTATCCGCCGGTGCCCATCTGCCCGGCCAATCCGCGGTCAGATCGGAAGAAGGTGCTTGTCACAGGGTGCTTTGACTGGTTTCACAGCGGGCATGTGCGGTTCTTCGAGGAAGTGAGCGAGATTGGTGATTTGTATGTCATCGTCGGCCACGACGCCAACATTCGACTCCTCAAAGGCGAAGGCCACCCGCTGCTGCCCGAACACCAGCGGCGATATGTCGCCGGCGCCATCCGGTTTGCAAAAATGGCACTCATTTCCAGCGGAGAGGGTTGGCTCGACGCCGAACCGGAAATCGACCGCCTCCGCCCGGATATCTACGCAGTCAATGAAGACGGCGACCGTTCCGAAAAGGCCGATTTCTGCGCGCGAAAGGGAATTGAGTATCGCGTGTTGAAGCGCGCACCGAAACTTGGCCTGCCAAAGCGATCGAGTACAGACCTGCGCGGGTTCTGATTTCGCCTCCGCCGGTCAGGATTGCCGCGAAAGTGCAACGCTTTCGCGCGACTCTGCAACGTTGGTTCATTCACCCCCTTTCCCGCGGCGAGTACTGTAATGCCGCGGTTGACGCGACGCGGGTCGCTCGGCAACTGCGTCGGCCTGGTCTCACTTTTTCGATGGATCGCGTACATGCCGCCACTAGCGATGATCTTCGGGATGGCAGCCCTGAGCCTGGGTGCGGCATTTTGGGCAGCAGAGTCTCCGGCCACGGTGCCGACGAAGCAGATTCGTCTTGTGCTGGTCGGCGATTCCACCGTCACCGATACCGCCGGATGGGGTCTGGGCTTTCGCAAGCTTCTCACCGCAGATGTGGAGTGCATCAACCTCGCCAAGGGAGGCCGCAGTTCCAGGAGTTTTCGCGCCGAGGGCCACTGGGATACGGTTGCGGATTTGAAGCCGGATTACGTCCTCATCCAGTTCGGACATAACGACCAGCCGGGTAAAGGCCCCGAGCGCGAGACCGACGCAGCGACCGAATTCCCGGAAAACCTCGCTCGATATGTGCGCGAAGCGCGTGATGCCGGCGCAACCCCCATTCTCGTCACATCGCTCACGCGGCGTCGATTTGGGAACGATGGAAAAATTCACTCCGACCTCGACCCCTACGTCGCCGGCTGCCGCGCTGCAGCCGAGCAAACTGGGGCACCGCTGATCGACCTGCACTCCCGCAGCATCGAGTTTTGTAATGCGCTTGGAAGGGATCGCTGCGAGCAGGAACTTTCTCCCCGGAAAGATGATGGCAGCTACGACAGCACCCATCTGACCGCCCATGGCAGCGACTTGATCGCGCCGCTCGTGGCGGCAGAGTTGGTTCGCGTGGTGCCGGATTTGGGGCCGCACATCCACAGGAAGGCACCCGCGACAGAAGGAACGCGCAATCAATGATGTATGACATCACCCAGTTCGGTGCCGTCGGCGACGGAAGCACGTTCGCCGGTTCAGCGATTCACAGCGCAATCGATGCCGCCGCCGGCGCGGGCGGCGGGACGGTTGTTGTTCCCGCGGGCCGTTTCCTCACTGGATCAATCACTCTTAAGAGTAACATCACGCTTCACCTCGAACCCGGTGCCGTACTGCTTGGCACTGGTAACCCCGACCACTTTCCGCTCTGGCGCAGCAAGTGGGAAGGCACCGCCGTCGACGGCCAGCCTGGCCGTGCGCCGATGATTGGAGGCGAAGGACTGCGAAACATCGCCATTACGGGCCGGGGCACGATTGACGGCGCGGGAAAGTGGTGGTGGCAGAACATGAAAACCATGTCGCCACCGAATGTCCGGCCGACGCTCATCCGGTTTGTCGACTGCTACAATGTTCGCATCGAGGGTATCACCGTCACCAACTCTCCGAGTTGGACCATCACTCCGCTGGCTTGCGACAACGTGACCATCACCGGTATCACCGTCATCAACCCACCCGATTCGCCCAACACCGATGGAATCAACCCCGACTCATGCCGGAATGTGCGCATCAGCGACTGCCATATTGATGTGGGCGACGACTGCATCACCATCAAAAGCGGCAAGGAAACCGATAACCGTCAGCGATACCAGGCGTGTGAGAACATCACCATCACCAACTGCACCCTGCTCCACGGTCACGGCGGTGTGGTCATCGGCAGTGAGATAACCGGGTCGGTGAGAAACGTGGTCATCAGCAACTGTGTCTTCATCGGCACGGATCGCGGCATCCGGATCAAGGCCCGCCGAGGTCGTGGCGGGGTGGTGGAAGACATTCGCGCCAGTAACCTGATTATGGATGGCGTGCTTTGTCCGATCGTGGTTAACCTTTTCTACGGCTGCGGGGCATGGGGCGACAAGAAAGTGACCGAAACCGGCCCGATGCCGGTTAATGAGGGCACGCCGCAGTTCCGGCGGTTCCGATTCAGCAATATCACCGCACGCAGGGTGAAGTTTGCCGCCGCCTACATCCTCGGGCTGCCGGAGATGTTTGCGCAGGACATGATCATCAGCGATTGCTCGCTGCACCTTGACCCGGACAACACCGAATCGGGCACGGCGGCGATGGCGTCGGTGGCCAAGGTGCAGTGTCGGGGCGGATTTACGGCGCAGAACGTTGATCAACTGATCCTCCGAAACGTCGATGTGGCTCATCAGGTGGGCCCGGCGTTTTCCATCGAAAACGGGCGGTCGATCGAACTTCGCGGCATTACCGCACGAACGCCCGACGAATCGGTCGAGCCTGTCGAACTGCGAAATATTGTCGATTCGAGCGTCATCAACACGTAAGCGGCTGGCCTGAAACTGGGTAACATTTCCGACAGCATGAGTAGTAAGCAGACAAGATTGGCCATGATCGGCACGCGCGGCCACCACGGGATCGTGCTTCGGGAACTGGCGGCACTGCCAGCGGTAGATCTCGTTGCGGCCGCCTCCGGCGGCGAGGGTGATTCAACCGCGGCGATCACCGAGTGGTGCGGCAAGAATGATCGCGCGCCGACGATGTTCGACAACTGGCGCGAGATGCTCGACGCCGTAAAGCCCGATGCCGCCGTCGTTTGCGGGCCGTTTGAGCTGCATGCAGAGATGATTAGCGCCGCTATGCAGCGGGGCATTCATGTCTTTGCCGAGAAGCCCTGCGCGCTGACGTTCGATGATCTCGCGGCGATCCGACAATGTGCCGAGGCCCACCCGGCGATTCACCTTGCGGCGATGATGCAAAGCCGATACGACCCCGGCTTCTACACCGCCTGGAGGTTGATCGGCGAAGGCGCGATCGGCGAGGTGCGGCTTATCAATGCCCGAAAAGCGTACAAGAGAGGCCAGCGCGCCGACTATTACCGCAACCGGCAAACTTATGGCGGCACCATTCCCTGGGTGGGGAGCCATGCGATCGACTGGATGTTGTGGTTTGCCGGGGTGCGGCCAGAGTCGGTCACCGCCGCCCAATCGCGAATGCACAACGGCGGTATCGGCACGATGGAATCGTCGGCGGCTTGCCTTTTTAGGCTCGCGGGGGAACGAATCGGGACGGTCAGCATCGATGTGCTCCGGCCAGAAAATGCAACCACCCACGGCGACGACTGGATCCGCGCGGTCGGGTCGGCCGGGGTAATCGAAGCGCGGCCCGATCGAATTACTCTTATCAACGCCGGCAACGACGGCACACTGCCCGTCGCCGTCGCCTGCGACCGCAAGCCCTTCGCAGATTTCATCCAACACATTCGCGGCGAACGCAATGCGATCATCGGTGCGCCAGAGACAATCAACCTCACCGAAGCTCTTTTGCTTGCCCAGCAGTCGGCGGATGAACAGCGGGAAGTTTACTTTCCTCAACAGTAAAGCCGCGCGGCTCGCCGGGCGCATCCACCCGTCCATCGTCATTTGCATCGCGCTTCATCGTCGACAGTGCACGGAAGAAGTCGAAAATATCGCGTATCCCCCCAATGCTGAACCAGACAAGCGTTGCAACCGCGATGATGAACGGGAAGCCGATCGCGGTGATCATCCAGTAGTTCGCCCACCAACTGACGGGCCAGTCGTAGAATGCGATGTTCCAGATCGAGATGACGACGTTCACCGCCAGCAACATCATCGCCCACCAGAAAATGCCGCCGGACACGAGCTTGTCGGTAAAGGTGAAATTGGAGTCAAACTTCAGGATGTTGCGCAACGAGAAGCGATGCCGAAGCGATGTCGAGGTGCCTGCGTTTTCACCTTCGAGGGCATATTCCCCGCGGTGCAGCATCTTGTCGAGGTTGTAATCTTGCCGGCACGTCAGCAGCGAAACAACGATGTAAACCGCCACCGCGGCGAGGGCCGCGACGAAAGCAGTTTGCAGGCCGTTAAAGAAAAACCTGGCCGGCGTCGCAATATCAAAATTGGCTGCCAGCGACTGCACAATCGCCCAGCCGGTGGAGTTACTCATGACGACGCCCAGGAGCGTTAGAATCGACCCAGTAAGCCCGGCAGCCCATGCCGCCGAGGTCGTGCCCTTTCGCCAGTAAAGCCCCCCGATGATGGCCGCCCCCGCCCCGCCGGTGAACACCCCCGCCGTCAGTGCCCACCAGAGCGTGATGTACTGAGTCTGTTGAAACAACAGGCTGAAACAAAACCCGAAAGTCGCCACGCCGATGACCGAAAAACGCAATGCCCAGATGTGTTGCATCGGCGTAAACGCCTTCTTCCGTAGCGGGACAATCACATCCTGCACAAAAATGCTGCCCCATGAGTGCATATGCCCCGAGTCGCCCGCGAGCAGCCCCATGACCATCATCGCCACAAACAGCCCCTTCACGCCCACC
This sequence comes from Phycisphaerales bacterium UBA2421, assembly GCA_002343075.1. Taxonomy (GTDB): domain Bacteria; phylum Planctomycetota; class Phycisphaerae; order Tepidisphaerales; family Tepidisphaeraceae; genus UBA2421. Next base: position 27,793 of record DDRH01000053.1, on the reverse strand, counting down.
GGCAGGAGGTAACTGAGCGCAATCGGCACCGTCATCTGCTTCTGAATGTAAGGGTCTTCAATCGAATTGATGCTGGCATGAATCGGCGCCGCGGTCTCGGTGAAATCGGGGTGCTGCAGATAAGTCAACGCACAGACGCCAAGCAAAAGAATCATCAGCAGCCGCGCGTAGGTTCGCCAGTGGCCCAGCACATGACCCATACGCGATTCGTGCGCCGACTTTGCCGCGGAGTTGAAGCCCTGCTTATTCTGCAGCGCCATGGTCGTGTAAATGTTCAGCAGCAGTGCCATGACGATGAAGGCAAAGTTAAAATCTTCCACTTCATGGGCATCAAACGGGTCGATATGCGAGTACCCCGGCGGCGCGTTGGCCATCGTTTCGACTACTTCCGGCCAGGTGATGATGAACGAAATCGCGATCGCGATAATGATGTAGATTCCGTGCGACAGAATGCCCTCTATGCAATCTGTCACCATCAGCGTCACCTGCCCGCCCACCAGGATCATGAAGACCGTACACGACAGGTACGCCGCCATGATGAGGGCCATCGTGCTAAGGTCAAACCCCATCACGTTCACATGATGCGGCAACTGCAGAAAGTAGATGAAGAACCGCGCGCTCACTGCGGGAAAAATGCCGTAGTTGAGGATGCCGCTCAGAAACGCCAGGCCGCCCATGTAGAGCCTGAACCCCCGGCTGTATCGCTTCTCAAGGAACTGCGCCAATGTCATGGCACGGGTCTCGCGGAAGCGGTAGACCACAAAACCGGTGATGCCGATCAGCAAGATTACGGGGACAGAGATCTTCTCCCAGAAGTTAAGCACAAACCCGCTCACCAGCACGATCTCAAACTTGCTCATCGTGTTGGCCAGGCCGGAGTCTGACTCGCCTCGGGCGTTGGCGAGCAGGTATCGGCCAGCGCACCGCCCTGCCGAGAGGAAGTCGGCAACGCTTCGGACGTATCGATGCGTGAAAATCGCAACGCCAAACACCAGAAGAATCGGCAGCGCGACGAGAATCCAGTCAATAGTGTGCATAGAAGTGATTACCCGAAGACCTCAATCCGCGACATTTCCGCTCATTCAATACCACGAATCACAAACACCCGCCGCATCCTGCGATGCCAAAACTGTGACACAAATCGACCAGCGGCACCCGATTTACCCGATCTGCGCTCTTTGAGAAGACTCTGACGCTGGATTGCACTGCCTTCGCCGCAAAAGCGAAATAGATTGCCGATGCCGCACAACAACTTTGGCGTAAACTGCCCCCGGGTGGTTTGAGGAGACATGAATGCCTGGAATACGAAGTTTTTGCCAGCCCGGTGCAGGGTTGGCAGTCGGCTCGATACTCATCATAACGTCGGTAGCAGGTGCCCAATCAGCATTTCCCGGGGCGGACGGCGCAGCGCGCAACGTCACCGGCGGCCGCGGGGGCATTGTTTATCATGTGACGAAGCTTAACTCGGCAATTGACGACCCCCAGCGGAACGATCCCGGCACAATCCGGTACGGCCTGAACAGTGCCAACTTCCCCGCGGGCGTGCCGCGCACCATCGTTTTTGACGTCGGGGGCGTGTTTCATCTGGGCCGTCTGCCACAACCAGCAAACAACTGGAACCCCAACGGTAACGGCTGGGACGCGCAATCTCGACTCACCATTGGCGGAGCCAATGTCACCCTCGCCGGCCAGACCGCGCCGGGCGCCGGCGTCATTTTCATGGGCGGCGGACTGAAACCGCAGGGCGATAACAACATTATCCGCAACATCACCGTCGCCTCCGGCTACGGCCTGCAGGGATGGTGGAGCCCCGGCAACCCCATGCGCGACGCGCCCGGCACGCCCGGCGCAGGCACGGATGCATCGCAGTGGTTTCCCGATAACACAGTCTATGACGCAATGGACATCGCTGGCACCAACATCATGATCGATCACGTCAGTACGCTTTTTGCGACGGACGAAGTGATCTCGATGAACGAGGTGGCCAACAACATCACTGTGCAGTACAGCAACATCTCGCAGGGGCTGAACTATCCGCAGTGGGATGCCGAGGGCGGCGGGCTGACGGGCCATGCATTTGCATCGCTCCTCACGGCAGGCTCGACAACAACGCCGGCGGCCATCAGCTTTCATCACAATCTCTACGCCCACCACAAGGGCCGACTGCCACAACTTGGAACAATTACTGGAAGCCAGGGCGCCTTCTACGATTTTCGTAACAATGTCTTCTATAACTGGCTCGGAACGGCAGGCAATAAGAGCGGCAACACGTCGCTCAACCTCGTCAACAACTTTTATCTGGCCGGCAATGGCGGCGATAGCCCGATCGGCGGGACCAACCCGGGCCTGACCACGGCCAACGGCGGCACGGGTGTGCTCGCCGGGAGCACCACGGTCCATCGAACTGGCAACCTGCTCGACAGCAACCGCGATGGCGACGCCAACGACGGTGCCGCACTCGCCGCTGGCGGTGCCGCCAACCCGCTTTGGCGGGCGGGTTCGTCGACCTACTCCGGTGTGACCGACACCGCCCATGCCGCCTACGATCGTGTGTTGAACTACATGGGCGCAAACTGGTGGCAGCGCGACGCCGTAATCGATTCTCCCGACGAACGCCTCATTCACGAAACGCGCACGGGAACGGGCAAGATCATGGCCTGGGCTGACGACCCCTGGAACAACGACCCATCGGAAGGTGCCGAGTGGCGCGCACTGCTCAACACGCCCGCAACCTTCCGCCCCGCCAACTTTGATACTGATCAGGACGGAATGCCCGACTGGTGGGAAGCATCGCTCGGGCTGAATCCAGACGTCGCCAACAACAACGGCGACTTCGATTCAGATGGCTACACCGATCTTGAAGAATACCTGAACGAGCTTGCGGCCTGGCCCGCGCCCAAGCCGCTGGTGTGGGCAGGCAACGATGGCCGTTATGCCCTACAAGACAATTGGGACATTAAGTGGCAGCCGTCGCGCTATGACATCGTGCAGGTGAACGCCGGCACCGCGACCATCGACGCCGTCGGGCAGGCTGCGGGCGTACTTCAGATTGCCGCCGGCGCGACCGTCCGGCTGGAATCGGGCACGAACCTCACCCAGCGAATCAACGCCGTGGCGAGCAGCGGAAGGCTCGACGTGACCAACAATGCGTTGATCATTGACTACGCCGGGCCAACTTCTCTTGCATCCATCGCGGCGCAGATTCAGTCGGCCCGCAACGGCGGCACCTGGGATGGCAGCGGCATCACCAGCACACTCGCCGATGCATCGCAGTTCACGCTCGGTTTCGGCGAGGCCTCGACTATCCTGGGCTTGCTCCCCGGCCAACTTGGCACGTTCCGCGGGCAGACTGTGGACGATACGAGCATTCTGATCCTGTTTACGCTGTATGGCGACGCAACCCTCGATCGTTCGGTGAATCTCAATGACTTCACAGCACTCGCGGCCAGCTTCGGCGGGGCCGGGTCGTGGGCCAATGGCGATTTTGATGGCAACGGCAGCATCAACCTAGACGATTTTACCGTTCTCGCTGCCAACTTCGGCCTGACCATGCCCGCCGAGTTATCACGCGGCGCGGTGCCCGAGCCGATTTCGATGATGCTGCCCGCCGCTGCGCTGGCGATGATCACCCGCAGGCGCGGTCCCAAGCTCTTTTGAAGGAAAACCCTCGATGCTGAATCTCTCCGCGCGGTCGATCGTTATGCTGGCAATGGTGATGTGCTGCAGCAACTTCGCGCTGGCACAGGAGCGACGGCGGGTTGTAGTCGCTGCCGACGGATCGGGTGACTTTACTGACGTTCAGTCGGCGGTGGATTCACTCGCTTCCGACGCCGAACCAGCCATCCTTCTGATCAAGCCCGGCACTTACAAGCAAATTCTGCGCATCGGCAAAAACGCCCCGCCGCTGCATTTCATCGGCGGCGGGAAGGACCCGAGCGAAACCGTGCTCACGTTTGACATGTATGCCAACAGCATCATCCCACCAGCCACGCAACCCGTCGGCACCAGCGGCAGTTCGAGCACGGTCATCGATTCCAAAGACTTCATCGCTGAAAACCTGACATTTGAAAACAACGCGGGTCAGGCGGCGCAGGCGGTGGCCATCAAGGTAATGAACGACCGCCACATCTTCCGCAACTGCCGTTTCATCGGCTGGCAGGACACGCTTTGCGCCGATTCGGGCCGGCAGTATTACTTTAACTGTTACATCGAAGGCCGGGTCGATTTCATCTTCGGCGGAGCGACGGCGGTGTTTGATCGGTGCACCATCCATAGCATCAACGGCGGGTACATCACCGCGGCCCGCACCAAGCCCCATCTGCCATTTGGCTATGTGTTTCTCGATTGCACCCTCT
>DDRH01000053.1:0-23316 GCA_002343075.1 Phycisphaerales bacterium UBA2421 | reverse complement strand
ATTGCACCCTCACCGGCGAAGGCGAGCCGGCATTCCTTGGCCGCCCCTGGCAATGGGACCGCGGCAGCAATGCGTCGGTCACGTTCATCCGAACCAGGATGGGCGATCACATCCGGCCCGAAGGCTGGAACCCGTGGCACCTGAAAGACAAGCAAAACACCGACCCCGCATCAGTCACACGGTATGCCGAGTTTGGCTCGATGAATCTACGGGGCGACCGGCTTGACGTCAGTAAGCGCGTGGATTGGTCAAGACAGTTAACCGCCGAAGAAGCGGCGGCGATCACCATTCCCAGCGTGCTGGCGGGTGACGACGGGTGGGACCCCACGGCCACGCCCAGGTAATCGGTTACTACTCCACGCGAATCGCCCGCGCGTCGGCAGCCGCCGCGGGAGAAATGCCCAGGAGTTTTGCAACCGTTGCATGCCATTGGGTGTTGTCAATGCGTCCAAGGTCTTTCCGGCGAAGGGGCCGGTCGTAGCGCCAGATGATGGACGCGCCGAGCATCGCCTTTGTTTCCCGAACGTCGTATCCGTGAGCGCCAAGCGGCGAGGTGGTTACTGGCATCGTGGTCGCGACGCGCTGCGATGTGAAAAGATATCCCGGCGCCAGCGCGATGACGATCTCTCCGCATCGATCCGGGTCGGCCATGTTCACGCCGGCCGGCTGCTCGGTCTTTCGCCACGCGCGGACAAACGAATACTGGCGCAGTTTTTCCAGAACGGCCTGCATGCGCGCTGCTCTGTCGGTTTCGTCAAGTTGATTGAAATAAAGCATGCGCACGTTTCCCCCGGGCGACACGGTGACGTCTTTGAGCAGATCGGCGCCAAGCAATCGATCGAAGCTGACAAGCGTGTGCAGCCGTTCCATACCGTGGTCGGTCGTGACGATGAAGAAGAGTTGATCCCGTGGCGCGCGGGTCGCCTCAAACCAGTTAATCATCTCATGTTGAAGTGAATCGAGTTGGCGATCAACCGTCCGAAGTGCCTCATCCACCTCAGGCGCATCGGGGCCGAACCGATGTCCGGCAGAATCAACGGCGCTGAAGTAGAGGATAATCAGCCGCAACGGGTCGTTCCCAGCGGCTTCCGTTGCAGAATCGGCGCGGATTGTCGCCAGCGTATCATCGAGTCGCCGCTGGTCATCGCGGGCGCGGTCAAACGACGGCGGCGCGTAGTCTGCGGCGAGGGGGCCGGTTTGGCGCTGGCCTACCGGCCAGTCGGCAACGATCGACCGAACACCCTGCCTCTTCGCGGTCTCCCAGATTGATTCGGATTTGAGCAACCGAATGTCGTCGGGCATGTTATAGCGTTCCCCCGCAGCCGGGCTGAAAAATGTGTTGGCGATAATTCCGTGAGCGCCGGGCATCACGCCTGTGGTTTGCGATACATGATTGGGGAATGTGAGCGTCGGAAACACCGGAACAACCTCGCGGCTGATCGCTCCCTCGGCAGCGAGCCGAGCGAGCAGCGGCGGTGACGCGCGATCGATATAATCGTGCCTCAGCCCGTCGATGCTGATCCAGACAACCGTTGTCTTGCCCCGCTGGGCACAGCCGAGGCTCAAGACGCCCGCCAACATGACATACACAGCAGCTCTCAGCTTCACCGGCTAGCCTGACCTTCACCCCAGCCGGGGCCTTCGATTGACCCTTCGGCAATGTTCAGTTCCTCCCGCCGCGATATCTTGCTCACCTGCCCATCGCTGACCCAGACAATGCGATCGCTCACGGCGAGCATCTTATGGTCGTGCGTGGCGCTGATGATGGTCACACCCTTCTCTTCATTCAGCCCTCGCAAGAGTTCAATGATCAGCTTGCCTGTGTTCAGATCGAGGTTGCCGGTGGGTTCGTCGGCAAGGATGATTGATGGGTCGTTGGCAAATGCGCGTGCGATGGCCACTCGTTGCTGCTGCCCGCCGGACATTTCGCCCGGCTTGTTGAAGATTCGATGGCCAAGCTCGACGCGCTTGAGAATCTCCACGGCTTTGTCTTGCGCGTCGGCGTCGGTCATGCCGGCAAAAACCATGGGGAGCTTTACATTCTCCAGTGCCGTCATCACTGGAATGAGATTAAAGGTCTGAAAGATATACCCGATCTTCCGGCAGCGCATCCACGCAAGCTCGTAACTATCGAGTTGCGCGATATCCACCTCATCGATATACACCTTGCCTTCGCTGGGCTTATCCAGCCCGCCGATCATGTTAAACAGCGTGCTCTTACCGCTGCCCGACGGCCCCATGATGGAGATGTACTCGCCGCGGTCGATGGAAATCGTGACACCCTTCAGCGCCTGCACAACCTCCCCGCCGACAGAATAGGATCGCTTGACGCCGATGGTGCGGACGGCGTTTTCTGTTATCTGGGCATTAGTAGCCATGATGATCAACGATGAATGATGAGTGATGAATGATGAGACAGAACGAGCGCCCGTCAAACTCTGCTGCGCTTGGCTGTTCGCACCGAACTCACAAAGATGGCCATCAACTCGTTTGCCTCCTTGAGTAGCGGCGATAGCCGCTGGGGTTTCACAATGTTCGCTTCAATCAACAATTCAATCCAGTATATCGTTTCATCCAACTCTTGAGCGGCAGATTCAAGCTAGCTGATAAACTCAGCTTGTGATCTCGCTCTACATGCCTCGCGATACTGAGCGCCAACGGACATTCCACTGCGAAGCAACTGCCGCCCATTCACCTCTTCAGTACCACGCCGTGGCAAGACAGCCACAAGGCGAATCACGCGAAGCGCAAACTGCTTTGTTCGCGCCTTCAAATCAGTGTGGCTTGTCTCATCATTCATCACTCATCACTCATCATTTACAGCCAATCGTGCAAGGTGTCACACCTCAACCCGCATCGCCGCGATCGGCTGCATGCGTGCTGCCTGCCATGCGGGGTACAACGCCCCGCCGACAGTCAGCAACACGCCCACCGCGAAGCAGATGAGCGCGACAATACCCAGTTCGCCCCAGGGCACATTGGCCCACGCGAATGAGCCATAACTCCAGACCGCCGCTGCGATGCTCAGCACAAGGCCGATAATGACCCCTGCAATCGTCCCAGCGCCGCCTTGAAACAGGCTCTCGATCAGGAAAAGCTTGACGATAAACCCGTCGAGCGCGCCCAGGCACTTCATCGTGCCGATCTCGCGAAATCGTTCTGTCACGCTCATCAGCATGGCATTGAGAATGCCTACGAAGGCCACCAGCAGCGCCAGTCCGATCACCCACCATGTCTGCGTCCGGGCCTGTTCCACCTCCGCCGCCGTGGTGGGTACGCCGGCCGCCTGAAACTTGCCGGAAAGGACTTCGGGCGCGGCGACCTGATCGCGCACGGCACGCAACAGCCTCGCCTCGCGTAACCACGCCCCAAAAGCCTCTTGCGCTCCCGCAGACTGCGGGAGCGCCTTCGACAACTCGGCCACGCCGGCGGGCAGGGTTCCGAGTTCGTCCTTGATCTGGTTTAGCCCCTTGCCAAAACGCACTTCAATGGAAATGGGTTTATCAAGCGGCGCGCCAGGATCGCCGACCGCCGCCTGCAGGCGCCGCGCCTGCTCTCGCACGGACTCTTCCCGCTCGGTTCTCTCGGCAACGAGTTGCCGAAACTGTGCCGACGACTCGAAATCGGTCTTCCATTTGCGTAACGATTTTACAAAGGCCTCGCCGGCAAGAATGGAGAGCAGAAACGCAATGGCCAGTGCGATGCTGCTTGTCACCACCAAACTGCGGCTGAGGCGCAGGCGGATACTTTTCCAGGCGATTTCGATTGCCTTGGAAATCGGCAGGCGAATCTGCCTCTGAATTGGGTTGGTTGGGCCTTTGCTCATTCGCCAGTCATGTCGCCGCCGTCAGTGGGCCGCTGTTAATGCTTCGCCGAATCGTCAACCTCCATGCCAATCAGGCCCTTCTTTGCAAGCGTCTGAAGGAATGCCAGCGAGGATACCTCGGCTTCGCGCAGATTCAGGTCATACTTCTTTGATAACTTGTGAATGATCTGTTTCACGCTTGTCCTTCCGTCGCAGCAATTCCATACAAAAAGGCCAATCTCGTCGAGTTCAAAAGACTTCAGCGCGCCTTCAGGAATTCGAAACAGCCATCCCCCCCACCGCGGGGGGCGCATGGGGGCTTTGAGCTTCGCACCGCCGGTTTCGAGCGGCTCGAGCTTCGCCTGAGGCAGCCGAACTGGGCGCGCCGACAGGGCCTGCTGGTGCGAGAGGCTGGGCTGGCGCTTTAGCATCATTCTCCCACACGCGGCGGTGTCGCCCAGCCGACCGAGCGCGCTAGTTGTTGCAGCACGTCATCATTTTCGGCCTGAAGCAGAATGATCCGATTTCGGGCGGCATCGTGCAATCCGCATACAGCAATCTGCACCGGCAAAGCCCGATGCAAAAATGCCCGGCGGCGGCGCGCGAGTGTTTGTCTACAGCCGTGTTCAAACCCTTCCAGACGCAAGCGAGTCACTGCACCGGATCGATAGAGCCTCGAATGCCCGGCCACCTCCGCAGCGAGCCATTTTTCCAGAGGCTGGCGCGCCAGCGCCAGCGTTGCGGGGCCGATCTGCCTGACGCTGATTCGCCGCCGCCTCGATTCAGTGAAACTCAGCCTCAGATCGCCGGCGCTCAGATGATGCGAGTGCAGCATCAACCCCGCGGGCACTTCGCAACTCAAGTCCAGCACAGCCCATCGCTGCGACCCCCCGCCGGTCTGTTCGGCGAGCGTGGGAAGCAAATCGTGGGCCAGAACTCCGTCGCGCGTCTTTGCCTGGTAGGAAAGCTGGACGAGCCGACGAGACACATCGCTCAGTCCGATCCAGACATCGCGAGCGGGTGGTTCGGGGTCTACGAAGAGGGATTGCGAAGTAAACCCACCCGCCGCTGCGGTTGCAGGATTCGCAGCGCGGGCTGCAAGCTCGCCGACTTCTTCCCGCATCGCAGCATTCACGATCTCTGTTCCCGATCGTTTCGATTTTGGGGCGGTTGCCCACCGAAGACCGAGCCTTGCCGATTCCAAGTCGGCCAGCAAAATCATCCCGGCCCTGAAATCCCCCTCGATCTTCACTGCATTCCACAGCCGGGGCACGCTCAGCTCTAAACCCTGCCACGCAAGCACCTGTCGACCCGAATCGGGCGACCGATGGCGAACAGAACTCTGGCGGTCGATCGTCTTCATGTATCCATTTTCGCCGAATGCTCGATCAACAGAACACCGAATGAGGGGGACGGCAACGAATGCTCAATACTGGGATTGAAAGACCGCCTTGCTCATAAAGACAAGCCCAAGCGTGAGCATCATGATCAACCCGACCCCGCAGGTATAGCCGGCCAGAAATACGACGCGGTACTGCGGCCACTTATCTCCAAATTTCCTGGTGAAGTAGTACTTTCCGATCAGTGCACCAACAAACTGCGGCAGAATGACATCCGGCTGGCTCATGTCCAGCCCGCGAATCAGGCCATACACCATCAGCACCGGCAGCCCGAGATTGGACATGATTGCGTAAAACAGCAGGGCAATCCCCAGCCCGGTTAAGAGAAATGTCGGCGAAAATGCCTGAGAGAACACGCCGCCTTCGCTGCCGGGGAGGGTGCTGCTCATCATCAGCCCCTGCCGATAGGCGATCGCCTCCCACATTTTCTCCGCGTACGGGAATGCTCCGCTGGGCACGGGCGCGATGTTCCAGATGAACTGGCTGAATACCAGCAGGCTCACGAGCACAATCGGAAACACGAACACTTCGGCTTTGATCATCGATGTCATCTTGGTGCCGGTAAGCTCGGTTTTTCGGAAGTAGAGAGTTTGCGCGCCGTAGTTATGGATCGGAAATGGCGCAAACCAGATCGCCGCCCCCTGATAGCCTGAAAGAATGAAAGTGGCCTCGCGGATAAATGGGATGTTGACACTCATCCCGACGATGCCCTCCATGCGCGCGCTGACGTAGCTGATAATCGGCGTGTAGACAAACCCATAGAAGATGAACACTCCCAGCAGTGGCCATGTGACGGCGGCATTGGCGGGGTTGGCGGCGTTGGCACTTTGGAGGAGAAAATAGGCCGCTCCGATGGTCACGATGGTGATCGCGACATAGACGGCCAGCGCGGCCCAGATCGAAAAGTCGCCGCGGCCGGCCGGCGGTTGGAAGAGCAGTCGCCAGTTCACCCGCGCCACGCTGCTATCGTCCAATGTCTTTTTCGCACCCCACAGGCTGCGGAAGACGTGGTAAAAGCCGATCACCGCAATCGCCGCGGTGAGGCCGAGGCCGAAACTGAAGTAAAAATCGAGGAAGTTGGCATTGATGGTGCTGATCGCTCCCACGCCCGGCGACCATGTTCGCAGAATTCCCCCGTGATAGAGGCACTGATTGAGAATGATGCAGAGCACCAGCCCGATCATCGACCCCACCATCGCCCAATAGGGCAGCACCATACCGGTGATCATCAGCCCCAGGTTAAAGCTCAGCATGAACGGCACCGCGGGCAGAAAATCCTCAATATTGGTGGTGAGGTCTTTGAAAGGAATTGGAAAAATCGCGATCGTCTCCCCAAGGAATGCCTGCGATAACGAGGGCATTGCAGCGTACACAGCACCAAAAGCCAGCCCGAGCATCGCGCCAAAGCTGAAGACGCGCCACCGCCACGTCTCCTTGCCGCCCGATGCGTCAGCGAGCGCAGTCACTCCCATCGCACCGACGGGTGCCATGGGAAATGGCAGCTTCTCCACATCGCTTGTGATGCGATACATCAGGTAGCCAAGCCCAAAGTTATCAAACCGCTGCAGTAGCTGGCCCAGTATGACCAGCCCCACTGGTGCCAGCCACGCCGAGTGCAGAAATGACCGCTGACCGAGCACATCCGGCGATTGCGGCGCGACCCAACTGGGTATGAGATCGGAGATGCCAAACTGCCGGAGCGACTCGGATTGGACCAAAAACTGGTTCCACAGCAGACCGCTATTGGTGACCAGCGCTGCGCCGGCCATGTAGTAGAGTACGTAAATCTCCGGCCGGGCAAGCTGGGTAAACGCCCGACGAGCGACTTCGATGAAGAGAATAACAGTCACCCACTGCGCCGCCGAGCCGATATCCTGACCGACGACGAGATGCATATACATGCTCGCCGGGGTCATGATCAGGCCGACAAACAGCCCGCCGATCATGGCCTTGTACCCGAAGCCCTCATCCCACTTGTCGGGGACGGGCATCAGGTCGCGGAATTGTTTTAGTTCCTTGTCTTCTTTCATTGGACGCCACCACAGCAGTCGCCAAGCCCGCCAAGAACGCGAAGAGCGCCAAGGAAGGCGGGCGGCCTACTATCGGGTGTTCGCAATTCGCTTGACCCCACCAGCTTTCAATTGCTTCACGTTGAAGTTCAACAGGATGCCCAATCGCCGGTGCGTTGCCTTCAGATAAGACACCACCTGGGCGGCGTGCACCGAAGCAAGGGATTCAACAGCTTTGATCTCAACAATCAGAACGCCGCCAACCACAATGTCGAGCCTTCCCCTTCCGACATGCCGACCTTTGTACACGATGTTGTACGGCTCCTGTCGGCTGAACGGTAATCCACGCAGTTCCAGCTCAAATGCCAGCGCTTCCTCATACGCCGATTCCGGATGGCCGGGCCCTAGCTCGCTATGGACGGCCAGCGCCGCGCCAATGGTGGCATAATCCAGACGATCTAAATCGTCCCCGGGTTCCTCAAAGCCGATGATCTCATCTACCTCAGTCATGTTTCAACTCCTTCAAATTCTTGGCGGACTCTGCGCACTTGGCGGCCTTGGCGACTCCTAACCAGCAGCGGATGCCACGAATGCCGCCTCCCGGCTTCGCTCCACATACTTCTGCATCTCCACGGGTGACAGTGAACGCCAAGCCAGGAACTGCTTGCGAATCTCCGTCAGGAAGGGCCGGTTCATTCGGTACCAGCTATCGTCATCGCCCGACTGACGGAGCAGTTCGACCTTCACCTCAAAGATATTCTCCGTATCTGAAGGCTCGACAGCGATGTTCATTCGCTGCCGTACGCCAAGATCAAACGGGGTAAGCCAGATCGACGCCGAAAGAGAGCGTGTTTCTCGGTCCTGGGCGAGTTGGATGTCGTCAGCGCTGAATTTGCCGATGCTCCCTTCACGGTGATCGTCGAAGTATTCCGACAGATAAGCCAGCACTCCATCGGCGGCGGTGCGGTTGATGGTGAAGGGGAGAATGGCGGTGATCGTGTCGCCCTCGGGTTTGGGCACTTTCCAGCTTCGGTCGATGCTTGGCGCGGCAACCTTGCTGGCCATTCGGGCCGGAACCAGCGCGCTAACAAACACCACCGCGAGGATCAGCCCCATCGTCATCATGGCACTGCTGCCAGAATAATTGAGTGTCGCTCCGCCCAGCCAGCCCATTTTGCCCAAAATGGTGCCGACGCCTTGCCCACCGATGTACCCAAAGACCGTCCCAATCAGGCCATACGTCATCGCTTCAGCCACGAACAGCGCGCCGACGTGCATCGGGGCAAGCCCGAGGGACGTGTAGACGTGAATCTCGCGCTTTCGCTCGGCGATCGAGCCCATCATTGTATTGAAGATGATCATGCCCCCGATGAGAAGCGGAATCGCCACTTTCGCCCCGCCGCTCACATCGGCGAGGTTGCTCGCGGCGATCAGGCGCACGCCGTCGTCGTAGCCGGCGAACATCGCCAGCCCGAATCTCCGGCTCAGCTCTTCGCTCACCTCCTCAACCTGTTTCTGGTCGGCCAGGCGGAAGGCGACATTTCTCAGGCTGGCGTTCGGCAACCTTCGGCTCACCGATGCCGGCACGATGGCAAACTGCGACGCCGGAAGGTGCTCATACGCGCCGCCCGCCTCGGCAGCGGCGGCGGCGGGGTCTACATCAATGCTCTCTGCGGCGCTGTCATCCAGCCGCCGACCGCTCGCATCGAGCATGTTCATCGAATACTTCAGTGGAGCGAGCGATTCACCCGAAAGCATGCTCACCCGCTGATCAAACTGATCAGCAGGAAACACGCCCGCAACCGTCAGCCGCAACCCGCCGACGAGCACCTGCGATCCCTCTTCCGCCGCCAGTTCTTTCGACATCACATCGCTGAGATAGATGACGTCGGTCTCCGATCGTTCCAGACGCGCAAACTTCTCCTGCCCGATCACTTCCTCAATTCGAGACAGCGCACTTTCTCCCGGACTCAACCCCAGCAGCGCAACCCCAATGGGCCGCCCCGCGGTGCCGTCGGGGCTGATGCCGGCGATGTTGATCTGATCGCGCGGGTCGATGGGAGAGACATTCCACCATCGCTCCACAATCTGCACCCCCGGCCCCAGCGAAGCCGCAAAGTTTTGCACCGCCGCTGCCGGCAACGGGCGGAAGCCGCGCTGGCGCAGCAGAATGCCGGGGTGGGTTGAGCTCTGGCCGGTAAAAATGCTCGTGGTGCCGACGTAGGTTGTGCTGCTCGTAAAGCACAGCACCGCAAAGGTAATGAGGACGATCGTCAGGCTCGTCAGTGCGGTGCGCAGCTTGCGTTTGCGCATATTCGCAATACCCAGCATGACGGCAGACATCATCACGCTGGCGCGCGTAACGCTCGCGCCCTCCGTGCTGCCGCGGCGCGATTTCATCCGCCTTAGCTCGCCATCAAACTTGCCGTAAACCACCCAGATCACGATCGACGACATGAGAATGATCGCGAACGCCAGAATGATGATGAGCGGGCTGCTGCTTATCTTGAACGCAGGATGAAATGACCAGAGCAGGCCCGTCATGACCCCAAAAATCAGCGTGGTAAAGCCGATCTGTTTGTAAACATTCGGCGTGCCCACCAGCAATCGCTCCATACAAAAGCTAAACGGCGCAGCGAGCATGAGCAGAAAGATGGCTGCGCGGATGACATCGCTGGCCAGCGCGCGCGTGGCGTCATACACGCGAGCCTCGTTCGCCCACGCACCGTTGGCGTGGCGGGTCATTTCCACCGCGTCGTTCTGCTCGCCCGCTTTCTGGGCCGAGTCAAGCTGCTGACGAGCGGTGGCGTGGAGTGAATCGATCAGCGTGCTGGAGACGCCCGCCTTGCGGTACTCCACCAGGCGCTTCTCATCCAGTGACCAGAAATCATTGGCGGTGAAAAGATTCAGCGGGCCGATGCCGCGAATCTCAGGCAGCGACAGACCCAGCCCATCCCCGCGGCCGGCCTTTTGCGACTCGGGCGAGCGATTCATGTTGAGCAATACCAGTCGATTACCAACCCGGCCATAGCGAAAAAGCAGTTGAGCCGTCGTGCCCGGCTCAAGAAAGCCGGCCATAATCTGCCGCGCGATCAGCAGGTTGTACCGCTGTGGCTCGGCATTGCGCCGGGCGTCGATCGGCACCACCTCGCTAAGGTCTTGAAGAAACCTCGGATCGTAGAGTCCCACCAGTGCAAACTCTTCACAATCAAACACCACCAATCGCTGGCTGGGCACGTCCTGGCGGATGTCAGCATACTGTTTTAGCTCGCCGAGTTGCTTGCCGAGATCGCTCGTTCCGACAATTGCGCCCGTTTGAGCCTCGATGCGATACGCCTGCGGGAGGATGTAGCACAGCCTTGTGTTAATCTGTGGCAGGCCTTCGATTCGGTAGCGGCCAAGCGGATCGGTCTCGATCACCTCCGTCCGCCGTACGCCCATGGCATAGGGGAAGCCGTCATAGGGAAAGAACTGGGGAATGCGGCGCGTCGCGTTCAGCGTGTTGTAGTAGGTAATGAGAAAACCGCGGCGCGGGAGATCGGGCACGGGTCGGCCGCTCGAAGGGCTGACAACCTGGCCATCGATCTGTGTCCGCTGCCGTTTGGGCTGAACCCTGCTGACAAATCGCCGGTCGGCGCAGGCGCGTTCGAGCAGCGTGCTGATGGCCTGCAACTGCGGCAGGATCGCCCGCACGTCGAGCTTCGCCAGCGTATCCGCGGGGGTATCACGGCGGGGGCGGAGGTCGTCGAGTGTCATCCAGGTCATGCCGGGCAGACCCCAGGCCTGAGCAAGCTCCGTCGGCAGCGCCATCGAAGCGCAAAGGTATGACTGCGGGGAGCGAATCTGGCTCAGCGGTTCAAAATCAAAATGCCTGGTAACATCGCCCCACCACCCTAGCGGGCCCGGGTCCTGTTCAAACTCCCGTTGCAGCCGCGAAGCCCAATCGCGGTAGTCTTGCAGATTGACCGAGGCATTGGTGCGATAGGCCTGCCCGAGAAACATCGGACCGGCGCGTTGACCGCCGTCGGAGAGATCGAGGCCGAGGTGAAGCTCGATCAGCCGCTGGCTAACGTCCCGCTCGGCGGGGCTGGGGTTGCGACCGGTCGCCTTGGCAAGCCACGTATACAGCTCCATGCGCAGGGTCAGTTCCTGTTTGCGTCGGTTAAGCGACTGATCAAGGTCGCCCAGCGCCGTCGCGTTCTGCCGGGCAACCGCTTCGGCCAATTCAGCAAATGCGGCCTCCCGCAGCCGCGCCGGCTGAGTCTGCATCGCCATGCGGACGGCGGTGAATTGAATCATCTGCCGTTCGAGTTCCTGTCGCCTCGCTCCCAGCGATGGTGTCTGCTCCGCTACCGGCGCTCTTCGGATGCGAAACAATTCATCCTGCACATCGGTGGCACGGGTTTCCAGCGATTTGACCAGCCGATCGACGAGCCGGCGGTCGGCGGTTGGACTGAGTTGCGACAGATCGCCCCCGACTTCTCGCAGCCGCGCGCCGTCAGCCTGCACGGCGGTTAACTCCGACTCGACCCGCCGTAGTTCTGACGACCATGTCGCCGGTGCATCGGCCAGGGCCATGAACATATTGCGCTGGCCGAGCAACTGCATCGAATCGCCGCCAACGAATGCAAAGAGCATGGGGCGAGAGGGGCGATTGGCGGCAAACTGCCGGAGCAACCCCAGCGCCGCAGCCGGCTGGACTGCCTGCCCGGCACCGGGTGCAAGATCGGGCACTAATCCGCTCGACTCCAGCCCCGCCGACACTAGGATCGCGCCCGAACCGCGCGATTCGGCCTGAGAGCCACCCACCGGCTTCACCAGCACATAGACATTCGTGGCATTCTGCAGTTGCCAGGTGACTTTTGCCTCAATCTTCGCGCTGCCCCCTTTACGCAACGCCTCGGCTGCCGGACCGCGTGGGACATAAAACCGGGGCAGGTTGGCCGGGAGCAAAAGCTCGTGCTCGCGCAGCATATGATTTGTCACGTCGTCGCTGCCGAGCACGAGGATGGCAGTCGCGCCGAAGTACATCACCTGCTGCCACCCCCCGGCGGCGGACGCTTCAATCACCGCGATGTTGCCACGAAGGTCACTCGGACGAATCTCTGCAAGTGTCGCCTGCCCGCAGTAGACCAGGCGGCCCGATATGCCCTCCGCTGGCGTCGCGTTCATCCGCACCCCCGCAGGCCATATGGGGTAAACGGGCGCAGCGGTGGCGCCATCGATCGTAACGCCCGCCGACTCGGTCACCGGCATCATCACGCCGTAGTCATGCCGACGAACCTCGACGGAATCGCCCAGCTTCTGCGCCTCGGATGCGACGTATTCAACAGCACGGCGATATCCATCGCTGCCGATGACCCGTGTCGGCGCATCAGAAAGCCGGGCAAGATCGCGATGAAATGCAGCCTCATCAATCGCGCCGCGCGCGCCGAGCGGGGACATTGCCGGCGCAATGAACATCAGCAATAGCAGTAATTGCTTGAGGCGAAATCTCCGCAGGTTCACTGAGGTCGATTATGGGCGAATTGCCCCAGCGACCGCAATTGCATTTTCTGCCCGAAACAGTGCGATCAGGCAGCGGCGGTTTCGAGCGACTTTTGCGTTCGCGTTGATGACCCAATCCCCGTACACTCCGAAGCAGTATGTCCGAACGTGTGAAGATCGGCCTCGTCGGCATTGCCGGCTTTGGCGAGTGGTACATTCGCAGTCTCCTGACTGACCCAAAAGCCCCGCAGCTCGATTGGATGGCCGCTGCCGATCCTGCGCCTGAGCGATGCCGGCAGCTGGCACAGATCAAAGAAATCGGCGTCCCGATTTATCCGTCCCTTGCAGAACTACTTCGGCAGCAGCGACCAGAATTGCTGGTGCTTTGCACACCGATTCATCTGCACGCCGAGCAGACCGCGATGGCTACGCAAGCGGGCGTTGCGGTCTTGTGTGAGAAACCGCTCGCGGGCGGCTTGGATGACGCTCTGCGCATCATCCGCGCGCAGGAAGAGTCCCGCCGGCGGGTGTCGATTGGGTATCAGTGGTCATTCAGCCGGGCGATTCAGCGGCTGAAAGGGGATATCCTGGCAGGCCGATTCGGCTTTCCAAAGCGGCTGAAGACCTTTGTCTCCTACCCGCGGCCATATGTTTATTTTGCGCGCAACAGCTGGGTCGGCCGCATCAACACACCCGACGGACGGCCCGTGCTCGACAGCCCAGTGAACAACGCCACGGCCCATTTCCTGCACAACATGCTGTATTTGCTCGGCCCGACCTGGAACACAAGCCTTGCACCCGCTGCGGTGCAGGCAGAACTGTATCGGGCGAATGACATCGAGAACTACGACAACGCCGCTCTCCGTTGCCAGATGCCCGGCGGGACGGAGGTGCTGTTTTTTACAGCCCACTCGATCCCCGAGCGCCGTGGGCCGCAATGTCACTTTGAGTTTGAGCTTGCAACGATCACTTTTGACCCGTCGCAGCGAAATGCCCAATTCGTCGCCCAGTTTTCCGACGGCGGAACCAGTGTCTACGGCAGCCCCGACGATGATCGCACCGAGAAAATCTGGCAATGTGCCGCTGCAGTGCGGTCAGGCTCGGAAAGCGCATGCCCGGCTCACGCGGCGCTACCGCATACGCTGACCGTGATCGCAGCGCAGGAGTCAATGCCGGAAATGATCGACCTTCCAGCTTCCGCCCGCCGAGAATCGAAACTCGAGCCGGGGCCGATGCGCTCAATTGATGGGTTGAGTGAGGCCTTCTCGCGCGCATTTGAAAAAGGTGTCTTGCCAGCCGAGTTGGGTGACATTCCCTGGGCTGGCGCGGGCCGCGTTGTGCCGGTGGAAGTGCCAGAAGTGCTGCGCGCGTCACAGAACGAGAATCCCGAGGTGGTGTAGCGCAGCGGGAGCCATGTGGCTTGAGACTCGCGGGTTGAATGCCGGTCGCGCCACGCTATCGCGAGAGCGCTTCATCCTTCTCGGCACCGTCCATCGATGCATCCGCTTCAATCACTGGCGCCGACTCACCGGGCGCCGACTCACTGGGCACCGACTCATTGGGCTGACTGGCGGGGTTGACCTCATTCGCTCCGCTGGCGAGGGGCTGTTCCGCCGGACGCGTCGGTGCCGCTGCGGCCGCGGGGGCTTCAACCGGCTGGCTCGGTGCTGTGGGAGCAGATGGGCTTGCTGCAGTCGCCTCCGTCGAGACAGCGTCCGCAGCAGCTTTCTCGGCGGCGGCAGCGAGCGACTTTGGGCCCTGGCCTTTCTCGTAGACATCCATGTCCTTGATAACACCGCTTTCGTGCAGGCAATATCGCGCGGTCCGCCGAAAGTTATCGATGTTCTGGCCCTTGTAGTTCCCGAAATATTTACCCTGAATATAAACCTCAAACTCCACAGGATTGCTCCCTGCGGCGTTGCTGTTTTTCACCGATTCACCCTGCGCCCTGCGCAGAAGTCGATCAAGCTCAGCTTTCACAGGATCCATCGCGCGAGACGGCTCGCTGGAGACCACTCGTTTTTTCGTCGGCGCGGCGCGCTGGCTGGGCGATTTTGGCTTGGCCTGCTCGTAAATCATCTCTGCAGGAGCATAAAGAATGCGGCCGCAGTTCGGACAGAACACCAGTTCGTCGCGCGTCTTGAGCTTGTTGTAAATGTCGGTGACCAGCTCAAGGTGACACGCCATGCAGCTATACGCCTCTTGCCGGCGGTCGGGTTGGCCGATCGGGGCAATCGCTTCGCCGTCGTAACGTTCGGCAAGACGTTCGTAAACGTTTAACGACTTGGCCGAGAGTTTGCCCACCTCGCCAGCGGCGGCATCGCGCGTCGGCTGGACTCGGTCGATCTCCGCCTGCAGATCGGCAAGCGTCTGGCTAATCGAGCCTTTCATCTCCGCAAGCTTGGCCTGTTCGGCCTGCAATTGCGTCGCCACTGCTTCGAGTTCTTTCTGCTGAGCTTCGATTTGGGCGACAATCTTCAGGCCCTCTTCTTCGGCTTTTTCACGATCGACCTTCCCGGTATTGATTTCAACGAGGAACGCCTGATATTCCTTGTTGTTCTTCGCACTCGCCTGCTGCGTGCGGAGCTTCTCAATCCTGGCATCGCGGCCCTGAACATCGGCATCGACCGCCATGCTCTTGGCGTGCAGCGATTTGACCAAGGCCTGCCCTGCCTTCTGGCGGGCTTCCAGATCATGCACCCGGCGTTCCTGGATGCGGACGTTCTTACTTGCAACGTCAAGACGCGTTTGCGCCTCGCGCAACGTCTGATCGGCATTAAAAAGGTTGACCAGCGCGGATACGGTCGGACCCATGTGCGATTTTCCTCGTGAATTCCAACAGCGGACACCGCAGGGGTTGCCGCAGTGTCGGATCGATCATTATGCGGATTCTTCACGCCCTGCCAAGACCAAAATTCTCGCGCCCGGCGCGCGATTCGCTCATTTCCACGCTTCGACGGCCCGCGCATCACCCGTCTGATACTCGGGTGCCCACGCTAAACCCAGTAGCCGAACGGTGATATCCGCTTTCCTGGGTTTGATCGCGACGGTCGTCACGTCAGCGAGTTTTTCCTCTAGTTCAGCCGCATATCGGTCGGTTTTCTCGTTGAATTCTGCTTCCAATCGGGCCAATTTCGCCTGGGCAGCCTCCACATTCTCCTCGGCGCGGTTCACATCCTGCCGCTGTTCATACGAGCGTGTAACACTTCGCGCCGCGGTCCCGGCGCGGCCAAGATTGGTGGTGCTGACCTTCTTACGCCCCAAAAACGCCCCCAGAATCGATGTTCCCACCGATAAAACAGCCCCAATTCCGCTCGATTGCGCCTGCGCACGCTCTCGCTCGACGGCCTGCTCGGCCTTGCGGATCTGCTCCACCACCGTTGCATGTTTGGAGGCAAACTGCGCCCGCAGCTTGTCGGCGAAGTCGTCGCGCAGCTCGCGGGCGGTTTGCTGCAAGCGGGCGCGAAAATCTCGCTCGGACTCGCCAGCCCTGCTCGTCACTTTCAGCGCCGGGCACGCGTACATCTGCAGTTCTTGTGTGCGGAAGAGCCAGTCGGTGAAAGTCTTCTTCCAAACCGCATAGCTCTTTGACTTGGCAGCCTCTGACGGCAGGCTGGCAAACCTTGCGCCGTCCATCGCCTGCTTTTCAAGGTCACGTTCATCGAGTTCGATGGTCTCGGCATCGGCAAAATCGGCCATAACCACCCCCTCACTCAGCAAAGTGACCGCAGCCACAGAAGCATCGGCAGTGATGCCGGCCTTGCTGTTGGCAAAGAAGACCTTGGCAGTCCCCAGCAACATCGGGCGGTAGACCAGGGTCGATCCCGCGGGCGGCAAATGTCTGGCCGGCAGGAAAAATTGGGGCACATCGGGGGGCAAAACGGGGCGGGCGTGCGCAGTCGATATCTGCGCCGCCGGGGAGGATGGTTTCGCTACCGAGCTGGCCGGTGCATTTTCGACCTGTTGCGCCAGCACCGGGCATTCGCCTCCCCCGGCACTTGGCGCGGGCGCGGTCCCCGCCGGATGCAACTTGCTGCCGCGGATCGGGTCGACCAACTGCTTAATCTGCTGCCGGGTCATCGGGCCGCGCAGATAGCTCATGCACCAGCGCGTCTCAAACGTTACTGGCTTGTCATCATGCACGTTGTTCATCAAAAACACCCGCGTGCCCAGCCCCGCGAGTGTTTGCTCCATCGCGCCACGGTCGAACTTCCCATTGGCTCCGGCTGCAGCGCCCTCCAGACCGTCGAGCACCCGCTGCTTGTCGCGGTCGGCCTGCAAGCGTCCGATAAACCATGTCCCGCAATTCGCCAGGCCCTTGTAATCCAGATCGACCGGATTTTGTGTGGCCAATACCACACCCAACCCAAACGCGCGAGCCTGTTTCAGCAACGTCAGCAACGGCTGTTTCGACGGCGGATTCGCCACGGGGGGGAAATAGCCGAAAATCTCGTCCATATAGAGCAACGCACGCAGGCTTGTCGTTCCACTTTGCCCACGCATCCAGCCGAGCATCTGATTCAACAGCAGCGACACAAAAAACATCCGCTCGGCGTCCCCGAGATGCGCAATTGAAAAAATCGCGATTCGAGGCTTCCCGCTCGGCGAATAAAGCAGCGACTGAATATCCAGCGCATCGCCTTCCATCCACGCATTAAATCCGGGCGCGGCAAGCAGGTTGTTCAGCCGCATCGCCAGCGTAAACCGGTCTTTGCTTGGATAAAACGACTCGACATCCATCACCCCAATCTTCGCGATCGGCGGCTGTTGAATCTGCGCGACCAGCGCGGCAAGATCCATGTCCTTTCCTGCGCTCCAACCTGTTGCAAACAAAGTACTTAGTAGAATGTGCTCTCGCGACTGAATCGGGTCGGCGTCGATACCGAGCAGTCCCAGCAGGCTCGTTGCGGTCGTGGAAATGCGCTCGCGGAAGAGTTCGCCGTCGTCCATCACCGCTTGTTCGGGCTTGGCAAACGACTTGAGAATGGAAATCGGCAGCCCTGCCGACGATCCGGGCGTGTAGATCGCAAACTCCGCAGCATCCCGCAGCCGCTTGATGCGCGCCCCATCCTGGCCCCATTTCCCAAGCCCCGTCGCCCAAAGCGCGGCCTGCTGCGCCGCAAACTCATCCGGCGACAAATTCTTTCGTCTTGCTTCGTCTTCATTGATCCACGGACGAAAATCTTCCGGCTTAAGGTCGGGAAACGTCAGTAACAGGTTGGCCAGATCTCCTTTTGGGTCGATGATGATCGCCGGAATGCCGTCGATCGCCGCTTCTTCGAGCAAGCCGAGACAAAGCCCCGTCTTCCCGCTGCCGGTCATGCCCACACAGACCGCGTGCGTTACCAGGTCTTTGCTGTCATACAGCAATAGATCATCCAACTGCTTGCGCGCCGGAAGGTCGTACTCCCGGCCGAGATAAAACACGCCCAGCTTCTCAAAATCCTGCATACTGAAGATTGTACTCACTTCGACCGGTTGTTTGAACGCCGCAAGCCCCTGACGCGGCGCGCCCGGAGGACGCGCGCTCGATGAATCACGACTTCATCCGCCTCTTGCGATAAACTCTCGACCCGAATGCCCAATTTGTACGATCTCGCATACGCCGCAGGGCTGGCATTGGCTTCGCCATATTGGCTTGTCAGGCGTTCGGCTCGACAGAAGGTGATGTTGGCATTGCGCGAGCGCATGGGTAGATCGCTACCCCCGTCGAGCGGCGGCGAGTGTATTCTGCTTCATTCGGTCAGCGTGGGTGAGGTGAATGTCCTGCCGGCGCTGCTGGCAGAGCTGCGAAACCGCACGCCGGGCCTGCGGTTCGTGATTTCTACCACCACCCAGACCGGCGGCGACCGCGCGCGACAGCTCTTCTCCCAACAGCCGGACGTCACACTCATCAAGTTCCCCCTCGATTTCACCTCCGCCGTGTGCCGGGTGCTCGAAAAGTATCAGCCGCGGCTGGTGGGGTTGATGGAACTTGAGGTCTGGCCCAATTTTATGAAGCAGTGCCACCGCCGGGGAATCCCCGTCATGGTGGCCAATGGCCGAATCACGCCGGCCAGCTTTCGCAAGTATCGCCGGGCAAGCTGGTTCACACGTCCCATGTTCGCCCGGCTCGCCCTCGCAGCAGTGCAGGATGAGACATACGCCGCGATGTTTCGCACCCTCGGCACGCCGCAGGAAAAGATCCACGTCACAGGCACAATGAAGTTTGACAGTGCAACCATCGCCGATCGCATCGCCGGTGACGAGCACCTGGCCGCCGAGCTGGCACTCGACCCGGCCAACGAGCCAATCTGGGTTTGCGGCTCGACCGGCCCGGGGGAAGAGAGCATCGCGCTCGACACCTACCGTCAACTAAAACAATCGCATCCCCGCCTCCGGCTGGTGATCGTCCCCCGTCACCCCCAGCGGTTTGATGAGGTCGCCGGTCTGATCGAAAGTCACGGCTTCCAGTGCATCCGCAGGTCGAACACGGCCCGCGCGCCGTCTGACAGCCAACACGCAATCGTACTCGGCGACACGATGGGCGAGCTGCGCAAGTTCTACAGCCTGGCAACCGTTGTGTTCGTCGGCCGATCGCTCGTCGACCTCGGCGACCGACAGCACGGCAGCGACATGATCGAACCGGCAGCACTCGGCAAACCTGTGATTGTGGGGCCGTTTACCAAGAACTTCGATATGCCGATGCGCCTGCTCAAGAAAAATACAGCGGTGTACGAAATTTTATCGGCACCCGAGCTAACCGCCGCCGTTGATAGGCTTTTGACGCATGCCGACCAGCGCACTGCGATCGCCGGGCGCGCCGTCGAGACTGTGCGGGAAGCCAAGGGGGCAAGCACCCGCCACGCCGAGATGATCGCGGGCCTGATTTCTGGGAAAATATCACGCTAATCGGATGAATTTTTTGCCCGTAACCCGCCCCGCGGCTTAAGCTGACGCAACGTTTCAGCCGAAGGTGATAATCTATGATTCACGCGCTCGAACCCCGTCGTCTTTTCGCCGTTTCCGTCAGCTATGATTCAGTCACACAAGTGCTGAGTTTTGTCGGCGATGAAAAACGCGACAGCATCGCTTTCGCGCGCACCGACCCGACCGAAACCCTCCGGGCGGTGGTCAACGGCGTCGAGCAGATTTACACCGACCCCATTTCGCAGATTAACGTCTCGGCGGGCGATGGTGCGGATACGGTCATCGGCGGGCAAATCACCATCCCCATGTTCATCCGAGGCGGCCGCGGGCCCGATACCCTCTCCGGCGGGCGCGGCAACGATACCATCTTCGGTGATGGCGGATTCGATGTTATCGTCGGCCGGCAAGGCGATGACATCCTCGCCGGCGGCTTGCAGGGCGACGTGCTCTTTGGCTCGGCTGGCAACGACACAATCCTCGGCCAGTCCGCTGAGGATGATAATGATGACAGCATCGCCGGAGGCGCCGGCACCGACACGCTCGATTACTCGGCACTGCCTGTCCGCGTGCTCATCAACGTCGGCGACTTTGTGTTGCCCGATATCGATGTCTCCGACCGCGTGTTCGGCGATGTCGAAGTCCTCATCGGCACCGACTTCAATGACCGACTCGTCAACGGCACCCGCCGCGGAATGACCATCGACGGCCGAGGCGGTAACGACACCATCCTCGGCGGCAGCGGCAACGACACCCTCACCGGCGGCCCCGGCACCGACAGCATCGCCGGCTTCGGCGGCCGCGACTTCATCAATGCCCTCGACGGCATCAGCGACGCCGTAGACGGCGGCCGCGACTTCGACACCGCCACCGTCGATCAGGGCCTCGACGCACTCTTCAACCTCGAATCGGTCAGCTAGAAATCGATGAGTGATCGATCTACTTCTGTTTCAGGGTGGCATGATTCGTGGTGTCATTCCAAACGTTGCGACGAGCGGAAGACGCGCGCGGAGGATTCGCCGACGTTTCATGTGGCGTATTGACGCCACCGCTGCGCTCACCGTTCGTGGGGAAGGCCCATACTCATACAAATTCATCCCATCCTGATACGCCGTGCCGAGCGGGTCTTCGGCGGTGAAGCGGCCGAGCGTGTTGTGCAGGTACCGCGCCCGGTTGTAGATCAGGTTGGTCTCGGCATCATGCAACAGCCCCTGATGCCCGACACTGAAGCCGTAGTCGCTTGTTGTCGGGTTGGCGTTGACGGTGAAATCATCATTCAGCACTGTCCGCTGGCCGTACGGCGTGAAGCGATAGCGTTCGACCGTTGCGCCAAGCGAGTTGCTCACGCTGGTGACGTTGAAGTTCGCGTCCTGCTGCACATACAGACGCTGGTTCAGGCCCACGCCAGAATTGTACCGAGCCGCCATGCGTTTCGACCATAAGGCTTTATCGACGATTCAGAGGGATCGTCGCAGGCGAGCACCGGCAGACCCTTACGGCCGAGATCATCGCCGAGAAGCTGAACTCCTTGGGGACGTGCCCATCGGCGGGCGCTGCGTCGATCACGATCACCGCGCCATTCTGGCCGCCCAACTCCACCGTCACGTCGCGGCCGACATACTCCGGCGGCACGCTGTAACACGATGGCTTGAACGACACCATCGATTCCTTGGCCACCTTCCGCGGATCACGTTCGATGAATGCGGCGAACTTGCCGATGGAGTCAATCGCCATTTCGAACATGTCATCGGTGCCCTTCAAACTGAGTGCGACGACGCCATCGTCGCCGACGAACTGCACTGCTGGAAATCCAGAAGATGAGAATCGAGATCGCCACAATTACAAATGAAATCCTACATGCGATTGCCGTTGGACCTCGTTCCCAAGACACTTCGAGTAAAAGCAGATTGACCTTGCGCTTACTCATGATTCTCTCATGCAACTCAAGAGCTGAGGGTGCCGTCAACTTCCGCAACATTAAAGTCGGCTTCGGCGGACCGAGATTTGCATAGATGACAAACAAGTTCCCTCGGTGCAGACTGAGCGAGAGTGTTCCCGCATCACCGCTGATCAACAGCACTGGAAACATAAAAAAACTTATCCCCCAGAATACCGCACATGTGCCCAAGAATAGTGACAGAACAAGTGTTCGACGCCCACCCGTGACTGAATCATGTCCATACTCAATCACATTTGCTTGCCTAGCTGTCCGCATTGATAATTTCTTTCTGCTCACCATTCGTGGGGAAGGCCGATCTTACGAACAAACCAAATCCACAAGCATACTTAACGGCCTACTCTTCAATCATTTGCCCACCCGATGATGACCCTCCCGGCTGAGTTGAGGATGGGGTAGTCGTGCCCTCGGACGGCTGCGTCGAGGGCGCAGTCGTCGGCGACTTGATTGCTTCCTCGAGTGCCTTCTTCTTCTCAGCTTCAAGGCGCGCCTTCTCTTTCTCTCTCATTGCCTCCATAAAGCGTACCCAGAAGTCAACTGATTGAGGCTTGTTCGGATATTGATCGTTAGGGTTATTGGGCCAAGGCTTCCCGTGTTTTGGCTCCGAGGTGGGTGCCTTCTGATTACCAGACATCCGGTCTTTGGCGTCGATTAAATCCATTAGTCCCGAAATAATTGGACGCTCTTCTCTCAATTGCCTTCGAGCTTCAACGACACTTTGATATGGAAGAGGTGCATTGGGCTTTGGTGCTGGCGGGTTCATGTACTTCAACCACGCCTCCAGTCGGTCAGCATTATCATCATATTCTGTGTAAATCCCGCGATACCTCGGATCACCGAAAAACTCTCCATGCGGCCCGCGACCGATCGTTGGGTCGTCCGGATCGTAGAGTCCGAGTGGATCTCGGCTATTGCTTGGATTTGCATTCACATACGCGACAAGATTGAGTCCATCCACGTAGTCAAGTGGATCATGTGACGTAAAGCGGCCAAGAGTGTTGTGCAGGTACCGCGCCCGGTTGTAGATCAGCCCGGTCTCTGCGTCGTGCTTGAGGCCCTGATGTCCGGCGTCGAAGCCGTAGTCGCTTGTCGTCGGGTTGGCATTCACCGTGAAATCATCATTCAGCACCGTCCGCTGGCCGTAGGGCGTGTAGCGATAGCGCTCGACCGTTGCGCCAAGCGAGTTGCTCACGCTGGTGACGTTGAAGTTGGCGTCCTGCTGCACATACAACCGTTGGTTGAGGCCCACGCCAGAGAAATATCGCCCGGCGGCGAAATCGCCGTTGGCGTAGCCGCTGACGACGATCTTGCCGTCCCAGGTGTGGCCGATGCCGACCCAGGTGTCCGAGTCGCCGGTGGCGATGTTGGTTTCGACCACGCCGTCGGAGTCGAAGGTCGTGTCGAGCGCGCCACCGGTGGTATAGCGCAGCAGCACGGCCTTGCCGGTGCCGCCGGCTCCGTCGGTGGAAGCGACGACGATCTTGCCATCAGGCTGGACGACCACGCCGCCGGCGATGCTGGAAATGCCGGCGGAATCGTGGATGTCGTAGCCGTTGGAACTGAGGCGCGGGCCAGGTTTGCCAGCGGGCGGGGGCATGATCGCATTGTACCGCACCGGATCGGGACGCGTAGGTAAATCTGCTTCAGACGCGTGAAGGTATAGATTAAAGAGAGTATGTGAATTTATATGTACATTGCTGTGCGGAGTGCTGAAGGGTTGGAAACCCGTGCTACGAACAGGCGCCAAGATCG
>DDRH01000049.1 GCA_002343075.1 Phycisphaerales bacterium UBA2421 | reverse complement strand
GCCCACGCCCGCAATTCCCCCTCCATCTCCCCCGCCCCCACCAGCAGCAACCGCCATGGCGACCGCACCGCATCGAGCGCCGCCATCAACACCCGCATCCCCTTGGCCTCAGTGAAACGACCGAGATAGCCGATGATCGGTCCGGCGGAATCGCCCCAGTTCAACTCGCGCAATACACCGGACCGCTGCGCACCGCTGGGCACGAACCGCTCCAGATCCACGCCCAACGGCATAATCCGATACGGCTTGGCAGCATAGCCGCGCGGCAGCATCGCATCGACGACCGACTGCCCGCACGCCATCCAGCCGTCACAACGCTTCAAACAGTATCTCTCGATCCTTCCGAAGGGCGGCGGGTAACGCTTCTGGAGATTTTGGGCCGTCCAGAACGCCATCGGCGTCTGCTTCGGCGTCCACCAGGCGATCTGCCCGCCGGCAAGTATGTAAGGCTCTTCCCAGCAGTGCACGAAGTCCCATCCCTCGCACATCAGCCGCTTGAGACGGCGAGAGTAGGTAAACAAATGCACCTTGCGCGTGAACCGCGCCGGCACCGCCTCAACGCGGCAAGGCTCATCGGGCATCGGTTCAAACGTGACCGGCCGGATGTCATTCCCCCCATGAAAATACACCGGCGCCACCGCCGTCACCTCCCACCGCCCCTCCCCCTGCCGCGCCATCTCATGCGCCAGCCGACGGTTGACGTTGACGACGTAGGAATGCGCGATGGTTAACAGCTTGGGCGTCATCGTGATGCCTTCAGGTTTACCTTGGTTCTTGAGTGTCCTGCTCGACCAACTCTCAAGGTCATCTCAGCCCTTTGACTCTCTATCGTGGTGAACAGACGAACCACGCCTGACTACTCAGGAAACCTCGGCTCCAGCCCATCGGAGAGAAGTGCGTTTGATCGATGTTGAGGTGCTGCCGAATCTCCATCCGAAGGCGCCTCCAGTTAAACCCCTTGTGCCCGTGCGATCCGGACAAAGGCTGACTCGGCACGCTATTGTAAACCGGACGCTCGATCTCAGTCCGCTCAGTTGCAAATGTCATTCGGGCGAGTTCCGACCAACTGTATCGCTCGTTCGTCGCATAATCCCCAAGCTTCCTCCAACCTGCAATTCGTCGCGCCATTTGCTTAAGTGGCAATACAATCCCAACCTCGATTGGAACGCTGATGATCACGATCCCTTGAGGCTGGCAGAGTCGAGCGAGATCGCCTAAGACGAAATCTCTAGCGCTTGGCAGACAGTGCTCCAAGGTCTCCATGCAGACAATGGCGTCATATCGATGATCGTGATGGGACGTCAATTGGGAGGTGTGGATGAAGGTTAAACCCGATGCTGCGTACCTAGAAGCGCAATCGTCCGTTTGGGGGCCGTCGCAATCAGTCCCCACTGCATCGGGAAACAAGTCCGTCGTCAAACCAAGAAATGTGCCGTCCCCGCAACCGTAGTCCAGTAAACGGCCGCCTGAACGCCCTGCCACCAGTTGCCTCGCCAGCCTAAAACGACTCGCATGACTCCACCGTATCAGCCCGCTCCGGCATAACAACTGCTTCTTAGCGTAATGGCCAACATTTGAATTGGAGTCTGCGTTCTTCATTGAGTTTCAACTCGAGTCTTGTACCCGCCAAAAGGCGTGCCGATACGCACACACCCTTGAACACTTGAACCATATTGCGCAGCCTGCTTCCCCAGCGCAAATCAGGTCCACGAAACAGGGTAGTCAAGATGGTATTGCAGGTCAGTGGACCTCTCTCCGATCTTTCTTGCGGGAACTCCTGCGACAATCTCGTACGGCAACACGTCTTTGGTCACCACCGCCCCCGCTGCCACTACCGCTCCACGCCCCACCGTCACGCCGGGGAGAATCTTCGCCCCGGTGCAAATCCAAACATAATCTCCGATCGTAATGCGCGACGCTCCTCCCGCGAAAAAAGGGTCGTTCACATCATGGAATCCAGCGATCAGCAAAGCGTGAGAGGATATGTTGACATTGCTTCCGATGCGCAAACCACCGCGGCCATCAAGGTAAACCCAGGGGTTGATCACGCAGTTCGCTCCGATCACCATTTCCGCGGCGCAATGGAACTGCACGTTCATCAAGATCGAACTACGAGCTCCGACGTTCAGCCCCAGCCGACGGTAAAGCCACATCCGTAGCCTAGTCCACGGAACGCGTGCTGCGACAGCCGAGCAGAGGTAATCCCTCGTTGGAACGATTGCGGGACGCCACATCAGGTTCTCGCTCCGTCATCAATATCCCGCAGGTCGGGAAGCACGCCGCGGAGCTTCACCAGGCCCTCTCTCTCGTAGTTGCGCGCCAAGCCTTCAATCTTCAGAAGAAAGCGGAGCATATGAATATACTGGAGCGCAGCGAGTTCCGCTTCAGCCGCCCCATTCCCTCGACGGTTGCACAGCCGATAGAGCATGAGCTGCAATCGCTTGCGTAAAATCTTCAACCGAGGCCAGCTTATCACCGAGTGGTGCCAATGATGAATCAAGTACGCAGACGATTCTCCGCGCACCTTGGCGTCACGCAACCAGGCTTCGCGAGACAATCTCGCAGCATCGAAGTGATGAGTTACGAGAGTATCCGGCCGAAACGCGATCTTGAACCCGGCAACAGTAAGTTGTCGACCGAACAGCGTGTCATCAGCACCGCCAAGTGCCCCCGGCCCGAGTTCCGGATCAAAAAACGGGACTCGATCGAGCACTCTGCGGTGAAATGAGAAGTTTGCGCCAATGAACTGAAGCGGCTGGTCGTAGCCCGGCTCCGTCGATGCCAGCCTTGCCCGCAGACCCGGCTCCAGCCACGACGGCACCAGCTCATCCGCAAGCTTTATACCACCGGCGACGGCATCATATTGGCCACTCAGTATGGGGGCTGTCATATCCGCAATCCAAGTCCGCGGCACCTCCACGTCGTCATCGGTGAATAGGATTAGCTTGCCCGCCGACTCGCGAACCGCCCGGTTTCGAGCGTGACCAAGCCCCGGCAATTCCTCGCGTACGTATCGAACAGATCGCATGTACTTCTTGGCTTCGAGCACAACCTCCCGAGTCTCGTCCGTCGAGCCGTTGTCAACGACCACAACTTCGGTCATTCGGTCAGCACACGCGGCCTCGACGCTTCTCAGGGTGCTTCTGAGGGAAGTAGATCGGTTTCGGGTACAGATAAGAATGGACGTGAAGTCAGTCATCAACCTACCTGCAATTCTTGAAGGGAGAGCAAACTCGAGTTGCGCGAAGGTGTTGCCCGGATGCTAGAGGAATCGAAGGGCCGGACAATTGCTGAACGACAAATCTTACCGATCTCGCGGCAAATGTTGCTCTCAAGGCACGGAAGCGGAGGTAGAGATATAGTAGGGCCGCGACCCGGTCCGTGATCAGCGAGAAACCCATGGCGCTCGCAATCAGGTTGCTTCGGGCCTGAAGTTCTAACCGGCCAGTGACCGTTTCTGGCATCAGCAGATGGCAGACAACTCCTGTCAGGTCACGATTACGGACGCTGGTCAATTGGCCTGCATTAGACAAAAATCGCCGCACGCGCATGATAACGGCTAGGCGGTTTGCAACGCGATCCGGGCTGTCGGACTTGAAGCTGATGCTTGTTGCCCCCGGCCGACGGTAGTAACAATCAGCATCGTTGAGGCGGGTGTACTTGCAACCAAGTGACAATGCGCGCGTATGATACTCCCAATCCTGCCAACTTAAGGCTCCCTCGTCCCAAGGGCCTAGTCGCTCGAGAAACGCGCGCCTCCACATCGGACCCGCGGTCTGCCATGCGGGGTCGCCCCGTAAAAATCGATCGAGATCTCGCTCGATTCTGAACTCATTCCAAAACAACTGCTCATCGCCTGGCACGATGGAAAACACTTCTGACTGAGCCACTACCATGTCAAGTTCCGGTGTTTCATCCAGTTTGGCGATGCGCCGTTCCAAGCATCTGGGCTTCAGCAAATCGTCGTCATCAAGAAAAACAACGTATGGAGCGACCGACTGCCGGACACCCTCGTTGCGACACGCCGGGGCACCGGCGCGATCGAGCGGACCCAGAAACTCTCTGACCCGCCGGTCTTCCGCGGAAAGAGCCAGGGGCTGGGGCAATCCACCACCAACCTGAGCACGATCGTGAACCACGATAGCCTCCCAATCTGACACCGTCTGAGCCTGCAGCGATGCAATCGCTTCCGACAGCCATTCCCTGCGCCTCACGGTCGGGATAACTACGGATACCCTTGGCGTTTCAGTTTGAGCTGCGACGGACATCATCGTTGCCCTCGACCAAACCAAATCGCGCCCGCGCGGCTCGCAGCAGTTCAGGATACCGGTCGTACTGGTGAATCACGGCGGGTTGCGTTTTGTCGGGGTTACACGGCCACCCATCCGAGCCAAACCATGGCCAAAGTTTCAGCCGCGGGAGAGTCAAAACTCCCCCGTAGCCATTACTGTGCCGCGTCACCTCCCTCAGCCGACCCTCCCTAAGAAGAAAATTGTGCGCTGCCTGATCGCGAGGCCCGAGTGGTATGCCGTGGCGCATTAGCTCGGTGTCCAATTGACGACAATAGTCCATGACGGCGCCAGCCGTACCGAGTACGGTTCCGCAGCAGCTCACGAAGTCCGAACGCACTGCTCGCGCCTGAGCCTCCCCATAGAGATCTCTCGTCCACTCGTTGTTCGGTTCGCTATCGCAAAAGCGCACGCTCTCATAAAAGATGTGCAAACCTCGCGGGTGCGGGACGAATGGGTTGCGTAAGAACAACACATCGCGAACATCGGTCAACATGACAGGGATACTGTCATCTTCTGGCATGATCTCTGCATACCAGTGGTATCGAGTCGCTTGCGGGCCCATTTGCAGCGTCTCTAGATCCCGCCTCGCTCGTTCGCAACCCATGCCCCGAAGTAGTCTTGACGCGACTCGGGTGCTTGGTTGATAGAATCGCGGGTAAACCCGGCGCGCGCCCCTAAGCAGAAAATACATTGCGCGTGCAAGTGTCCCCGAGGCTGGGGGAACACGTAGTTCCACTGAACGAGGCACGACGCTAGCGAGTACCGCCAAATCGTCCGGCGTGACGAGCAAAACAACCCTTCCGCAATACCCGGTTTGGACCAGAGAATTGCAGAAGACTCGGCAATCAACAGCCGCAAGCCGGAATGCACAACCAAGGATTAGGCCGTTTGTTTCCTTGCTCAACTGTCCGGCTCCATCGCCCACTGCACACCGCCTACAACAAGTCGCCCAGGACGATCAAACCAGGTCCGCGGCGTCCGTGAGTGCGGGTAAACAGTAATCATCGGATATTGCTCCAGAGCATCCCAAGCGAGCGCCGAGGTGTTGGGAGCGATGCGAACATCCATTACATAACTGTCGGGCAACAAGGACTCTGTTGGAATCCCTATGCGGATAGTATGCCTACCTCGACTCATCGATAGCGGCGGCCCGTAGTCCATAGAGGATACCGAAAAAGCCGTCACGCCAGTCGTCGAGATCACGGACAGAAGGCAAACGATTTCCGCAGTCGCACAATGGACATCGATATGGATTAGGACCTGAACGCTGGTCGGAACTCCTGAACCATCTATGTCTACCGCGACGATGTCGACCACACCAACGGAGCGTCGCCGCCGCCGATAGGAATCGACGGACGGTGCATCCGCTGGCACCAGAGTGGCCGTCTCCGTATAGCGAATCACAGATTCGCGAGCTGGCCCCAAGAACGCGAGTTGTCCGTCACGTACGAGAAATCCCTTTGAACAGAGGTCGATGACAAAATCAAGCCTATGGCTGACCAGAAAGACCGTTCGCCCGAGTCCTGCCACCTCCTTCATCTTTCCAAGGCACTTGCCTTGAAACTCCGCATCCCCCACCGCCAACACTTCGTCGACGATTAATATCTCGCTGCGCAGGTGCGCGGCCACCGCGAATGCGAGGCGGACGTACATGCCGCTGCTGTAGCGTTTGACCGGCGTATCCAGAAACTTCTCAACGCCGGAAAAGTCGACGATCGCGTCGAATTCGCGGCGGATTTCGGCGCGGGTCATGCCGAGGATTGCACCATTTAGGAAGATATTCTCTCTGCCGGTGAGTTCCTGGTGAAATCCGGTGCCCACTTCCAGCAGGCTCCCTACACGGCCATACAAATCCACTTCCCCAGTGGTGGGCTCGGTGATTCTGGAGAGGACTTTCAGAAGCGTGCTTTTCCCGGCACCGTTGCGGCCGATGACGCCGACGACTTCGCCGCGCTTCACGTCGAAAGATACGTCGCGTAGGGCCCAGAATTCCTCCCGCTCCTGCGTTCGCCCCAGCGGGTGGCGAATCCGCTCCAGCATCGCCTCAGCAAGCGTGGTCGGGGCGCGGGTGGCGGCATGGCGAATGGTGTATGCCTTGCCCAGCCCACGAACGGATATGGCGATATCTGAGAGAGACATAAGCCAAACTACTTAACGAGCCAAACGCAACATGCAAAGCGGTCACCCTGACCCACTGGAGGAGATTATATCACATCCGCAAACCGGCGTTCCATGCGCTTGAACACGATCGCGCCGGCGGCGAGGAATAAGAGCGCAAAGGCGAGCGAATAGACCAGCCACCCCGCCGTCGGTGGCACCATGCCTGCCGGGTTGCCGCCCAAGAGCGACCAGCGCAACCCTTCTAGCAGCGCGGTCATCGGATTGAGGTAAAGAACAAATCGAACGTGTTCCGGTGCAGCGGTGACTTCATATGCGACAGGGCTGGCATACATCAGAAAGGGAATGATCACGGGTAGAATATACTGCACATCTCGATAGCTGACCGTCAGCGCCGCCGCTGCCAGTCCGAGACCCAGCGCAAGGCAAAGAATAGCACCGAGCCAGAGAGGAAGGAGCAAAACAGCCGCGGAGGGTACCGTGCGGTAGACCACCAGGAGCAACGCCATCACCAGCAGCGAGACCGCAAAGTCCAGCAGCGTACTCCCGAGCGTAGAAAGCGGGAGCACGAGTCGCGGAAAATAGACTTTGCTTACCAGATGCGCATTGCCCACCATCGAGGCGCTCGCCTTGCTGAGAGTCGATGAAAACGCAGTCCACCCGAGCAGCCCGGCGAACGAGAATGCGAAATAGCTCGGGCCGGTTGATTTCATTCCCGCGATCACGCCGAACACAAAAGTGAATATGCCCGCAGCCAGCAGCGGTTGAAGAACCACCCATGCGACCCCCAAAAGCGTCTGCTTGTAGCGCAGCTTGATATCTCGCCCTGCCAGCGCCACAAGCAGATCCCGAAACTCCACCAGATCGCCCAGCCGCAGTGCCGCCCAGCCCTTCGGCGGGCGGATTTTTATCAGCGGGTTGGGCATTGAAATGTTTGGCCCCGGGTCTAGCGACATGGAAAACTACACCTATAGATGGGCCGGGAACGTTGGATACACACTTGTAATGGTGTTGGACTTGTAAACATCGGTTTAACCCACCCCCACCCGGCGTGACTCCGCCAGCGCCGCCTCGTTTTGTTCCAGCCAGGGTTCGCCGCGGTTCATGATGCAGATGTTTGGGGCGGCTTGGCGGATGCGGGCGTTGAGCTTTCTTCTTGATAGAAAATCGTGGACGGCCCGCGCGCAGCCGTCCCAGGTGTAGTAGTCGTCGATGACGATCATGCCGTCGGGGTGGACATGGTCGTAGAGGGCTTCGAGGCAGACGAGGGTGGAGTCGTACCAGTCGCCGTCGAGTCGCAGGAGTGCGATGGGAGTTGGGGGGGTGAACTGAGTCACCGTGTCTTCAAACCACCCGCGGTGGAGCTGAAACTCCTTTGCACCGGCGCGGCGCATGGCCTGCTCGGCCCACCGCTGCTCGGCGGCACAGTTATCGAAGTAGTTGGGGTCGGCGGTGTCGGCTTGCCATTGGATGGCGTCGGGGCCGTCAATCTCGCGGGCCGGGGGCAGCCCCTCGAAGCTGTCAAAAAGATGATACTCCCGGCGATTGCCCAGAACCGAAGCGATGCCCGCAATCATCCCGCCGCGCCACACGCCACACTCGACAACGCACCCCGGCACCTGTCGCACGCGCTCGGCGATAGCCAGATTGCCCAGATATTTGCTCTTGCGGATCATGGTCATCTCGCGAAAGCGGCGGTAGATGCGCGCGTGGCCGACCGAGCGTAGTGTCTGCCCGACACGCGCGGTGTACCGCCACACTGCTCCGTTACTTGGCATGTCCCGATTCCGACGACCAGCGAACCACCCGATAGAATGGCGAAAGCAGGCCGCTTTGCCAAGCCCAAATCGACAAAAACAGCGCTGCAACGGGTCAAAATTTTTCGTCATCCCGGCAGGCGCAAATCAGCCCGCCGCGCTCACTCTACGGGCGGCAAGCGTGCGGCGGAGGTGCATATCGTGCCGCCAGGCGGTGTAGACGACGGCATTAATGAGGAAAAACTCGACGCCGATCTGCGACAAAAGCGGACAGGCGCAGAATGTGGTCGCGAGGAATGCCATGTTGTACGCAACCAGCATCGCGCCCCAGATGCGCCACTCGGTGGCGTGCGCCCCGGCGGTGAGGCGGAAGGCGCGATAGATGAGGTAGAGCATGATAAAGGCAAAAAGCGCCATCAGCGGGATGCCCCCGTCGTAGCACCAGGCGGTCCAGTTAATCTCTGCCCAGAGCGAAGTGGCGCGGTCGCCGAAGTAGTTGTTGACCATGCCCCATCGGCCCAGCCCTGCGCCGAGCGGATGCTCCCAGATAGTACGATCGAAGGTGTGCACCAGAAACTGCCCGCGGTTGCCCTGATAGACGGCAATCGGGTCGTCGGCCAGCAGCGTACTCATCCGCGAAACCACCGCTTCCCGCCCGATGGATACCGCCCAGAGCGACCCAAGCACGACAATCCCCACAAGCCAGCCGCCAAGCTTCATCAGCCGGCCACCCTCGCCGCGGTAGGCCAGGGTGAGCAGGAACGTGACTGCGCAAATGAACAGCGAGACCACAAACACCCGGAGCTGGCACAGCAGCAGGCAGTAAAGCCCTGCAATCATTCCCGCGGCAAAAACCAGGCCCCACCATCGGTAGCGTTTATCCAGCAGCAGTGCCATGCCCAGCAGGCAGACATACATTCCCGACACCGCCGCCCCGCCGGGGGAATCGGTCAGGCCCATTGGCCGAAAAATCTGCTCACCACTATCGAGCTGAATCACCAGCCCCGCCGCGCCATACGGGCTTGATTCGATGACCGTCGACAACGCGCCTTGAAACTGCCCAGGAAAGTAGGTTTGCAACACGCCGACCGAGGCACTCATCGCGTGAAACGACCAGAACGCGATCATGAGCACGCGCAGCGTATCCAGCTCGATGCGCAGCCGCGAGACCCAGAAGAGAGACGCGAACACCGACCCGTAAAACACAACAACCCCGACAGCGGTGACGAGTGAATTCGTTTCCGGGTGAAAAAAACCAATCGCGAGCAATCCCAGCGCGCCGATCAGCAGCTTGCCAACAAAGTCAATGTGCGTTCGCCCGACGATAATCGCCAGAAACACGAGATTGATGCCGAAGCTGCCGGCGCGGACAAATTTGCGGACGGGCTGAAACTCATCTCGCAATAATGCCAACTGGCAGACGATCTGCACGGCCAGGAACAG
The DNA here is from genome assembly GCA_002343075.1 of Phycisphaerales bacterium UBA2421. Lineage (GTDB taxonomy): Bacteria > Planctomycetota > Phycisphaerae > Tepidisphaerales > Tepidisphaeraceae > UBA2421. The sequence continues at coordinate 35,078 of DDRH01000049.1, read as the reverse complement.
CAGCACCCAGAACATCGCCCTGCTGCGTTCGCGGCGGTCGATCCTAGCCATGATAGCAGCGGCGGTAGTGGGAGTGAACCCAGTAAATGTAGAGGCGACTCTCAAGGCGTTTCCGTCACATTCTGCTGGGATTTCCGGGCGCGGCCTTCTTGCAAGCGGCACGGGCTGGTAGTCTCGCGGGCGTCATCGCGGTGCCGCGGCACACTGTTCCTCAGAATCAAACTGCTCGACATCGACGGTACCCGACGAGTTGTAAACCCGGCTGCTGGAGTTGCGTACCCAGGAATCCAGCCGCGTTTCGACCTGCGGGACGGCATCGATCACGCGCCCACCGAGCTGAGCACGCTGCAGCAGGCGTGCATAGATCTCCAGGCTACGCTGCCCCATCGTTTCGGCCGAGAACTCGGCGAGCGCACGCGCGCGGGCTGCCGCCGAGAAGCGGTCGCGAAGCCCCGGCTCGTCCAACAGACGCTTGCTCGCCCTTGCCAACCCATCGGCAGAGCCGATTTCAAAGGTCAGCCCGGTCTGCTCATGCGGACTCACCCAGGCCACGCCCGAGCCGAAGATGCGCGTGTTTATCACGGGGCACCCGCTTGCCATCGCCTCGACCTGAACCAACCCAAATCCTTCTGATCGCATACACGATGGAAACCAAAGGGCGGTTGCGGCGCGATAGGCGCCGGCAAGTTCATCATCACTCACATAGCCCCGGAAAATCAGCCGATCGATCACGCCCAGCTCTTTGGCGCGGAGTTTCAGCGGCTCGAGCATCGGCCCGCTGCCGATAATCAGCCACTTGCCCGGCGTGCGGCGAAGGGCATCGACGCCCGTGTGAAATCCCTTGTAAGCCACGCATCTGCCCACACTTAACCAAAGCGGCCCCTCGCCGATCTCCGCCCGGAGCTTTGTCTCGGCTGCCAGCGCGCCTTGCGAGGGCGACACGAAGGGGGAGAGTTCCACCCCCAATGGAAGGGTCTGCACCTTGTCACGGTGCGACCGGAGCACGTCTGAGCCATCAATGTATGGCTCGCTCGACGCAAGCAGCGCCGCGGCACGGCCATAGACGATGCGCTCCAGCGGGCGCATGGCGTGCACCAGGAAGCGCTGGCTCACGATGTCGCTGTGGTGTGTCACCACGACGGGCTTATTGAGCCGAAGACAGGAAAGCGCAACAAGCATCGTCGGGTTCGGGCAGTGAAGGTGGACGATATCGGCGTTGCTGTATTGGATGCGCGACAGCATCGGAAACAGCCCCGGAATCACATCCAGCCGAGCCAAACACGCACTTCGGCCGAGTCGCGTGACATGGACATCGTGGTCGTGCTCTTCCACCGTTTTTGTCGCCCCGTATCGCGACCAGGTTACATCGCGCCCCTCTCGATCCCGGTGATTGACACAGACGACCCGGACGCGAGCCCCGAGTGCCGCCTGCGCCAGTGCGAGGGTGCGCACATGCGATTCAATCCCGCCGGGCGCGGGGGGATAATACTTCCCTAAATGACAGACGTTGATCGGACGCGCAAACACAAAGCCCCTTCCTTCCCGAATCTCGTACAAGAAAACACTGCTAAAGCTGGCGGTTGGTTCCCTTGCCGAGAGTATACCGCATCACACCCATGATATTGGAGTGGCTTGGGCCAATAATCCCAAAATTAAATGCTCAAAAACCGTTGCCACCCTTACAGCCGGCAGCAATCTGCGCTGAGCTGCCCGCGGGGTGCCCGGCGGCTACCTTCGCTGGGCGTCGGCCTGCAGTTTTTCCAGAGCGGCGCGGGTTCCCCGCGCGTTTTCGCCAAAATTCGCCCTTTCCGGGGCAAGTTCCGCCGCCTTCTCGAACATGAACGCCGCCTCTGTGTACAGCGCCACCTTGCGCTCCGTCAGCGTCGAAGGGTTCTCTGCCTGGCCGAGAAGCGCCATGGCCAAATTGCTGTAAGTATCTGGCATTTCAGGCCTTAGCGCAATCGACATACGAAACAGGTCCGCCGCTTTACCGAATTCTCGTGCCTGACCAAGCATGGCACCGGCGTTCATGAAAGCTTCGTAGTTTTCAGGATCGTAACGAACCACCGCCGTTAACTGCGCGCCCGCCGCGTCGATGTCGCCGAGTTGGTAGAGCAGGTTGGCAAGGTTGATTCGCGCGGCGCTGAATTGCGGATCAAGCTCGACCGCTCGCTCAAACCGCTCCCTGGCCTGCGGCAATTCGCCGCGCTCGACGTGCAGTCGCCCCATGTTGTTGTGCAGGTGCACGTCAAAGGGGCGCAGCTGAAGCGCCCGATCGTATTGCCGGAGCGCGCCACCCGAGTCGTGTGACTCCGCCATAAGCTGGGCCATCAGGTGATTGGCGTCGAAATGGTCGGGGTCCATGAGCAGGGCATTAAACAAAAGCGGCCGGGCGCGGTCGATCTGACGTAGTTTCAGCTCAATCGCGGCCAGGTGCACCACTGGCTCGATCTCATTGGGATGGTTGCGCACCAGATCCGCGACAACCCGCGACGCCACCAGCATTTCCCCCCTGCCCGCCAGAATCTCCGCCCGCCGGAGGCCAGCGGTTATGTTCGAGGGGTTGTGTTCGAGCACATAGTTCCAAAGCCGCGCCTGCGAGCGATAGAGCCAAGACTGATGAATTCCCCCCGCGCCGACGGCAAGCACCGCAACGGCTGCGACGACTTGAGCCCTTTCCCGGCGGGTAACCAGCACAGACGCCACCATTGCCGCCACCGCCGAGACCACCACCGGCACTGCGGGGTAAATCCGGTGTGTCGACACCCACCCGCCGAAAAGCTCTGCCTGCTCCACCCAAATGAGCGACGGCAACATGATGACAAGAAATGTCGCGCACGCCGCAACGACGCCACGACCCCATTTTCGCCCCGCCCAGACTACGATCGACAGTGCAATCACAACTGCCATCACTGCCGCGACCGCGGTCAGTGTCGTGACGCGAAACGGCTCATAGGCAAATCGTAACTGCACCGGCAGTACTGCGTGGAACGCATAAAAGGCAAGCTGCTGCACTGCCGCCACAGGTCGCGTAATGAAAGAAACCTCGCGAATCTGCAACTCGGCGCCCCCGCGGGTGAACAGCAGGTAGCCCCACCCCAGAAGCACGAGTCCGCTCGTAATGATCAGCGGCGAGGTGCACCGCCAATCGCGACGACTTAGCTGACCCTTCTCCCACCAGACCAGGATCACTGTGATCGGCCAAAGCACCAACGCAATGCCGGGATGCGAGAGTGCTGTCGCGCCAGCCAGCGCCAGGCAGAGCGCAATCAGCAACGCCGGGCGATCCGGCAGCCGGAAAAACCGATGCCTTTCGATCGCGACCGGATTCACACCAACCAGGCGCAGAAAGACAATGAGTGTGAGAATGCCAAAGAGCGTGCCAAGCAAAATGGGGCGCTGGCTTACCCAGCCGACCGTCGCCATCGCCGCCGGGTGCACCCCAAACAGCGCCGCGGCCGCCCACGCGCCCGGCAGTTCAAGCCGGCGGAGTAAGTGCCACAGCGCCAGCACTGCCAGCACATGCACACAGGCATTCACGAAACGAAAACCGATGGCAGAATTGCCGCGGGATGTCCCCCAGAGCCTCGCCTCGATCAGGAACGACGTGTATGTGATCGGCGACACATCTGGAAACTGCAGCGCCTGCCGCCAGATGGGTCGCAGCCCCGGCAGCGCGCGGAGCGCGCGATTTTCAACGACGCGGCCCCGGTCATGCTCAATAAACTCCTTCGAAATTGAGACCGCGGCAGCGCAAAACACGATCGTCGCTAGAATGATGCCAAGGAGGATTGACCTCGAAAACGCAGCCAGCCCGACTTCGAGGGCGGGATCCGATTCAGGATCAATCAGACCTGTGAGTGTGGGTTTGACTCGGCTCACAAACACCCCTCGCGCCCGCCTCGGCGGAACACTCCGGGGTTGGGTCGCATCGCGGGCAGGATCGTCGCCGGCGCGCGCATGCCGCCGATCAAACATCAACCATATCGCCACGCGGCAAGCCGTACAAGAAAAACACTGTCTCAAGAACCGCCGGCTCGCATGGCACCCGCGCTACGGGGATGCCGCCTCAATCCCCGCCAGAGGCAATTGCGTCCTGCGCGTTATGCAGAACCCGCACGGCATAGATGACGTCGTCGAGCCGGGTGTTGCCCGCCTCGCGCTCGATCACCAGCGGCCCACGATAGCCGACATCGTCGAGGGCATGCAGAAACTCCTTCACAGGCACCTCGCCTTTGCCAAATGGCACCTCGGTGCCCCACTGGGTTCCGGGGTGTTCACTGGCCTCGGCGTCTTTCACATGCACATGCCAGATGTGCCGACCGACGATCTTGATCGCTTCGATCGGGTCGCCGGCACCGTACAGAATCATGTTTGCCGGGTCGAAATTAATGCCGACATTGCGACATTTGAGGTCATTGACAAACTGCAGCAACTCGCTGGCCGATTCCTGGCCGGTTTCCATGATGAGCGACACCCCCCGCGACGACAGTTCGCCGGCGATTTCACCGACCCGGCGGACCATGACATCGTAGTTCGGGTCGCTGCTCATCGGCACAAAGCCGACATGCGTCGAGAGCCGGGTAACGCCCAACGCCTTGCTTATATCCGCCGCCTGCACAGTTTGCTGACAACGACGCGGCCACTGCTCGTCGGGCACATATCCACCGGTGCGGCGGATGGATGCAATCGTGGTGTAATCCTCTCCTTCAAAGTTGATCATCGTCGCCGTGAGCGTCAGTCCGCTGTCGCGGATCGTGGCAAGCATTTGGGCGCGCGCTGGCTCACTGGCCGCAATGAAGCCCGAAAGGGCCAACTGGACGTGAGTAACGCCGACTTTCCGCACCTTGGCAATCAGATCATTCAAATCAGTCGGCCTGAGCGACCAACTGCAAACACCAATGTCATGACCATCTATCTGCATCAATCTTCCTTCAGCATAGCTTCCCTGCGGACTTCGGTAGCTCGGTATCTTAACACCCGCATTTTCATCCACCGCACGGCCAGCAAATCGATAAACGCTCGAACAGCGCGGTTTCGAAAGCCGTATTTCGCGGTGCCGGCAAAACGATGGCTATGTTTTACGGGGGTTTCATAGCAAGTGTAGCCGCGCATCTTCACGAGAGTCGGAAAAAATCGGTGTGCTCCATTAAACAACTTCATGCCCTTCACGGCATGCGCGCGGTAGACCTTGAGTGAGCTGGCCGAATCATGAACAGTTTCCTGGCTGATCCAGTTGCGAATCCAATTGGCCTGCCGGCTTTGCCATCGGCGGAACGGGGTATCCTGTCGCTCTTTTCGCCACCCGGTAACCATATCCACGTTTTTCTCATCCAAGAGCGGCACGATTCTGGGGATTTCCTCCGGATCGTTCTGCAAATCGGCGTCGATGGTGGCAATCAACTCGCCGCGGGCGGCGTCGAAGCCCGCTTCGAAGGCCGCACTCTGCCCGCCGTTGTGCGCCATCCGCAGCACGCGGAGCCAGGGAAACTGCGCCGCGGCCTCGGCGAGGAGGCGCGGGGTGGCATCGGTGCTGCCGTCATCGACGATGATGACCTCAAACGGCCTATTGAGCGCCGCCAACGCCTCACCCACCCTGCTCAGCAGTGTCGGGATGTTCTCTTGTTCGTTGTACGCGGGGATGACCAAAGTCAAAAATGGTGCCGTGGAGTCGCCGGCAAACTGCCCCACCGCCGCCGGGTGCCGCGCAGACGCGTGGCTGATTTCGGATTCTTGCTCGCTGGCTGTCTGCATCGCTCGTACCTTCAATCCCAACCGCCCGGTCACCGCCGAGACCAAATGCACCCCTGCGATACCCAAGGCCGCGCCTACCACCACATCGCTGAGCCAGTGTGCGTTTTCCCACACTCGCTCAACCGCTGCCAGCCCGGCAATGGAGTAAAACACCCATCGACCGCGCGGAAAGAGCATAGTCAGCGCCGAAGCCAGAGCAAACGATAGTGTCGCGTGTCCCGATGGAAAAGAGAGATTTGCGGAAACCAGAAGCCCATCCCACCCCCCCCGGAAGTATGAGAAATCAAACGGAGTAAGGTCCTTCGTCAAGCCCGCCGGGCCGGTAAATGGGCGATGTCGGCCGACCGCCCACTTCAAGGCCCAATTCAATCCACTCACTGTCGAGGCGGCGAGGATAAGCAGCGTGCCTCTCCAGCGAGCTGGGTGGAACAAACCGATCAAGACGGCGCAGATGACCAGCGAAACGAACTCCCCGGGGATTTTCAGGAACTCGCGCAGCCCCGCATCGGCCTCGATCCACGCCTCAAGGCCGCTGTCGCGCATGTTGCGCGCCACAGACTCGTCAAACGCCACCGCGATCAGAATCGCGAGAAGCCAGAGCGTGATCGACGTGAGCGTGCGCATGTCCTTTTCAAAACCGCCTGTATAGCCATGGAACCAACGCGCCAGCGAATTAGAATCCGCCACCTTCTTCGGGCCGGTGCAGGCCCTTAAATCCGTAAAGCCGCCAGAGCTTGAACGTGGCCACCGTCACGCCGTGAACCTGCACGGGAACCTCAGGCAGCTTTTCATATCGCTCAAAAGCCAGGGGCAGCGGGTCGGGCAGCGGGCCACCTTTACCGACATAGATCGCATTTCTGCCGCGCAGTTCCGGGCGGCTCAAGTCCATATCGGGCCACAGACTATACTGATTCATCCGCTGCGCGTTTGTAAAATAGGTGCCGGCGTGAAACGTCCGCGGGCGATGGGGGACGTAAAATGCCATTAAGGCCGTCTGCTGGTAATGATCGCATAGTATCAGCGCATCAGGACCGAGCCGCACCTGTTCCTCCCCGACCCGGCGACCCAGCTCTTCCCACCCGCGGAGTTCGGCCAACGCGTCGAGCCTCGAAGCATGCTTATCGCTCAAGCCCAGTGCCCGCGCCGGCGGGATGAGGAACGACGTGTCTCGCATGACCACATGCGCGCCGATGCCGATGATGATCGTCGCATATACCCAACCTCGCCACCTCTTCCAGTTCGCCCCCCGCCGCAATTCACCGACGAACGCAGCGGCGAGAATGATGAGCGTGATGTAGGCCGGTGCCGGCCAATTGGCCTGAACCTTGGCAAAAAAACTGACAACCCAGGTGAGGATAAAGAACGGTGCGCCGATACACAGCAGAAACAGCTCTGCGAGTTTGTCGGGGGGTGATTGACTCGAAACCCGCCGACGACGAATCACCCACACGACCGCGGCAATGATGACGGCTGCAATTGTCGGGCCGACCACGCCGACCTGCGTGCCGAGCATCTCGACCGGGCGCAGCAGGCTGAACCGCCCTTCTTCGGCACCCGTCTGTTTTGCAACATGTCGCGCACCAACCCAGCCGTGATTGATGTTCCACACGATCACCGGGGTCGTAAACACCAATGCCCCTACAGCGGCAGCCGCCCCGCGCGCCCAAAGCCGAATTGGTGCCCTCATGCAGACGAAGTAAGCCAAAAGCCCCACGAACCAGAGCAAGGCAGAGTATTTCGCCAGAAACCCGACACCGATTGCGGCCGACACCCCGCCCCATGCCCACGATCGATCGCGAAACAGCGCCGCTGCGGCAAACAGGGTCGCAAACGTCCAGCAGGCGATCATCGGTGCATCGATCGTCATCGCGGCACTGAGGTAAATCATGATCGGCGACAAGCAGGCCAGCCCTGTCGCTCCCAATGCCAGCCGGTCACTCCGAAAGAGAACCAGAGTCAGCGAGTAGATTCCTGCCAGCGTTGCCGCGAATAGCAATATTGCCGGCAGCCGCACGCCCGGCATGGTTTCGCCAAACACCGCGGCGCCCGCACGAATCACGAAAGCAACCGCGGGGCCTTTGCTGTAATAGCTGTAGTCCAGCCGGCGCGACCAGTCCCAGTATTGCGCCTCATCGCCCGACAAATCGATCGGGCAGTTGATTGTGAGATATGCAACATTGACTGCCGAGACGAGCACAATCAGCACTCCGGCCAACGTGCGGCATTGTACGGGTGAGATTGTTGCAATCTGGCGAACCAAGTCCGGCGGCCATCATAAGCATGGCTGCGGGGTTGTCCCGCCCGCGCGGTGCTTAGCGGAACGATGAAGAAAAGTCGCCCGCCGGGGCAGCGGTATCTGCGACCGCGAGCGTTTTCCGCCCGCCATAGGTCTTTTTCATATCTTCAATGAAGGCATCAAACGCATCGCCATCGACGGGCAGATCGACCGGCTTGCCGGTCAGCCCCGCCATCATAATTGCGTTGCCCAACTCCAGCCCTCGAATGCCCTCGACCCCTTCGGCCATCATGGGCGAGCCAGTTTGAAGGCACTTCACAAAAGCCTTCAGCACCTCGGGATGCTGCTCCTGCGGCTGCGCGCCGACAGGCACCTGTACATCCCACCGCTCGGGACCCATGAAATGCTGGGAGGTTGTCTTGTTGTAGTCGAGCACCGGCACGCGCGTGCGGTTCCATGTCATCACACCATTATCCACCACGATTCGCCCGCGATCGCCGGAGATCTCCAGTCGGTTGCTGCCGGGGCACTCGCCGGTGGTGGTGATGAAATGACCGACCGCGCCATCTTCATAAAGAAGCGTCGCGTGCACATCGTCTTCCACCTCAATCGGGTGATACTTGCCGACGCTTGCATGTGCGATTACACGCTTGGGCATCATGCCGGTGATCCACTGGATGAGGTCGAGATTATGCGGGCACTGATTGATGAGCACCCCGCCGCCTTCGCCAGCCCAGGTGGCGCGCCAGCCGCCGCTGGCGTAGTAGGCGTCGCTCCGGAACCAGTCGGTGATGAGCCAGGTGACGCGCAATATTCTTCCCATTTCCCCCGCGGCGATCAGCTCGCGTAGCTTTCGAAAGACCGTGTTGCTCCGCTGATTGAACATGATGCCAAACTTCAGGTGCGTGTACTTGGCTTCATACTCGGCAATCAGTGCCCGCCCAGCCTTCACGCTCACGCAAAGTGGCTTTTCGCACATTACATGCATGCCAGCGGCGAAGGAATCGATCGCAATCGATGGGTGGTCGTAATGCGGCACCGCGATGATGACGGCATCGATCAAACCACTCTTGAGCATTTCATGGTGCGTTCCAAACGCCGCGATGTGGGGATGGTCGGCTTTGAGTGCGGCGAGCCGGGCCGGATCGACGTCTGCGACCGCAGCAAGCTGCCCGCCGGGCACCTTGTTCTGCGCAAAGAACCGGGCGTGGCTGCTGCCCATGTTTCCATAGCCAATAATGCCGAAGCGAACGGGATTGAGGGAAGTGCTCATGAGTATGAGCCAAGCTACCGCAACTCAACGCGATGATAAAGACATATTTTTGCCGCCCGGATTGCCAAAAACGGCACACTCGGCGGCACTACATCAGCGATTGAAGGGTTTCGAGGTTCACCGCGTCCCAATCTCGTCCGTCGGGCGCGAGGCCGTCTTTGGGTGTCTCGAGAATCTTCGGCACATCCCGCCACCGCTTGTCGCGCACGATCGGGCGAAAACCGTCCAAGCCGACAAAACCCTTGCCGATGTGATCGTGCCGATCCACCCGCGCGCCCAGATCCTTCTTGCTATCATTGAGATGCCACACTTTGACCCGGTCGAGCCCGATGGTCTGCTCAACCGCGCGGCAAAATGATGCATATTTTCGCCCGCGGAAGTCATACCCGGCGGCCAGGAGGTGGGCTGTATCAAAACAGACCGCCATGCGTTCGGGCGATTTCACCTTGGCGATGATCTCGGCGAGGTGATCGAGCTTGTAACCAATCGAAGTTCCCTGCCCCGCGGTGATTTCCAGGCATGTCAAGACATCGCCCTTCGCAGCGCGATGCACCTTGTCTAACCCGGCGGCGATTTTTCTGATGGCGACCGCTTCGCCAAGCCCCATATGCGCCCCCGGGTGCATTACCAGCAGCGGAATCTTCAGCGCGGCGCACCGCTGGTGTTCCACAATGCACAGATCGAGGCTCCTGCGCGCCGTTTCGTTGTTTGGCGAAGCGAGGTTGATCAGATAACTATCGTGGCTGACGGTGCGATCAAACTTTACCCGCGCACACGCATCACACCACTGCCTGACCGCATCCGCATCCAGCGGGGGCGCCCGCCATTGCTGCTGATTCTTGGTAAAAACCTGAACCGTATCCAAGCGCAGCTTCTCCGCGGCAAGAACCGCGTTGTGCATTCCCCCGGCGATAGAAAGATGAGAGCCAAACATCGATTATCGAAAGAAAATGCCGGGGTCGATCTTCAGAAATTTTGAGAGCTTAATAATGGCCGACTTACTCCACCCGCGCTTCCCGCGGAGCATTTGCGAGAGGGCGCTCTGGGCGATGCCGGTCTTCTGGGCGAGCGCGTTCACGGACATGCCGTGTTCTTCGAGCCACTGCCGCACCATATCCTCGGCGGTGATTTGCGACGTGTCGAACTCAAAACCCGCACGTCTTTCATAATCACCGATCAGCGTGACGAGGGCCTCTGCATAAGCCAGGGTGGGCGCGTCCTTCTTCCTGGAAGCCAGCCGGGTGAAAACCGCAATGGCCGCGCGGTGGTGCTGCGCGGTCTTGATTCGACGAAGCGGGAACTTCATCACAAGATCGAGGTAGGCGTCGGGAACGCTTCCCAGTGTCGGGGTTCGCAGCATTGTTAGTGTCGTGCCTTCCACATGTTTTTGGAGTATTCGACATGAGTCAGCACTTCCAGGGCGACAACCGTTTGCAGTTCAAAATCGATTGCCGTCAGCAACCGATAGATGTTTCCCTTCACATAAAAAACCGTAATCACAACGTCGGTTTTGAGCCTGACACCATTCGTCGCCGGGTAGTCTTGGCGAACGTCGTGCAGGCTATACCACGCGGCACCCGCCACCTTCTCGGCCCAGATTTCGAGCCACTTCCTGATTGGCGCATTCCGCTTTGATGCCGCCAACAATACGTTTCGCCCAAGCAGCTCCACTATAACATTATGCAATAGCTTCTGGCCGGGTCAGTTCGACTGATAAATTGTCTTACTTTCTTCGAGTCTGCACGCGGAGGGAATCCACGAATCGCCAAGGCGAACCACACGGTGCCAAAAGTCTCGCTCCGTTTTCCCGTCCCCCCGCCACGGTGCTATTTTTTGCCCTTCTGCAGTTCCTTCACCGCACTCTGACGCAGGTGAAACTCCACATGCGCATCCCCGTAAAGAATATTGATCCCGTCGTTATCGTGAGCGTTGAGCTTCTCGTGAATCAATACCACATCGAAGCCGGCAAGGTCCGTCAAACCGGCCGCCGCGTATTCGTACCCCGTGTTTGCGACGATCCAGTCGAGTCTCTGGTCCAGTGGCCACTCATCAATGCCTTCAGGCACGTCGTCCCCGTCACTCGGACAGAGAAACACACTAGCGGAGACATCATTGGCGACAGCGTATTGGGCCAATGAACGCATGTCCGCAGGAAAATTCCCGCGATTCTCGTTGGCAAACAGCTTCATTGCCAGCCCAAGCTGCCTCAGGTTGTTCCCACATTTTACCCGGTTGGCGGTCTCCCGGGCCCGGTTTAGCGACGGCAGCATGATGCTCGTCTGCAGCGCACTCATGCCGATGATCGGTGCGATCACCCCCGCCCCCCCGCCTTGCAGCAGTTCGGCCCCGGGGAACGGCGCGACGCGCTTCATATGCACGCCGTCGTCTTCCACCCAGCTTACCCCGCCGGCGACCGTGAGATTTTCCTGGAAGATGTGATACGGCGGAATCACGATCGGCGGACTTTGGATGCCGAACAGGTCGGCGATGCCAACCACGCGCGACAGAACCAGCAAAATCTGGTACCCCTGAGGCGCAGTTGCTGGCAAATTCGCGAAAGTAATCCCGCTGATCTGTTCCGCCCCCAGCCGGGCACGCAACGCCTTGTACTCCGAAGTATCAATCATCAGCCCCTGGCCCGACTCAATCTGCCGCCACGCGCCAATAACCGATTGTGGATAGAAGCCAGCAATCATGTATTCCCCCTGCACGCTCCAGCACGGCGTGACCAGCGGCGTGGCGAGGTAGTTGATCGCAAGGTCGCCATACTTCACCTGCCGCCCGCCGAGCGTGATCGGTGCGTTGTTCATCGCCAGGGCCGATGCCGCCGAGTTACTGGCGAAAATGCTCACCGCCATCAGCCCGCTCTTGGCTTTTGCCACGTCATCGGGCTTGTTGACCACGACCATGCCCGGCAGCCCCCCGCCGGCCACTTCCGGGGCACTGTAGGCCACCCAATGCGCGCCCAGCGGGTCGAGCACATCCGTGCGTAAGTTGCGCCCGATAGCCATCGTCGCCCCGCCGAGGCCCTGGTCGAACATCTTCTGTGCGTCGGGATCAATCTCCCCGACGATTGTGCGAAGTTCTGCAATCAGCTTGCCGACATCGAAGCTACCGGCCACAAACAAATCGGCTGTTGCAGGGATCACCTTCAGCAGGTCATCACCCAGCGCCGGCTGATCGAGCATATTGAGAATCCCCTTGCGCGGGGTCGGCGCTTCGACATACACCCGCTCCATCCAGTCTTTGCCATCAAATCCGCTTGTCGCGATGAGCCGCTTCACACCACGGAGGCCGATTGCCTCAACCACCTTCTCGTACATGGCTCGTTCGTCCGCGTTGGCATTCAGTTCAACGGCGCCATCGATCGTCTTAAACAGCGAATCGACGTTGATGTGCAGGGCAATGACGGCATCGGCTTTCACCTTGCCCAGCGCCGATTGAAAACCGGCGTCGGCAGTGAGTGCATCGGGCCGGCCGCCGGCATCACCGGCGAGGGCCATCTCGTCGGGCGCGTAGCCCACCAGCAGCGCCACATCCTGCCCGCTGACGATGACTTTCACCGGCAGATTGGGGTCACCGGCGCGATCCATCACCGCCTGCAGCCGGGCGCGCAGGGCCTCGGCATCGGCCCCCGCCCGGCAGACCAGCCCCAGCCGCGGCATGGGTTGCCTGCCCTCGAAGTTGAGGCCTTCAAAGAAGAACGCCGTGGGATACTTTGCAACCGGCGCGAGCAGGTCATAGACCATCTGCAGATCGGCCCCGGCACGCGCGTCTTCGCGCGCCACGCGCCGGATCGCCTGCGGCAACACCTGCCGGAACACCGCCGGGATGTTGGACTCCCTGATAATCGCCTCAAAGTGCGATCCGGCATAACCGGGCACATTTTCGGTGCCCTGCCAGCCGACATAAACAATCGCCCCAGCCGGCACCCGATCGGCCACCGGCTGCGCAGATGCCGAGACGGCAAGCAAGAACGACCCGACCAAAAGCGCCATCAGTGTGATATTCCGTTTCATAGCGTGCTCCCGAAATGTGCCTTGCCCTGTATTCGCAAGATCATTCACGGTTATTGCGATGCCGTGCGAGATTTGCAAGTCGGTCTCACTTTCCAATGCAAAAGGTCGCAAAAACCCGCCCCAGGACGTCATCCGGCGTAATCTGCCCGGTGATGGTGCCCAGTGCGTCCAGCGCTTGTCGCAAATGCAACGCGACGATCTCCGCGGGTGCCGCGGCGGCGGCGCGGGCTTCGGACAGCCCGCGGCGCGCCGCGGCGATGGCGGTGAGATGGCGCTCGTTGAGCGCCACCGATGCGCCGCCGGGGCGACCGAACGCGAGCGCGTCGAGCGACTGCTTCAGCGTTTCAATGCCTTCGCCGGTGTGGGCAGACACCCGAATCAACGTGTCGGCGGGAAAAAACGCGTGCTGCGGAGATGCGTCGTCGCCTCGGCCGGGCGAACGCAGTTCGCACCCGGCGCCACCCTCCGCAACAGCATCCGAGCAATCGACTTTCGTCAGCGCGACGCAATCAAATGCCCTGCCCAACTCCGGCGGCGCGCGGGAATCGTCCGCGGCGTGCACCAGGATGACAAAATCAGCCGTGGCGGCCGCCTTTTCGGCAATCTTGCGCATCTGGCTGTTGATGTGCGCCTGGGGGGAAAACCGCTGGTCAAGGTCTTCCGGCTCGATCCCTGCGGCGTCAATGAGCTTCACTAACCCGCACTGCAGCACCACCTCGGCTGAGATAGCGTCGCGCGTCGTGCCCGCCACATGGCTCACCACCGCCCGCTGCTGGCCTGCCAGCGTGTTGAGAAGCGTGCTTTTGCCGGCGTTGGGCCAGCCGACGAGCGCGAACGTGGGTTCGTGCGTCAGCCGGTCAAAACGGGTGGCCTGCGAAAGGAGCGTGTGCAAATCGTCGTCGAGCTTTTGCAGTTGTTCGGCAATTTGAGCGGGGGTGATGAAAATGACGTCTTCTTCCGTGAAATCGATCCAGACTTCGACAAGCGCGAGTGTGCTGGCGAGTTGTTCGAGGCTCGGCTTCAGCCTCGCGGCGAGTTCGCCGGCGAGCAACTGGCGCGCGGCGCGCAGCTCCCCTTCATTGGCCGCCGACACCGCGAGGGAGATTCCTTCTGCCTGGGTGAGATCGATTCGGCCGTTGAAGTATGCTCGCGCCGAAAACTCCCCCGCTTCGGCCTGCCTGGCCCCGGCAGCAATCAGCCGCGCGAGAGCGTCCCTGGCGAGCAAGGGGTTGCCGGGGATGTGTAACTCAACAATATCTTCGCCCGTGCTGCTGCGCGGGCCGACAAAGCAGTAGGCGATTGAAGGAACGGTGAACGATTCCCAGCAAAGCCGCACCGAGACGACCGCATGGTCCACGCGGACGGGTGCCGTGAGGATCGACGATGCCACCGGAAACGCCCGTGGCCCCGAAACCCGGACAATCATCCGCGCCGCAGCACCGACGGCGGAGGAGATTGCGACGATGGTGTCGCCGGAGTTCATGGTCTACACGCAACAGTGCCCGCGAAACACGCGTGCCCGAGGCACACCCGGTCCGTTTGTTATCTCGGCTTTTTCCGCTGCTGCTTCTCGGCCTGTTTCTGAACTTCTTCGACGCGCCGCTGCATTTCGGCCATCTTCCGAGCCAGCCAGCCCTGCGGCTTTGCCGGGCCGGTACTGCCCGCGGGGGATTTCTTCCCTCGGGGCGTGTCCTCCGCGTCCACGATCACCGCGCCCGCCTGCTCCGCGGCTTCCTTTTGCTTGATGTGGTCGCGAATGATCTTGCTCTCAATAATGCCAAACGTCGTGCTCGCTAAGATGTACAAGTTCAGCCCACTCGGCCCGCCGTAGAGGAAAACGGGGAATAGCAGCGTCATCCACTGCATCATTTTTTGCTGCTGCAACTGTTCCGGGGTGCTCGCGGGGGGTTTGGGGGTGTACTTCTGCTGGAGGAAAAACACGATCGCCAGCAAAAACGGAAGGATGTTCAACCCGCTGATCGGCACCATGCCCAGCAGCGTGAAAGTATTCTCAAACTTCACCAGATGATCCGGCTGGCTTAGATCTTTGATCCAGGTCAGATGCGTCCCGCCGATCTGCAGGAACGGTGCCTGGCGCAGTTCAAACGTACTTTGTAGCGCGCTGAATAGCGCGATCCAGATCGGCATTTGCAGTAGCATGGGCAGACAGCCGAGCACCGGTGTGGCACCATGCTCTTTATAGAACTGCATCATGGCGCGATTCAGTTCATCTTTATTGTCGGCATATTTTTTCTTGATCCGCTCGAGTTCCGGGCCAAACTTGGCCATGCCCATCATATTGACCTGCGCCCGCTTGGTGATCGGATGCAGCAGAGCGCGGACGATCAACACCAGCACGATGATCGAAATGCCCCAGTCGCGCACCACGATCTGAATGTAGCCCAGTAAGCCGACGAGAATGTCGACCAGCCATTGGAACGTGCAAAATGCACACGGCCCCGCGGTGAGCACAAGCGTCTCGTCGTAGCGAAATGGCAGGCTGGCGAAATAGTCGTTGTTCATCAACGACCGAAGCCTCGGGCCAACAAAGAGGCGCATCGGCAGCGTTATGGCTTGGCCGGGTGCCAGCGCGAGGTCGGTGGTTTGAAACTGCGTGACGACGTGTCGATTGTGTGAATCAGGATTGGCCGGATCGAGCGCGACGGCTTCCGCTTTCTGAATATAGTCCGGCGAAATCCCCTGCGCTCCGGGCAGCGGGTCGGGCCGGAGAATGGCGTTAAAATAGACGCTGCAGGCACCAACCCAGAGCAGTGGATCGTCGTTCTTGCTCTTGGTGTAATCGTATCGGGGGTATTTCTCGCTGAATGATTCGGTGTAGTCGTGGCGAATGCGAAAGATCTTGCCGCTTTCGACATACCCGCCGACGATATTGCGATCGCTTCCGCGGTCGAGTTCTTTTGGAGGGGTGAGGGGGCCGGTGAACTGCTGGCTGACCGTCACCGCTCGGCCAGAGAGGTTCTCAAACTTCATCTCGACAACCACTTCATAGCCGCCGGTGGTTGCCTTTGCCTCCTCGCGGGGCTTGATGGTGAATGTCTTCACAGCCCGCACAATCGGCCCTGCATCTGACCCGAGATCGACACTAAACTCGGCCCGCGTCACCGACCGGTCTCGCTGCGTCCAGTGCACTCTTGAAAGATCGACCTTTGAAGCCACGCCGTCGACGGTGATGGTTATCTCCCCGCTACCCATCGGCCGCGATGCATCGGCAAACCCCTCGTAAGGCTCCTGGAACACATATCGCGCGGGCGATCCGACACTTTTCTTGTATCGATTGAGGGTGACGCCGTCGATCGACGCACCCAGCGGTGAAAACCGGACGCCCAGCGCATATCGGTCATCATCGGGAATATCCGAACCGATCGGTTCCGGCGCTTTTTTTGAGCTGCCGCGGTCAACGGAATCCAACACTCGCACTGCCCCGGGAGCCGCGTCGGCGACAGGCCCCGCTCCAGGGCCCGTCGTCGATTCAACCGGACCGATGCCTGGCCCGCTCCCGCCGGCGGGTGTTTCGAGGCCGCTCGCGGTCGAGCCGCTTCCCGATGCGTTCGTCGTGGCAACCTGTGTTGTCGGGGGTTTACGACTCATGTCGTAACCCATCTGCCGACCTATCCACACAATCGCCGGCTCCCATAGGAGAACCAGCGGTATCGCAATCAACATCACTACCAACAGCCGTTTGTTATCCATCTTGGGAAGTGGGAAAATGACAGTCGGCGGTCGGCGGGGTTATCTCCTGCCTGCGGCCCACTGCCCTCTGCCCGCTATTCCTTTCATCTTCCGTCCAAAAGTCGGGTGCCGAGAAAGTTGTCCAGCTCTTTGGTTTCTGAGACCTTTTTCACAGTCGCTTCCACGTCATATTCCAAGCGGATGAACTCGACATGCGTCTCAGTCACCACCACAAAACTGCTGCGCGCGTCCCGGTCACGCGGCTGGCCCACACTGCCGACATTGATGATCGCTTTTTCATCAGACAGCTCGAACTTAAAGTCCAACTCATCGGGGCTGTAAAAATCCGGACCTTCAAGAAACACGCCCGGCACATGGGTGTGCCCGACAAAACAGAGCTTGTCGAATCGTTCAAAAATGCTCACAAACTTGCCCGGATTTGTGTAAATGTCATCCGGGAAAATGTATTCGTTAATGGGTCGGCGCGGGCTGGCATGGACCGCGACATATTCATTTGTCCGCACGCGGGCGGGTAGCGTGCCCAGAAATTTCCATCGCTTTGCCCGGCGGTCGATGTCGCTGTCGTTCTCGAACTGCCGCCGGGTCCAGAAACAGGCCGATTCTGCGCCCGAATTGAAGTTGTACGGCTCATATAACACCGCAAAATCATGGTTTCCCATAATCGCGGTCTGGCAGCGATCGCGGACGATATCGAGGCACTCCATCGGGTTGGGGCCATAACCAACGATATCCCCGAGGCAGACAATTTCGCTGATCCCCCGCCGGTCGATCTCCGCCATCACCGTGGTGAGCGCTTCAAGGTTGCCGTGAATGTCGCTGACAATTGCAAACATGCTGTTTTTCGCGAACGGCGGATCGTAAGGACGCGGCATATGAGCGTCAAATGCGCGTCCAGCCGAAGACCCGCTTACCCCCGACCTGGCTTGCCCGCCGTTTGATACGTTCGTAAAGTCCAGCCACTTATGTCAGACCGCGTTGGTATTGCACTATTGGGATATGGCACCGTGGGCAAGGGTGTCGTGCAGATTCTGCGCGACCAGGCCGCTCGCTTTGAACAGCGCACCGGCGTGACCTTCGATCTACGCCATGTTGTTGTCAGAGATCTGCAAAAACATCGATCCGAGTCAGAAAAGGCCGAAGGAGTGCACCGCGGCCTCCCCTTTACCACCGACGCGCAGGCCGCCATCAACGACCCCGACGTGAAGATCGTCGTCGAAGTGATGGGGGGAATCGACCCCGCGGCAAAATATCTTGCCGATGCCCTCAAACTGGGCAAACACGTTATCACCGCAAACAAGTCGCTGCTGGCCGAGAAAGGACCGGCCCTTTTCGCCACCGCCCGTACGCACCACGCCTGCATCGCCTTCGAGGCAAGTTGCGGCGGCGGCATTCCGATTGTCGAATCGCTCACGCGGGGCCTGCTGGCCAATCGAATCGACGCCCTGGTGGGCATCGTCAATGGCACCTGCAACGCCATTCTCACGCGCATGACCAAGAACGGCTGGACTTATGCCCAGGCGCTGGCGGAAGCGCAATCGCTCGGTTTTGCCGAGGCCGACCCAACGCTGGATGTCTCCGGCGCCGACGCCGCGCAGAAGCTCGCGCTGCTGGCGGGCCTGGCTTTCGACGCCCGCATCAACCCGCGCGACATCCACCTCGAGGGCATCACCACGCTTGAACCGCTCGACATCAAGTTTGCCGGCGAGTTGGGATATGTGGTGAAGCTGCTGGCAATCGGCGAGCGCACGACCGAGGGAAAACTGGTGCTGCGCGTCCACCCGACATTGGTGCATCACACGGATGTACTGGCCGAAGTGAGCGGTGGTTTCAATGCCATCAGCGTCTACGGCAACGCACTCGGCCATGCGCTCTTCTACGGCCGGGGCGCCGGCTCGATGCCAACCGCCTCGGCGGTGGTAAGCGATTTACTCAGCGTCGGCATCGGTGCGGCACCGGCGGCCTTCGCGAAGCTGCGCATTTATCCCGATTGCGTCGAACAGGCGATGGTCGAACCGATCGGCGACCTTCGCAGCCGCTATTACCTGCGGCTTTTGGCGCGCGATGTTCCGGGCACGATCGCACAAATCTCCAACTGCCTCGGCCGGCACGGGATCAGCATCAGTGCGATCCTGCAGCGGGAAGACAACGGCGGCAAATTCGTCCCAATCGTCATCACCACCCACATCGCCATCGAAGGCAACGTGGCCGCGGCGCTGGCGGAAATCGACCAACTGGCCTGCATACAGCCGGCGACGGTCAAACTGCGAATTATTGATCAGCCGAGGGAGTTTGCCGAATCATGAACGAGCCCGCAGACGAACCGCTCCTCCCGGCCGAAGAGGCACTTCGCCGCGTGCCCGATGGCGGCGTCCTGCACACGCTTCACGGCGGATTGATGATTGTGCGGCGATTGAAGCATGAGTGGAACGAGCAACTCGATTCAATGAGTCCGGCGGCGCTGGCCCGTCACACCGACAAGGTGCGCGGGAGCAAGTTCCTGGCCTCATGGACACTGACGGCGTACGTCAACTGGACCAGGCAACAGGTGGAGCGGCTCGATTGGGATTCCAGCACAACCGCAGGCGCAGAAACCGTCGAGATTGGAAGTGACGTAGGCTATTCAAGTGGTAGAATGGTGCAGAAGGTCCGCATCGTCATCAGCAGCCGATGCATTCATGCATACCCGGTGCCGGAGTGAACTATATGGGTGAGCTTTTTCCGAATAGTCAAGGTCGCGATGACGAGCATCTCGCTGAGCCACCGATCGTGGATGCACTGCAACTTGACCGCAGTCATAACACATGGGTTGTAACACTGATCCCGGAGGATCTGGTCTCCACCCGCGAGAAGGAACTGGTCACCATCCCGCTGACAAGCCCGGACGGCCGCAGAATCACGCTACGCGTCCGACGATTGTCGCTGCTACTTGGAATGAACATTTCAGGGCTTTTCCACGGGGGCGACGGAGACTTCGTATTTGTCAGTGAAGCAGGCGAACGTCGAACACTCGCTCAGCCGCAAATGCAAATCGATCTGTCAATCCGCGTCTACGTCGAACTTTCAGATATCGCGATGACTGCGCAGATTGCATTCGCCTGCCAGGCCCCCGCAGCTACTGTTCCGTAAAATCACATTTTAATCGATTGAAATACGCCATCATCATCCCCGACGGTGCCGCCGACGACCCGCTGACGCAGTTGGGTGGGCGGACGCCCTTTGAAGTCGCCGCCACGCCTAACATGGACGCCATCGCGCGAATGGGCCGGCAGGGCTTGGCGCGGACGGTGCCTGATGGTTTTGAATCCGGGTCGGACGTCGCGATTATGACCCTTCTCGGCTACGACCCGGCCCGGTATCACACTGGCCGTGCGCCGCTTGAAGCCGCTGCACAACGCATCGCGCTCTCGCCAACTGATTGGGTCTTTCGATGTAATCTGGTCACAGTGGTCGCTGGCGTGATGAAAGACCACTCTGCAGGGGGCATCAGCGATATTGACGCGCGGACGCTTCTTAAGTTGCTTGCCGACGATCTCAAGCTGGACGGCTTCGAGTTTCACCCCGGCGTAAGCTATCGCAACCTGCTGGTTTACCGCGGCGCCGATGCATTCGACCTGAAAACCAAGCCGCCGCATGAAATTCCTGAACAACCCGTCACCGACTGGGTGCCTCAGGGGATTGGCAGCGACGTGCTCAACCGCATCATGGCGCGCTCAGCCGGGCTGTTTCGCGATCACCCGATCGTGCTGAAGCACCGCAGCAAGGGAATCAACGCCCCGACACAGGTCTGGCTCTGGGGCCAGGGTCACGCGCCGGCGATGCCAAGGTTTGTCGATCAGTTTGCCATTCCCACCGGCTGTATGATTACCGGTGTCGATCTTCTGCGCGGCCTAGCGGTGCTTCTGGGGTGGGATGTTCACGAAGTGGCGGGCATGACCAGTTTTCACGACACAAATTACCTGCAGCAGGGCATCGATACCTGCGAGCGGCTGGACCAATATGACCTCGTGCTGAGTCACATCGAAGCGCCCGACGAAGCGAGCCATCAGGCGGACTACAAAACAAAAATCGCGAGCATCGAGGCGATTGACCAGTTCGTCGTTGGTCCGGTCCTCGAAAAAATGCGGCGGTTTACCGATTGGCGCCTGCTGGTCATGCCCGACCACCCCACCAACATCGCCACGCGCAAGCACGGCTACGCATGGCCGCCGTTCTGCCTTGCCGGGTCGGATTTACTGGCCGCAGGCGGGCCAACCCCCGCGGGCGGGTTTACCGAGGCCAATGCCGCCGCTTCCGGTGTGCGCATCGAACGCGGGCACGAACTCATGGAGTACTTCCTCCGCGGTGCCCGCTGAGCGGGCAGTATCATGGCGTAGGCTGATACCGCGAGCCAGCCGCCAGGCGCAACCCAGGGGCCGATATCGGGCCGTTTCCGATGGTTCATTCAGGTCGCAATCTCCTCAAGCACGTTCTACTGTCTGCTGCAGTAACACCGTCGGCTGGTTGACGCCTGTGCTTGGCGTCCATGCTCGGTGAAAGTACCAGTTAACGTTCGCTCAAGGAGAACGTCATGAATCGCATCGCCGCCTATCGTCTTGATGCATCTCGCTTCGCTCGTCGCGCCGCGGCGGGCAAGGCATTGCTGGTCTGGCTTTTCAGCGGCAGCCTGGGAATCGCGCTGCTGGCCTTTGTGCTGTTTAAGCTGATCGGGTGGTGATAACCGCCTGCGTGCTTTCAAAGCCGCTGAACCAGAGGGCGCGCGGTTTGTCAGCCGCGCACATGGGCCCTACGATTCGCAGCTATGGGCTATCCAACGCTGCGCGACTTTCTCGGCTTCCTCGAACAATCCGGCGAGTTGCACCGCATTCGGGCAGAAGTTTCGCCCGCGCTGGAAATTGCAGAGATAGCCGACCGCGTGGTGAAGACACCTGCGCCGCACGCGCACAACGAGCGCGACAAGTCCCCCGCCGCTTCGCTGGGCGGCAAGGCGCTGGTGTTTGAGAATGTTGCGGGTTCCACGATTCCTGTCGCCATCAACACATTCGGCAGCTACTGGCGAATGTGTCAGGCACTGGGCACAGAATCTCTCGACGAGCTGGCCGAAAAGGTGCAGCAACTCATCAAGCCAGACGTGCCCACGGGCATCATGGAGAAGATGAAGAAGGGCTTGGATTTTCTCAAGCTCGCCACCATTCCGCCGAAGGTCGTTCGCAGCGGGATTTGCCAGCAGATTGTATGGGAGGGCGAGCAGGCCGACTTGTCTCGGCTGCCAATCATTCAATGTTGGCCGCTCGATGGCGACTTGAAATCCGATCAGGTGTTCGACCCCGCCGCCGCCGCCGCAGCGACTGCGGTCACGGGCTATTCGCAGAAGGGCCGATACATCACCCTTGCAGGGATTTACACCCGGAACCCTGAAAGCACGCATCGCAACGTCGGCATGTATCGGGTGCAGGTTCACGGCCCACGCACCTGCGCCATGCACTGGCACATGCACCACGACGGAGCAAAGCACTACCGGGCATGGAAGGCCCGCGGGGAGAAGATGCCGCTGGCCGTTGTGCTCGGCGGCGAGAGTGTGCTCCCCTACGCCGCCACCGCACCCCTGCCGCCGAACGTCAGCGAACTGCTCTTCGCCGGCTTCCTTAACGGCAGCGCGATCGAGCTGGTCCAGTGCCGCACGATCGATCTTCAAGTGCCTGCCAATGCAGAGATTGTGATTGAAGGGTATGTCGATCCGAACGAAGAACTACTTGAAGGCCCGTTCGGCGACCACACGGGGTTTTATTCGCTCGCCGACTTCTATCCCCGTTTCAACGTCACCGCCATCACCATGCGACAGGGCGCGATTTACCCCACGACGATCGTGGGCAGCCCGCCGATGGAAGATTACTTCCTGGGAAAAGCCACCGAACGCATCTTTTTGCCGCTGCTGAAGATGCTCATTCCCGACATCATCGATTATTCGCTGCCCATCAGCGGGGTGTTTCACAACTGCGCGTTTGTAAAGATCAGAAAAGAGTATCCGCAGCAGGCGCGCCGGATCATGCACGCCATCTGGGGCGCGGGACAGATGTCGCTGACGAAATTCATTGTGGTTGTTGACGAACACGTCGATGTTCATAACGAGCAGGATGTGCTGTTTCATCTCTTCGCCAATTGCGACCCGCTTCGCGACGTGGAGATTGTAAAAGGCCCGGTGGATATTCTCGATCATGCCAGCCTTGAGCTTGGCTGGGGAGGAAAGATCGGCTTTGATGCAACAGTGAAACTGCCCAGCGAGGGCAAGGTGCGCCCCTGGCCGAGAGAACTGCGCATGGATGACGCGACAAAGGAATTGGTATCGCGGAAGTGGCGGGAGTATGGGCTGGGATAAGCCCCCGTGATCGCCGCGGTGATCGCCGCGGTGGTCGTGTGCTCACCGAAAACGGGCCTGCTTCGCCGCTTACGGCCGTCGCCGCAGCGGGTGGAGCGGGTCAAACCCGCCGAAAAGCCCCGGCGCAACGTTAAGCGACACGTTCGGCTGCTGGAGCGTGCCCGTGACGCGATAGCTGGCGAGCGAATCGGTCAGCCGGCCGATCATCCCGCCTACCCGCTGGCCCAACAGCGACTGCATTTTCTCAACCGGCCCGCCGTTCAGACGAAGATCGAGGGTCTGATCCAGTCCGATGCTCCCATTGCCCCGCCCTGCGGTCACCCTGCCGGCGTAGACGAGGTCGTGCAGTTGGATTCGATCTTCAATCATTTCAAAGCTGACCGACAGTTGCTCTGCCCCGCCTGACGAGGGCCTTCCGAGGCGCAGAGTGGCCGAAATTGCCTGATTAATCTGGCTGAGCACGGGAACCCTTACCAGCCGCGCGTTGGAAACCTCCAGCGTGCCCACCCCCCACCTCGGCGGCCACGGTTCATCCAGAATGGGGTTGGTGGTCGGACCACGATGGATCGCGCGCGTCTTCGCAAGAATCACCCGGGTCGGCACTTCCACCCGAACCCCGGCGGTGAGCGTGCCTTCCAGACTCGTATCGGAGCGCGCCCGGCTGTCGATCATCTCCTTAAGATCAAGGGCGCGCGCGTCCAACTCTAGCTGGGCACTGCCAAATTCATCGAACCGGACATTACCTTTCACCGACACTTCACCCTGAAGCGCGCGCATTGCGAATTGATCAATCTTGAGCTGCCCGTTGCCGAGTCGCGCCGTGCAATCAAGCTGCTGCAGCGGAAACTGGTATTCGCCAACTTTCATATTCGCGTCGGCGACGCGCAGGGAGACATCCAGCTCGCTCATCGACCGAGCCGCGAACGAGATTGCGCCCGATGCTTTCAGGCTCAATTCGCCGGTCGCCTCATACCGCTTTAACAGTTGTTGCAGTTCCGGGGGCAGAAAGTCGGCCTTTTCGCCGTCTAGTTCGGCGTTCAAGATAAGTTCCAGCTCGCTGACGCGCATGCCGGCGAGATCAACCAGCGCCTTGACGCTCGAATCGGCGATCGGTTTACGGCCGAGGTTGGTTTGAATGCGATATAGCCCGTCGGCGGTGGGAGCGACCTGCAGCAGCGCGGTGATCTGATCGAGCACCATCGGCGGGATGTCGTCAAGTCGAGGGTCATACTCGACTATTCCACTGACAATCTCGATGCGGTTGATGCTCAAGACATCTTCAAGGCGCTCCTGAGTGGTGCGCGTGGTCGGCTCCGCGGGAGCAATTTCGGTACTGCGCTTGATCATGCCGGAGATGCCTGCAAATCCCGGATTTCCGTCGGGCCCCTCCACTCGTATCAGCCGGATTGATGGGCGAAACAGGGAGATGTTTTCAACGACAATCGGCACACCCACCCGCGGGAGTTCGGCGAGCGTCATTCGGGCTTCCCCGGCGGCGATGACATCGATCGTCCCCGCGGGCATACGCGGGTCTGCCGCCGTCAGCCGAAGGTCTTTCATGACAACGGTTCTGGGGTATTGGTAATCCAGCTCACTAAAGGAAAGCGTCGGATTAAGCTGCTTTCGAGCCTCGGCCAGAATCTGCTGACCGATCCACCGCTCAATCGCTCCCTCACCCTGCAACCCCGTACGAAGAAACACCCACACCCCCGCCGCAGCGGCGATACACCCGATAACGAGAATGACCATGAAACGACGAAGCATCTGACAAAGTTCCAATGCTCCCGCCATTATCCCCTCGGATCAAGTCGGAGAACCCCTGAAAACATGCGTGGCCGGATCAAATCCGGCAGAGCATTGCATCACACCACCGGCCGAAACGGCCCCACCACTTCGCGGAGCCGGTGGGTGATCTGGCCCAGTGAGCAGTGTTCGACGCAATCGATCAGCTTGGCGAACACATTCCCGCCTTTGTCGACGACGCCACTTAGCTCGTCGAGCTTTCGCCCGGCGAGCTTGCCGTGCTTTTTCTTCCAGGCTTTGAGCCGCTTGACCTGAAAAAGCTGCTTCTGTCGGGCCGTGCGTACGAGGTCCATCTCGGCGTGCCCGTTGGTGCTGGCATACCGGTTCAGGCCGATGATCGGCCGCGTGCCGTCGTAGATCTGGGTTTCAAGCCGGTGTGCTGCCTGCTGGATCTGGGCGCGCTGATACCGCTGCTCGACCGCGCTGAGCACCCCGCCGAGACGATCGATCTCTCTAAACTCGGCCAGGATCGCCGCTTCCACCGCGCGTTCCACCGCTTTCATGCCCGGACTGCCTGCCAGCGGGTTCATCATGTGCTTAAACAGGCCGCTCTCTTCCAGGATGATGTTCTGCGCGTGAGCCGCGAGCGTCACATACTCCTCGCCGGGCGTGGTAAATGGCTCATCGGCACTGTTGCTGTGACAACTGTTGGTCGCATTCAGATAGGCCAGCATCAATTCAACCGCGGTGCGGGTGAGGTTGTTCTTAAACTCGGCTGCGATGAGCGATCGCCCGCTGGTTTGCGTGTGGAGCTTAAACAGCTGCGCCTTAGGCCCGGCGGCGAAGCAGTCGCGCATGCCGATCGCCCAGATCTTCCGACTCACGCGCGCCAGTGCCATGTATTCAATGTCCAGCCCGCTATCAAAAAAGAAACTCAGCCGCGGCCCGAACTTGTCCACATTCATGCCGCGGTGTTTCCATAGATCGACGTAAACAAAGCCGTTTGAGAGCGTATACGCCGCCTGCTGCACGGGTGTGCTTCCGGCCTCGGCAATGTGGTATCCGCTGATGCTGACCGGATAAAATCGGGGCATTTTTTCCGTGACATATTCCACCATATCGCCGAGAAATCGCAGCGACGGTTCCACCCCAAACAGACATTCATTCTGCGCCTGCACCTCCTTGAGCACATCAGCCTGAATCGTGCCGCGCAGCTTCGGCACGCAGCCATCACCAAACCGATGCTTCGCCGCCGCCACATACATCGCCAGAATGGTCGGTGCAGGGCCGTTGATGGTCATCGAGACACTCGACGTGTCCGCGGTGATATCAAAGCCGTCGTACAGCCGCTTCATGTCGTCAACCGTATCGATGGCGACTCCGCCTTCACCCACCTTGCCAAGCAGGCCGTCATCATCGCTGTCGAGGCCGTAGAGCGTTGGACCATCAAAGGCCGTGCTCAATCGCACCGATTTCTGATGCTTGGTGAGGTAATGAAACCGCTTGTTTGTATCTTCGGCCAGCCCAAGCCCGGCAAAGAGGCGCATCGGCTCC
Source organism: Phycisphaerales bacterium UBA2421 (assembly GCA_002343075.1). Classification (GTDB taxonomy): domain Bacteria; phylum Planctomycetota; class Phycisphaerae; order Tepidisphaerales; family Tepidisphaeraceae; genus UBA2421. The sequence goes on along the minus strand of DDRH01000049.1, from coordinate 8,415 downwards.
TCGGCCTTGCTGTTGCCGTTGCCCTCATGGTGATCACGCTCCAGATACATCTCTCGATATGCACTGGAAAGATATGGAAACTCACCTGGCAACCCCTCTTCGCCGAGATAGCGCGCGATTTCGCCCGGCTCATCGATGTTCGGCAGCGCAACGCGCGGCAGTTCGAGGCCAGTCGGCGTGCGCGTGGTCTTCACCGCGGCCCGGGCCTGACGCCACTTGGCGAGAATCTGCTTGCCCAGTTCCGCATCGCCTCGGACCTGCTTCACCTGTTGCTCGACGCCATGGTTGTATTTTTCCACCGCCTGCGCGATGTCCGCAAGAAATCCCATTTTCACTCCCAATCAGATTGACCACCAAGGCACCCAGACACCAAGGAAGCCCGCATGACAATTCATTGACGGCTGATACTCAACTTAAGTCACTTCGCGCTGGTTCTTGTTTTCCTGGTGACTTGGAGCCTTGGTGGTTCGCCTTGACGAATCGAGCCGAGCACCGTGTCATAAAGTCGGTCGACTCCAACGTTGCGATGCTGCTTCGCCTGCGTCGTGTAAACCTTCTGATTCTTATGATTCATCGTCAGACGCTCCGTCACCTCCGCTGCCGCCCGGGGCGCGCCGGCGAGATCGCCTTTATTCACCACAACCAGGTCGGCAATGTCCAGCATCGCAATCTTCTGTAGCTGCAATTTGCTGCCATACTCCGGCGACATGACGAACAGCGACGTATCGACCAAGCCCCCGGCAAATGGCATTGCTTCCTGCCCGGTTCCAACGGTCTCCAGAATGATCAGGTCAAAGCCCATCTGCTTCATCGCGGCGAGCATCGGCTCGGTTTGCGGGCTTAGCCCGCCGGCGCGCCCCCGGGTGGCGAGCGACCGCATGAACACCCGGTCATCCTGCGAATGAATCATCGTCGCGCGGTCGCCGAGCAGTGCGCCGTGGCTGGCAATGCTCGGGTCGTGGGAAAGAATCGCAATCCGGCTCGTCGGGTGCCTCTGGAGAAATCGCAGCACAAGCTCATCGATCAGCGTCGTCTTCCCCGCCCCGCCGGGGCCGGTGATGCCGATGGTGGGTGCAGACGCGCGCGTCGCCACTTTGACCGATTTCGCGTTGCGCAGCGCCATCGAGAGCGCACGATCAGACCGCTTACCCCCCCGCGAATCGGCGGCAGTTCGCTTCCGGGAGCCGCGCGCCGGCGCGCGAAGCTGTTTCACATATCGGACAATCGCTTCGAGCGGTGTTCCTGCGAAGAAGATCTTGTCCACACCCGCCCGGCGCATGATCCGTTCGTCGTCATGGGTAATGGTACCCCCTCCGCCGCCGAACACCGTGATTTCGCCGCCGACTTCCTTGTGAAGTTCCCGGGCAACCTGTGAGAAGAACTCGTTGTGCCCGCCGTTATAACTGCTGATGCCGACGGCGCGCACGTCTTCCTGCACCGCCGCCCGTACGATATCGCGCACGCTGCGGTGGTAGCCGAGGTAAATCACCTCGATGCCGTTACGGATAAACTCGAGGTTAATCGTATTGATGGCGCTGTCATGGCCGTCGCAAATCGGGACGGCGGTGAGAACGCGGAGGATCGATTCGTCTTTCGGCATCTCAATCAATCTGCAAAAACCCAGGGCCTGATACCACAAATCCGAAACCCGAATGACGAAAAAGCCGCGCTGTCCGGTTCAGGTTTCGTCACTCGGATTTGACTCGAGTTTCTGGTTTCGTGATTCGTCATTGAGTCGATTCCCAGACACAAGCAACGGCGGTCGTAAATGAGCCGCCCATGTTAAACGTCATGTAGCGCCGGCAGTTTTCGATCTGCCGCGCGCCCGCTTCCCCGCGGAGGTGTGCGACGGCCTCGACCACCTGCCGCACGCCGGTTGCGCCGACCGGATGGCCGTCGCCGATCAGCCCCCCGCCGGGGTTAACGATCGGCACGCCCGCCTGAGGGCTTCCACCAACGGCTTTGAGTCGCGTCGCCCCGCTCGCGGCGAGTTTGGCGCCCTGTCCGTTTTCGACGAGGCCGAGGATCTCGTAAGCACAGATCTCGCTGATTGAAAAACAGTCGTGTACGTCAAGGCCTTGTAACTCGTTCGGGCCGCAAGCCGCCCGGCTAAAGGCCTGTTGGGCGCTCTTGCGCGCCTGCGCGAAGACGGGCACGTCCTTGCGATCGACGGGGAGATAATCGGTCGTGTTACCGTAGCCGGCGAGCCTGATTGCCGGCTTCTTCAACTTATGCCGAGAAAGAAACTTCTGACTCACCAGCAGCACCGCAGCGGCACCGTCGGTAATCTGGCTGCAATCGCAAAGCTTGAGCAGTCCGGCAATGGCCGGATTCTTCTCGCTTACCGCGCAGGCCTGTTCATCGCTCACTCCGGCATCGCGCATTTGCGCGAGCGGATTCAGCGTGGCGTGCATGCGATTCTTTGCAGCGACCGACGCCAGTTCCTTTTCGGTCAACCCGTAAGTCTGCTTGTAAACTTCGGCGACGTAGCCGAAGAGCGAGGGGAACGTCAGCTCGCCATACTTTGGCCGCTCGGTGGAATACTCGCCGGCGCTGGCGAGCACATCACCCACTTCATTTGGGGGCATGGTCTTCTGCTGCTCGGCGCCAACCACGAGCACAGCATCGTAAATCCCGCCCATGACCTGGTGAAACCCTGCCACCAGTGCCACACTCCCGCTGGCACACGCCGCCTCGGCGTGGAAGGTGGGCAAACCGCGCATGGATTCATCGATGTCACAGAGATAGGCGCCAAGATGTAGCTGCCTGGTCAGCCGCCCTGCGGCAAAGTTGCCGACGACGCCCGATTGCACGACCGCCGGCTCTACACCTGCATCATCAATCGCCGCCCGACCGGCCTCTACGATGACATCGCGGAGCGATTTGCCTTCCTTCTTCAGATTTCGTTTGAAGTCGGTTCGACCGACACCGATTGCATATACTTGTTCTGGCATTTCTGACTCCGAATCATTTGAAGGCCGCAGATGAACGCTGATGAACGCAGATTAAATCAAAGTGCAGACTTGTCATACCGAGCGCTTTCGTCCGCGGAGGTGTTTGGCGAAACGAATCGCCACGACGCACAGGCCCGACCGGAGTGGCGTTTGGGGTGACCATGCCCCTACTTCTGGCATCTGCGTTGATCTGCGTTAATCTGCGGCCAACATGAACGAACTTGATTTTAGAGGAAAAACAGCGTTGATCACCGGCGCGTCGCGCGGCATTGGTGCGGCGATTGCCATTGCCCTGAGCCAGCGCGGGGCGCGATGCGTTTTGAACGATCTTATCGCGCCAACCGAAACCGCGGGAAAATGCGCCGGGGCGGTTGCCGTTGCCGGAGACGTTTCGAGGTTTGATTCGGTCGCTGCGATGGCGGAGCAAATCAAGGCCAGCGTCGGCGGGCTGGATATCATCATCAACAACGCTGGCATCCTGCGCGAGAAGTCGATCAAAAAGATCGAACTTGCCGATTTTGAGGCGTCGCTGAAGATCAACCTCGGCGGGCCTTTTAATGTCCTGCGCGCCTGTGCCGACTTGCTGCGCGAAGGCGGCTGTGTGGTGAACATGGCGAGCGTCGCGGGCACACTCGGGTTTTTCGGCCAGGCGGCCTACGCCCCGAGCAAGGCTGGCGTGATGGCGCTGACAAAGGTTGCGGCACGCGAGTTTGCCCGGCAGAAGGTGCGCGTCAACGCCATCGCGCCCGGCGTGATCGCCACCGAAATGACCGCCGGCATGAAGGACGACGTGACCGCGGGGTTCATCGCGCAAACCCCGCTGGGCCGGCTTGGAACGACAGAAGACATCGTGGGTGTCGCGCTGTTCCTCTGCTCGCCTCTGAGTGCATACATCACCGGACAGGTGATTCATGTGAACGGCGGGTTTTACATGGGGGCGTGATTGCTGATAGCTGATAGCCGATTGCCGACGGCAAGATGGCCAATCTGAATGACGTAACCCCCAATCCGAATCAAGGCCGAATGACGAAATCCGAATAGTCGAACGGTGACACTTACCGTTCGGCGCGTTCGTCATTCTGCTTTCGGAGTTGATTCGCATTTCTGGTTTCGTCATTCTGGTTTTCAAGAAAGTTTTTCTAGCTTCGGAATCTGCCACAAAAACTTCGACGGATTCAGCCGGTCGCCATGCGCCGCGGCCAGCGCCTGCAGCTTGCTGACGATTGTCGATACGCCCGTGTCGATCACGTGGCGACAGATTCCGCCGCGCCAACCTGCCATGCCCAGGCCCGTAATGCACGCGAGATCGACGGCATCGATCGATTCGGTCACTTTCTCTACGAGCACACGCGCCGCTTCATTCGCCATTGGCAACAAGCACCGATCCTGGATCGCGTCTTCATCCATTGTGAGGCTGGCCTTGCTCAGAAGCGCGACCATTTCAGAGTGCACCCGCGGTCTCACCGAGCGATCGTCGCTGTATTGATAAAAGCCGACCTTGCTCTTGCGTCCGAGCCACTTGCGTTTGACTGCAGTGAGGAGCGCGCCGGGAGTTTCCACGCGATCGCCGAGATACGGCCGCAAGGCCTTGAAAATGCCGACGATGACATCCATGCCGATCTGGTCGATCAACTCGAATGGCCCCATCGGCATGCCCCAGCGTTTCACGGCGGAATCGATCGCTTCGATACTCACGCCTTCTTCCGCGAGTCGCATTGATTCGCTGAGGTACGGCATCAGAATGCGGTTGACGATGAACCCCGGGGCATCGTTGCAAACGATCGGCGTCTTGCCGAGCAGCACCGCCACCGACACCGCCGTCGCCAGTGCGTCGTTGCTGGTGCACGGCTGGCGAATCACTTCGACCAGAGGCATCTTGGGGACTGGGTTGAAAAAATGGATGCCAACCACGCGCGCGGCATCGGTGAGCGAATTGCTGATCTTGCCGACGCTCAGGCTACTGGTGTTGCTCGCCAGGATCGCTTGAGGGTTGGCGAGCTTTTCCAGCTTTGCGAACAGCGCCTCCTTTGCGGGCATGTCTTCCACAATGGCTTCGATGATCAAATCGGCATCGCCGACGTCTTCGATATTGCTGCTCATGCGGAACGACGCAGGGTTTAACCCGTCTTTCTCCAGCGCCGATTGGATCCGCGACGCGGCGGCGGGGGCGACGGCTTCCGATTCGATGCACAGCACCGGCGCGTCAGACTTGCCGAGAGCGCTTTTTACAAATGCATGAACGATTCCCCCGCCCATCATTCCGCCGCCTATGATCGCCACGCGTTTCACTTCGCGCGGCGTGCCGCCAGCGGTTTTGGCGGCGTCCTTCCTGGCGCTTTGCCGGAGGAAAAACAGGCGCAACAAGTTACGGCCGGCGGGGGTGGCACGCAGCTCGATCAACCCGCGCCGCTCGGCAGCAAAGCCGGCTTCAGCGCCACCCTCCGCGGTGGCACGAATGACCTGCACAATCCGAGCGGGCGCGGGAGTGTTCGGGCTGTTCTTTGTCTCGATCTCCGGTTTAACGCGGTCAAGGTAAGCCAGGTCGGCCGGCTTTACCGACAAGCCGGCGTGGGCATCGGTGTCGAGCAGGTTGGGCGCGGCATTCAGTAGCTCGGCGCGGGGCACCAGCGTGTCAATGAGGCACGCGGCCATGGCATCTTGCGGCGAGATGGGGCGTCCGGTCGTCGCGAGTTCGACCGCCTTCTGCACGCCGACCAGCTTCACGGCGCGCACAGTCCCACCCCATCCGGGGCAAATTCCTAACTGAACCTCCGGAAGACCAAGCTTGACGCTTACATCGTCGGCTGCAATGCGGTATCTGCATGCCATCGCCACTTCCAGCCCACCGCCCAGCGCATCACCGTTGATGACGGCGACCGTGGGACACTGCATCTTCTCCAGGCGGTTTAGGATTCGCTGTCCGTCGGCGAGGTACTGATCAAGCTCATGATCGCTCATCGCGCGCAGCTCAAACAAATCGGCACCTGCGATGAAAATTCTGGGCTTGGCCGAGACAATCAAAAGAGCGCGCGGCAGGTCGGCCTCGGCTTGTGCGAGTGCCTGATCAAGCTCGGCCCACATCTGTACGGTTAGCGTGTTGACGCTCTTTCCCGGGAGGTCGAGCGTAACGGTGGCGAGGCCGTTGTCGTCGCGGGTGTACCGCACGCAGGTGGACATCAACGCATCCTTATCAACAAAAGATTCTGATCTCGCTGCCGCACCGGGGTGCAACAAAATCGACGCCAAAGTTCATGTTATTCCCGTATTTCTATTTTACAAGACGTGTTTTCTAGTATATTGGAACGCCATGAAGCGTGGCGACGATCCTGATCCTCTCATCGACGACGGCGACGCGCCGCGCCCGCGAAACGGAACTGCGGCACCCGTGCTGCAGATCGACAACATCGCCGGCCATTTGTGTGACCGGGTGCGTCAACTGCGCAAGAAAAAGGGCTGGACGCTCGAACAACTCTCCGCCGCCTGCGGCGTGAGTCGGTCGATGCTCTCGCAGATCGAGCGCAATGAAGCCAACCCGACTCTTGCGGTCGCTTATCGCATCGCACAATCGTTCGGCATGAGCCTCGGCAATCTGGTTGACATTCCCGACGCCACCACCGCAATTGATATCGTCAGAAGCGACGATCGCACCTATCATTATCGAAGCGGCAAAGACGTGAAGATCCGCACGCTCTCCCCGCCGCATGTTGAGACCGATGTGGAGTTTTATGAGGTGTCATTGAGGCCCGGTGCCAAGCTCAAAAGTGCTCCCCACTTCGGCGGGGTGCGCGAGTTTCTCACGGTGGAAAGTGGCACGATCAAAGTCATCGCCAACACCGACGAAGCCGTCCTGAATAAAGGCGACAGCGCCCACTACCCCGCCGACGTCCCGCACGCAATCGAGAACATCGGCAAGGTGGATGCGACTGTGGTTCTGGTGGAGATTTATAGAGGCAAGGCGTAGCACGGGTTTCCAGCCCGTCTTCTTCATTCCAAAAACCTGAGAACGGGTTGGAAGCCCGTGCGACGGAGGAAACCATGTCCGTGACTGCAGTCTCATTAGAAGCCAAGAAGTCCAGCCGCGGCGATAATCCGCTGGGCGTCACCGGCATCGATCACGTCGAGTTCTATGTCAACGACGCCGAGGAATGGGCCAGATATCACGAGCATCGGCTCGGCATGCGCCGACGCGCCAAGGCCGACCGCACCACCGGTGCCAAGGGCCGGCGCGCCGTCATCGTCGGGCAGGGACGAATCAATTTCCTCTTTGCAGAAGCCGACGGCGACGACCCCTCCGCAGCCGACATCCGACAGCACGTCGCCACCCACGGCAACGGCGTGAAAGACATCGCCTTCCGCGTCCGCGATGTGGCCAAGTCGCTCGCGCACGCGCGCAGCGAAGGGTGCACCGTCGTTCGCGATATCGAAGACAATGGCGATTTCGTCGGCGGGACAATCGCCGCATTCGGCGATACCACACACACCTTCCTCCAACGCAAAAACCACGACAAGTTCGCCCCCGGCTATGTCAATGTCGCCGGCGGAATCGAGGAAGACGAAATCCAGCTTATGTGCATCGATCACATGGTCGCCAATGTCGAAAGCATGAACCAGTGGTGCGACTGGTACGCGCGCGTCTTTGGATTCGAGGAAGCAAGACACTTCGACATCAACACCGGCCGAAGCGCCCTCATGAGCAAAGTCATGGGCGCCAGCGAAGGGTACATCAAGATCCCCATTAACGAACCGAGCAGCAAAAACAGCCAGATACAGGAATACCTCGACGAGTATCGCGGGCCAGGCATTCAGCACATCGCCCTGCTCACGCCCAACATCGTCGCCGCCATCGCCGAGATGCGCAACCGCGGGATGGACTTTCTCGAAGTCCCCGACACCTACTACGACAAAGTTCCCGAACGCGTCGGCGAAATCAAGGAAAGCATCGAAGACCTCAAGCGACTCAAGATCCTCGTGGACCGCGACCGCGCCGATGGCTACCTCCTGCAACTGTTCAGCAAACCCCTGTTTGATCGGCCTACACTCTTCTACGAAATCATCCAGCGAAGAGGCAACTCCGACGGCTTCGGCGAAGGCAACTTCACCGCACTCTTCGAGGCCATCGAAAGAGAACAAGCCAAACGAGGCAAACTCTAACCGCCCCCCGGCTGCAACAGCGCCGTACGAATGTTCCGCGCGGGTGCAGAGGGCAGAGGGCAGCGCGCAGTCGGCAGTCGGCAGAGGTGATTGCACATTGTTCCGCGCGGAACAATGTTCCATCTCCCCCTCCTGGTACTCCGGGAGGGGGTTGGGGGGAGGGTCTGCGAGGGCTTGATGGCACAGCCCCCGCCCAGTTCCCAGCAGCACAAAACACAAAACCAAACGACCAAGAACCAATTACCAAATCCCAAATCCCAAAAACCAGCAACCAGCAAGCAACAACTGTTCCGCGCGGAACATTCACCTG
>DDRH01000032.1:1581-3615 GCA_002343075.1 Phycisphaerales bacterium UBA2421 | reverse complement strand
AAACCAGTGTTCGCATGGTCTTATCCTTCGCGTCGTCGCAATTGCGTTTCACCTGACCGGCTATTGCAAGCCCCATTGGCCCCCACTGCAACATCAGCCCGTCGCAATCAAAGCGTAGAACGAACAGCCCGACTGGGGCGGGTAAGGCACCCAGGTCGACAGATACCCTTCCTCAACGGAAGTACAGTCAATCGTGCAAACAACTGCGCCATCCTGACATGTCCCAACCCACCACCTGACAAAATGCAATGCTTGATCGGGGAAATTCTGCGGAGGCGGGTCGGCTTTCACGTTGGCCGAATAGCCTGCAACGAAAAGCGCCGACACTACAACAAGGCTCAACTGCTATGTCGATGATGGCATTTCGCATCACGGATACCCCAATCATTAAGCCTTGAAAGCCAAGCGACACCGAACCCAACAACGCGAGTGATAATGCTCGGCTCGAATCACTTCCTTACGCGAATATCACTCATGCTCGCGCGCAGAATAGCTGTTAAAGTAACCCAGTCAACAGTAAGTAGGGCGCAACTGCCCTTTTTTTTTCACCGGTTTTACGCCAATGTTTGCCCGCGGTAGAATGCCGGTCGTGAATTGGCGAAATCACATCGAGAGCCTCCCGGCGGTGCTGCGGGGTAAGCCGTGCATCAAGGGCACGCGCGTTCCGGTGGCGCTGATCCTTGGATTCCTGGCCGCCCGCCGTACCGTGGCGCAGGTGGTGGACAAATTCCCTGTTATCACTGAAGCCGATATTGCCGCGAGCCTGGACTACGCGCGCGAGCTGGCCGAGTTTGAAGCGATTCCGGCATGAGCTTGAAACTCGTGAGCAATCAATGCATTCCTGCGCAGATCACAAATGATCTGAAGCGGCACGGACATGTTGTAACGCTATCGAGAGATGAGCTTCCCGCAAGTGCCCCGGATGGGGACGTGATTGGGAAGGCCCCGCATCTCGGCGCGATTCTGATTTCGTTGAACGGCAATTTCGCTGACATTGTCGCGTATCCGCCGGCGGCACACACGGGCGTGCTCGCAATTCAGCTTCACAATCATCCCGAGACGATTCCGCAGTTGTTGGTTCGGCTTCACGCGCTGCTGGTTGCTCACCTAGAACAGCAGCATTACTGTCGCAAGTTGTTCATCGTGGAGAATCACCGAGTTCGCGTTCGTCAGTGATTTACTTTACTTCCCAAGGTCATCATGAGCATCCTAATCAACAAAAGCACCAAGGTCATCTGCCAGGGCATCACCGGCTCGGCGGGCGCGTTTCATACCAAGGGGTGTCTGGAATACGGCACCAAAATGGTCGGCGGGGTCACCCCGGGCAAGGGTGGTCAGAAAGATGCCAATGGCCTGCCGATCTTCGACACGGTTCGGCAGGCGGTTGAGGCGACGGGCGCGAATGCGACGATGATCTTCGTCCCCCCACCCTTCGCCGCCGACGCGATCATGGAAGCCGCCGATGCGGGAATCAAGACCATCGTCGCGATCACTGAAGGCATTCCGGTGCTGGACATGGTGAAGGTGAAGGCGTACCTCGAAGGCGTGGGCCGGGGGCAAAGGGCGGTCGGCGGTGGCAATCCCGACCCAGCCCACAGCCCGCTTCCCACCGCCCACTCGCCGGTGCTTATCGGCCCCAACTGCCCGGGCATCATCACGCCCGGCGAATGCAAGATCGGCATCATGCCCGGCTACATTCATCTGCCCGCCAGCGAAGCCCGGACGCGGAAGAAGGTGGGCATCATCTCGCGCAGCGGGACATTGACTTACGAAGCGGTGTGGCAATGCAGCACCCGGCAGATCGGCCAGACCACATGCGTGGGCATCGGCGGCGATCCGGTGAAGGGGCTGAACTACATCGAACTGCTGACGATGTTCAACGCCGACATCGAAACCGATGCAATCATTCTCATCGGCGAGATCGGCGGGAGCGATGAGAGCGACGCGGCGAAGTTCATCAAGGCGAACGTGAAGAAGCCGGTCGTGGCATTCATCGCCGGCCGCACGGCCCCCCCGGGCAAGCGCATGGGCCAC
>DDRH01000032.1:0-1351 GCA_002343075.1 Phycisphaerales bacterium UBA2421 | reverse complement strand
AAGCCGCCGGCATCGCAGTGGCCGATTCACCCGCCACCATTGGCGAAACGATGGCCCGGGTGCTTGGGGTTTAAGATGACGACCGAGGAACTGCGAGCGAATCCGTTACGATCGGAAGGCGTGGTCGGAACCGTGGCGACGGGCTTCGTTCCGGTGCTAACGCCAATCATTGTTTCGAGGGCATTGGTGGTTGACGAGGTGGTTGACGACTTCAATCTTTGGGAAGGTGAACTCTTGAGGTCACAATCTGTGATCTCAAGCGATTCGCCGGCGACGATCGGGGAAGCGATAGCGCGGGTGCTGGTGGTTTGAACCAGTTGCAGTCAGGCAGGGTCGATGAACCAACCCCGGCTGATGCCGTCCGATAACTAACCTTCAGCATTCTCAACCGTCCGATAATTCGTGGTAAAGCGAACACTAACTGCCCGTTCGCGTACTAAATACGCAAACCCGCGCCTTGGTTTGGCCCGGGCGGGGTTGTTTCGTACTTTTGTCAATGCCGGAAACGGGCAAAGGACGATTCCTTTAGCAACCGCGGGCCAGCGTGTATCGGCCCAAAGTTGAGCAAATGGCGTCGCCCGGAGGATTCGAACGATGCAGGATCGAGTTGTTTCCGTTCTTTCCCATTTTTTCGAGATCTCAGTATTCATCTTCGCAGCCGCGGCGCTGGCGGTGGGAGCCGTTAACCTGCGATAGCCACCCGCACCTGAATTGTTAAGATTTGATAATCTGCTTGCTCCATTGGGTTTAGGCCATACATTCGCCGTCGTATGCTGACGCGTTTGAGGGCCAGTTTATGCCAGTTGTGACCATGCAGGCACCGTCACAGTCGCGCACGATGATGAGCGAGCCAAACCCCGCCGGGTCGGCGGCGCCGATACTGATTGATACGCGCGACGTGCATGTCTGGTATGGCAAGTCCCACGCCATCCGCGGCGTGACCCTGGGCTTTCCCGAGAGGCATGTTGTGGCCCTCATTGGCCCCAGCGGTTGTGGCAAGAGCACATTTCTCAGGGCCATCAACCGGCTGAACGACCTCATCCCCGGATGCGAAGTCACAGGCGAAGTGATCATCGGCGGGCACGATGTCTATTCGCCGGGCACCGATCTGGTCACCCTGCGCCGCAAGGTGGGGCTGGTGTTTCAGAAGCCAAACCCTTTTCCGAGAAGCATTTACGAGAACATCACTTTCGGGCCGCGCCTGCAGGGTGTCTCCCGAAAGGCCGACCTCGATGCACTCGTGGAAGAGTGCCTCACCAAGGCGGCGCTGTGGGATGAATGTAAGGACCGGCTGCAGCAAAGCGCGCTCGGCCTCAGTGGTGGACAACAGCAGCGCCTTTGCATCGCCCGC